>JBKGZP010000009.1:0-52139 GCA_046543335.1 Halobacteriales archaeon
ACGTGGGTCTCGCCCGTCTCGACGATCCCAGCCGGCAGCTCGAGGTGGTGCTGGCGGACGGTGGGGCGGTACTGCTCGACGAAGACGACCGCCTCCGGCGTCAGCGCCACCACGACGACCGCCGGCGCGAGCGCAGCCCAGTAGTAGCGCTTCGTGCTCCCGTCCGGCTGCTCGACGATGTCGTAGCCGCCGGTGTACCAGCCCGTCTCGTACTCGACCGCGCGCTCGAGGACGGGCCACGGCTCGTCCATGGCCGCGCACGGGACGCGCGGTGGCATAAGGTCCCCGGCCGTCACGGCTCACCCCGGACTGTCGAGGGCGCGCTCCATCACGATGGCCGTCTCGCCGTCGGCGTAGTACTGGGGGATTCGTCGGGTCGGGCAGTAGCCCAGCTTCCGATAGAGGGCGATGGCCGGCTCGTTGGAGGCGCGCACCTCGAGGCGAACGCGCGTGAGCCCGCGGGGTGCGTAGACCGCCAAGGAGCGCTCGAGCAGCCGGCTGGCGAGGCCCTGGCGCCGGTACGCCGGCGCGACGGCGATGTCGCGAACGTGCGCGACGCTCGTCGGGGCCTCCGAGGAGGGCGTCGTGACGACGTAGCCCGCGAGTGCTCCGTCCGGCGGTCCACCGGTCGGCGGGCGGCGCTCGGGATCGATCGCGACGAGGAAGCCCTCGGCCTCCACGAACTGGGCGAAGGCCACCGGTGGCCACGGCTCGGCGAAGCAGGTTCGCTCGAGGGCCGCCACGGCGGTGATGTCGCCCCGGTCGACCCGCCTGAGGTACGGCGCCGACACCGGCGACCCAAGGCGACGCGAGCCTAAAGCAGTACTGGCTCAGTCGCCAACGGCGGAGGCGTCCCCGGAGTACTGCTCGCGCGTGTGCGGGAGGCGGCCGCCGGCGCCGACGATGTCGCGCTCGCGGGCGGTGGCGTCGAGGGTGGCCGTCGCCGACCAGTCGTCGTTGACGCGGATGTCGAAGGACTCGGCGCCCGCGGCGACGGCGCCGCGGACGTCGGACTCGTCGATCTCGATCGTGTCGCCCTGCTCGATGCGCTCGTAGGTCTCCGCGTCGATCTCGAGGGGGAGGATGCCGAAGTTGAAGAGGTTGGCCCGGTGGATCCTGGCGAAGCTCTGCGCGAAGACCGCCTCGATCCCGAGGTACATGGGACACATGGCGGCGTGCTCGCGGGAGGAGCCCTGCCCGTAGTTCTCCCCGGCGACGAGGACGCCCCCGCCGGCGGCCGTCGCGCGCTCGGGGAACGTCTCGTCGATGCGACTCAGGGTGTACTCGGACAGCTTCGGGATGTTCGAGCGGTACATCAACACCTCGCCCTTGGCGGGGATGATGTGGTCGGTCGTGACGTTATCGCCCATCTTCAACAGCGCCTCGCCCCCGACGGCCTCGCCGAGGGGGTCCTTGAGCGGCACCTCCCCGATGTTCGGGCCCTTGATCGGGGCGTCGTCGACGGCGTCCTCGGGGGCGATCAGATCGGCCGTGGAGCCGTCGAAGCGCTCGGGCATCTCCACGCCCGGTGGCTCGAGGTCGAGCCCCTCGAGGTCGCGGGGATCGACCAGCTCGCCCGCCAGCGCGGCCGCGGCGGCCACCTCGGGGCTCGAGAGGAAGACCGCGTCCTCCTCGAGGCCGGAGCGGCCCTCGAAGTTGCGGTTGAAGGTCCGCACGGAGACGGAGTCGCTGCTGGGGACGTGTCCGACGCCGATGCACGCGCCGCAGGTCGCCTCGGAGACGTTGACCCCGGCGGCCATGAGCTCGGCCGTCCACCCCTCGCGGGAGAGGATCTCGGCCGCCTGCTTCGACCCGGGCGCGACGATCGCCTCCGTCGCGGGGTCGACCCGTCGGTCCTCGAGCAGCTTCGCGAACGCGAGGACGTCCTCGTATGCTCCGTTGGTGCACGAGCCGACGATGACCTGCGAGACGTCCGTCCCCGCGACCTCACGGACGGGCCTGACGTTGTCCGGCATCGACGGCGCGGCCACGAGCGGTTCGATCTCCGAGAGGTCGACCACGATCTCGTCCGCGTACTCCGCGTCCGGGTCCGGCTGGAGCTCGACGTAGTCCCCCTCCCGGCCGAGGCGGGCGAGGTAGTCGCGGGTTCGCTCGTCGGTGGGGAAGATCGACGTCGTCGCGCCGAGCTCCGTGCCCATGTTCGTGATCGTGGTCCGCTCGGGGACGGCCAGCGTCTCCACGCCGGGGCCGGTGAACTCGAATATCTTGCCCACACCGCCCTTGACGGTCAGTCTGCGCAGCAGCTCGAGGATCACGTCCTTCGCCGTCGCCCAGCCCTGCAGTTCGCCCTCGAGGCGGACGTTGACGACCTCGGGCATCTCGAAGTAGTAGGGTGCGCCGCCCATCGCGACGGCCACGTCGATGCCGCCCGAGCCGATGGCGAGCTGGCCGAGCCCGCCCGGCGTCGGGGTGTGCGAGTCGCTGCCGAGCAGGGTGGTGCCCGGCTTGGCGAAGCGCTCCTTGTGGACCTGGTGGCAGATGCCGTTGCCGGGGCGCGAGAAGTGCGCGCCGAACGTGCCCGCCGCCGAGCGCAGGAAGCGGTGGTCGTCCGTGTTCTTGAAGTCGAACTGGTAGGTCTGGTGGTCGCAGTACTGCGCGGCGAGGTCCGACTGGACCTCCTCGAGGCCGAGCGCCTCGAACTGCAGCCAGACCATCGTCCCGGTGGTGTCCTGGGTGAGCACCTGGTCGATCTGGACGCCGATCTCCTCGCCCGGCTCGAGGTCGCCGTCGACGAGGTGGTCGGCCAGGATCCGTTCCGCGAGGGTTCCTCCCATGCGACGAAGGTCCGCCCGTGACGTAAATAAAGCCGGCGAGACGGCGGTCGAAACCGGGGCGTTTACCCCGACGTCCGTCGGGGCATCGGCCATGTTCCGATCGGGACGGTTCGTCGCCGAGCACGTGGAGCCCGTCGAGGCGTGCCAGGTCCAGCCCAACGGGGTCGACATCGGCCTCGATCGCGTCGAGCGCCCGACCGGCGGGGGCTCGATCGGGATCGACGGCAAGTCGATCGGGGGTCGGCGGACCCACGAGCCCGAGGACGGGCGGTACACCCTCGAGCCGGGGAGCTACATCGTCGGCTACGCCGAGCGCATCGCCGTCCCCGAGGGGCACGTCGGGTTCATCCTGCCGCGATCGTCCCTGCTTCGAAACGGCGCCACCCTCCACACGGCCGTCTGGGACACGGGCTACGAGGGCCGCGGCGAGGGGTTGCTCACCGTCGGGGCCCGCCTCGGGATCGACGACGGCGCCCGCATCGGCCAGTTCGTGCTCGCCGGGGCCGACCACCGGGGGCGCTACGACGGCACCTACCAGGGCGAGGGCCTCGACGGCGCGGACCGGTGAGGGGCGGGCGGCCGGGTACCTTCACTTTCACCAAGGCTGGCCGAGGTATATGCCCGACCGGGAAAACCGTCTAGCTGCCGCTTCCCGGCACCCTACCCGCTCCAACCACGCTCCACCCCGTAGCACCCATGGCCGAAACGACGTCCCGCATCGGACGCTGTCCGCGCTGCACGCGCCCCCTCGCCCCCCGACACGTCCTCATCGAGTACGAACGCGGGGGCGACCGGGCCCGCTACGCGGCCTGTCCGGACTGCGCCGACGTCGTCCGGCCACGGTAGCCGGCGGCGGCGACACCCCTGGTTTTCCCGACGACCGCGGCTTCTTTCAGCCTCCGGGCTCGACGCTTCATCGATGGAACCATCACTGGACGCCTTCGCTGCCGTCGACCGCGCCCTGGTCTTCGGGCTCGGTGGCGGTGGCGACGTCGTCAGCGCCATCCCGACGGTGCGCCTGCTCGAGACGGTCGGCGTCGAGGTCACCGTCGGCGGCGTCTCGTGGGTCCCCATGCCGCGCGACGTCCGGCCTGGACCGCGCTCGCTCGACGAGCTTCGCGGGGTCGACCCCATCGCCGAGCGGGTCGGCCTCGTCGACCCCGGTGCGACCACGATCGACGACGTCCCGCTGCCCGAGGGCGGGGTGGCCTCCCACGTCGAGAACCGGACCCTCGTGCTCGACATGTCCGCCGGGGTGGGGCCGCTACTGGACTCGGTCGGCACGGTCGTCGAGGACCTCGCCATCGAGGCCGTCGTCGGCGTCGACGCCGGCGGCGACGCCCTGGCCGTCGGCGACGAGCCGGGCGTGGTGAGCCCCCTGACCGACGCGGTCGGGCTCGCCGTCCTCGACGGGGTCGACCGGCTAGCTGCGCTCGGCGTCCTCGGCTACGGCAGCGACGGCGAGCTCGAGGTGGCCGAGCTCGAGACGGCGTTCGCCGCGCTCGCCCGGTCCAACGCGCTGCTTGGCGCCTGGGGCATCACTCCCGCGGTGCGCGCCGAGCTCGAGGAGCTCCTCGAGGACGTCGAGACCGAGGCCAGCCGCGTCCCCGTGGAGGCCGCGGCCGGCGCCTTCGGCCAGCGGTCGGTCAGAGGCGGCGCGTCGACGGTCCAGGTCGGTCCCGCCACGCCGGTCACCTACTACTTCGATCCCTCCACCGTAATCGAGCGCTCGACGGTCGTCGAGGTCGTTCGCGACGCCTCGTCCCTCGAGGCGGCCGCCGAGCGCCTGCGCGAGCGCGGCGTGCAGACGGAGTTCGAGACCGAGCGGGAGCGGGCGAAACGCACCTAGGCCGGCGAGGGGGGCGAGCGGTACGTCGCGAGCTGCTCGGGCTCGAGCACCTCGGCGGCCTCGAACGCGGCCTCGACCAGCCCGTCGACGTCGTCGGGCTCGAGGCGGTCCAGCTCCTCGGGCGACATCCGCGTGGCGACGCGCTCGGGGACCAGCGCCGGACAGCCGGCATCGACCTGCGCTGACCGGTACGTCCCCAGCGCGTCGGCCAGCGCCGTGATCTCGGCCTTGTCCAGCGAGAACAGCGGCCGGTGGATCGGCCGGTCCGCCACGCGGCTGGTCGCGTAGAGGTTCGTCGCCGTCTGGCTCGACTTCTGCCCGAGCGCCTCGCCCGTGACGATGCCGACGGCGTCCGTCGCCGCCGCCACCCGGTCGGCGACGCGGAACATGAACCGACGCCAGGCGAGCATCCGGCCGCGATCGACGGTCTCGACGAGGCGCTCGACGGCGTCGCCCCCCGGGACCACGTACGTCGGCTGGGTGGCGGTCCCCGCGCGGGACTGCACCTCGGCGATGGCCTCCAGGGCGCGGGCCTGGTGGTCCGGTCCGCCGAAGGGCCCGAGGTCGAGGTAGACGGGGACGACGGGGCTGCCCCGGCGCATCGCCCGGTGGGCGGCCACGGGCGAGTCGATCCCCCCGCTGACGAGCGCGACCAGGGGTGCCTGGGTACCGACGGGGAGGCCCCCGGGGCCAGCGACAACGTCGGCGAAGACGTACGCCTCGTCGGCGCGGGCCTCGACGTGAAGGGTCACGTCCGGGTCGTCGAGGTCGACCGCCGGCTCGAAGCCGGAGACGGCCTCGAAGACGGCGTCGCCGCCGCGGCGCTCGACGTCGGTGCTGGTGAACGGGAAGGCCTTGTCGGCGCGTCGTGCCCGGACGGCGAACGTGCCGCCGTCGTACACCGCGACCGCGGTCGCCGCGAGCGCCTCGAGGATGGGCTCGAGGCGGGATTCGACGCGGCGGACGGGGCTCGCCGACACGACGCCGATGGTGCGCGCGACGGTCGTCGTGGCGGCCTCGACCTCGCCGGGGGCGACCGTCACGATCGGTCGCGTGCGCTCGCCACCCACGTCGGCGTCGATCCCGGCGGCCGCGAGGGCGACCCCGAGGTTCGCCCGAAGCTGGCGCTCCATCGTCCGCTGGACCCGCTCGCTCTTGGTGCCGATGTCGCCGTAGCGGACGAGGACCGCGTCGGCCGACGGGGGGACCCGCATCGACCCGCCGTAGCCCGCGCGTGACCTTACGGGCTTCGGGGACACCTTCACCTCGGTCCGCGCCGGAGGCGTCCGCATGGGCGACAAGGAGGCGATCCGCCAGGCGGTCTGGGACGCCCTCGAGGCCGAGGGGGCCGCGCGCTTTCCCTTCCCGCCGCACGGGCGCATCCCCAACTTCGCCGGGGCGGACGCGGCCGCCGAGCGCCTGACGACGCTCGAGTGGTGGGCGGCGGCCGAGGTGGTGAAGGCCAACCCGGACGCACCCCAGCGGCCCGTGCGCGAGCGGGCCCTTCGCGACGGCATCGCCGTGCTCATGGCCCAACCGCGGCTTCGTGGCGATCGACCGTTCTGGCTGCTCGACCCGGCGGCGATCGACGACCCCGCCGAGGCCGCCACGATCGGTGGGGCCGAGGCGAACGCCAGGGCGCTGGCGCCCGAAGCGGTGCCGAGGGTCGACGCCGTCGTCGTCGGGTCCGTGGCCGTCGACCGCGGCGGTCGGCGCATCGGCAAGGGCGAGGGCTACAGCGACCTCGAGTTCGCCGCGTTGCTCGAACTCGGCCGGATCGACCGCGAGGTCGACGTCGCCACGACCGTCCACCCGCGGCAGCTGTCGCCGGACCCGCTGCCGACGTCGCCCCACGACGTCCCCGTCGACCACGTGGCGACCCCGGAGACGGTGCTCCACGCGATCGAGCGACCCGAGCGACCGACGGGTATCGACTGGGCGTCCCTCGACGCGTCGCGCCTCGAGGAGCTGCCCGCGCTGGCCGCCTTGCGCCCCGGTGACGGTGAACCGGACGCCGTCTCGTAATCAATAAGTGGGCGCGGCAGTCACCACCCACTATCGTGTCTTCAACGAGTGCGACGATGGCCGACCTGGCGACCGTCCTCGCGGAGGGCATCCCGCTCGCCCACCAGGTGGACGACGAGTTCCGGTCCCAGGCCTCCATCTTCGAGGAGATCTACACGGTGTTCCTCGTGCTCGGAACGATCGTCGGGATCGTCGTCATCTCCTACATGCTGCTCAACGGGTGGAAGTACCGCGCGAGCGCGGCCGACGGCGACCCGGATGACCCGCCCTCGCTCGGCGAGTTGCCCCGCGGGCAGGGGGGTGGCAAGAAGCTGTTCGTCTCCTTCGGCATCAGCGCGGTGATCGTGATCGTCCTCGTCGTCTGGGCCTACAGCGCGCTCATCACGGTCGAGGCGGGTCAGGCCACCGACGTCGAGGAGGCGCTCGAGGTCGACCTCGAGGGCTACACCTTCGCGTGGGACTTCACCTACGAGAACGACGAGACGACGACGAACCAGCTGGTCGTCCCCGAGGGGGAGGTGGTCCAGATGGAGGTGACCTCGCGCGACGTCTGGCACACCTTCGGGTCGACCGACCTGCGAGTGAAGGTCGACGCCATCCCCGGGCAGTCGGCCTCGACCTGGTTCGTCGCCGACGAGCGCGGCACCTACCTCGCGGAGTGCTTCGAGCTCTGCGGCGGGGGGCATACGGACATGGAGGCGACCATCTACGTCCTGAGCCAGGAGGAGTTCGACGAGTGGTACGACGCGCTTGGGGATGAGAACGCGACCGCCGAGTTACCTGACGATCTGGAGTCACAGACATGACTGAGACTGGACACAGCCACGGACTGCCGCCTCGGACGTCGATCAAGCGCTGGCTCGTCACGACGAATCACAAGGACGTGGGGATCCTCTACATCGTGACGTCGCTGTTCTTCCTCGTCTTCGGGGGCACGCTCGCCCTCCTGATCCGCCTGCAGCTGTGGGAGTCCGGCGAGTTCCTCCTGTCGGGCTCGTCGTTCACGCAGGCGGTCACCGCCCACGGCCTGATCATGGTCTTCTTCTTCCTCTCGCCGTTCGCCTTCGGCCTGGCGAACTACGTGGTGCCGCTGCAAATCGGCGCGGAGGACCTCTCCTTCCCGCGACTCAACGCGTTGAGCTACTGGCTGTACCTCTTCGCCGGGCTGCTCTTTCTGACCTCGTTCTTCCACGACGCCGGCTCGCTCGCGACGGGCTGGACGATGTACGCACCCCTGAACGTCCCCTCGGTGTTGCCCGAGCCGGGCTCGACGTCGGTCATCCTGGCGCTGTTGCTGTTCGTCGCCTCGGTGACCGTGTCGACGATCAACTTCCTGGTGACGCTGCACCGGGGTCGCGCGGAGGGGCTGTCGCTTTGGAACATGCCGCTGTTCAGCTGGTCGATCCTCCTGACCGTCTGGATGATGCTGTTCGCCTTCGCGGCCCTCGGCGCCGCGTTGTTGATCCTCGCGGCCGACCACATCCTCGGGTCGATCTACTTCACCCAGGTCTACGGCGGCTCGCTGCTTTGGGGCCACCTCTTCTGGTTCTTCGGCCACCCCGAGGTGTACATCGTGTTCTTCCCCGCGCTGGGCGTGATGTTCGAGACGTTCCAGACGTTCACGGGCCGCCGCCTGGTCGGGCGCAAGTGGGTCATCCTGGCGATGGTCCTCGTCGCCCTGCAGAGCTTCCTCGTGTGGATGCACCACATGTTCCTTTCGACGATCAACCTCGAGGTGAAGACGCTGATGATGGCGACGACCATCGGCATCTCGCTGCCGTTCGACCTGATGGTCTTCGCGATGATCTACACCCTGATCAAGGGCCGCATCCGGTTCAACACGCCGTTCCTGTTCAACTTCGGGGCCCTGGTCCTGTTCATCATCGGCGGCATCACCGGGGTCTTCCTCGGGGCGGTCGTCCTCGACTACGAGTTCCGCGGGACGTACTGGGTGGTCGCGCACTTCCACTACGTGATGGTCGCCGGGGTGACCGCCCTCGTCGGCGGCCTGTACTACTGGTGGCCGAAGATCACCGGCAAGATGTACTCCGAGCGCCTCGGGATTGCCCACTTCGCGACCTACTTCGTCGGGTTCAACCTGCTGTACTTCTCCATGTTCCTCGCGTGGGAGATGCCCCGGCGGGTGTTCACCTACGCCACCGGGTTCGAGGCCTACAACCAGATGGCCACCGTCGGCGGCTTCGTCCTCGGCGGGTCGTTCCTGTTCATGTTCTACAACTTCTACCGGAGCTACCACCGGGGGCCGGACGCCGAGGGCAACCCCTGGGAGTACTCCCGGACGGCCGAGTGGGCCGTCGACTCCCCGCCGCCGCTCGAGAACTGGACGGGCATCCCGAGCTACATCGGCGGGGCGCTCGAGTTCCGCGACAAGCCCGAGAGCGTCGCCGACGGCGGCACCGTCACCGAGGCCGACCACGACCGCCACCCGGACCACGCGAGCATCTGGCCGCTGGCGGTCAGCGCGGCCGTCTTCGTGGCGCTCGTCGGCTTCGCCGGCGGTGCCCAGGCGGGGCTGTACGGCTGGCTCGCCATCATCGGGACGGTCCTGACGCTCGCGGCCGCCGTCGGCTTCGCCCGGGAGGACTTCTACGCACCCGAACCCGAGTGGGGCGAGCGCTGGCCCTTCGGCGGGATCCACAAGAACAAGCTCGGGATGTGGTTCTTCCTGGCGTCGGACATCATCATCTTCGGCGCCTTCATCGGGGCGTACATCTTCATCCGGTACCACCACGGCTGGACGGCCTGGGAGAACGTCACCCACGGGACCACGCCGGGACTCGTCAACACCCTCGTCCTGCTGACGAGCAGCTTCACGGTCATCCTCGCGCTGGTCTCCGCCCAGCGGGGCAACCGCCGTGGCCTGCTCGCCAGCATCGTGGCGACGCTCGGGCTGGCGATGACGTTCCTGACGGTCAAGTCATGGGAGTGGGGGATGTTGCTCCCCGAGGCCCACTCGCTGCCGGAGATGGTGACCACGCTGGTGACCCTGAGCTGGACGGGCGACTTCTTCGTCGCCCAGCTGCCCAACTTCGGGAACAACATCCAGTACTCCACGTACTACGTCACGACCGGACTGCACGCGGTCCACGTCATCATCGGGATGGTCGCCTTCGCCTACCTGGCGGTGCGGGCCTACCGGGGCGCCTACCTCGACGACGACCAGCCCGTCGAGAACGTTGGCCTCTACTGGCACTTCGTCGACATCGTGTGGGTGTTCCTGTTCCCGCTGTTCTACATCCTATGAGCCCGATGCACACCAACCGAGCCACCCGATCGCCGACCGACCGCCCCCGCCTCGACGGAGGGGTCCGACGATGACGTCCCTGCGCGTCTACACCGCGGTCTACGTGGCGCTGATGGTGCTGGCGGTGTCCAAGGTGGTCTTCGGCGAGCTCTTCGACTACTGGACGGCCGCCGGGGCGATCCTCCTCGCCGCGGTCGCGAAGACGGCCCTCATCGCCGGGGTCTTCCAGCACCTCAAGGACGAGCCGCGGTCGGTGACCTGGCTGGTGCTGATCTCACTCGCCGGCGTCGTGCTGCTGGCCGCGGCGGCGGCGTACTCGATCAGCTGACGGCCCTGGGTGTCGGTATCACGGGACGCGAATCACTTAAACGGGGCCCGCCCCACGTCCGGATGTGACCGAGGAGGAGTCTCAACGGCGTCCGTTGCGGATGCCACACGGGAACGAACAGTTCGCGGTCGTCACCAAGCACCTGGGGGGCAACCACGTCGAGGTCCGCTGCCAGGACGGGGAGGTCCGCATGGGGCGGATCCCCGGCCGCATGAAGTATCGCACGTGGATCGAGGAGGGCGACGTGGTCCTCGTCGAACCGTGGGACTGGCAGGACGAGAAGGCGAACATCGAGTGGCGGTACACCGAGGCCGACGCGGAGCAGCTGCGCACCGAGGGGCACATCGAGTAGCGCCGGGTTCATCGTCCGTCTACCGGAGGCCAGCGCCAGCCAGCGCCGCGTCCACCGCGTCGCGGGCGGCGTCCCCGAGCGGCCGATGCGGCGAGCGGGGATGGCCCGCGGGGGCGCCGAGGCGGCGCATGGCGTACTTGACGCCGGGGATGCCGTGGCGGGCCAGTATCCTATCGTTGAGTTCCACGAGCGTTCGGTGAGCGTCGGCGTCGCCGGCCGCCGCTCGCGAGGCGAGTGCCGGTGCGACGTTGGCGATCGCGAGGATCCCACCGGACGCACCGTCGGCGACCGCCGGTCGGAGCACCGCCGCGTTGCCGATCATGAGGTCGAACGCCGCATCCGCCGTCGCATCCAGCGTGCGCATGGCCACCGTGAGATCCCCCGAGGAGTCCTTCATCCCGAGGACGTTCCGGTGCGTCGCCAGCCGTCCCGTCGTCTCGGGTTCGATCAGGCTGTCCGTGAACGGCGGCACCGAGTAGAGGTGGAGGGGGATGTCGCTGGCGTCGGCGACCGACCGGTAGTACGCCTCGATCGTCGACTGGTCGTGATTGTAGTAAAATGGCGTCACGACGAGCGCGGCGTCGGCACCGGCTTCGGCCGCGTCTGCCGTGGCCCCGACGGTCGCTCGGCGACCGGGATGGCCCGTCCCAGCGAGCACGGGGACCTCGCCGGCACCGCCCACGACCTCGATGACGGTCCGTCGCTCCTCGGCGGTCAGTAACGGCGCCTCGCCGGTCGACCCGCAGGGGACGATGAAGTCGACGCCCAGATCCTCGATCCACCCGACGAGCGACTCGAGGCGTTCGGTATCGAGGTGGCCGTCCCGGTCGAAGGGCGTCACGAGCGCGGGGGCGATGCCGTCCATGTTGACCACTGAGGAGGCGGTCATACCAAGCTATGGTTGTTGCGGCGGACCGGAGTCGCCCGACCGGTTCGATCGGGGGGTCGTCGAACGGACGGAGGTCACGGTGGTGAGGTATCACCGGTCGTCGTGCCGCAGCTGGACCGTTGTCGCCCGGCGGCCCGTCAGCACCAATTCACGTCCCGTGGGTGTCGGTGCAGACGCCGTCACGTACGGTGCGATTCGTTCCCTAGCTCGTAGTCCGAACGCGACGTGATTCGTCGGTGTGAACCGGTCGACCTGTCCGCTCTCGACGCGGGCGAGTTGCGAGACGACTTCCGTGCCGCTGATGCCCTCAAGTGTCTTGTCTGCGTCATCGAGCGCATGCCGAGCGGCGGCCATCCACGAGTCCGTTGAGTTGCCGCTCAATTCGATCGGTCCGGGTGTACCTCCCATGTTCCGGGGCGATGCACACCGTCGGCGGACAAAGCCGGTGGCCCCTACGGTTCGGATGGTGGCGGCGGCCCGTCACACCCTCGGTCGTCCCCCTCACCTCATGGGCTGGTTGGATTTCGACCCACGGTTGACGCTCCGAATCGCGGCGCGCACGATGACAATACAAACGAAGACGGGGGTGCCGAAGACGAGGGCGATGCTGATGATATGGAACGAATCCAGGCCCAAGAGCCCGCCGAGTTCCTTCGCTGCCACCGAAAGGCTGCCTACGAGCAACAGGATTGCGAAGGGACCTTTGACGTCGTCCTCGTCGACGAACGCCGAGGCATCCGCCCCGAGACGCGCACCGAAGGCGCTACCAGCGAGCAGCGTCCCAACGACCGGGAGGACAACTGCGCCCTCCTCGGCGTAGACGAACGCCCCATAGCCACTGGAAACCATGATCTGCAGGACGTCGGTCCCGACGGCGACCGTCATGGGAATACCGAGTCCATACATCATCGCCGGGATGAGAAGGAACCCACCGCCGACGCCGAGAACTCCCGAGAGAACACCAATGCCAACGCCGATACACAGGATAATCCACACCGATAGTCTATGGCCACCGGAAAATTGTACCGTCGGTGGTGGTCGGATCGCTTCGACGGTGGAGGCGAGATACCACTGGTCGAACCGACCACCCCCGAGGCGAGCATCGCGCAGGGTCACAACACCGGCGACAGCCAACAGACCGATATAGGCGACACCGATTACGGTTTCGGCCGAGCCCCGTTCCGCCAACCGGAACACGATCCGCGTCCCGATCTCGACACCCACCGTCATCCCGAGAAGCATCAACGCCGCGAGCCGATAGTCGATCTGTCCGTAGGTACGGTGCCTGAGCGCACCGATGACGCTGGTGCCGAAGACGAACGCGAGTCCGCTCCCAACGGCCGCGTGAGCAGGATACCCCCACACCAGTAGCGCCGGGGTCACGAGGAACGATCCACCCATCCCAAAGAACCCGAAGAGCACGCCGATGAGTGCGCCGAAGCCGACGAAGAGGACGATCGTCGGTGCACCGAGACCGAGGAGTTCCATGATCAATCACCCACGAGTCGTCCACGGACGGCAGGGCCGGCCACCCGCGTAATCGAGCCGTATCCAACGTACAGGAACGCAGCTTCGGCCAGGACGAGTCCAATCGTGCGCATCGCCCCCGATTCGCCAACGGTCTGCGCGGCTATTCTGACGACCGGCAGTACCAGCAGGAGGCCGATCAACACCACTACGATCATTGACACCCGCCTCGGAACCGCCACAAACTTACTCGACGCCGCACCCGGTCGCGCGCTCATTCGTCCGCCTCGACGTGGTTGGGCAGCTCGACCGTCTGGTTGATGCTGAAGAGGTTCGTCGGGTCGAACTCGGCCTTTAACGCGGCAAGTCGTTCATAGGCGGCCCCGTAAGTGGTCTGGACCGCGTCGTCGCTCTCCTCGAAAAACCCCGGATAGTTCAGGTAGACCGAGCCGTCCGAGAACTGCCGCATGTCGGTGAGACAGTCACGCACCCACTCGACGTTGGCCTCGTCACCCTCGGGCTCGACCCAATTGGCCTCCACCGCAAGCAGGAACGGCGCGTGACGGCCAACGAAGGCGCCATCGTCGATGTCCCTCCGCGCGATTTCGCCGCCTAACTCCCACAGGTCAACGGTCGACAGCGACGAGGGTGCCGTCTCCACCCAGTCGCCGATCCGATCGATGGCCGCGTCTGACAGGCTGTCGAGGAACAGCGACTTCCAATAGTACCGCATCCCATCGGGGTAATCCGCGTCGAACAGCTGCTGCAGTTCGACGTACGGCATCGTCCCGCTCAAGTCGACGACGGGCTCGGCGAGGTCACGCAACGGCGCCATCACGTGCTCACCCCGCTCCGGCGACCCCGCGTAGACGCCGAGCACGCCGACTTTCGGTTCGTCCACCGCCTCCGCCGGGAAGAGCTCGTCGTCGGGCATCACTCCGTTTACGACAATCGTACTGACTTCGTCGGGCGATGCGTCGACGTACTCCCGGTAGGCGCGCAGGTGTTCGGCGAACCGGTCGGCGGAGTAGAACACGAGGCAGACCGCGACGTCCGGGCCAACCTCGTGGAGGTCGAACTCGAAGCCGGTGACCACGCCGAACGTACATCCGCCACCCCGAAGGCCCCAAAACAGTTCCTCGTTCTCGTCCCGGGACGCGGTGATGGTATCGCCGTCCGGCCTGACGAGCGTAACCGAGCGGAGGTTGTCACACGTCAGACCGTACGCGCCGCGGAGGTGGCCCAGCCCACCACCTAGCGTGAGCCCCGCGACGCCCGTCTTCGAGATGGCACCACCGGGTGTCGCCAGCCCGAAGACCTGAGTTTCGCGGTCGAGGTCAGCCCACGTCGCCCCCGGTTGGACCCTCGCGGTCTGGTCGTCGGGATCGACCCAGACTCCCCGCATCGCAGAGAGGTCGATGACGACCCCGTCGTCGCAAACGGCGCCACCGGCGACGTTGTGTCCGCCGCCACGAATCGACACGTCGAGATCGTTTTCGCGCACGAAATCCACCGCCGTGACGACATCGGCGACGCCACGACACTGGGCGATGAGGGCCGGTCGTTTGTCGATCATTCCGTTCCAGACCGCCCGGGCGTCGTCGTATGTTGCCTCGTCCGGACGAATCAGGTCGCCGTGGAAGCCGACGCTGAACTGTTCGATCCGCTCGCCGGTTGGGTGGGGGTGGTCCATGCAACGTGGGATGGCTGCACGGACGTTGGCCTCACCCATCGGTCGGCGTTCGACGATGCGCTGCGCGTTTCACCACGTGAGACCGGTTCCGATTCTTGAGAGCTAGAGTTACATCGGTTGCCACCGTGTACCTACCGAGGGAGTCCCATGGAGTATTCCGAGGATCGGCCGGAGTCGACCGACCCACCACCAGGGTCGCCGCTCTTGGAGTCGCTGCTCGAGAACGAACGGAACCGCCGTCACCTAGGCGCTCGATTGGATGCCGCCGGCGATCGCGTGGATACGGACACGTTGGGGGATATCGTCCGGCACGGACCGGTTCTCGAGGCGTTGCTCGAAGAACCGCTCGACCGGCGGGAGATCGAAACCCGGCTGGACGTCTCACGGGCGACGAGCCATCGCTATACGCAGTGGTTGGATGAGCAGGAGTTCATCGAGAAGGTCGACGGGCGATTCCGGTTGACCTGGCGGGGTGCCGTGATCGCCGAGGAAATCCTCCGGTTCGAAGCGAATGTACGGACCGCACATCGGCTGACCCCGCTTCTCGATGCCGTCTGTGAAGACCACCGAGACTTCGTCATCGAGCCGTTCGTCGACGCGACCGTCACCGTGGCCGAACCGGATGATCCCCACCGACCGGTCGACCGATTCATCTCGCTCGTCGAGAAATCCGAATCCTTCCGCGGATTCAATACGACCCACATGGTGCCACTGGCCCTCGGAGAGTTCCACCAGCAGCTGTTCGACGGGAGAGACACCGAGATCATCTATCTTCCTCAAACGGTCGATAAACTGGTTGATACCTATCCCACGCAGGTGAGCGACGCGCTCGAGCATGGCCGCTTGGCCGTCCGCTCGAGAGGAAATCTCCCGTACGGGCTCGCGCTCTTCGACGACCGCGTGGGCTTGGGAGGCTACGATGAGACGACGGGTCTGATGCAAGCCTTCGTCGATACCGCCTCACCCATCGCGCGGGAGTGGGCCGAGCGTGTATACGCATCGGTCAGAGCAGATTCGGATCCGGTTGAGGAGTGGCATCTGTCGGGTCGCTGATTTTTCGAACCATCCAGTCATACATTGCGAAGGGAGCTATTCCGGCCTGCGGTGACCGTAAATCAGACATGTCCCCCCACTCGTACCAATTTAGCCCCGTTTCTGCCAGCCAGGGGTGGGATTCGAACCCACGGACCCTCGATTACAAATCGAGCGCTTGAACCGCCCAAGCTCCCCTGGCGCGTCGGCGGTGGGCCCTACGGTCCGTGTTCGCTATGGGCTTTCCGGGTCGGGCTCGAGCGCCTTGACGACGGTCCGTCGGTCCGGTCGGTAGTCGTGGGCCTCGTAGAAGGCGATGGCGTCCTCGTTGGCCTCGAGGACCTCGAGCTCGACGACGTCGACCTCGGGTGCCAGGACAGACTCGGCCCGCTCGAGCAGCGCCGACCCGATCCCGCGGCCGCGGTGCGTCGGGGCGACGTAGAGGAACTCGATCACGCCGACGGACGCGGTGCGCACCAGGGGATCGTCACGCCGGGCGTGGACCACCAGGCCGACGAGCGACCCCTCGTCGTCGGCGACGATGACGCGATCGTCGGCGAGGCGCTCGCCCAGGTGCGAGGCCACCGCCGGCCGACTGCCCGGGGGATCGATCCGGCTGCCGTACGCGAGCATCTCCTCGGCGAGAACCATCCACAGGTCGACCACGCCGTCGTGGTCGCCTACGTCGGCAGTTCGATAGCGCATGCGTCGAGGGCCTCGATGGCGGGGAGTCGCGCCCCGCTGAGGAGGGCGATGGCGGCCCCGCCGCCGGTGGAGACGTGGTCGAAGCCGTCGATGCCGAGGCGTCGAATCGTCGTCGCGGTGTCGCCGCCGCCGGCGATCGACCGGTCGGCCGCGGCGGCCGCGTCGAAGACCGCCCGGGTCCCCGCCTCGAAGCGGGGGTCCTCGACGAGGCCCAGCGGGCCGTTGACGACGACCGTGCCGGCATCGGCCAGTCGGGGGCGCCACCGCTCGACCGTCGCGGCGCCGACGTCGCGGGGCACCCCGTCGCCCCCGAGCGGGAAGTCCTCGACGGCGACCTCCCGACGCTCGTCGCCGCGGTCGACGGCCACGTCGACCGGGACACGGATGCGCTCGCCGAAGCGCTCGAGGGCCCGTCGGGCCGCGTCAACCGCCGGTTCGAGCCCGCGATCGTCGAGGTCGGCGAGCGTCGCCGGACCGGGGTCGGCTCCCGCCGCGACGAGGAAGGCGTTCCCGACGAGCCCGCCGACGTACACCTCGTCTGCGAGGTCGTCGCCGAGGAACCGCTCGAGGACGTCGAGGGAGTCGTCGACCTTCGCGCCGCCGAGGACCGCCGCGCGGGGCGTCGGGGTCGCAGCCAGGTCGCCGAGCGCCTCGACCTCGCGGACGAGCAGTCGGCCGGCGACGCTCGGGAGCCGACGGGGGAAGCCGACGACGCTCGGCTGCGAGCGATGCGCCACGGCGAAGGCGTCGTTCACGTAGACGTCGAGCACGCGGGCCAGGCGCTCGACCAGGTGCGTCTCGGCCGCGCGCTCCGGCGCCAGTTGCATCGGCTCCTCGCTGTAGAATCGAACGTTCTCGAGGCAGGCGATCTCGCCGTCGTCGAGGTCGCGCACGGCCTGGCGGGCGGCGTGCGAGCAGACCGCGTCGACGTAGCCGACCTCCACGCCGAGGAGGTCGCAGAGGCGGTCGGCGTGGGCCGCGAGCGGCTCGAAGTCGTCGCCGCCGGGGCGCCCCTGGTGGGCCAACAGGGCAACCCGAGCGCCTCCCTCGAGCAGCTCCTCGAGGGTCGCTCGGTGGGCCTCGAACCGGGGCGTCCCGACGGGGCGACCGCGCCCGTCGAGGGGTCCGTTCACGTCGATGCGAACTCCCACCGCGAGCCCCTCTGGGTCGAGGTCGTCGAGGGTCCGTACGGCCATCTGGCCGTCGGTGCTACCGGGGGGCAAAAAGCCCTGTCGGAGCCCGCCTCACAGCGCGGCGCAGGCGGGACAGAGCATCGCGCCGTCGACCTCCGTGAGGCTGCCCGCGAGGCGGCCGCAGGACTCGCAGACGCCCTGCTCGCTCAGGCGGGTCGGACCGCCCTCCTCGGGCGACATCGCCCGCGCCAGGTGGTCCTCCAGGAGCGTGTCGGTCGCGGCGAGGACGTCCCGCGGACCCAGCAACCCGATCGCCAGCCCCTCGATGTCGACGACCACGACCCGGTCGGCCTCGGTCCCGACGAGGCGGTCAGCCGCGTGCGCGATCGTCGCCTCGGGCGAGACGGTCGTCACCGGCGCGCGCATGTAGTGCTCGATGGGCTCGTCCGGGTCGTCGGTCTCGAGGACGCCCAGGAGGTCCGTCGCCGAGACGAGGCCGACCGGCTCGCCGCCGCGGATCACGACGGCCGCCCCCGCGCGGTGCTCGCGAAGGAGCGCGGCGACGTCGGCGACGGGCTCCCCCTCGGTCACCCCGATGAAATCGGCGGTCATGACCTCGCGGACCGTCACCGCTTGGGCCATGTCCGTCGGTACGGTCGCGGCCGGCTAAAAGGTACGCCGTCGACTACCCGCTCGCGTAGCGCTCGGCCTCCAGGGTCCACCAACCCCGCCGACGCATCGCCGCCCCCAAGGCGGCGAGCAGCGCCTCGCGAGTCTCGTACGGGCCGTCGTCGATCGCCTCGAGGACGTCCGCGGCGGCGACGACGCGCGCGTGGTCGATGCGGACGGGGTGGTCGCCGAAGGCCTCGAGGCAGTCCTCGGCGTCGACCGGGAACTCGAGGGCGCCCAGCTTCTTCGCGAAGACCGCGAGGCCGTACTTGCGACCCCCCTCGCTGCCCTCGTCGCCGTCCGGGTCGTGCGGCCAGTCCATGCGCGATACGTCGGCGGTCGGTCACTTAACTCGTGAGGGGTGCCGCCCGGGGGGAATGTTCATCGTCAGAGGGGGAGAACACGGGTTGCCCGATGCAGTTCGAGGTCCTGGGGGCGGTCGTCGACATCGACCTCGACGTCGTCGACGCGTCGCCGGAAGAGGTTCGACGCCAGCTCCACGCGTACGAGCGCGGGGAACGCCACACGTTCGACGTCGGGGTCCACCCGCGACCCGGGTTCACCGGCGTCGTGATGGCGGCCCTCGCGGGGATTCCCTACGGCGAGACGCGATCCTACGGGGATATCGCCGAGGCGCTCGACACCGCCCCGATCGCGGTCGGGCGGGCGTGCGGTCGCAACCCGGCCCCGGTCGTCGTCCCGTGCCACCGGGTCGTCCGGTCGGATGGTGCGTTGGGTGGCTACTCCGCCCCCGGTGGCATCGAGCTGAAACGCCGGCTCATCGAGCACGAGGCGCGACGGGTCGCGGCGGCCGCCGGTGTGGTGAGAGCTTCGTTCTGATAATCCCGGCGTATACACCACAGTCGATGGAGGCCGTTGGACCCCTCGCAAGGACGGTGGGGATGGGATTTGAACCCATGAGGCCTCTCGGCCACCTGCTCTCAAGGCAGGCGCATTTGGCCGCTCTGCCACCCCACCGCGGTCGGGCGTTCGCCGCGGCGGCACAAAACGCTTCGCGCTCGGGGGTTCACTTAAGGGATCGCTCGTCGCACCGGAGGCCATGGACCGCGTGCGCGCGCTCGGTGCCCTGGCGGCGGCCGTCGTGGCCGCGTTCGTCCTCGGCTCGCTCGTCGGGTTCGGATGGTCCATCGCCGAGCGCCCGGCGGTGGCCGTCGGGACGGTCCTCGTCGCCGCGTTCGTCCTCGTCGGGACCTCCCTCGGGACCGGCGCGACCCGACGGCTCGAGAACCCCTACTGGTGAGCGTCCGGCAGGTACCCCCGGAGGCGACCGTGGCCGGCGTCCTCGAGGACCGCCCCGAGCACCTCCACCAGGGGGCGGATGCGTCCCTGCTTGGCGACGATCGGGGCCACCCGGTCGCGCCACTGCTGCCACGGCGGCGGGAGGCCGAATCGGTCGACGATGGCGTCGAGCGTCGCGTCGCGATCGTCCACCCGGTCCATCTTGTTGACCGCGAGCACCGGCTGGATCCCGAGGTCGAGGAGGAGCTCGTACAGCTCGATGGCGTACGGGGCCTCCCCGGCGTCCGCGTGGCGGTCGATGATCTCCACCTCCGCCTTGCCGTCGAGGACGAGCACGCCGACGAGGACGGCCTCGGCGTTCGCCTCGAGGTACCGGACGATGTCGGTCTTGATCCGCTCGCGCTGGCCCTCGGGGACGCCCGCCATGAAGCCGAAGCCCGGCAGGTCGGTCAGGAGAAAGTCGCCCTCGGCCCAGTCGTGGAACGTCGGCCGCGTCGTCACGCCCGGTCGCCGGCCGGTGGGGACGTCCCGACCGGTGAGCCCGCGCATGACCGTCGACTTGCCGACGTTGGACCGGCCGAGGAGGGCGATCTCGACGGCCCGGTCGGGGCGACCCTCGAACACGGGCGTCGCTGGGGCCCCCGGCCCCATAACGCCGCCGGAGGCGACGCCGCGCGCGGGCGGCGCTACTCCCGCCGCGAGGGGAGCTCCGGCTCGTACCCGACGGCCTCGACCGCCGCGACGAGGACCGCCTCGACGCCCTCGCCCTCGGTGATGCTCATGGCGTAGTCGGCCTCGACCTCGCCCGGCAGGTCGGCCTTGTTGGCCACGCTGATGACGGAAACGCCGGCGCGAGCGAACCGATCGGCGAGCTCGTCGCGCAGGGCGAGCTGGCGCTCGATGGGGTAGCCGCAGGTCTCGCTCGGGTCGAGCAGCACGACGACGGCGTCGGCGAGGTGTTCGAGGGCGACCATCGCCCGGCGCTCGATGTCGTTTCGCTCCGCGGCCGGGCGGTCGAGCAGGCCGGGCGTATCGACGATCTGGTAGGTGATGTGGTGGACCTCGACGTGGCCGAGGCCGACCGCGGTCGTCGTGAAGGGATAGGTTGCGAGCTCCGGCCGGGCTCGGGTGACCGCGGCGAGGAAAGAGGACTTCCCCACGTTCGGGTAGCCCGCCACGACGACCGTCGGCACCTCGGGGTCGATACCGGGCAGGCGAGCGAGGTCGCGTCGGGCGGACTCGAGCGCCTCGAGGTCCTCGGCGACCTCCTCGAGGACGTCCGCCATCCGGGCGAAGGCCTGCTTGCGCTGGCGTCGGGCGAGGTCGGCGTCGCCCCGGACGCGCGAGCGGTGCTCGGCGGCGATCGCCGTCACCTGCCCGGCCGCCCAGTCGACCGCGCCGAGGTGCTCGCGGAGGTCGTCCACGCCGGCGACCACGTCCGCGATGGCGCGGTGGTACGGATGGAGGCCGTCGAGGTCCGGCCACGAGCGGACCACGTGCTCGAGGTTGTCCGAGAGGACGTTCCCCGCGACATCCAGCATGGCGCGCTGGGCCTCGACGCCGTGCTTCGCGCGCCCCGTGCGCGCTGCGCGGGAGAACGCCCGGTCCACGAGTTCGTCGGCCGACGGTACCGTCGGAAGCTCCTCGAAGGGCATTCGGATGGGCGTCGATTGGGGCGGGGGTCGCTTAGGGTCGTCGGCGGTCACGGCGAGCCCGCGACCTCGAGCAGCGTGCGGAACGCGTCGAACTCCGCCCGGGGGCGTGCACCTTCCTCGAAGACGGCCTCATCTACCGCGATCGGCGCGTTCGTGCGGGCGGCCAGTGCCAGCGAGTCGCTCGGGCGGGCGTCGATGGTCGCCGACCCGCGGGGGGTGGCCAGGTGTAAGTCGGCGATGTAGGTCTCGTCGGCCAGCTCGGCCACCTCGACGCCGGTCACCCGACCGCCGAGCTCCTCGACGACGTCGAGCAGCAGGTCGTGCGTCAGCGGACGACCGATGTCGTCGGCCTCGAGGCCGCGCGCGATGGCCGTCGCCTCGGGCAGGCCGACGAAGATGGGCAGCACCCGGTCGTCACCGTCGACCCCGAGCACCACCACCGGGACGCCGCCCTCCGGGGTGGGGGCGACCCGAACGGCGTCGATGTGGCCGTCCATGCACTCCGCGAGGGGCCGGGTGATGAAAAGCTCACGCCCGCCGGGGGGCGACGTCGCCCGTCAGTGCGAGGCGGTGCAGCCGGTCGTCCCCCGTGAGCTCCGGGTGGAAGGCCGTGCCGACGACGGGTCCGTCGCGCACGGCGACCGGTCGGCCGTCGACGCTGGCCAGCACCTCCGTCGAGCCGGCGTCGACGATGACCGGCGCGCGGATGAACACGGCCGGGAAGGGCTCGTCGAGGCCCGCGACGTCGAGCGGGACCTGGAAGCTCTCGCGCTGGCGGCCGAAGGCGTTGCGCTCGACCGCCACGTCCAGCAGGCCGAGCGCTCGCACGCGGTCGTCTCGGGGGTCGCGAGCCGCGACGATGAGGCCGGCGCACGTCGCGAGGAGCGCTCTCCCGGCCTCGACGTGATCGACGAGCTCCGTGGCGAGCCCCTGGTCGTGCACGAGGCGGGCGATGGTGGTGGACTCGCCCCCGGGCAACACCACCGCGTCGCACGCGGGGATCACCCCGGCGCGGCGCACGACCGTCACCGCCACGTCGCGTGCCGCTCGCTCGCCGAAGCGCTCGAGCGCGCGGACGTGCTCGCTGACGTCGCCCTGGACGCCGACGACCCCGACGCGGAGTGCCATCGCTAGGGTGCGGGTGCGTCGCGGGCGGTGAAAAGACCTCCTGTCCGACCGGTCACGTGACGATCGACAGGAGCTGGACGAGAATCCCGAGCACGATGCCGAAGGCGATGACGGTTCGGGGGTCGAGCCGAGGGGCCTTCGTGTCCTCGGAGTCGAAGTAGCGCACGAGCCCCGCGCTCGACATCAGCCCGCCGCTGTTCTGGCCGCGCGAACTCATGGGGGTACCCTTCCCGCCGCACCCACTAAACGTTTCGGAGCGCCCCGGAGGGGGAACCCTTAACCGGGGTCGCCCGGTACCGGAGGGCGTTCTATGTCCATCACCCTGAAGGACTTCTACGCGGATTGGTGCGGGCCCTGCAAGACCCAGGACGCCATCCTCGAGGAGATCGAGGAGGACTGGGGCGACGAGTTCGAGATCGAGCCGGTCGACGTCGACGAGAACCCGGACATCGCGAACGAGTACCAGGTCCGCTCGCTCCCGACCATCGTCGTCGAGAACGACGAGGGGGTCGTCGACCGCTTCATCGGCGTCACCCAGCGCGAGGCCATCGAGGCCGCCCTGGCCGAGGCGGGCGCGGCCATCCCGAGCTAGCGGGAGACGAACCGGACGCCGACCTCGTGGAGGTCCTCGTTGTACCGCCCGAGGTTAATCAACAGTGGCGTCAGCGACTCAAGCTCCGGCGCGTTCTCGATCGGCCCGGCGTCGAGCGCGCGCAGGCCGTCGATCTCCTCCGCCAACGCGGCGACGGCCATGCGCGCGGTCGCGTCGTCGCCGACGACGACCGTGTCGAGTCCGAGGGGGTCGTCGAGGTCGGCCAGGCGATCTGCCGGCAGGGAGTGGAACGCGCCCACGACGGGGACGTCGCTCGGCGCCACCGCCCGCGCGAGGGCCGTCACGCTGCCGGCGTCCGGGCGGTGGTAGCGCATCCCCGCGTCCTCCTTGCGCATGCCCACCGCCGGGGTGACGACCGTCGAGTCGTCGGCCAGTCGGTCGGCGACGGCGTCGATGGCGTCGACGACGCTGTACGGCGGCACGGCCACGACGACGACGTCGGCGCCGTCGACGGCGGCCGGGTTCGCCGCCCCCTCGACGTCGACGTCGTACCCGCGAGCGCGAATCCGCCCCCGGTAGCGATCCGCCGCGGCCGCGGCGCGGTCGGCCTCGCGCGAGCCGACACGGATCGCGTGGTCGGTGTCTCGAGCCCACCGAAGCGCGAGCCCGGCGCCGATGGCACCGGTGCCGCCCACGATGGCGATCTGCATGGTCCCCCGGTCGGGGCCGTCGGCTAAACCTCCTCCGGAACGCCACCGGTCCGGACGTAGACGGTCCCCTCGGGGTCGGTCCGTGGCTCGGCCGCGACCGCGGGTGGGTCGGCGCCGAGGGTGGTGAACCAGAACGGGGCCTCGAGCGCCTCGGCGAGGTCCGCCGCGGGTCGGTGGAGCTCCGGGGGCAGGTTGCGACCGTAGACCGCGTCGATCGGGGCGACGCGTGCGGGCGACAGCGCGGCCACGTCGACGCGATGGAACGTCACGCCGGGCGGCACCACCACGGGCTCGACGTCGACGGCGACGACGTCGACCCCCACGGCCAGGAGGCGCCGCGCCAGTCGGGTGTGCCCGCCGATGCCCACCTCGAGCACGCGCCGGTGTGACCGCAGCCGTCGTGTCAGGACCTCGCTCACGTCGGGACGTTTATGACCCGACCTGGCATACGCGTTGCCATGCTCGTCGACATCGTGCCGGTGGGGGAGGTCCCGGCACGGGTCAAGCGCGAAGCCTCCAGCGCGTTGCGGACGATCTACGACTTCGACGTCACCATCAGCGACGCACGGGAGCTACCCGAGCGGGCGTACGACCCCGGGCGCAACCAGTACCGGGCCGAGGTGCTCATCGAGCTGGCGGACCAACACGGCACCGGCGACACCAACCTCGCGGTGACGCCGGCCGACCTCTACTACCGCCGGCGCAACTACGTCTTCGGGCTGGCCTACCTCGACGGCGGCGCCAGCGTCGTCTCGACCGCGCGGCTGCAGACCTCGAGCGACGGCGGCTTCTCCGAGCGCGACCCCCACGAGGTCGTCTCCGAGCGCGTTCGCAAGGAGATCGTCCACGAGGTCGGCCACACCCTCGGCCTCGAGCACTGCGACAACGCCCGGTGCGTCATGAGCTTCTCCCCGACGGTCCACGACGTCGACCGCAAGGAGGAGACCCTCTGTGGGACCTGCCAGCGCTCGCTCGGCTGACTAGCCGGCGGGCTCGTAGTAGTACTCGCCCGCGCGTCGTTGCTCCCGGTCGAGCTGGCTGCCTGGCTTGTTGACCCGGGGTCGACCCGATCGCTCGTCCCGACGGAACGTGACGCCGAGGTTGCCCAAGAACCGGTTCATCCCGTCGCGCATCGACGCAGGCGCGCCGGCGTGGCCGCGCTCGGCGGGCTCGCCGTCGAAGACGAGCAGGCGGTCGGCCAGCAGGTCGATCATGTAGATGTCGTGGTCGATGACCATCACGGTCCGGTCCGACCGATCCGCGAAGCGCCGGATCGCCGTGGTCGCCCCCACGCGCTGTTCGACGTCGAGGTGGGCGCTGGGCTCGTCGAGGAGGTAGAGGTCGGCCTCCTCGCTGAGACAGGCCGCGATGGCGACGCGCTGGCGCTCGCCGCCGGAGAGGTCCGGTAGCTGGCGGTCGTACAGTCGCGGGAGCTGCAGCGGTCGGGCGAGCGCCGTCTCCCAGCCGGACGTCCCGAACCGCTCGGTCACCGTCGAGAGGAACGTCTCGACCGTCAGGGGCTGGTCAACCTCGACGTACTGCGGCTTGTAGGCGATGGAGACGTCCAGGTCGAGCGGGCCGTCGGCCGGCTCGAGGTCGCCCGTGAGCACGCGCGCGAACGTCGTCTTGCCGATGCCGTTCGGGCCGACGATGCCGAGGACCTCGTCCCGGTGAATCGACCCCGCCTCGGCGCTGAGGCGGAAGCCGTCGTCGCCGTAGGCGAACGCGAAGTCGGGATACGTCGCGAGGGTCTCGCCGGCGATGGCCGTCCCGGGGGCGCGGCGCTCGAACGCGATCGGCGACTCTCGGATGCGGACGTTCTCGTTCTCGAGGTAGCCCGACAGGTAGGCGTTGATGCCGCCGCGGGTCGAGCGGGGGTCGGTGATGACGCCGAAGGCACCGGGCTCGCCGTAGCCGAGGTGGATCACGTCGGCCAGGAGGTCGAGGATGGCGAGGTCGTGCTCGACGACGAGCATCGCGCGGTCGGCCGAAGCGACGTCGCGCACCACCTGCGCGACGGTCATGCGCTGACCGACGTCGAGGTACGGGGTCACCTCGTCGAGGAAGTAGACGTCGGCGTCGCGCGAGAGCGCTGCGGCCACGGCGACGCGCTGGAGCTCGCCCCCGGAGAGGTCCTGGATGGACTGGTCGAGGACCGGTCCGAGGCCGAGGCGCTCGACGAGCTCGTCGAGCGCGCCGCGCTCGTCCGTCGACGACAGCAGCGCCGCGGTCGTCCCCTCGAACCGGTCGGGGATTCGGTCGACGTACTGCGGCTTTCGAGAGACGACGACGTCGCCGTCGACGACCGACTCGAGGTAGCCCTGCAACTCGGTGCCCCGGACGGCCTCGATGACCTCTTCCCAGGCTGGCTCGGCGTCGTACGCCCCCCGGTTGGGCATCAGCTCGCCCGCGAGGATGTGCACCGCGGTGGTCTTGCCGATACCGTTGGGGCCCAACACCCCCGTGACGCGGCCGGGCTCGGGGACCGGCAGGCCGTACAACTCGAAGGTGTTCTCGCCGAAGCGGTGGATCGGATCGTCCGCGAGCGCGTGGGGGAGGTTGACGATCTGGATGGCGTCGAACGGGCACTTCTCCACGCAGATGCCGCAGGTCTCGCCGAGGCAGATCTCCTCGGAGATGGAGACCTGCTCCGGCTTGCCCTCGTGGGGGTCGTCGCCGTGGCGCTCCTCGCGGGTGACGATGCACTCCTTGCCCGTCCGGTTGGGGGGACAGAAGTTGACGCACTCGTAGTTGCACCGGTCCGGCTGGCACCGCTCGAGGTCGACGACGGCGATGCTATCGCGGGCCATCGTCGCTCAGAGGAACGTCACCCCGGTGGTCAGGACGATGCCGAAGGTGATGAACCAGAGCGCGAACGTCATGAACGCCACGTAGAGGACGTCCTTCCCGCCGCCGAACTCCTCGTAGCCCATGATCCGGTACAGCGGCAGCTGGACGAGGATCGCGATGAGGAGGATCGAGATCGCGTTGATGTCGCTGGCCGCCTCGCTGGCCGGTACCCCCTGGGTGATCACCCCCGAGAGCACGGCGGCGAAGACGCCCGCCAGGGCGGCCCCCGAGGTGATGGTGACCGCCCTGACGTGGTCCTGCCGGGCCGAGGCGGCGTCGGTCGCCATACGCCTCCGTCGCCGCGGCGGGGCCAAAAGCCGTTCGCTCCCGGCCGCCCACCGACGTACACTTATGCCCCTGGGGGTTTTCGATTCGTAACGATGTCCGGTCAGAGGCAGCTCGGCGACCTCCCGCCGAGCGCGAAGCTGGTCTTCAAGGTACTCGAGTACGGCGGACCGCTCACCCAGAAGCAGATCGTCGAGGAATCGATGCTGTCGCCCCGGACGGTTCGCTACGCCCTCGAGCGGCTCGATGCCGCCGGCGTGGTCTCCGAGGAGGTCTACGTGGCCGACGCCCGCCAGAGCCTCTACGAGCTCACCCCCAGCCCTCGCGCGGACGCCGACGGCGGCTGTGCGGACGCCGGCACCTGCGCGGAGTGACCCCCGCTAGCCCGCCTCGAGCCTGATCGAGCGCCCCGTCTCGAGCGCCCGCTCGAGCTCGTCCGCGATGGCGCTGCCGCGCGTGACCTTGATGTCCCCGCCGCGACCGACCGTCGCCGTGAAGACGTAGTCGCCGTCGGCGTGGACCTCGACCGTCTCGCCGACGTGGTCGGCCGCGGGGATGATGACGTGGCGGCCCGTGACCTCGGGCTCGACGGCCGCGCCGTCGCCCGACGGGTCGCTGGCGGTGGCGTGTTCCATCGGCTGGATGTCGAGGCCGACCCCCAGGCTCGACTCGAGGTCGCGAACGACCTCGCCCCCCGAGCCGATGACCGCGGGGATGTCCCCCTCGGTGAGGTAGACGGTCGCCTCGTTCGCCCCGGTGAGCTCGACCTCGACCGGGCCGGTGGCGATGCGACGCACCGCTCGCTCAATCTCGCCTGCGGCCAGGCGGTCGACGCCGGAGGCGGCCTCCGTCGTCTCGGCGACGGGGACGGTCACGACCTGGCGGTTGAACGTGTAGATCTCGAACGCCGGCAGGTCCGTCTCGAAGTCACGGATGACGATGACCGGGCGGGCGAGGTCCTCCTCGGTCAGTCCCGCGGGGACCTTGACCTCCGTGACCACGTCGTAGACCGTGTGGATCTGGCCGGCCTCGATGTAGACGACGGTGTCGACGACCTGGGGGATCATCCCGAGCTCGACGCGGCCGACGAGGCGCTGGAGGGCATCGATCGCGCGCGTGGCGTGGACGACGCCGATCATGCCCACGCCGGCGAGGCGCATGTCCGCGAACACCTCGAAGTCCTCCGTCTTCCTGACCTCGTCGTAGATGGTGTAGTCCGGGCGGACCATGAGCAGCGAGTCGGCCGTCTTGGCCATCTCGCCGGCCAGCGCGGTGTACTGGGTGACCTCCGGGCCGACCTGGAGGTCGCGCGGCTTCTCCATCGTCTTGACGGCGTAGTCGTGCTGGCTGAGGAACTCGGCGACGGCCTGGGCGAACGTCGACTTGCCCGCGCCGGGCGCGCCGGCGATGAGCACGCCGCGCTGGCGCTCGAGAAGTCGCTCCTTGAGCTCGTCCGCGTGGTGGTAGTCCTCGAGGGAGGTCTCGGCGATCGGCCGGACGGCGGTGATCTCGAGCGCCTCGGAGAACGGCGGGCGGGCGATGGCGATGCGCAGGTCGCGAAACTGCACGATCGTCATGCCCGGCTCGTCGAGCTCGATGAAGCCGTCCGAGCTCTCCTTCGCCCCGTCCTCGATCTCCTGGGCGAGGTCCTTCAGCGCCGCCTCGCCCAGGGGCGCCTCGCCGATGGCCTCGTAGTGCATGTCGCCGAGCGTGCCGCGCTTGGCCATCGGCCGCAGCCCGACCTTGAGGTGGACGCTCATCGTCTGGTCGTCGAAGTACTCCTCGAGGGAGAGGTGGTCGACGTCGCGCGGCCGCGGCGAGATGTACTCGACCTCGATGCCCTTCGCCCGGGCGACCTCGCTCTGGACGACGTCGCTCGTGAAAAACAGCGCGTCGCGGTCGGCGGCCAGCGATCGGATCATCGCGTCGACCGCGCCCTCGTCCGCCGCACCTCTGGCGATCGCGTCGGGGCGCTCGCCGATGTACTCGAGGTCGATCCGTCCCTCGTCGGCCATGTCGGCGAGGCGCTGGAGCTCCTTGAGCCCCTCCCACCCGGCGGGCAGGCCCTCGTTGGCCTGCGCCTCGAGCTCGGCCACGACGGCCTCGGGGACGAGCACCCGCACGTCGGTGAAGGTGTCGTCGTCGATCTTCTCGGACACGCGTCCGTCGACGATGACGCTCGTGTCCGGCAGGACGTTCATGCGCTAGGTTGACGGCGGCCGTCCAAAAGGGTGTCCACCTGGCCGGCGACGACCTTACCCCACCCGACGGCGAAGCGGCGCCCATGTCCGAGGTCGTCGACCTCGCGCGCGAGCTGATCGCCATCCCGAGCCACGAGGACGAGACCGCCGCCGGCGACGCCATCGAGGACTGGCTGCGAGTGCACACGGGCGCCGAGGTGGGTCGTGACGACGCTGGCAACGTCTTCGCCACGCGGGGCGGCGGCGAGGGGGAGCTGGCCCTCGTCGGCCACCACGACGTCGTGCCGCCGGCGGCGTCCCAGCTGGCCGCCGACGGGACACCCGTCGCGGCGGTCAGAAACGGTCGGCTCTACGGTCGCGGCAGCGCCGACATGAAGGGCGCACTGGCGGCGATGCTCCTGGCGTTTCGCGACGCCGAGTCCCCCGGTCGCCTCACCGTCGCCAGCTTCGTCGGCGAGGAGGTCGGCG
This sequence comes from Halobacteriales archaeon, assembly GCA_046543335.1. Lineage (GTDB taxonomy): Archaea > Halobacteriota > Halobacteria > Halobacteriales > SKSH01 > CAZCYF01. The sequence goes on from JBKGZP010000009.1 coordinate 29,313, forward strand.
GCGTCGGCGCCCGCCACGCCGTCGAGCGCGGCTTCGCGCCAGACCGGGCGATCGTCGGCGAGGGGTCGGCCGGCTACGCCACGCCGGGTGCCCTCGACGTGGTCGTCGCCCACCGCGGTCGACGCGGGTCGACCCTCGTCGCGACGGGCGTGGCCTGCCACGCGAGCACGCCGGAGGCCGGCGAGAACGCGATCTACCGGGCCATCGAGGCGGTCGGACGCCTCCGGGCGCTCGACCCGCCGTCGGCGACGGTCGCGGGCGACCGGCTGCACGGCAGCCTCGAGGCGACGCGCATCGAGGCGGGCACCGCGGACAACGTCGTCCCCGACCGCTGCGAGGTCACCCTCGACGAGCGCACGGTTCCCGGGGCCCACCAGGATGTGGCCGGGGCCATCGCGGACCTCGACGGGGTCGAGTGGCGCGTCGACCAGGACTGGCCGCCGATGGCGTGCGAGGACGACGGCTTCGCCGCCACCGTCAAGCAGGCCCTGTCGACGACCCAGGGGGTCGAGGTCGCGGGGGTGACCAAGCCCCACGCGACCGACGCGAGCTGGCTCGCGCGCGCCGGAAGCGCCACCGTCGTGGTCGGCCCCGCCGAGCGGGACGAGGCGCACACCGACGACGAGAGCGTCTCCGTCGAGCTGCTCGAGGCGGCGAGACGGGGCTACCAGGCCGCGGTCGAGGCCGACGACCGACGGAACGATTGATGCCGTCGGCCGGCGCACGGGCGTGCGTATGTCCACGCCCGCGATGGACTGGCTCGCCAATCGCGCCGACCGACACCCAGACGCGACGGCCATCGTCGAGCCGGACGCCGACCGGACGTACAGCTACGCCGACCTCGACGAGCGGGCGAGTCGGCTGGCCGAGGCCCTCGCCGACGACCTCGGCCTCGGACCCGGCGACCGGGTCGCCCTCCTGGCGAGCAACGGCGCGGTCTACTTCGAGGCGATCTACGGCTGCTGGAAGAGCGACACGCGATACGTCGGGCTCAACTGGCGACTGACCCCGAGCGAGCTCGAGCACCACCTCCGCGACGCCGAGCCTCGGGTGCTGGTGTACGACCGGGCGTTCGAGGAGACGGTCGAGGCGCTTCGCGAGCTCGGCGTCGTCGAGACCTTCGTGGCGACGGACGACCCGCTCGGCGACGACCGGGCGTACGAGGCGCTGCTGTCCGGCGCGAGCGGGCGGTCGATCGCCAACCACGACCGGGGCCGGCGCGACACCTGGGGCTTGCTGTACACCTCGGGCACGACCGGGCTCCCCAAGGGGGTGGAGCAGACGGCCGACATGGTGGTCTACAACCACCTCAACATCGGCACGCTGGTCGGCCTCACCAGCGAGGACACCGTCCTGACGGTCCTGCCCTGTTTCCACACCGGCGGCTTGAACCTGTACGCCAACCCCGCGCTCATGGTCGGCGGGACCGTCGTGGTGCCCCGGACGTTCGACCCCGAGCAGACCCTGGACCTGCTCGAGCGCGAGGCGACCGTCTTCTTCGGCGTCCCGGCGATCTACAAGGCCCTGATCAACCACCCGACCTTCGCGGAGCGCGACCTGTCCGGGGTGCGGTCGTGGAGCTCCGGCGGCGCGCGCCTCCCCGTCGCGTTGCTCGAGCGCTACGCCGAGCACGACATCGTCATCCGCCAGGGCATGGGCATGACCGAGACCGGGCCCACGCTCTTTCTCATCGACGAGGCGCACGCCCTCGAGAAGGCCGGGTCGATCGGTATGCCGTCGCCGTTCGTCGAGACGCGCGTCGTCGACCCAGAGGCGTCGGACCTCGTCGACGTCGACGAGGGCGAGCTGCTCGTGCGCGGCCCGGGCGTCACGCCGGGGTACTGGAGGCGTCCCGAGGCAAACGCGTCGGACTTCGTCGACGGCTGGCTGCGCACGGGCGACGTCGCGCGCGTGGACGAGGACGGCCACTACTACCTCGTCGACCGCCTCAAGAACATGTTCATCAGCGGCGGCGAGAACGTCTACCCGGCCGAGATCGAGCGGGTCCTGCACGACCACCCGGCCGTCGACGAGGCCGCCGTGGTGGCCGTCGAGGACGAGCGGTGGGGCGAGGTCGGCCGGGCGTTCGTCGTACCCATCGAGGACGGGGACCTCGACGCGGACGACGTCCTCGCCCACTGTCGGGCCCACCTCGCCGGCTACAAGGTCCCGAAGCACGTCACGTTCCTCGAGGAGCTCCCGCGGACGCCCGCGGGCAACGTCGAGCGGGGCCGCCTCAGGGAGCGCTGACGTGACCCCCGAGTCGTTCGTCGAGGTCGAGCACGACGGGGCCGTTGCGGTGCTCACCGTCGACCGTGCCGAGCGCCACAACAGCCTCGTCCCGGCGCTGTTGGACCAGCTCGACGCCGCGGCGCACGCGGCGTTCGACCGCGACGGCTGTCGGGCGGTCGTCCTCGAGACCGCGGGGGCGTCCTTCTCCACCGGCGGCGACGTGCGCGCCATCTACGACCACCGCCACGACGGGGGCGCGTACGCCGATCGCCTGGTCGGGGCGTTGAACGACGTCATCCGGACGTTCCTCCGGGCACCGGTGCCGATCGTCGTCGCCGTCGACGGCCAGGTCAACGGGGGATCGGTGGGCCTCGTGCTCTGCGGCGACGTCGTCCATTTCGACCCGGCGGCGACCATCACGCCGTACTACGCCACGGTGGGATTCAGCCCGGACGGCGGCTGGACGGCCCTGATGCCCGAGCGCATCGGCCGTCGCCGAACAGCCGAGGTCCTCGCGACCGACCGGACGGTCCACCCGGAGGAGGCCGTCGCGTGGGGGCTCGGGTCGGCCGTCGTCACCGACCCGGGGGCCAGGGCCCGATCGACCGCCGTCGACGTGGCCGAGGGCGTTCCCGGGGCGCTCGCCAACGCGATGGCCCTCCTCCGACCGGACGTCGACGCGGTGGGCGAGGGCCTCGAGCGCGAGCGACGGCGCTTCGTCGAGCAGGTGCAGACCGAGGAGGCGCTGGCTGGCATGGCGACGTTCCTCGCTGAATGAGCGCTCAGTCCGCCGACTCGACCCGACAGCGGTCCTCGTAGCGCACGTCGTCGAGGCTGTCGACGCTGGCGTCGGGGCCACAGACCGGGCACGACGGGTTGGCGCGGACCTGGATCCGGTCGACGTTGAAGCGGAAGGTGTCCACGGCCAGGAGGCGACCCAGCGCGGGCTCGCCGACGCCGGCCAGCAGCTTGATCGCCTGCGCGGCCTGGAGGCACCCGACGACGCCCGGCACGGGGCCGAGCACGCCCGCCGTGGCGCAGTCGGGCACCGCCTCGGGCGGCGGCGCCTCGGGGTAGAGGCAGCGGTAACACGGACCCCCACCGGCGGGGTCGAAGGCGACGACCTGCCCCTCGAAGCGGTGGACGGCGCCGTGGACGAACGGGATGCCCACCAGCGCGGAGGTGTCGTTGACGAGAAAGCGCGTGGGGACCCGGTCGCTCGCGTCGACGACCAGGTCGTACGCCGAGAGCAACGCCTCGGCGGTTGCGGGGGAGACGGTCGTCTCGTGGGCCTCGACGGTCACGTCGGGGTTGTGCGCCTCGACCCAGTCGGCGGCACTATCGACCTTCGGTCGACCGACGTCCGCCTCGGCGTGGAGCACCTGTCGGTGGAGGTTCGAGCGCTCGACGACGTCGTCATCCGCGATGCCGAGGGTGCCCACCCCCGCGCCGGCGAGGTACATCGCCGCCGGCGAGCCCAGGCCGCCGGCGCCGACGACGAGGACCGACGACGCCCGAAGCGCCCCCTGGGCCTCGGCGCCGAACCCGTCGAGGACGAGCTGGCGGGCGTACCGCTCGAGCTGCGTCGCCGACAGCTTGGGCTCGGCCATGAGCGACCTTCGTCGGGCGGGCGCAAAAGCCCGCGGGTCGCAACCACTAAGCGCGGTTCCACCCACCTAGGTACCGATGGCCGACTGGACCGAGCGGTACCGCCCGCGAACCCTCGAGGAGGTGCGCGGCAACGACGCCGCCGTCGCCGAGTTGCGCGAGTGGGCGACAACCTGGGATGACCACCGCGAGGCCGTCATCCTGCACGGCCCGCCCGGCGTCGGCAAGACCTCGAGCGCGCTCGCGCTCGCCGACGAGAGGGGCTGGCCGGTCGTCGAGCTCAACGCCAGCGACCAGCGCACCAGGCGGGTCATCGAGTCGATCGCGGGCGAGGCGGCCAAGTCGGGGACGCTGACCGCGGGGGCGGGCGGTCGCCGCCTCATCGTCCTGGACGAGGCGGACAACCTCCACGGCAACGTCGATCGGGGTGGGACGGCCGCCATCACCCGCCTCGTCGACGGTGCCGGCCAGCCGGTCGTACTCATCGCGAACGCGTTCTACGAGATGTCCCGGGGGCTTCGCAACCGCTGTCGGGAGATCGAGTTTCGCCAGGTCACCGCGCGGTCGATCGTGCCGGTGCTTCGGGACATCTGTCGCAAGGAGGGCATCGACTTCGAGGAGGCCGCCCTCGAGCGCATCGCCGAGCGCACCAGCGGCGACCTCCGGTCGGCGATCCAGGACCTGCAGGCGATCGCCGCCGGTCGGGACGAGCTCGGCGTGGATGACGTCGTCACCGGCGACCGCGACCGCACGGACGACATCTTCACCTTCCTCGACGGTGTCATCAAGGAGCTCGGTCCGCGCGATGCCCAGCGAGCCGCCTACCGCGTCGACGAGACGCCCGACGACCTGCTCGCGTGGCTCGACGAGAACGTGCCGCGAGACTTCGACGGCGCGGAACTCGCCGACGCCTACCACCACCTCTCGCTGGCCGACCGGTGGCTCGGCCGCGTGCACGCGACCCAGAACTACACCTACTGGCGCTACGCGACGAACCACCTCAGCGCCGGTGTCGCCAGCGCGCGCGCCGGGTCGAAGGGCGGGTGGACCCGATACGGTCCGCCGGGCTACCGCGGCCGACTCGGGCGCTCGCGCGGCGCCCGGGGCCGGCGCGACGCCATCGCCCGACGGATCGCCGAGGCTGGCGGGATGAGCGTCGCGACGGCCCGGCGGGAGGTGTTGCCCCTCGTGTCGGCCATGACCCACCACTGCAAGCCCCGGGCGTTCACCGAGGCCGTCGCCGCCGCGTTCGAGCTCGACGCCAGCGAGGTGAGCCACCTCACCGGCAGCGGCGAGGAGACGAAGAAGGTCGCGCGCATCGTCGAGCACGCCCGCGTGGGCGAGCCCGAGGTGGTCGTCGAAGAGGCGGCCGACGACGACCCCGAGGAGGCGGCCGAGTCTGCCGAGGACGCCCCGACGCAGTCCGGCCTCGGCGACTTCGGGTGAGTCCTCGCAGAAGTTTCAACTTGGTGTCTAAAATTGACATCAGACCGATCGCCGACTGAAATATCATTCAGATAATATATTTGCCGGCACGGCCCCTGAACTGTTCTGATGTCCGCCGGGACCCCGGTCACGCGCCGTGGGCGATCCGCGGACGTCATCGGCAACACCACCGACTCGCGGTGAGCCGGTGGCGATACCGGACCCCGAACGCCATGCCAATACACCAGCAGCGGACCCAGTCCAGACGAACCGCATTGAAGACCATCGGTGCCATCGCCGGCGGGGGCGTGCTCGCCGGCCGCGCGGGTGCGCGCCCGGGACCTCCAGCAACTCCTTCTCGCGGTCCCAAGCAGGTGCTCGCGATCGAGGCCTACCACGATCACCACACCGGTGAGCACGGATTCGAGCTCAACCGGTCGGTCATCGACGCCGGCTGGACCACGCTGATCTTCGACAACCAAACCGATCACTCCCACTTCGTCTACGCGGCGAAGGTTCCGGTGGACCATGAGGACTTCCAACCCGCCGAGGGGCAGTCCCTGCTCGAGTACTACGTCGAGGAGGTCACGATCCCCTTCCAGGGATTGATGGACCTTTTGTTGGGAGAAACACCGCGTCACGACCCGACCCTCCCTGACTGGTTCGGTACGGTCGTCCCTGCCGGAGGCACGGGACTGACCGCGGGCGGTCTGACAGCGAAGACCACGATCGATCTCGCACCCGGCGAGTACATCGTCGAATGCTACGTGAAGGAGTCCAACCCGCCCTACGAGGACTTCCACTCGTACCACGGGATGATCGAGCACGTCACGGTGAGGGACCGTCCAGCAGGCACCTCACCACCGAGAGCTGACCTCGCGTTGACCGTGGACAACGGGGGGATGGTCTTCGATACCGACGCGATCGGCCGACCCGGTCGGCATACGGTCAAAATCGACATCGAGGAGCAACAGGCGTATCCGAACCTCCTCGGCCACGACGCCCACCTCATCCGCCTCGAGGGGAGTACCACGGCCGACGACGTGAACGGGTGGATGAACTGGATGGCCCCGGGCGAACTGGTCTCTGACGGGAGCGATCCGACGACCTTCCTCGGTGGCGTCGAGACGATGTGGCCCGCAGCACTGCCAGCGACGGCGTACGTCGACGTCACGCTCACCCCGGGCGAGTACGCGTGGGTCTCCGAGGTGCCGGATCCGATCGGCGAGGGGCTGTTCGTCCCGTTCGACGTCCCCCGCGGCCGGTGAGCGCGGGGCGGTCGGTGGCGCACTTTTACTTTCGCCCGCCATCCTCGGCGCGCGCTTAACCACCCACCCGGGCAAGCCCGTCGTCCGGGAGTTGCCATGACCGCTCAGCCACCCGACGACCTGCCGACCCTCGCGGTGGGCCTGACCCACCTCGAGGCGGCCGACCCGCGAACCGGCGCATTGCACCGCCTGGCGCTGGCCGACCTGGCCGGGGCCGAGGGCCGCGGCTACTGGATCGACGCCCGCAACGCGGCCTCGACGTACGCGCTGCGCGAGGCCGGGGGCCGCCGCGCCCGCGCGGCCCTTCGCGTCGCCCGGGCGTTCACCGCCTACCAGCACCACACCCTCGTGCGCGAGGTCGCGACCGGCGGGTTCGAGCCCGCCCTGGTCGTGGCCCCGTGCCTCGACGCGCTGTACGCCGACGACGACGTGCCAGCCCACCAGGCCGAGGCGCTGCTCGACGACGTCCTCGACACGCTCGAGGCGCTCGGAGCCGAGGCGCCCGTGCTCGTCACCACCGGTGGGACCGCCCTCGCCGACCGCATCGCCGCCCGGGCCGATCACGCGATCACCGCCCGCGAGACCGACCTCGGCACGGCCTTCGAGGCCGAGGCGTTCCGGACGACCGCCTACCGCGGACCGGGGTTCTGGCAGACGACCATCCCGTACTGGGTCGACCTGCTCGGCCGCCACGACCCGGACCCGCTCGCGGCCGTCGAGCGGCCGGTCCAGGCCGCCCTCGGGTGACCGCCGATGGGCCGAACGGACCCGACCTACCGCGACCTGCTCACCCGCTACGAGGCGGCCCTGCAGCCGTACCGCCGGGGGCTGCGCGCGGAGGATCAGGGCCACTTCGACCGCCTGTTCGACCGCGCCCGCCAGCACGCCGATGCCGCCGCCTACTACAACGGGACGGATCCGGAGGCGGTCGTCCTGCTGTCGATGCTGCTCGCCCACGAGCGCGAGCTCGACCGGCGGGCGGAGGGCTGACGTGGCCTTCGCCGTCGACGCGCTCGACGACGGCGGGGTGCGCGCGTGGTCGCTCGTCGACGGGGGCGCGACGGCGCGACGGGTCAAGGACTACGCCCCCTCGGTCTACGTCGCCGGCCCGACCGAACGCGACGACGACCTGGCGGGGGCCCTCGCGGGCGACCCGAAGGTCGTCGAGGTCGCCCGCGAGCGGTGGTACACCTCGTTGCACGACGACGATCGCGCGCCCGTGTTGCGCGTCGACCTCGAGCGCCTGGCCGACGTGCGCCCGTTCGCGCGGGAGGTGCGCCACCGCCACGAACCCGACGGCACCCCCACCGGCACCTACCGACTGTTCAACGTCGACCTCACGCCGCAGTTTCGCTACTGCCTGGAGACGGGCACCTCACCCGTCCCCGCGCGCGAGCCGACGGCGCTGCGCCTCGAGCTGAGCCAGCCGGCGGTCGCGGCGGGCACCCTCGAGGGGCTCGTCGTCGGCGACGAGGCCGTCGACGGCGACGAGGCGCGCGCCCTGGACACCCTCGAGCGCGCGATCGAGCGCACGGACCCCGACGTGCTCGTCGTCGACACGGCCGAGCTCGTCCCGCTGGCGTTCGAGCGCGCCGAGGCCCTCGGCCGGGACGGGTTTCGCCTCGGTCGCCTCCCGGGCTATGCGCGGCTGTCGGGCGGGACGACCTACGAGAGCTACGGCCAGGTCGGCTACAAGGCCCCGCGGTACCACGTCCCCGGGCGGGTCGTCCTCGACACCTCGAACAGCTTCCTCTGGCACGAGACGAGCCTCGCGGGCATCCTCGACCTCGTCGAGCGCTCGCACCGACCGCTCGAGGAGACCGGCTGGGCGAGCATCGGGACCGTCCTGACGGCCATCCAGACCCGTCGCGCGCTCGAACGCGGCGTGCTGGTCCCCTGGAACAAGTGGGAGCCCGAGGCGTTCAAGGACGTCCGCACGCTGCACGCCGCCGACCGCGGCGGGTTCACCTTCGCCCCCGAGGTCGGCCTGCACGAGGGGGTCGTGGAGGTCGACTTCGCCTCGTTGTACCCCCGCATCATCTGCGAGTACAACGTCAGCCCGGACACGATCCGGTGCGACTGCGACGCCGAGCACCGCACCGCGCCGGAGATCGGGTACGCGGTCTGCACCGAGCGGGGCTTCCTCGCGGACGTGCTCCAGCCGCTCCTGGACGACCGGGCGGCCATCAAGGCCGCGCTGGCCGAGGCGGACGATCCCGAGCGGGTCGCCGAGCTGCGCTCGCGGTCGGGGGCGCTCAAGTGGATCCTCGTCTCGTGCTTCGGCTACCAGGGCTACCGCAACAGCAAGTTCGGTCGCATCGAGTGCCACGAGGCGATCAACGCCTACGCGCGGGACATCCTCCTCCGGGCGAAGGAGCGCTTCGAGGCCGGCGGCTGGCGCGTCGTCCACGGCATCGTCGACAGCCTCTGGGTCGAGCCGGTCGCCGACGACCCCGAGCCCGTCGGGGCGATCGCCGACGACGTGACCGACGAGGTCGGCATCGACCTCGACCCCGAGGGTCGCTACGAATGGGTCTGCTTCGTCCCGCGCCGGGGCCGCGAGGCCGGCGCGCTGACGAAGTACTTCGGCAGGCGCGACGACGGCGGGTACAAGCTGCGCGGCATCGAGGCCCGCCAGCGCTCGACGGCCCCGTTCGTCGCCGAGGCGCAGCGGGCGTACGTCGAGGCGCTCGACCGCCATCGCGAGCCGGCCCCCGTGTGCGACCGCCTCGAGCGCGACCTCGCCCGGCTCGAGCGCGGCGACGTCGAGCCGGCCGACCTCCTCGTCTTGAGCCGGCTGAGCCGGCCGCTCTCGGCCTACCAGCACCGGACGCTGCCGGCGTCGGCGATGGCGCGCTCGAAGGCCCTCGGCGTCGAGCGCCACCCCGGCCAGGACGTGCGCTACCTCGTCGTCGACGCCGACCCCGAGGCGACCGATCGCGTGCGCCTGCACTTCGAGGCCCTCGACGCCGGCTACGACGCCAGCTTCTACCGCGACCGGCTCGTCCGGGCGTGCGAGAGCGTCGTCTCGCCGCTCGGGTGGGACCGCGACCGCATCGAGACGTACCTCCGCGGGAACCGGACGGTCACGCTCGGGGCCTTCGGGTAGCCGGCGCGGCCGCGGATCAGCGACCGGCCTCGAGGATCCACAGCGTGGCCGCGAGCACCGCGGTGAAGATGACCAGCGCCGCCGCGTGGTGGGCGGTCTGGATCACCGGGGTGTACTCGACGACGGTCGCCCCGCCGAGGAGGATCTGCAGGGGCAGGGCGATCACGGCGAGGCCGAGCGCGAGGTGGATGCGACGCTCGTCGTAGTGGCGCCAGCCGACGTAGGCGAGGCCGAGGATGAGCCCGCCCGTGATCAGCGCGACGAACCGGTGCAGCCACTCGATGAGACTCGGCACCGACTGCGGGAGGAGGCCGCCGTCGCAGAGGGGCCACTGCGCCGAGCAGCCCAGCCCGGAGCCGGTCGCCGCGGTGTAGACGCCGAGCAGGATGAGTGCGAAGGTGGCGGCCGCGGTCGTCACGGCGAGGTGGCGGGCGTAGCGTCGGCCGAGCGCGCGCCGATCGATGTGCGTCTGCACGTTCGAGGGTTGCCGAGTCGGCCATTTAGCGATGGCGGTCCCGTCGTCGCTCGACGACCGTCGAACCCCCAGGCCACGGACCTTTTATAGGAGGCCTCGCATTCCCTCGGGCTATGGGACTCGACGAGGACGCCCTGGCCTACCACGCCGAGGACCCTCCGGGCAAGATCGAGATCGCGACCACGAAGCCGACGAGCACCCAACGCGACCTCAGCCTGGCGTACTCTCCCGGCGTCGCGGCCCCGTGTCGGGCCATCGAGGACGACCCCGAACTGGCGTACCGGTACACCGCGAAGGGGAATCTCGTGGGGGTGGTCTCGGACGGCTCGGCGGTCCTCGGCCTCGGCGACATCGGCGCGCAGGCGGCCAAGCCGGTGATGGAGGGCAAGGGCGTGCTGTTCAAGCGCTTCGCCGACATCGACGTGTTCGACATCGAGGTCGACGCGACCGACGCCGACGGCATCGTCGAGGTCGTCAGCGCCATGGCACCGACCTTCGGCGGCATCAACCTCGAGGACATCACCGCTCCAGCGTGCTTCGAGGTGGAACGACGCCTGCGCGAGCGCCTCGACATCCCGGTCTTCCACGACGACCAGCACGGGACGGCGATCATCAGCGGGGCCGCCTTGTTGAACGCCCTCGACCTCGCCGGGAAGGACATCGACGACGTCGACGTGGTGTTCTCGGGGGCGGGCGCGAGCGCCATCGCCTCCGCCCGCTTTTACGCCTCCCTCGGGGTCGACCCCGAGCGCATCACGATGGTCGACTCGGGCGGCATCATCACCGAGGAGCGAGCCGAGGCGGTCAACGCCCACAAGCGTTCGTTCGCCCGACCGGGGCCCGGGGGCGACCTGGCTGACGCGATGGTCGACGCCGACGTCTTCGTCGGGCTGTCCATCGGCGGGATCGTCGACGAGGCGATGGTCCGCTCGATGGCGTCGGACCCGATCATCTTCGCCATGGCCAACCCGGAGCCGGAGATCGACTACGAGTCGGCGAAGGCCGCGCGCGAGGGCACCGTCATCATGGCGACGGGGCGCTCCGACTACCCCAACCAGGTCAACAACGTCCTCGGGTTCCCGTACATCTTCCGCGGCGCGCTCGACGTCCGCGCGACCGAGATCAACGAGCCGATGAAGGTCGCCGCCGCCCGGGCGCTCGCCGAGCTGGCCCGCGAGGACGTCCCCGACGCCGTCGTGAGCGCCTACGGCGTCGATCACCTCCGCTTCGGCCCCGAGTACATCATCCCGAAGCCGCTCGACCCGCGGGTGCTCTTCGAGGTCGCCCCGGCGGTGGCCGCGGCGGCGATCGAAAGCGGTGCGACGCGCCGCGAGCTCGACCTCGAGCGCTACGTCGAGCGCCTCGAGGCCCGCCTGGGCAAGAGCCGGGAGATGATGCGCGTGATCTACAACAAGGCCCGGACCGATCCCAAGCGCGTCGCCCTGGCCGAGGGCGCGACGCCGCGGGTCATCCGGGCGGCCCACCAGCTCCTCGACGACGGCATCGCCGAGCCCGTCCTCGTCGGCGACGCCGACGTCATTCGTCGCCGCGTCGACGAGCTCGGTCTCGACTTCGAGCCCGAGGTGGTCGACCCGAGCGCGGACCGACGCGAGCGCTACGCCGAGCACCTCTACGGACTCCGCCAGCGCAAGGGCGTGACACGACGCGAGGCCAGCGACCTCGTGACCGATCCGAACTACTACGCCAGCGTGATGGTCGACCGCGGCGACGCCGACGCGATGCTGACGGGGTTGACCCACCACTACCCCTCGGCACTTCGTCCGCTGTTGCAGGTCATCGGGACCGCCCCGGACGCCGAGTACGCCGCGGGCGTCTACCTGCTCACCTTCAAGAACCGCGTCATCTTCTGCGCCGACGCGACGGTCAACCAGGACCCCGACGCCGCGGTGCTCGCGGAGGTGACGTGCCACACCGCCGAGCTGGCCCGACGGTTCAACGTCGAGCCGCGGGCGGCGCTCCTGTCGTACTCGAACTTCGGAAGCGTGACGAACGAGGGGACCGCCAAGCCACGGCGCGCGGCGGCCTTGCTGCGCGACGACCCGGCGGTGGACTTCCCCGTCGATGGCGAGATGCAAGCCGACACCGCCGTCGTCGAGGAGTTCCTGCGGGGGACGTACGAGTTCTCCACGCTCGATGAGCCCGCGAACGTCCTCATCTTCCCCAACCTCGAGGCGGGCAACATCAGCTACAAGCTGCTCCAGCGCCTCGGCGGCGCGGAGGCGATCGGTCCGATGCTCGTCGGCATGGCCAAGCCGGTGCACGTCCTCCAGCGCGACGACGAGGTCAAGGACATCGTCAACCTGACCGCGGTCGCCGTCGTGGACGCCCAGGTTCGCGACGAGGGATCGCTCGACGACTTCGTCTAGTCGGACGGCGAGCCCCGGGCGCGCGACGGTGGCGGCACCGTGTCGGGCGAGCGTCGCCACGGGGTGCGCGCGATGACGCACCGGTCGGGGCGGCGCCCGAGGTGCTCGTACGCCTCGGGGTCGTTCGCCAGGGGGTGTGCGGGGTTCGTCGCACCGTCGACGCGAGCCGCCCGGACGTCGCCCACGGTGGCCAGGCGTGCCCGGATGCCCCGCCAGTGGTGTCCCGCCGACGGTGGCACCACCACCTCCGCCGGCCGGCTCCCCGCCGGATCGGCCTGGCCGAGGACGACCGCGTTGACGTTTCGCGCCAGCTGGTCGTGGTCGACGAGGATGCCCACGCTCGCGGACGGCGGGACGCGCGTCGCCAGGACGTCGAGCCCGAGGTGCAACGCGCGGTACTCGGCGACGTTGTTGTCGGGGCTGACGTCCGAGCGGGCCACCCGGGCCACCCGGCGGCCGTCGTGGGTCTCGATGACGGCTCCGAGGCCGCCGCGGTCGCCTCGGTACGAGCCGTCGGTGGCCACGTAGTACTCGAGGTGGTGGGTCCGCGGCGGGTGGCCGATCAGGGGCGTCTGGGCGTCGTCGAAGAGGTCGCGAAGTGCCGGGCGACCCGGTGCGGCCATGTGGGTCGAGACACGGCGCTCATGGAATTAAAGGCATCGTCGACCTCGAGGGCCCTCACGGTCCGAACCGGACCGCGAGCGACGTGCCGACCGCGACGCCCACCATCGCCCCCGCGGCGAGGCCGACGAGGACCGCCATCGCCCGGCGACCACCGCCGTCTCGCCACGCTCGCCCGAGGCCGAGGAGCTCCTGCATGGCCGTCGAGCCGTCCTCGACGTAGACCGCGGCGGACCACCCGATGACGCCGACGCCGAGGACGAGTGCCGCGAGGGAGAACAGCGTCGAGCTCGCCGCGCGGTGGTCGCCGATGACGACGCCGACGACGGGCGTGGCGATGGCGGCGACGACGAGGCCGACGGTCAGGGCGACCGCCGGGGGCGCGAACCGCCCGAGCGCCGACGATCCATCGGGTGGGACCCCCATCTCAGTCGATCGCGCTTCGCATCCGCGGGTCGAGCGCGTCGCGCATACCATCGCCGAGCAGGTTGAATCCGAGGACCGCGATGGCGAGGTACAGCCCCGGGAAGAACGACCACCACCAGTGACCCGAGTACAGCCCGGAATCGACGCCCTCGCTCAGCATGATCCCCCAGTCGGGCGTCCCGGGGCTCGCCCCGAACCCGAGGAACGACAGCGCCGCGAGGTCGATGATCGTGAGGCCGTACGTGAGCGTCGCCTGGACGGTGATCGGCGCAAGGGTGTTGGGGACCACGTGGCGCCCCAGGACGCGCACGTCCGTCGCCCCCAGGGCCACCGTCGCGTCGACGTACTCGTCCTCGATGACCTTCAACGCGGCCCCGCGGACGACCCGGGCGAACTGCGGCGTGTAGACCAGGATCAGCGCGAGCACGGCCTTCCACAGCCCCGAGCCGAGGATGGCCACCAGCGCCAGCGCGAGCAGCAGCGACGGGAACGCCAGCAGCACGTCCATCGTGCGCATGATGGTGTTGTCGACCACGTCGCCGTAGTAGGCGGCGACCACGCCGAAGATCACGCCGAGGACGGTCGCGGTGACGACCGTGATCGTCCCGAACTTGAGCGCCAACCAGGCGCCGTACTGGGTGCGGAGGAAGATGTCACGGGCGTGGATGTCGGTGCCGAACGGATGGGCGCAACCGTCGAACGCAGCCGGCAAGATCTCGGTCAGGGCTCGCTCCCCGCATGGGCCGGCCATGGAGGTGCCCCCTTCGGACAGCTGTGGCTTCATGAGCGCCTCGACGTCCAAGAGGAGCCGGGAGCCGACGCCGACGAGGACCAGGAGGATGATGATCGTGAGGCCCAGGAGCGCGATCCGGTTGCGAAACAGCTCCGAGAGGAACGGCGAGGCCCGCAGCCGGTCCACGTAGCCGCGTCGCGGGGGGGTCTCGGTCTCCGTGCTCATTGTTCGATCCTCGGATCCAGGAAGCTGTACGTGAGGTCGACGCCGAGGTTCACCAGCGTGAACAGGAAGGCGAACAGGAGGACGGTCCCCTGGATGAGGGGGTAATCACCCACGTCGATCGCCCGGACGATGAGCCGGCCGATGCCGTTGATGTTGAACACCGTCTCGGTGAGGACGGCGCCGCCGAGCAGGCCGCCGAACTGCAGGCCGATGATCGTCACGACGGGGATGAACGCGTTTCGCATCCCGTGTTTCATGATGGTGATGCGCGAACCCTGCCCCTTCGCCCTGGCGGTTCGCATGTAGTCTTGCCGGAGCACCTCGAGGAGTGACGACCGCATCATCCGCGAGATCATCGCCATGGAGTAGATGCCGATGACGACCACGGGCATGAGGAGGTGGGACATCGCCGACCAGAGGGCGTCCCACTGGCCAGCGATGGTGGCGTCGAGGAGGATCATCCCGGTCGTCCGGGGCACCCGGTAGTCGACCGCGATGCGGCCGCTCGTCGGCAACACGTCGAACGTGACCGCGAAGATGAGGATGAGCACCGGGCCGCTCCAGAAGATGGGGATGCTGATGCCACCGAGCGCCATGACGCGGCCCACGTGGTCGGTGATCGTGTCGTGCTTGACCGCGCTGAGGATTCCGAGGGGGATCCCGAACAGGATGCCCGCCAGCTGCCCGAGCAGCGCGAGCTCGAGCGTGATCGGGAATCGGGTGGCGAGCACGTCAGCGACCGGCTCGCCGCGACGGATGATGTACGATTCGCCGAGCTCTAGCTGCACGGTTTCGACCAGGAAGCGGACGTACTGGACCCAGATCGGATCGTTGAGCCCGAGGCTCTCCCGGATCTGCTGGACCATCTCCTGGGAGGCCCGCTGACCAGCGATCACGCGGGCCGGATCCCCGGGCGACAGGTGCAGGATCGCGAAGACGAGCGTCGCGACCCCGAACAGCACCGGGATCAGTAGCAGCAGCCGCTTGATCAGGAACCGCCGTTGGACCATCTATCGGTCGGTCGTGGCCGGGATGGGAAGGACCTACCGCTTCACTCGAGGTCGACGAGGTTGAGGAAGGGGCCCCCGATGACCTCGAGGACGTACCCGCTCACCTCGTCGCGGACACCGCGGATCTCTTCCGCGTAGGTCATGTACACCCACGGCGCCTCCTCGTGGGCGATCTCGGAGGCTTGGAGGTACAGGTCCTCGCGCTCCCCCATGTCGTAGGAGGCCTGACCGGACTCGATGAGGTCCATGTAGTCGGTGTTCGCCCACGCGGCGACGTTGCTCGTGTTGAAGCCCTCCGTGTCCCAGCTGACCCAGTCCTGACCATCCGGCACGTCGTCCTGGGAGACCCCGGGGTGCAACAGCGCGTAGTGGAAGTTGTCCGGGTCACCGTTGTCGGAGATCCACCCGAGGAAGCACGCGTCGTGGTCACCCTCGTCGGTGAACGTCAGGTAGTTGTCGAAGGTCGCGAAGTCGTTGATGGAGACGTCGATGCCGACGTCTTCCAGGTTGCCCTGAACGACCTCGGCCGTCTGGACCGGCTGGGCGAAGTACGGCCGCGGGTTCGACATCGTGGCCAGCTCGAATGAGAAGCCGTCCTCGTACCCGGCCTCGGCGAGGAGGCTCTCCGCCTCGTCGGTGTCGTACGGGTACGGATCGAGCTCCTCGTTGTAGCCCATCACCGTCGGGGGGACGGGTTGGTCGGCCCGTGTGGCGAACCCGCGATAGATGTTCTCGACGATCGCCTCCGTGTCGATGGCGTGGCTGATGGCCTGGCGGACGCGCCGGTCCTGGAACTCCTCCACCGTGGCCATGTTGAACGCCATGTACCCGATCAACATGCCCTCGGACCGCTCCACGGAGACACCACTTTCGTTCTCGAGCGTCTCGATCTCGGTCGTTCCCAGGCCGTCTGCGATGTGGACCTCACCGGCGCTGAGCGAGGATGCCCGCGTCGAGTTCTCTTCGATGGCCTCGAACACGAGCTGATCCACGTGTGGTCCCTCGCCCCAGTAGTCGTCGTTCGCCTCCAGCCGGATGAGCTCGTCGCCCGTGTCCCACTCGTCGAAGGCGAACGCCCCGGTCCCGACCGGATCCTGGGCGAAGTCGTGGCCATCCTCGATGAGGCCCTGGGGCATCACCGCGAGGGCGAAGACGGCGAGGTTGGCGAGCATCGGGGCGTAGCGATTCGCGAGTTCGAGCTGGACCTCGTAGTCGCCGGTGGCGCTCACCGAGTCGACGGAGCCGAGCAGGTACGGCCCGTACGCCGACTGGTTGTCGCCGATGAACGCCTCGTAGTCTTCGTCGACGAAGCGTCGGTAGGTCGCCACGAAGTCATCGGCGGTGAACTCGTCGCCGTTGTGGAACTCGACGCCCTGGCGCAGTGTCAGCGTGACCGTCGTCTCCGAGAGGTCGAAGTCCTCGGCCAAGCCCTCCCGGAGGGACGACCCACCCGGCTCGAAGTCGATGACGCGGTCGTAGATCTGCTGCATGACCTTCGCGTCCTCGCCCGAGGTGGTCGCCTGTGGATCGAGGGTGGACGAGTCTGATCCGCGCGCCCAGACGAACAGCGTGTCGTCCTCGTCCGGCGTGTCGGTTGGGGTGTCGGTTGGGGTGTCGTCACCCGGCGTGTCGGTCGGCGTGTCGTCCGGCTCACCGTCGTCATCGTCGCCGAGACAGCCGGCGACCGTCGCCGTTGCCGCAGCTCCGCCGATTACCTTCAGGAACGTCCGGCGCCGAACGGTGTCACTCGTCGATGCCATGGGCCTCATTATCGGGGGGATTGATATATGACTAACGGAGTCTGAAGCGGGGATTACAGCTAGTCGCTACTCGTAGAGGTGACATGCCGCCGGGTGGTCGCCACCACCAAGAGCTGGGTGCTCACGCTCGCAGACGGTCGGAAACGCCTCGGCGAGACGTGCTTCGGCGGCCTCCCAGTCATCCGCCACCACGTGCTCGTGGGCCGCCATGAGGACCCCCTCGACCTCCTCGGGGAGGGGTTCGTCGAAGAAGTGCTCGTGCAGGAGCCCCGCGGCAGCCTCGTCGGCCTCGCCGCCGTCAGCGACGGTGGCGACGCCGTCGGCCGCCTCGAGCTGACGGATTTCGTCCACGTCGATCGCGCGCTCCTCGACCCGCTGGCGGTAGTCCATGACCGCCCGGAAGGCCGTCTGCTCGATGTCGATGTCGTCCGGCGGGATCACCTGGGGACAGCGCGTGCGGAACCGACAACCGCTTGGGGGGTCGATCGGGCTCGGGACGTCGCCGGAGAGGATGACGCGCCCGGAGCGGTCCGCCGTCGGGTCCGGGACGGGAATCGCGGAGAGGAGTGCCCGGGTGTAGGGGTGCTTCGGCGACGAAAAGAGCGTCTCCGTCTCCGCGACCTCGACGATCTCGCCGAGGTACATCACGGCGACGCGATCGGAGATGTGCCGAACGACGCTGAGGTCGTGGGCGATGAACAGGTAGGTGAGGCCGAACTCCGCCTGGAGGTCCTCGAGGAGGTTGATGATCTGGGCCTGCACGCTCACGTCGAGGGCGGACACCGGCTCGTCGCAGACGATGAAGTCCGGGTCGACCGCCAGCGCCCGGGCGATGCCCACGCGCTGGCGCTGGCCCCCGCTCAGCTCGTGCGGGTACCGCGTGCGCTGGCTCGGCTCGAGCCCGACCGCCTCGAGGAGCTCGTCGACGCGCTCGCGACGGCGTTCGCGGGCGCTGCGGTCGTCGTCCGGACCCGTCGGTTCCGGCAGGCCGTGGATCTTGAGGGGTTCACCGATGATCTGACCGACGGTCATCCGGGGATCGAGCGAGGAGAGCGGGTCCTGGAAGATCATCTGGAAGTTGCGTCGCTGCTCGCGAAGCGCGTCGCCGGAGAGCTCCCCGAGGTCCACCCCGCTGAAGACGACGGTCCCGTCGGTCGGCTCGAGCAGGCGAAGGATGGTCCGGCCGGTGGTCGACTTGCCACAGCCCGACTCGCCGACGAGGCCGAGGGTCTCGCCCACGTGCACGTCGAGATCGACCCCGTCGACGGCGTGGACGACCTGGCGCTCGATACCGAGCACGCGGTCGAGGAGCCCGGCTCGCTCGACGAAGTGCTTCTTGAGCCCCCTGGCGCGGACCAGGGGCTCGCCGGTGGCCACCTCGCCGGGCACGCGCCCGCGGGCGGGCTCGCCACCGTAGGTGTCGGTGTCGAACGACTCGAGGATGCACTTCGAGCGGTGGTCGACGTCGTCGGGGCCGTGTTGGAGGTACGGGATCTCGCCCTCGGTGCACTCGGGGACCGCCCACGGGCACCGGGGGGCGAAGTGGCAACCATCGGGTAGATCGATGAGGTCGGGGACATGCCCCTCGATCGGCGTCAGCCGCTCCTTGTCCTCACTCGGCAACGACTCGAGCAACGTGTACGTGTAGGGATGCGACGGGTTGGCGAAGATCTCCTCGACGGGTCCCTCCTCGACGATCTCACCGGCGTACATGACCGCGACGCGGTCGCACGTCTCGGCAACCACCCCGAGGTCGTGCGTGATGAACAACACGGACATCCCGCGCTCCTCCTGCAGGTCGTTGATGAGGTCGAGGATCTGCGCCTGGATGGTCACGTCGAGGGCGGTGGTGGGCTCGTCCGCGATCAACAGCCGTGGCTGGCACGCGAGTGCGATGGCGATCAGCACGCGTTGGCGCATGCCGCCGGAGAACTCGTGGGGATACTCCTCGAGGCGCGACGCGGCCTCGGGGATGCCGACCTCGGCGAGCAGCTCCACGACCTGGTCCATGACCTCGGCGTCGACCCCCCGGCGGATCCGGGGGGCGATCTCCCGGAGCCCGTTGATCCACGTGTCGCGTCGGAGGCCGCCGTACTGGTGGAGCCGGAGGCTCTCGGCGACCTGCTCGCCCACGGTGACCGCGGGGTTCAGGCTGGTCATCGGGTCCTGGAAGATCATGCTCATGAGGCCGCCGCGGACCTCCCTGAGCGCGCGCTCTGGCATCGCCGTCAGCTCGATGGTCCCCTCGGCCAGGTCGACGAACCGGTCGGCCGCGCCGGAGAAGTGCTCGGCGAACTCCTCGGCGGTCTCGGGATCGTGGAACTCGATCGAGCCGCCGGCGATGCGACCGGGGGAGTCGATCAGCTGCATCGCGGAGAGGGCGGTCACGCTCTTGCCGGAGCCGCTCTCGCCCACGAGGCCGACCGTCTCACCAGCACCGATCTCGATGTCGACGTCGTCGACGGCCCTGACGACGCCCCGTTCGGTGTCGAACTGCGTCTGCAAACCGGAAATCCGCAGCAACGACGTCACAATGCGGCGATGCGCTTCGCCGGGTAAAAGCGTATTGTTCCCACGGGACGTCGGACTGGAGAGTCGAACGCTTTTCCCCCGCGAGCCCGTCGTCGCGCCCATGGACGAGGAACGCCTCGAGCAACCCGGCGGGAACCGGTGGGAGGACGTCATCGAGCAGCAGGCGGCGATGGCCGAGGACTACCGCGGTGCCGGCTGGACCGTCGTCGAGCTCCACCCCGGCGACGTCGCGATCCGCGAACCTGCCGATCACGATCGCTTCGGCTTCGACGTCGTCGTCCCCGGCGACGAGTTCGAGGCGCTTCGCGAGCTCGTGGAGGGCGGCGTCGACTTCGACGGCTACGAGCTCCTCGGCGAGGTCGAGAGCTCGATGGCGGTCGTCCTGGTCGTCCTCGAGTCAACCGGGGACGAGGCGGCGGTCCTCTACCCGATCTACTTCGCCCAACGGTCGGTCGCCGCGGTCCGGGAGGCGGCGCTCGAAAGCGGAGCGCTCCACTCGGTGATCAGACCGCTCGATCGTCGGGCGGAGATCGCGTTCACCCACGAGGAGCCCGCGCTGTTTTTCGGCGAGGAGTCCGCCTGAGGCGACGTGGGGGATCAGCGGTGGACCGCGACGCCCGTCGGCCGGTGCCCGTGACCGACGTAGACCGCGAGGAGGTTCAGTCCCAGGAGGGCGACGAAGACGACGACCTCGGCTCGGGTGCGAAGGCCTGCCGCCAGCAGCGGTAGGTGCAAGACGGGGAGCACCACGGCCGACCAGAACGCCACGGCGCGGATGGCCGCCCGCATCCGGCGGCGAACGGTTGACCCGTTCGCGACCTCGGTGGGGTGTCGACGGGGGGTTTCGGCGGCTTGGGCCATGGGTGGGGACCTCCGTGAGAAACCCTCGGGCGTTCGGGCGCATATAGCCCGACGACACTTCGCCTCGATTCACGAGGCTTTGGGCCATTTTCCGCGAGTTCGCGCCGAATGCGCGTGCCTACTGGAACCCGATGCGGCTCGGCTCCCGGCTGACGCCCCCTTCGGGTACGCCGCCGCGGAACTCCTCCTTCATGCGCTGGTAGTACTCCGACAGCTCCTGCGTCATCGTGGGGCGCACCTGCTCCATCGCCTCGCGGAAGTGGCGCATCTCGACCGTCGACGCCTCGGCGTCCTCCCGCAGCGACTCCATGGCCGCCTCGCGAGCGATGCTCTGGAGGTCGCTGCCGACGAAGCCCTCGGTGCGCTCGGCGAGCTCGCGGAGGCTCACGTCCGGCGCCAGGGGCGAGTCGGCCGTGTGGATCTTGAGGATTTGCTCGCGGTCCTCGAGCTCGGGCTCGTCGATGTAGACGAGGCGGTCGAAGCGCCCCGAGCGCAGGAGCGCCGGGTCGATCATGTCGGGACGGTTCGTCGCGCCGATGACGATGACGTCCTCCATCTCCTCGAGACCGTCGAGCTCGGTCAGCAACTGGTTGACCACGCGCTCCGAGACCTTCGAGCCGATGTCCTGCGTACGGCCGGGCGCGAGGCTGTCGAGCTCGTCGAAGAAGATGATCGCCGGCGAGACCTGCCGGGCCTTGCGGAAGGTCTGGCGGATGGCCTTCTCGCTCTCGCCGACCCACTTCGACAGGAGCTGGGGGCCGCGGACGCTGATGAAGTTGGCGTTGGTCTCGCTGGCGACCGCCTTCGCCATGAGCGTCTTGCCCGTCCCGGGAGGCCCGAAGAGCAACACGCCCTTCGGTGGGGTGATCCCCATGCGGTCGAAGCGTTCGGGGGCCGTCAGGGGCCACTCGACGCTCTCGTGGACCTTCTGCTTGGCCCCGTGGAGCCCGCCGACGTCGTCCCAGGTGACCTTCGGCACCTCGACCAGGACCTCGCGCATCGCGGAGGGTTCGACCTCGTTCAACGCCGCCCGGAAGTCCGTGCGATTGACGACCATGCGGTCGAGGAGCGCCGACGGGATGTCCTCCTCGTCGAGGTCGATCTCCGGGAGGTACCGCCGGAGGGCCTTCATCGCCGCCTCCTTCGTCAGGCTCTCGATGTCGGCGCCGACGAAGCCGTGGGTGTTCTCCGCCAGCATCTCGAGGTCGATGTCGTCCGCCAGCGGCATGCCGCGGGTGTGGATGCGAAGGATCTCGCCGCGACCCGACTCGTCGGGGACGCCGAGTTCGATCTCCCGGTCGAACCGCCCCGGGCGGCGCAACGCGGGGTCGACCGAGTCGATCCGGTTGGTCGCGCCGATGACGATGACCTGCCCCCGGCTCTCGAGGCCGTCCATCATCGTCAACAGCTGGGCGACCACCCGGCGCTCGACCTCGCCGGTGACGTCCTCGCGCTTGGGGGCGATCGAGTCGAGCTCGTCGATGAAGACGATGCTCGGGGCGTCCTCGGTCGCATCCTCGAAGATCTCGCGGAGTTGCTGCTCCGACTCGCCGTAGTACTTGGAGATGATCTCCGGGCCCGCGATGGAGAAGAAACTCGCCGAGGTCTCGTTCGCCACCGCCTTGGCGAGCAAGGTCTTGCCGGTACCCGGGGGCCCGTGCAACAGCACGCCCCGGGGCGGCTCGATCCCCAGCTTCTTGAAGATCTGCGGGTGCTTCATCGGCAGTTCGACCATCTCGCGGACGCGCTGGATCTCGTTGGAGAGGCCGCCGATGTCCTCGTAGGTGATGCCGCTGCCGGACTTCTCGAAGCCGGTGATGGGCTCCTCGCGGAGGGTGACCTCGGTGTCCTCCGTGATGACGACGACCCCATCGGGGTCGGTGTCGACCGCGATCAGTGGGATCGCCTGGCCTGGCGAGCGCATGAACGGGTGGTTCGTCGAGGACATCACCGGGACGATGTCGCGCTTGACGACCGGCCGCTTCAGGATCTGGCGCTTGACCATGCCGGCCGCGTCGGAGCCGAACTGGACGCTGGCGTCCTCCGGCGGGGCCAGCACGAGGCGCTCGGCCTTCTCCGGCTCGGCCTTGCGGATCGTCACCCGCTCGCCGATGCCCACCTCGGCATTCTGTCGGGTGAAGCCGTCGATGCGGAC
>JBKGZP010000031.1:0-19493 GCA_046543335.1 Halobacteriales archaeon
GTCGGCTGATCGCGATGTGCGCGAGGCCGCCCCGTCGGGCCTCCAGCGCCAGCAGCGGTCGAAGCGCGATCGACGCCGGCATCGTCGCCGGGTCGGACGCGTACAGCCCGCCGAACAGCGGCTCGATGACCGCGCGGTACGCCTCGTCGCCCAGCTTGCGACGGAAGTACGCCGCGACGGTCTCGTCCGGACGGTGGCCGTCGGTCAGGGGCTCCTTCAACAGCCGCAGCTTCGCGCGCCAGCTGAGCGCGTCGGTTCGCACCGCCGTCGCGGCGTCGAACGGGACCTCCCGGAGGCGACCGTCGCGGTAGACGTAGATCGGGGTGTCGCCGGGTGCCGTCCGGAGGTCGTCCTCGAGGTCGAGCGCCTCGAACTGGGCCGATACGGCGTCGGACAGCCGAAGGCGCTGCGGGCCGTGCTCGACGATGACGCCGTCGAGGCGTGCGGAGCTGACGACGCCGCCGACGCGGTCGGCCGCCTCGAGGCATCGAGCGGCGACGCCCCGATCGCGAAGCGACTGGAGGGCGGCCAGCCCCGTGAGGCCCGCCCCGACGACGGCGACGTCCATGGGCGGCGACCCTATGCCGAGGGGGACCCTGAATCGGTCGATTCGGCCGCGGCGAGGTCGCACCGGTTGTGGGCCACGGCGATGGCGTGGTTGCCGTGCAGCGCCTCGGGACCAAGCGAGACCGTGCGGTCGGCGACCCCGTCGACGAGGGTCGCCTCGGTCGGCGTCAGGTCGCGGTGGTCCGAGAGGACGAAGCAGGGCCGGTCGGGGACCGCCGCCACCCCCATCGCCTCGCCCGCGTGGTGCAGTCGAACGACCGTCCCCTCGAGGTCGTCGAGGACGGCCGCGAGATCGCGGCGGCTGACGGCGATGCCCGGCGTCGATTCCACCGGGTACGCGCCGACGACGCGGTCGTCGGCCACCTCGAGCGCCTTGCGGAACAGCGCCGCCGTCGAGCGCTCGTCGGGGTTGAGGTGGCGCAGCTCGTCGCCGCGGAACTCGATGGCGAGCTCGTCGCGGATCACGACCACGACCCGGACGTCCTCGCGGATGCCGTGCGACAGCAAGAACGCGGCGGTGACGTACCGACACAGGACGTCGAGCCGACCGGCGCCGCCGGGCAGATCGTCGAGGGAGAACGTCGGGTCGAGCGGCGCCGTGTGGGCCACCGCGACGAACGTGCGCATGGCCGCTCTAGGCGGGTGTCGCGGCCAAACCTGCTCCGATTCGGATGCGAAGCCACTTGAGCGCCAGCGCCATCTCCCGCCACATGGACGTCCTGGCGGTCGCGGCGGCCGCCCGCGAGTCCGGCCCGGTCTGCGAGGCCTGCCTGGGACGATGCCTCGCCGATCGGTCCCGGGGGCTGACCAACGAGGCGCGCGGACGGGCGCTGCGGGTCGCGCTCGCGCTGGCCGAGGACGAGGAGCTGCCCGACGACCCCGGGTCCGCGTGTTGGGTCTGCGAGGGGATCACCCGGCGCTACGACGAGCTCGCCGACCGGGCGGTCGCGGCAATCGGCGACGTCGAGTTCGAGACCTACCAGGTCGGGACCCGCCTGCCGGCGTTCGTCGCGGAGAACGATCGCCTGCTGCGAGAGGACGCCCGGGGCGATCCCGACGCCGGCGAGCCCCTCAAGCGCGAGTGCAACCGGGAGGTCGGCAAGCGGCTCGGACGCCTGGCGGACGCGCGGGTCGACTTCGAGCGCCCCGACGTGCTCGTCCTCCTCGACCTGGAGGCCGACGACGTCGAGGTGACGGTCAACGCGGCGTTCGTCTACGGTCGCTACCGCAAGCTCGAGCGAGGCATCCCCCAGACCCGCTGGCCGTGTTCCGCCTGCGACGGCAGCGGTCGTCTCGGCGACGACCCCTGCCAGGAGTGCGGGGGGAGCGGCTACCGGTACGACCGCAGCGTCGAGCAGCTCGTCGCCCCCCACATCCGCGAGGCGATGGACGGCGAGGACACCGCCTTCCACGGCGCGGGTCGGGAGGACGTCGACGCGCGGATGCTCGGGACGGGCCGCCCCTTCGTGGTCGAGGTCGATTCGCCGCGGCGGCGACGGCCCAATCTCGAGGCGCTCGAACGCACGATCAACGAGGCGGCCGACGGCGCCGTCGAGGTCGAGGGACTCCGCCACGCGCGGTACACGATGGTCGAGCGCGTCAAGGAGCTCGACGCGAGCAAGACCTACGAGCTCGACGTCACCTTCTCGGAGGCGGTCGACGCCGACGACCTCGACGCGTCGCTCGAGGCGCTGTCGGGCGCGACGCTCGAGCAGCGCACCCCCCGACGCGTCGACCACCGGCGCGCCGATCTGGTCCGCGAGCGCTCCGTCTACGACGCCGGGGTCGTCGAACACGACGGCGACCGCGCCAGAGTCCGGATCCACGGAGCCGGGGGGCTGTACGTCAAGGAGCTGGCGCACGGCGACGAGGGTCGCACCGAGCCGAGCCTGGCCGGCCTGCTCGGCGTCGGGGTCGACGTCGAGGCCCTCGACGTCGTCGCCGTCGAGGCCGAGGGTGCGGAGCGATTCGCCGACGACGCGCACCTCCTCGACGCCCCGTGACCGCGACGCAGCCGGAACGCTCAAGCCACCTCGTCGGTGGCTCGGAGCCATGGCAGCGCCCATCCCCGCGGCGGCCCTCCGCGAGCTGACGACGATCACCGAGGTGGCCATCGCACCCGACGGCGAGCGCGCGGCGGTCGTCGCCGCCGAGTACGACGCCACCGAGGACGAGCGCTACGCGACCCTGATGACCGTTCCGACCGACGGCGCGGGCGAGGTGCACCGCCTGTCGCGCCTCGCCGACGCCAGCGCCCCACGGTGGCGTCCCGACGGCGGCGCCATCGGCTTTCTCGCCAGCCGCGAGGCGGATCGCGAGCGCGCCGTCGAGGGGGCGGCCGACGGGGACGAGGAGGACGCCGAGGAGGTGGACCCGGAGACGCAGGTCTGGCTGTTCGACCTCGAGCGCGGCGGTGACGCCCGTCAGCTCACCGACCGCGAGCACGGCGTCCGGGCGTTCGACTGGGGTCCGGCGGGCGAGCGACTGGTCATCTCCGCCCGCGACCCGACGGAGGCGCAGGCGGAGTACCTCGAGCGGCGGGAGGACGACGGCCCGATCGAGCTCGAGCGCCTCCAGCACAAGGCCGACGGCATCGGCTTCACCGACCACGTCACCAGCTACCTGTTCGTCGTCGACCTGGGGACCGACGAGGTCACCCGCCTCGACGGAACCGCCGGGCGAGGGGCGTACGAGGCCATCGGCGGCCACCAGCCGCGGTGGCAGCCCGACGGCGAGTCGATCGCCTTCCTGACCTCCCGGGAGGACCGCCCCGACGACTCGCCCGTCACCGACGTCTTCACCGTCGACGCCACGACCGGCGCCGTCGACCGACTCACTGACCTCGGGTACACAACCAACGCCCCCCGGTGGTCGCCCGACGGTCGACGCCTCGCCTTCGTCGGCCGCCCGGCCGCGAACTGGTACGCCCCCACGGACGTCTTCGTGGCGGCGGATGGCGAGGTGGTCACTCTCACCGAGGGGCTCGAGGCGACCGTCTCGTGGTTCGGCTTCCCCGCCTTCCTCGACGACGAGACGCTGCTCGCCGGCTTCGGCGACGCGGG
This sequence comes from Halobacteriales archaeon, assembly GCA_046543335.1. Lineage (GTDB taxonomy): Archaea > Halobacteriota > Halobacteria > Halobacteriales > SKSH01 > CAZCYF01. The sequence continues at coordinate 3,630 of JBKGZP010000031.1, forward strand.
CTGGACGCGGTGGTACCGCCTGCCCGTCGACGGCGAGCCGGAGGCCCTCGACGCGGGCGTCGACGCCGACAGCTCGCTGCGCGTCTTCGACGTCGCCGACGACACGGTCGCCTTCTCGCGGACCCACCCCGCCGAGGGTCACGACCTCTTCGCGCTCGACGTGGCCGACCTCGACGGCGACGCGATCGGTCGACGCCTCACGGCGTTGAACGCCGCGTTCTTCGAGGACCACCCCATGCCGAACGTCGCACGCCACGAGACGGTCCACGAGGGGGTCACCGTCGAGTCGCTGCTGTACTACCCGGACTCGTTCGACCCCGACGATCCCCGGCCGCACCCGACCATCGTCTGGACCCACGGCGGGCCGATGTCGTACGACGACCCCGAGTTCGCCTTCGACCACGCCTACTTCACCAGCCGGGGCTACCTCGTGTGCAAGCCGAACTACCGCGGGTCGACCTCCTACGGCGCCGACTTCGCCGAGGTCCTGCACGGTCGGTGGAACACCGCCGAGGTCGAGGACGTCCTGGCGGTCACCGACGACCTCGTCGAGCGTGGCGTCGCCGACACCGACCGGCTGTTCGCGACGGGGCTGTCCTACGGCGGCATCCTGACGGGCTACCTCATCACGCGAACCGACCGGTTCGCCGCGGCCGCGCCCGAGCACGGCATCTACGACCTGCGCGCGGAGTTCGGTACCAGCGACTCCCAGGCCTGGATGAGCGCGGAGTTCGGCCTGCCGTGGGAGGACCCCGGGGCGTACGATGCCGCCTCCGCCATCGTCGACGTCGGCGAGGTCGAGACGCCGACGCTCGTCACCGCCGGTGGCGAGGACTGGCGCTGTCCGCCGACCCAGGCAGAGCAGCTCTACGTGAGCATCCGCAAGCAGGACGTCCCGGCGAAGCTCGTCATCTACCCCAACGAGCACCACGACGTGGGCGAGCCCGAACGGGCCATCCACCGCCTCGAGACGATCGCCGACTGGTTCGACCGTCACGACCCGACCACCGAGTCGGCCGACTGAGCGACCCCATCGCTTTATCGGGTGGCGCGCGGAGGCGCCCCCATGGGCGGGCGCATCGGGGTCGACGAGGCCGGCCGCGGTCCGGTCATCGGCTCGATGTTCGTCGCCGCCGTCGGCGTGCCCGATCCCGCCATCGTCCCGGACGACGTCGCCGACTCGAAGACGCTCGCGCCGGCGCGTCGTCGCGACCTCGCCGACCGCCTGTCGGCGGATCCCCGGGTGTCGACGGCCGTCGTCGAGGTCTCCGCCGACACCATCGACGCCGAGGCGGGCGACCTCCTCGGGCTGGTCGTGCGCGCCTTCGCCGAGGCCATCGACCGCCTCGACCGCCCGGGCTGGCGGGTCACGCTTGACGCCGGCGAGGCCGACGCCGGCCGCTTCGCCGACCGCGTCGAGCGCCACCTCGACGTCACCGGACCGGTGACCGCCGCCGTCCGGGCGGACGCGACCGAACCGATCGTCTCCGCCGCCAGCGTGATCGCCAAGGAGCACCGCGAGCGCCACGTCGAGCGCCTCGGCGAGCGCTACGGCGACGTCGGCTCGGGCTATCCCGCCGACCCGACGACGCGCGCGTTCCTCGCCGCGCACGTCGAGGCGACGGGCGAGCTGCCGGCGTGTGCGCGGCGGTGCTGGCAGACGAGCCGCGACGTGCTCGCCGCGGCCGAGCAGTCGTCGCTCGACGGCTTCGTCGACACGGCAACCGGCGACTGAGCCCTACGTGTCCGTCTTGAGCAGGCGGAGGATGTTGCCGTACGCCGGGCGCGTGATGAACACGCCGAGGAGGACGCCGAGGATCGTCACCACGGCGAAGCCGAACAGGTCGCCGAGGCGCATCACGATGAGCGGGCTCATCGCGATGATCGTCGTCGCGGCCGCCGCACCGATCACCCAGAACGCCTTGCGAAAGCGGCTGTCGAAGACCCGCCGCGAACGGACGTCGGTCTCGCCAAGAACCTCGTCCGCGATGATGATCAGGTCGTCGACGCCCGTCCCGACGACGGCGATGAAGCCGGCGACGTGCGCGAGGTTCAGCGCCATCCCGATCGCCCCCGCGAAACCGAGCAGGAGGTAGACCTCCGCGAGCGCGGTCACCGACATCGGAACCGCGATCCGCGGGTCGCCGTAGCGGAAGAACACGGTCAGGACCACCGCCAGGACCGCCAGCAAGCCCGTCAGCAGCGAGTAATCCAGGAACTGCTCCGCCAGCACCGGCGTCATCATGAACGTCGTCGCGTCCTCGAGGTTCGGCTGGGCCGGCAGCGCCCCCTCCTGGAGGTTGATGCGCACCTGCTCGGCCTCGCTCGCGTCGGGCACCGAGATGACGAACGTCGGGTCCGCCCTGAACTGGGGATCCGACCCGGCGAACTGCTCCCCGAGGCCGCCGTCGACGCCGTAGCCGTTGAGGATCTGATCGTCCTGGACGATGAGTAAGCAGTGGCCCCAGCCCTCCTCCGGTCGCTCCTGCGGGGGGCCCTCCTCGCCGAACTCGGTCGGGTACTCGCACGCGCCCCACCCGCCTGGTTCATCGAAGCCGGTCTCCTGCATGAGGCCGACGAACCCGTCGACGCTGCCGGAGGCGACCGTGATGGGCGTCTCGTAGCGCTGGCGGTCCTCGTTGAACTCGACGGTCCCGATCTGGCCGATGTCCTCGCGATGGAGCGCCACCGTTTCCTCGTACCCGTCCTCCGTCGGGTGGTGGACGGTGAGCTCGACGACGCCGCGGTCGCTGATGACCTCGCGCAACTCGTCGAGGTCGCGCCCGGGCGATTCGACGACGATGAAGTTCTCCCCGCTGGCGGCCGTCTCGGTGCGGACCGTGCTACCGGAGAAGCCGGCGGCGTCGATGCGCTCGGTCAGCACGTCGACCATCGTGCTGCGCGTGGGCTCGGCCACGCCGTCGCGGATGGTGAGCGTCTCGGGGTCGTACCCGGCGTCCGCGAGGGCGGTGGCGAAGGCCGACCGGTTCACGTCGGGGTCGTAGACCTCGACCGTGTCGCCCTCGAGTCGGGCGCGGATGGCGACCTGCTCGACGCCGAGCGCGTCAGCCACCTCCTGCTCAAGGGCCGCGGCGTCCTCGGTCGTCTCGAGGCCCACCCCCTCCGCGGTCAACCCGTGTACCGGCGCGGTCACCCGCGCGCCGCCGGCGAGGTCGATGCCGAAGCGAATGTTGGTGAGCCCCGCGTCATCGGTCCCTGGGTCGCCGATCGTCGCCCCGGGGACGAACAGGAAGTACGTGGCAAGCAGGACGAGGACGACCAGTAACGCGACGCGCCAGTTTCCCCGAAGCAACTCGTACGCCCGGTTCGCGAGCGAGGCCATCTCAGCTCACCCCCCGAAAGCTGTACCATCGCAGTAGGCTCAGGTTGAGCGAGTACGTGTTCAACAGGTCCGCCGCCAACCCGATGAAGAGGATGAGGCCGATGTTCGAGAGGATCTCGATGCCGAAGACGAACGCCACGACGAACATGACGAACATCGCGCTCATCGACGTCACCGTCATCGTGACCCCGGTCTGCATCGCCCGGTAGGTGCTCTCGTAGAACTCCCCGCCACGCCTGAGGATGTGATTGTTGAGCAGGATGTCGGAGTCGACGCTGTAGCCGATGAGCATCAAGAGCGCGGCGACGGTGCCGAGCGAGAGCGAGATGCCGAGGAGGTTCATCGCTGCCAGCGGGATCATGATGTCTGAGAACGCCGAAACGATGATGGCGATGGACGGGATGAACGTTCGAAAGAGGAGGAAGACGATCAAGCCCATGCCGAGAAAGCCCACCGCGACGGCGTACAGCGCCATCTGTTGTTGCTCGGCGGCGAAGGAGGCGCTGAACTCCCGGCTCGAGAGGACGACCGGATCGTCGGGAGTCGGCGACTCCAGGTTGGCCTCGGCCTGGTCGCTGAGGCCCTCCTCGTCAATGGTCTCGAACGTCAGGATGTACTGGTCCGTCTCGCCCTGGATCTGCTGAACGGATTCGACGTCCTCGTCGAACGCGGTCTGGATATCGGCCCGGTCGTCGGTGGTTTGCACCGTGAGCTCGGTACCACCGCTGAGCTCGATGCCCAGTGATGCGGGAGCGCCGGTCAACGCCCAGGTGGCACCGATGACGAGGAGGGCGACGAGGAGAACGGCCAGCGGCACGGCGGCCAGTTGCCGATTCGAGTACCGGTCGTAATCCGGCTCCGGTACGTCGAAGCTGATCATTACGGCCCGGTAGTGGGTGGTCCCGGGTTAAGCCTTCTTATGTACCAGCCGAGGTGGACGAAGCGTTATCTCGGTGGCGTCCATACTCGCGTCCGATGAGCGACCGAGGCCGCGCGATGCGGGTCGTGATCAGCTACCCGGCCGACCTCTCGGGATGGGGCCGCCACCAGATCCAGACGCCGCATTTCAGGGCGTACCTCCGCAAGACGCTGGGCGAGGTCGATCGTGGCCAGCAGTTCGACGAGTTCGTCGGGGTCGGCTGTTGCGGCAGCAGCCTCGACGTCCCCCTGGTGATCGAATCCGTCGAGGGCGGCGCTCGCGTGGACGAGGACACGGCGATCGAGTACACGGAGCGCGAGGCGTGCAACCTCCCCGGCGGATGGCAGGTCCAGAGTGCCGCCGGGCCGAACGTCTAGGCGACGACCAAGCGGTCGTACGCCACGAGCGCCGAGACGGCGGCGGCGGGGGGCACGACGCCCAGGAGCGGGTCGAGCCCGTACAGCCAGTCGACGACGACGCCGAGGGGGCCGCCAAGGTCACTCCGGTACGCCGGGGGTGTCGAGATGATCAGGCCAACGTACGTGCCGAGCAGGAAGGCCATCCCGAGGGCACCGTAGCCGCGCTCGAGCGCGGCGTTCGCCTCCGGCAGCCGGTTCGCGGCGGCGATCACGGGGGCCATCGAGCCGGCGGCGACCGCGAGACCGCCGATGACGAGCAGGCCGGGGCCGAGCATCATGGTGGCCGATCCGGGGTGCACCTCCGCCACCCACGTCGGCAGCGCGAGGACGACGAGGATCACGGCGAAGAGTGCGACGAGCAGGCCGACGGGAGCGTACAGCCGCAACAGCCAGGACCGGTCGGCCCGGAGGCAGCTTCGAACGGCCGCCAGGACCGCGCTGCCACGTGGTCGCGCCATCGTCGGGGGTTCGAGCCGGGGCGCGGTTAAGCCACGCGGTACGGAACGGTTAAACGGCCGGGACGAGGGGGTTGCCCGCATGGACGTCGACCTCGGCCACGCCCTCGCGCCGGACGCCATCCCGGGGGTGCGCGAGTCCTCGCTCGAGCGCCTCGATCGAGCCGTCGCCGAGGCCCACGATCGAATCCTCGCGGGGGTCGACGAGGAGCGATTCGGCTACGCCGCCCTCGGCCTGGGCGAGCGGGTCGACCCCGGCTCGATCCGGGCGGCCGTCGGCGACCACCGGGTCGGCGACCCGGTCGTCGTCGTCGGCATGGGCGGCTCCGCGCTCGGTGCGCGCGCCGTCGCCGGCGCACTCGCGCCGTCAGCCGACTGGCTCGTTCTCGACTCGATCGACCCCGCGTACGTCCGCCGTCGGCTCGAGGCCGTCGACCTGGAGCGGGCGCTCGTGCACGTCGTCTCGCGCTCGGGTGCCACGGTCGAGACGCGAGCGCTGTTTCGCCTCGTCCGCGAGGCCATGGCCGACGCCGGCGTCGACTGGACCGCGCGCACCGTGGCCACGACGACCGCGGACGGGCCGCTGGGCGAGGCGGTCGCCGACGCCGGCGTGCCACGTCTCGACCCACCTCGAGGCGTACCGGGGCGGTACTCCGTGCTGTCGAGCATGGCGCTGCCGAGCGCGGCCGCGCTCGGCGTCGACATCGAGGGGCTGCTCGCCGGTGGCCGGCGCGCGGCGGCCGCCCTCGAGGGGTCGCTCTTCGACGTGCCCGGGTACGCCTACGGGGCGACCATGGCCGCGCTGGCCGCGCGGGGCGCGACGCAGTCGGCGTTCGTGGTCTACCGCGAGGCGCTCGCCGGCGTCGCACACTGGTACGCCCAGCTCTGGGCCGAGAGCCTCGGCAAGGACGGCCTGGGCCAGACGCCGATTCCAGGCCGCGGCGTGGCCGACCACCACTCTCAGCTCCAGCGCTGGCGCGACGGCCGGCGCGACCTCGTGGTGTCCACGCTCGCGGTACCGCCGACCGACGACCTGTCGGTCCCCGGGGACGACGACCTCGGCCGCGTTGGCCTCGGCGAACTCCTCGAGCTCGAGCGCCGAGGCGCCGAGGCCAGTCTGGCGGCCGCAAGGCGACCGACGGTGGGACTCGAGCTCGAGCGCCTCGACGCCGAGGCGCTGGGCGGGCTCTTCGTCGACCTCGAGGCGGCGTGCATCATGTACGCAGAGCTCGCCGGGATCGACCCGTTCGACCAGCCGGCCGTCGAATGGGGCAAGCAGGCCGTCCGCGACGCCCTCGCCGATCGCGAGACGGATCGCACGCGCCGGCTTCGCGAGGCGGGCGGGTTCCGGATATCCCGGTAACGACGGGCTCAAGTGTGACCGTCACGCCCGCTTTCAGTATGCGCGCGAGCTACGCGCCCCCGCTCGCTCTTCTCGGGGGCGTGCTGGCGGTCGCGGCCGGCCTGGGCGCCTGGCCCGGGGTGATCCCTGTCGTGTCGGGGGCGGCCTCCCTCCCCGTCGGCCTCGGCGTCGCCCTCGTCGTCCTCGGCCTGGCACGCCAGGTGGGCGGCCCGCGGGCGACGGCCCTGCTCCTCGGCGTCGTCGGCGTCGTCGGCATCGGGACCGGCGCCTTCGGCTACTGGGCGTACCTCGTCGAGGGATCGGCCGACCTCTGGGGCGCCCTGGCGACGCTCGTCGGCGGCAGCCTCGCCGTGGTCGCCGCCATCGGCGACTGGCTCGACGTCGACCCACCAGCCGCGAGGCGCAAGTCGATCGGGGCCGGCGTGGCGGCCCTGCTCGGGTTCGGCGGCCTCGCCATGATCTTCATCTGGGCGAACCTCCTCGCGATCGTCGCGTACCTCCTGGCGGCCGGCGAACCCTCCGAGATCCAGCTCATCGTCGTCTCGCAGGTGTCGCTCGGCCTCGGGACGGCCACCGTCGCGGGCATCTATCTCGCCTACACGGACCGCGACTGGGGGTTCCTCGACGTGCGCTGGCCGTCGCTTCGCGAGGTCGGCTGGGTCGTCGCCGGTGCGATCGGCCTGCTGGCCATCCTGATCGCCGCGGGGGAGGCGCTGACCCTCCTGGACGTCCCCCAGCCGGAACACGGGGTGGTCGAGGTGGCCGAGGGCAACCCCGACGTGCTGTTGGTCCTCATCCCGGCCTCGCTGCTCGTCATCGGCCCCGGCGAGGAGCTGCTGTTTCGCAACATCGTCCAGAAGTCACTGTACGACCGGTTCACAACGATGGGGGCCATCGTCGTCGCGAGCGTCATCTTCGGCCTCGCGCACTTCCTCGCCTACGGCGCCTCGGCCGACACGGCGGGCGTCCTCGCCATCATCACCCTCCTGTCGCTCCTGCTGGGTGCGATCTACGCCCGGACGGGGAACGTGGTCGTCCCCGCGGTCATCCACGGCATCTACAACGCCGTGCTGTTCGCCTCGCTGTACGTCGAGCTGACCGCCGACTCGGGGGCGGGGTGGATCCTGGGCCTCCCCTGAGGGTCGATCAGGGGTTCGTCGGCCGCTTGCGCGAGAGCGCGCTGCCGCAGATCGGGCAGCGGTCGTGCTCCTCGTCGAACTCCCGGCCGCAGCCGGCGCACTGAAAGCGCCAGTCGCGCGCCTCCTCGATGCCGTCGCGGGCGATGGGCTCGACGTTGATGTCGAGCGCCCGGGCCGTGTTCTGGACGGCGTAGTCGTCCGTCACGATGGTCGCCTCGAGCTCGAACGCGGCCGCGAGCAGGCGCACGTCGGTCTCGGACAGGGTGCCGCGGTCGCCCCGGTCACCGGCGGCGCGACGGATCCGCTCGATGGTCCCCTCCTCGGGGATGTGGACGTGCATCCCGGCGCCCTCGTAGGCGTCGTAGCGGTAGGCGCTCTCGCCCTCGAGCTCCGCGCGCACCTCGGGAACCGTCGCGCGCGGCTCCGGGAGGTCGACCTCGTGGATGAACGCCGACGCGTCGAGGACGTACATCTACTGGCCGACGACGATGTAGTCCTTCACCGCCTGCACCTGGGCCACCGGAACCTGCAGGCGGCCCTCCTCGTCCGTCTCGTACTCGAGCGACGAGACGTTGACCTCCTCGTTCGGGTCGACGATGATGTCGTGCAGCTGGCCGGTCCGGAGGTCCATCGTCACGTTGTACAGCATGCCGAGCTCGACGCCATCGGAACCCATGACTTCCATCCCGGAGAGGTTCTTGGCCAGAATGCCGGTCATATCCGGGCCCTTCCGGGGGCGTGGTTGTTAACCTTTCTTTCGAACGGGCCCGGGAGGTAGTGAAACGATACGCCTTTGTTCGGCTGACCGGACCTCCACGTAGGAGGTTCTCGGCACGCGTCCATGGCCCTGGAGCACCCGGGCGACCGCACCGGCAGCTCGCTTCGCACGCCGATAGCGGCGGTCCTCGGCCACGTTGACCACGGCAAGACGACGCTGCTTGACCGCATCCGTGGCTCGGCGGTGACCGAGCGCGAGGCCGGAGCGATCACCCAGCACATCGGCGCGACGGCAGTCCCGCTCTCGGTGGTCTCCGAGCTGGCCGGCGCGCTGGTCGACCCGGACGACTTCGACCTGCCCGGGCTGTTGTTCATCGACACGCCCGGCCACCACGCCTTCAGCACGCTCCGATCCCGCGGCGGCGCGCTCGCCGACCTCGCGGTGCTGGTCGTCGACGTCGGCGACGGCTTCCAGCCCCAGACCGAGGAGGCCGTCTCGATCCTCGCGCGGTCGGAGACGCCGTTCGTCGTCGCCGCGAACAAGGTGGACACGATCCCGGGGTGGACGGCCACGGAGGGGGCGCCGATGCGCGAGACCTACGAGAACCAGCCGGCGTCGGTCCGCCAGCGCCTCGACGAGCGACTGTACGAGATCGTCGGCGCCCTCAACGAGCAGGGCTTCCCCTCGGACCTCTACTGGCGCGTGCAGGACTTCCGCCAGACGGTCGGCATCGTGCCGACCAGCGCCGTGACCGGCGAGGGCGTGGCCGACCTGTTGGCGGTGATGATGGGCCTCGCCCAGCGCTACCTCCGCGAGGACATGGCGGTCGACGTGAACCGACCCGGGCGGGGGACGGTCCTCGAGGTCAAGGAGGAGCGCGGCCTCGGGACGACGCTCGACGCCATCGTCTCCGACGGATCGATCGCGGTCGACGACCGGATCGTCGTCGGCGGTGTCGATCGCCCCATCGTGACGACCGTTCGCGCGCTGCTCGTCCCCAAGCCCCTCGAGGAGATCCGCACCGGCCGACAGTTCGAGCAGGTCGATCGCGTCGAGGCGGCCGCCGGGGTCAAGATCGCCGCGCCGGACCTCGACGGCGCCATGGCGGGCGCCCCGGTGGCGGTCGTCGGCGCCGGATCGGTCGAGGAGGTCGTCGCGGAGGTCGAGTCGGCGCTGGCGGAGATCGAGGTCCGGACGGAGGACGACGGCATCGTCCTCAAGGCGGACACGCTCGGCAGCCTCGAGGCGGCGGCCCACACCTTGACCGACGAGCTCGAGGTCCCCATCATGCGCGCGGGGGTTGGCGACATCTCGGCGCGGGACGTCCGGCTCGCGACGACGGCGGAGGCCCCCGAGCACCGGGTGATCGCCGGCTTCAACGTGGGGGTGCTCCCCGAGGCCGAGGCGTTGCTGGCCGAAGCGTCCGTCGAGGTGTTTCGAGACGACGTCATCTACCGCCTCGTCGAGTCGTACGAGGACCACCTCGTCGAGCTCGAGGAGTCACAGCGCGAGGCCATCCTCGAGCAGATCGTCCGCCCGTGTCACTTCCGGTTGCTGCCCGACCACGTCTTTCGGAGCAGCGACCCCGCCGTGGTGGGCGTCGAGGTCCTCGGCGGCACGTTGCACAACAACGTCCCCGTCGCGCGGTTTCGCGGCGACGGGACGCCCGATCGGGTGGGCGTGGTCAAGGGCATCCAGCACGAGGGCGAGGACATCGACCGCGCCGAGCGGGGCGACCGGGTGAGCGTCGCCATCGCCGGCCCGACCATCGGCCGCGGCCTCGACGAGGGCGACGAACTTTGGACGGAGCTCCCCGAGAAGCACGCGAAGATCCTGGAGCTCGAGCTGATCGACGAGCTGCCCGATCACGAGCGGCGCGTCCTCGAGGACTACCTCGAGCGGGTCCGGTCCGAGGATCCCTTCTGGGGGCGCTGATCGGTCACTGGGCGGCGGGGACCAACCGATCGCCCACCGCCGAACGGGCCCGTCCGACCGCCTCGACGACCAGCGCTGCGGCCAGCTCCCGCCGGCGGTCGGCCGTCAATCCTTCGGCCTCCTCGACGGCGAGGCCGGCCGAGACGGGGGGCGCCTCCGGCGGGTGCACCGAGACGGCACCGTGGGGGCCGCCCGGCGTCGCCACGACGTCGGCGTCGATCGAGAAGGCCTCCGTCAGCTGGACCCGCACCGCCGCCGCCAGCTCGTCGGCGGCCCGCTGCAGCGTGCGAAGCTGCTCGGGGGACGCCTCGGACGGTCGGCTGGGGACCCGGTTGCCGTGCATCGACCGGCGGTACTACCCCGTCGCGAGGGAAAAGTGATTCGCCACGGATTACCACGGCGCGCGGGCCTCGCCGACGGCCGCGACGACGACCGCGGCGACGACGCCCGACGCGGGCGCCCCTCGCTCGACGATGTGGCGGTCGCGCGTGACCGGCGTCCACGACCGCAAGGCGACCCCGTGCTCGAGGCCCGTCTCGAGCTCGTCGACGAGGGTCCTCGCCGACGCCGCCTCTCCGGCGTCGCTCGCCTCGTAGAAGATGCCCTCGCCGCCGGACGAGCGGGCCCAGGCCAGCCCCGCCACGGCGGTCGCCGGCTCGCGTGCCAGCACCTTCGCTTGGACGACGTGCAAGACGTCGCCCACGGCACCGCGGTCGGGCACGCGCTCGACGACCTCGACGCTCGCGTCCGCGGGGACGACCGACGAGAGCGTGACGAGGTTGTACCGGGCCACGCCGGCCGCCGCGAGGGCGGCGTCGTACGCGGCCTGGGCGGTCGGACCCGTCCCGGTGCCGTCGGCGATGAAGATCTGGACCACGCGTCTCGACGCGTCGATCAGTAGGCGTAATCCGCCCACCCGTCGGAGGTGACCGGTCCGCTGGGGCCCTCCGACTCGATGCGCTCGCGGGCGGCGCGCAGGTCGGCCATCCCGACCGCCCGGCGGTCGTCCCGGATCGCCGCCATGCCCGCCTCGGTGACGAGGCTCTCGATGTCGGCGCCGGTGTACCCCTCGAGGTCGACCGACAGCACCTCGAGGTCGACGTCGTCGGCGAGGGCCATCTCGCGGGTGTGGATCCGGAGGATCTCCTCGCGACCCTCGCGGTCCGGGCGGGGGACCTCGACGATGCGGTCGAACCGACCCGGGCGGAGGATGGCCCGGTCGAGCATGTCGAAGCGGTTGGTCGCGCCGATGATGCTCACCTCGCCGCGAGCGTCGAAGCCGTCCATCTCCGACAGCAGCTGCATCATCGTCCGCTGGACCTCGGCGTCGCCGGAGGTCTTCGACTCCGTGCGCTTGGCGGCGATGGCGTCGATCTCGTCGATGAAGATGATCGACGGCGCCTCCTCACGCGCCAGCTGGAACAGGTCGCGCACGAGGCGCGAGCCCTCGCCGATGAACTTGCGCACGAGCTCGCTGCCGGCCATCTTGATGAACGTCGCGTCGGTCTGGTTGGCGACCGCCTTCGCCAGCAGGGTCTTGCCGGTGCCGGGCTCGCCGTGGAGCAACACGCCCGACGGCGGCTCGACGCCGACGGCCTCGAACCGCTCGGGCTCGCGAAGCGGCGCCTCGACGGCCTCGCGGACCTCGCGGATCTGGTCGATCATGCCGCCGATGTCCGCGTAGGTAACGTCCGGCGAGCGGTCGATCGCCATCGCCTGCGCCCGAGCGTCGGTCTCCGTGTCGAGGGCATGCTGGACGGTGAAAGAGTCGTTGACGGCGACGCGGTCGCCCGGCTCGAGGGCGTCGGCCTGCTCGGCCGACAGCCCGGTCAGAATCTCCTGGTTGTTTCCGTGCTGGCGCAACAGCCCCTCGCGGTCGTCCGACCAGACCTCCTCGACCGTGGCGACGTACAGCGCCGACGTCTTCAGCGCGTCGTTCTCGCGCTGCAGCCGGTCCACCTCGTCCTGCAGGTTCACCCGTCGATCGACCGCCCGGTTGAGTTCCGTGCTCAGCTGCTGGTTGATCCGCACCAGCTCACGGTAGTGCTCGACCATGGCCTCCAGGCGCTCCCGGGAGGACATGTCTGGGTCCAGGTTGAGCTGGGGGCGGTCGGGGATGGACGGGCTATGCGACATCGGTCGAGTTCTACGAATTGAGGTATAGAAGTGCCTTTGGGTCCGCCCATCAGGCGCCGGCGTCGGCCCGGGCCGCCTCGAACTGGTCGAGGCGCTGGCGGTAGACGTCGATCGCCGACTCGATCGGGGCCGCGGTGGCCATGTCGACCCCGGCGGTGCGAAGCAACGCCAGGGGGTAGTCGCTCGAGCCGAGGCCGAGGAAGTCGCGGTACCGGCGGGCGGCGGGCTCGCCGCGCTCGATGACGTCCGTCGCGATGGCGACGGCCGCGCTGATGCCGGTGCTGTACTGGAAGACGTAGAACGGTCGGTAGAAGTGGGGGATGCGCATCCACTCGCGGTCGATGCGGTCGTCGAGTGCCGCCGGCTCGTAGTACGCCGCCTTGCGCCCGCGGAAGGTCCCGTCGAGGCGGTCGGCGGTGACCGCCTCGCCCGCCGTCGCGAGGTCGTGCACGCGGCGCTCGAAGTCGGCGAACAGCGTCTGGCGGTACAGCACCGTCCGGAAGCGCTCGAGCGACGCGTCGAGCACGCGCAGGCGAAGCGACGGGTCGTCGACCGTCTCGAGCAGGTGGTTGGTGAGCAACACCTCGTTGACCGTGCTCGCCACCTCGGCGAGGAACAGCGAGTAGTCGGCGTACACGTAGGGCTGGCGCTCGCTCGTGTACTCCGAGTGCAGCGAGTGGCCGAGCTCGTGCGCGAGCGTGTACATCGACTCGACGTCGTCCTGGTAGTTCATCAGGATGTACGGCTGGGTGTCGTACGTGCCGCCGGAGTAGGCGCCGCCGCGCTTGCCGCGGTTCTCGTAGACGTCGACCCACCGCGACTCGATGCCGGCGGCGACCCGATCCCGATACGCGTCGCCGAGGGCGCCGAGGGCCTCGACGACGTACGAGACGGCGTCCTCGTAGGGGACCTCCGGATCCGCCCCGGTCGACAGCGGCACGTAGAGGTCCCACATCCGGAGCTCGTCGACCCCGAGGACGCGGCGTTTCAGCTCGACGTGGCGGTGGAGCGGGTCGAGGTTGTCGGCGACGGTGTCGACGAGGCGGTCGTACACGGCCGTGGGGACGTTCGGGTCGAAGAGGTGCATCTCGCGGGCGTCCTCGAAGTCGCGCGCCTCAGCGAGGGCGGCCTCGCGCTCGAGGACGTTGCGGTAGGCCGTCGCCACGGTGTTGCGGTACTCCCCCCAGCGGTCGTAGTAGGTCTCGTAGACCCGTCGGCGAAAGTCGCGGTCGGGGCGCTTGAGGAGGGTGACGAAGGTGTTCTGGGTCAGCTCGACTGGCTCGCCCGAGGGGTCATCGACGTCGGGGAACGCCAGGTCCGCGTTGTGGAAGATGGTGTAGATGTCGCCCGGCGCGTCGAGGACGTTCGAGAGGTCCGCGAGCAGCTCCTCCACCTCGGCCGACCGGGTGTGGGGACGCCTTCGGACGACATCGTCGAGGAAGTGCGCGTACGGCTCGAGCCCCTCGACCTCGTCGAGCCAGGCGACGAGGCGATCCGGGTCGAGGGCCTGGATCTCTGGCTCGAGGAAGCTGGCCGATCCGCCGGCTCGCGAGGCCAGCGCGTTCGCGCGGGCGGTCAGGCCCTGGTAGTGGTCGCGGCGGGTGTCCTCGTCGCGGCGCATGCGCGAGTACGAGACGAGGGTCGACAGCCGCCTGAACAGCTCGTCGCGGCGCTCGAGGGCGGCGAGCAGGGTCTCGCCCGACTCGCCCACGCGACCCTCGAACTCGGCCATCTCGTCGGCGAGCGCGCTGACGGCCTCGAACTCGGCCTCCCAGGCGTCGTCGTCCTCGAAGATGGCCTCGAGGTCCCAGGTGTACGCCTCGTCGATCTCGGAACGGTCAGGGACCGCGCTCATGGGGCGAAGCCAGTCGTCGACCGCGTATAGCCGTCACGAATCCGGACCACGGTTCCGCGATCGCCCGGCACCGACGCCGGCTCCGAGGTCGTCGAGGACGCGCGCTCGCGTCAGCGCCGCCTCGCGGGCCATCGCCATCGCCTCCCGGGCGTGCGTCGTCGCCTCGGCGTCGACGTCGAAGTCGAGGCCGTGGTACCGGACGTCGACGAGCACGAGCGGTTCGGCCGGCGCCACCGCCGGCGCGAGGTGGCCCGGGATGGCCGTCGCCTCGAGGAGGCGCCCCAGGCGAGCGCGAGGCGCCTCACCGGCGGCGACCGCTCGCACCGCCCCGACGGTGCGTCGGACCTGCTGGCGGGCGAAGCCCCGCCCCCGGAAGTCCAGCTCGAACCAGTCCCCCGCCCGCCGGACCGCGATGCGCGTCCGTCGGGGCTCGGCTCCGTCGACGGCGGCGAGGTTCCGGACGTCGTGCGCGCCCGAGAGGGCGTCGCAGGCGAACCGGAGTCGGGCCTCGTCGAGCCCCGCGGCGGGCAGGTGGTACCGGTAGTGGCGACCGACGGCGTCGTGCGTCGCGTGAAACGACGTCGGGACCCGAGCCCGTGCCCAGGCGGCGACGTCGGGAGGCAACGCGTGGGAGAGGACCACCGGCGTCAGCCACCGGGGCGCCTCGAACGCGACGGTCTGCGCCACCGCCGAGACGCCCGCGTCGGTCCGGCCGGCGGCGGCGTAATCCGGTGGGGCCGTCGCGTCCTCGGGGAGCACCTCGAGGGACCGGAGGGCGTCGAAGAGGGCACCCTCCACCGTGGGGACGTCCGACTGGCGCTGAAAGCCATGGTAGCCCCGGCCGTCGTAGGCCAGGCGGTAGGCCGTCGGTTCGCGAGGGACCGTCCCACCGGCCATGGTCCGGAGATCAGCCGTCCAGGAACTCGACCACGGGCCGTCGCTCCTGCTCGCCGGATGCCATGTCCTTGACGGTCACCACGTCGTCCGCCAGGTCGCGCTCGCCGACGATGACCGTCGTGTCGGCGCCGACGGCGTCGGCGTACTCGAGCTGGCCGCCGAAGCTGCGCCCGGCGACGTCGAAGGCGACCCGGTTGCCCCGACCGCGAAGCGTCCGCGCGATCGCCGCCGCGACGGCGCGCGTCTCCCCGACGTGGAGCACGAAGTAGTCCACCGATGGCGCGCCGGAGGGCCAGACGCCGGCGCGGTCCAGCATGAGGCTGAGCGGCGCCAGGCCCGGCGCCACCCCCACCGCGGGCATCGCCGGGCCGCCCATGCGCTCGATCAGCTCGTCGTAGCGCCCGCCGCCGAAGATGGCCCGGCCGATGTCGCCCTGCGTGTCGAAGCACTCGAACACGACCCCCGTGTAGTAATCGAGCCCCCGGGCGGTCGACAGCGAGAGCGTGCAGTACCGCCTGACACCGAAGTCCTCGGTCGCGTCGAGCACCGCGGTCAGCTCGTCGACCGCCGCCTCGAGGGCCGGCCGGTCGACCGAGCGAAGCACCCCGAGCTCGTCCGACGCCTCGGCGAGCGTCTCGGCGAGGCGGCGGGCGGCGGTCTCCCCGAGGCCGGCGTCGACCAGCTC
>JBKGZP010000064.1:0-4046 GCA_046543335.1 Halobacteriales archaeon
ACACCGATCACGACGGCCAGGCCGCCCGCGGCGGCGATCGGTGCGACGTCGACGAGCCGACCGGTCGCGAGGGCGAGGACGCCCGCCGGAACGAGCGCCTCCTCGGCGGTCGCGAGGTGGTGGTCGACGCCGTGCAGCGACGTCTGCGTGAACATCGTCCCCAGTTGGTACAGCGCTCCCAGCACGGTGAGCACGACGGCCCCGAAGACGCCCAGCGTGAGGTGGGCGAGCTTGACGTTCCAGTGCGAGAGGCCAGCCCGGGCGAGCGTCGGTCGGTGGAAGTCGATCGCGAGCGCCACGCCGAGGGTCGTGAGGAGCACGAACGCGGCGAGCGCGTAGGCGAAGTGGCGCGTGGTCCGGTCGAGGGCGTCCACGCGAGCGAGCGTCCGGGCGACGTTGTAGGTGAACGTCCAGAAGCCGAGTAGGATGACCGGGGCGAATGCCGCGACCACCGCGAATCGGGTCGTGAGCAACCCGGCGGCGAAGCCCAGGAGACCGACCCCGACCAGGGCCAACTGCCAACGGGCGAGCCGGCGCGAGTGGAGGTCGACGCCGGCCCACACGGGGACGAACTGCGTCATCGCCCCCATGATGGTGATGCAGACCCACCCGGCCAGGAGGAGGTGCAACTGGGCCGTCAACACGAGCCCGCGGCCGACGTCGAGGGCGTTCGCCACCCCGACGACGCCGCCGAGCAGGAGGAACCCCAGCCCGACGAAGAAGTGCTGCAGCGGGACCCGCATCGGCGGGCCGCGCGCGGTGTCGATGCCGGCGGGGATGGCACTCATCAAACCGGTCTCCCGATCGCGTCGCCTCCCGCCACCGGGCGATGCCGGGCGCGTGCTCGCGGGCTAGCCATTCCACACGACGGTGACGACGACGTCGCCGTCCTCGAGGGTCTCGAACGAGAAGCCCCGGTCGCGCAGCCGTGGGTAGAGGTGCTGGGGCGCTCGATCGTTGAGCTGGACGAGGACGGTCTCGTCGTCGAGGTCGGCGAGGCGCTCGAGCGTGCGCACGAGCGGCTGCGGCGGCGGCAGGTCCCGCGCGTCGAGGCGCTCGACCGGTCGATCGGGCGACAGCCCCGCCGACCGAAGGACCGTCTCGATGGACTCCATGCCCCCCGGTACCGGCGGGGACGACCAAACCCTTCCGCCGAATACCTTCACGGCCCCGCCCGGTTCGGGCCGTCGGCCCCTCGAACATGTTCGCACGGGGTCTTACCGACGGGCGGGTCCACTCCTCGAACGATGGCGCCCGACCGTCCGATGCTCGGGGGTTCGGATGACGACCTCTTCGACGAGTACGACGCATTCGTCCCCGCGCACCTCCCCGAGCCTGGCCCGTTCCTGTCCGGCCACGACGTGCTCGAGGGGTCGGACCACGTCGCGTTCCACCGGCTGACGAGGGAGCTCTTCGAGTGCCGAGGTGTCTACGACATGACGTTCGGGTACAACCTCGCGCGGCTGAACCTCGACGCCCGCCACCCGGGGGCTGGCTACCGGTACGCGGTCGACGCCGACGACCCGTCGGTGCTGCGCGCGGAGTTCACCCCGACGACGCCGTTTTGCCCACAGGCTCACACCCTCGCGATCGGCTCGTTCCGGGCGTGGAACCAGGAGCTGGACGAACACGAGTTCGACCTCGTTCGTGTCCGATGCGCCCCGATGCACCACCGGAGCGACGAGATCAACGACCACCTCGCGGTCATCGGGGAGGCGTTCCGAGAGACGGGCTCGATCGAGGACCCCCGCGACTCGCCACCGCGTCGACCGACGCAGCCCCCCTCGCGGGGCCCCGCCGGTGCCGACCAGCGTCCGTTCTGACCGGGCACGATCGACTCGATGCGAACATCTCCGCGGCCACCCTTTTCCCACCCCTCACCGAACCGCTGGTCGATGGCCGAGGTCGTCGACATCCAGGGACTCGAATCGACCCCGCACGCGTCGGTCTTCGAGGCGGATCGACCCCAGGTCGTCCGGCTCAGCCTCTCCGCGGGTGAGGTGATCGCCCCACACTCGCATCCCGGGACCGACGTCGTGCTCTACGTCGTCGAGGGACGCTTGCGCATCGCGCTCGACGACGAGGTGTGCGAGGCAGACGCGGGCGAGGCCGCCCTCGTCTCCGGGGAGCGTCGCATCTCGCCGACGGCACGCACCGACGCGACGGCGCTCATCGTGTTCGTCCCGACCGACGACGCCTGAGTCGGCCGGCTCGACGACGAGCCCCTCCGGAGGCCGCGGTTGGGACGCCCGAATCGCTTCGGGACAACGCCCTTCGGTCGCCACCGCCTGCCACTCCCCATGCGCACTGACGCCGACGTCGAACTCGACGCCCGCGAGATCGACGGTGAACCGTTCTCCGACATCATGGCGGCGATCGATCGCCTCGACGAGGGCACCGAGCTGCTCTTGATCAACAGCTTCGAGCCAGCACCGCTGTACGATGTCCTCGAGGCCCGCGGGTTCTCGCACGAGGCGCATCGACCGGCCCCCGACGTCTGGCACGTCCGCATCCGCCGCGCCTGACCGGCACCGCCCATTCGAGCCGATCGCGCGACCACCCCCTCGGGTTCGCGCGCCGCCGACCGCGTCGACGGTCTCGCCCTGTCGACTCCTCAGGCCAGGGTCGTCTTCGCGCTCGAACACCGCGGGCATCGATGGAACTCGTAGGTTCCGTGGTCGTTCTCCACCTCGGCTTCGAACGCGTGCTCGCAGTCGTGACACCGGAACTGGACGGTCGACGTCATGGACGACCGCCAGGGCCCCCGACGCCGTAAGCTCGTCCCCCTTGGCGACGCGGAGGGGGACGCTCCGACGCCCGACCCGTTGGGCCCGAATTGCGGGGAACCCCGGTGGACTCAAGCGGTCCGGGGACGCACCCCCCGAGCGGTGACACCCCATGTCGGATGACGCGCTCCCGGCGGGGTGGGAGCTCGAGTACGACCGGACCGTGTACGACTCGGTCATGGACCGGGAGTACACCCGCATCGGGTACCGACGGCCGGACACGGGCCAGGTGCTCCGCATCTTCGACGTCCAGGAACCGCATCGGTTCGGTGGCTGGGGCTACCTGGTGCTCGCCCGCGGGCCGGTCGCCACCGAGCTCGGGCTGGTCGCGACCATCGACGAGGCGAAGGAGCTCGCCGGGGCGTTCATGGCCGAGGCCGAGGGGGCGTGACGCCCCGACGGTTCGAGTCGACGCGGCCGCGCTACCACGGCGATCGGTCCGATGCGACGTCGGGATCGCGCGAGCTCGCGGCCCTGCCGATCAGCACGCGGAACTCGCCCGGGTCGCGCTGGCGGTACTCCCAGCGGAACTCGTCACCCGCCTCGGCGTCGAACTGGTGGTACAGCGGCTTGGGGTCGTGGTCGTTGACGAGGACGAAGCCGGTGCCCGGTCCGAGCGCGTCGTACGCCCGGAAGATCAGCTGGTGGCGCTTCGTCGCCGGGAGCTCGCGGACGTCGAGCTCGTCGACGACGTCCAGCTCGGACCCATCGCCCGCCTCCCGCTTCGTGATCCGGACCAGACAGCGCCCGGGCGCGGCCTCGCGCACCTCCCACTCGAAGCCGCCGCCGTAGCGCTCGACGAACTCCTGTCGGAGGTGCTCGGGCTCGTGCCCCGCGACGAGCTCCATCGCCTCGCCCTCGGGGATCATGCCGAAGCGGTGATGGATCGTCGGGTGGCGCTCCGGCTTGGGGATGTCGCGCACGTCGTATCGCGTCACGACGTCGACCGCCTCGGCGGTCGCCTCCTCGACCTTCTCGATGGCGATGCGCCAGCCCTCCTCGCCTCGGCGCTCGTAGGCCCACGCGAAGGTCTCGCCGTACATCGAGCGGAGCTCGTGGAACAGCGGCTTGGGGTCGTGGTCGTTGACGAGGACGAAACCCTCGCCGGGCACCAAGCCGTCGAAGGTCTCGAGCAACGCCTCGTGGCGACGCTGGGGGACCAGGTCGCGGACGTCGAACGTCGGGTGGGTGCCGTCGTCGAGAGGCGACCCGACGGTGACGCGATGCGACCGCGGTTCGGCGTCCGGGTCGTCGTGCGTC
>JBKGZP010000032.1:0-18652 GCA_046543335.1 Halobacteriales archaeon
CGCGCCCTCGGCGTCGATCGCCTCCGGGAGGACTCGAGCGGCAACGCGGCCCGGGCGCTGGCCGCGCACGCCGCCCGCGCGGGCCTCGCCGCCCGGCTGTACGTCCCCGAGGCGGCGGGTGCCGCCACCGTCGCCTCGATCGAGCGCACCGGCGCCGAGGTCGTCGCGGTGCCGGGCGACCGGCGGGCGGTCACCGAGGCCTGCCTGTCCGACGGCGAGGGGTGGTACGCCAGCCACGCGTGGCGCCCGGAGTTCTACGCGGGGACCGCGACCGCCGCGTTCGAGCTTGCCGCGGCGGGGGCGGACCCCGAGGCGGTCGTCCTCCCCGTCGGCCACGGGACGCTGCTTCTGGGCCTGTACCGGGGCTACCGCGCGCTCGAGCGCGCCGGCCAGATCGGGGCGATCCCCCGCCTCGTCGCCGGCCAGCCAGCCGACGGCGGCTCCCTCCTCGACGCCAGCGACGGGGGCGACCTCGCCCCCGGGGTGCGCGTCCCCGCGCCGGCGCGCGAGGCGCAGGTGCGCGAGGCCATCGTCGCCACCGGCGGCGAGGTGGTGGCCGTCGCGCCTGCGGCGATCGAGCGCGCCCACCGCGACTTGCACCGCCTCGGCCTCGAGGCGTGCTCGACCTCGGCCGTCGCCCTCGCCGCGCGTCGCGAGGTCGACGTCGATGACGCGACGGTCGTCCTCACCGGGCGCGACCGGGCCCCCTGAGGGGCGACCCGTCGGATTTACGGTGCGTCCCCCGGTTGGAGCACGCATGGCCGACGTGGAGGTCCCGGCGGCACTCGAGCGACTCGTCGAGAAGATGCGCGCGGAGTACCTCGATTCGGAGATGGCGATCGCCGACGCCCTGGCAGAGGCCGAGGGGCCCCTCGACGTCGACGCCCTCGTCGAGGCGACGGGCTACACCGAACGGACCGTGAAGAAGCGCGTCGACTCCCTCGAGGAGCGCCTCGGTGGCGAGCCCCTCATCCGGCGACCCGAGGCCGACACCGTCGAGTTGCACCCCCGGGTCGTCGAGGCGATCCACGCCCGCGGCTAGCCTCACCGCTCGGGGTGCACCGGCGCGTCGAAGCCACCGCGCACGAGCGGCTTGGCGACGTGGCGTCGGGCGACCGGCGGCACCTCGTACCAGCCGACGTCGAGGTCGCGCTCGAGCGCCACCACCCGCTTTCGCGAGGCGACGGTGTCGCAGCGCCGGCAGCGGTACCCCTGGCCGGCGCCCGCGCTCTCCATCGACCGGTCGCACGTCGGACACCGGGGGACGACCCGACGGTGGCGCACCGGTCGCCTGAGCGCGAACTTCTCGAGCTTGAGCGTGCCGTCGGCGACCTCCCCGCAGACCGTGACCCGGTCCCCGACGCGCAGGCCGCGCACCCGGTCGCGAAAGCGCCCCGTGGGCTCGAAGGCGACGCACGGCAGGCGGTCGCCCCCGGCCCCGACGGTCAGGTGGACGTGGCCGCCCGGTCGCGTCGTCGGCGGCTCGACGACGCGCGCGGAGACGGCGTACGCGCCGCCGTCGGCTGTCGACCCGACCGCGGCGGGGCGCAGGTGCTGGTCGGTCCCCTGGTTGGTGGCGAACAGCGCCCGGCGCTCGACCGGTTCGTGCTCCATCGCGGCCGCCGCCGATCGCACCGCGGCGGGCGTCTCGCCGCGAAGGCCGAACAGCACCGGCCCCGGGGCATTCGGGACGCACACCGCCTCGCCCACGGTCCGGTCGACCGTGTCCCAGGTCAGTGGATAGGTCCGCTCGGCGGCCACGACCACGGTGTCGTCGTCGACGTCGCGCGGCGTCCCCCATCGCTCGGGCTCGCGGTAGGCGAGCAGCTCGACGGTCCACTCGTCGAGGGCGACCCCGGCGCCGACGGCGGCGGCCGCGCCGACGAGGCCGCGGCCCGAGCCGAGGCTCGCGGTGCGCGCGTCGACGCTCTCGAGGGCCTCGCGGGCCGCCGCGATCGGCACCACGTTGCGGATCGCCCGCCAGGTAAGCGCGGCCAGCGCGCCGGCGCGGTCGGCGTCGACGGCGACGACCCCCGGGTTCGTCGCGGGGTCCGCCGCCACCGCCAGCGCCTCGACGCGCTCGCGGGCGAGGTCGAGGGCGACCGCCGGCGGCGCCTCGGTCTCGATCGCGACCGCCGCGTTCCCGCGGGTCTTGTACTCGATGGCGGGGTTCAGCCGGACCAGCCGGCGGCCCTCGACCGCGTGGCCGGACGCCACCAACGCGTCGGCGACGCTCGCGCCGACGTACGTCGTGCACATGCCCCCCTCCCGGGAGTCCGTGTCGTCGAGGCCGAGGACGGTCCCCATCGGCGCCAGCTACCGGACCGAGGCGCTTGCGGCTTTCGCCGGCAAGCGCGGACCCGACCGGCACAAGCCATATAACCAACCGTTTACAATCAACTAGCTGGTATGGCCCGATCCGCCCTCGTGGAGAACGTCACCGCCATGCTGCGGGACGCGGGCTACGTGGTGAGCGACCGCTGCGCGATCCGCCCCAAGAGCTTCGACCTCGTCGCCCGGTGCGACGACTCGATCCTCTTCCTCAAGATCCTCGGCAACGTCGACGCCTTCGACGCCGGTACGGGGGCGGAGATGACGCGGTTGTCGCGGCTGTTCGAGGCGACGCCGATGGTCATCGGGCTTCGCAGCCGGGACGAGGAGCTCAAGCCGAGCGTCGTCTACTTCCGCCACGGCGTACCGGTCATCAGCCCCGACACGGCGTTCGACCTCTTCATCGAGGAGGTCGACCCCCTGATCTACGCCGCACCCGGTGGGCTGTACGTCACGATCGACAGCGACGTCCTCGTCGACGAGCGCCGCGAGCGCGGCTGGAGCCTCGGCCGCCTGGCCTCCGAGCTGGGCGTCTCCCGGCGCACCGTCTCGAAGTACGAAGACGGCATGAACGCCAGCATCGACGTGGCGATGCGCCTCGAGGAGCTGTTCGACGCGCCGCTGACGAACCCGGTGGCCGTCCTCGAGGACGAGGAGCTCCTCGAGGCGCACCGCGAGGAGCCCGGCCAGACCGAGGACGGGGCGGACTCGCCGACGGTCGAACTGCTCACGCACGCGGGCTTTCGGGCGACCGCGATCGCCCGCGCGCCGTTTCGGGCCGTCGGCGAGGACGAGGACGCCGACCGCGGCGTCGTCATCACCGGCCAGTCGGCGTACACCCGCGCCGCGAAGAAACGCGCGCGGATCATGGGCTCGATCGGGCAGGTCACCGGCTCGCAGTCGGTCTACATCGTCGAACACGCCCGCGAGGATGCCATCGAGGGCACGGCCATCGTCGAGCGCGAGGAGATCGAGGACATCGACGAGAGCGACGACCTGCGGTCGATGATCGACGCCCGAGCGCGCCCGTCGTAGCCGTCGGTGCCACCCGCAAGCGTTTTTTTCGACTCCCCCTTTGACTGGGCCATGGCGAACTGCCCGCTGGCAGACGAGTGCCCGAATTTCACGGAGCGCATCGAGGGCATGGGCTGCCAGCACTACGGCGACCGAGGCGGCCGACAGTGGTGCAACCACTACCGCCAGCCCATCAGCGAGCTCAAGACCCAGCCGGTCAAGCCCGGTGAGGAGGTCGTCGTCGACGTGACCGACATCCACGAGAGCGGGGCTGGCGTCGGCCGCACCGAGGACGGCTTCATCGTCATGGTCGACGGCGTCCTGCCCGACGCCCGGGCCCGCGTCGAGATCACGCGGGTCCACTCGAACCACGCTCGAGCGCGCGAGCTCGAGCGGCTCCCCCTCGAACCGGCGGACGACCCCGAGGGGGACGAGGAGGCGACGGCCGCCGAGGCGGACGAGCCCGAGCGCCCCCACCTGGGCAGCCGCGACAACTTCTGGGGCCGCTGACGCCCCCCTTTCGTAACGCTTTGGCCACCGCCCGGCGAACGCCGGGCATGGACCTCGAACTGGAGGGGCGATCCGCACTGGTACTCGCCGGGACGAGCGGGCTCGGCCTCGGCGCCGCCACTGCGCTGGCGCGCGAGGGGGCCGACGTGACGGTCTGCTCGCGCACCGCCGCGAACGTCGAGCGCGCGGTCGAGGAGCTGCGCGAGGTCGGCGACGGGACCATCACGGGCGTCGAGGCCGACATCTCCGAGGCGGCCGGCGTCGATCGCGCCGTCGACGCCGCGCTCGAGGCGACCGACCGGCTGGACGTCCTCGTGTCGTCGAGCGGAGGCGTCCCCCCGGGCGGCCTGGCCGACCTCGAGCCCGCCGAGTGGCAGGCGACGTTCGACCTGCTCGTGATGAGCCTCGTGCACGCCCTCGACGCCGCCCGACCGCACCTCGCCGCCGACGGCGGCGGTGCCGTCGTCGCCATCACCTCGACCTCGGTGCAGGAGGTCCTCGACGACCTCGCGCTGTCGAACGCCGTCCGTCGGTCCGTCATCGGCCTCGTCAAGACGGCGGCGCGAGAGCTCGCCCCCGACGTGCGCGTCAACGCGGTCATGCCGGGGCCGCACGCCACCGCGCGCATGGAGGAGCTCGTCCAGGCGGCGGTCGATCGCGGCGACCAGCCCGACCCGGCCGCCGCCCGGGCGGCCTGGGTCGCGGACGTCCCCCTGGGCCGCATGGGCGAGCCGACCGAACTCGGCGACGCGATCGCCTTCCTCGCCAGCGAGCGCGCCAGCTACATCACCGGGGCGAACCTGCCCGTCGACGGCGGTCGCCTGCGCAGCTAGGCCGACGCCTCGGCGAGGCGGTCCGCGGTCTCAGCGAGGAGTTCGGCCGGCTCGGCCGACTCGAGCCACCAATCGGCCAGCAGCAGGCGCAGGCGCGGTCGACCCACGTCGATCGGCTCCGCCTCGGTGTCGAGCAGCCCCGCTGCCTCGAGGTCGGACTTCTTGCGCGAGAACGTCGCCTTGCTCGCCAGGCCGACGTCCTCGCCCCACTTGCTGATGTCGTACAGGAGGTCGCGGTGGCGCGCGGCGACGAGCAGGCTGATCACCACCTCGTCGACGCCGGTGTCGTCGGCGTCGAGGGCCGCCAGCAGCCCCTCGAACGTCTCGCGCCGGTCCGCACCGAGGCGGTCCTCGAGCGTCGCGAGCACGCGCTGGCGTCCGGGCGTGTGCAGCACGAAGGCCTCGGCACCCTCGAACCGGTCGAGACACGCCGCGCGCACGTCCGCGACCAGGTCGTCGTCCGTCGTCGAGAGCGCACCCGCGCGGGTCTCGCCCTCGAGGAGGACGTACAGCCGAGCGGGATCGACGACGACGGAGGACGTGGGCACCTCGGCGACGTAGCGCACCTCGAGGCGGTCGGCCTCGACGAGGTCGGCGGCCAGGCTCGCGGTGGGGAACGACCGCAGGGTCGACTTGAGCGTCCCCTCCCGGGCGAGGAGGTGGGTGAGCGCGACAGCCTCGGGATCTGCCGCCCCCCACGCCAGGAAGCCGCGAAGCATCGCCGCGGACGGGTCCGCCAGGACGATCGGTGCTTCGAGCGTCGGGCCGATGCGGTCGAAGAGGGCGGGGATGGTGGGCGCGACGAATTCTTCGGACATCGCCGGGGTGGAAGTTAATCCTCGATGGACTAAATTTTATCGCCGAGTGGGTGGGTAATTGCCCTCGTTGTCCCGGTTCCGTGCAACAATTCGAGCCAGCCTCGCATGTTGGACGATGCAGCACCCATAACCGAGCTGACGATTCGGCGAACGTCAACGCCGTCCGACCATTCTGGGCGCGTCCCTGTCGCCGGCCGCCAATGGACGAACCGCCCGACAGCGCGGTGTTCCACCCGAGAATTCCCTGCATTCGTCCAGCGGAAGCGGCGAATCGTGCCGGCACGTATCCTTTCCCGGGAAATACCAAAACCGACATATATCCTTCGGGGCTAGATGTGTCTGACGATGTACGACATCACGGGGTTCCAGCGCGACCTCCTCTACGTCATCGCCGGCCTGGACGAGCCCCATGGCCTGGCCATCAAGGACGAGCTCGAGCAGTACTACGAGACGGAGATCCACCACGGCCGGCTCTATCCCAATCTCGACACCCTCGTCGACAAGGGCCTGGTCGAGAAGGGGCAAAAGGACCGACGGACCAACTTCTACACGCTCACCAGCCGCGGTCGGCGCGAGATCCAGGCTCGCCGCGAGTGGGAGGACCAGTACATCGAGTGACGCCGAGGACGGACCCGACCCGACTCGCCGTCCGGATCGAGACGTCGCCGGCCGCCGTGTTCCACCCCCCTTTATACGAAGCCGCCCTACGGTGTCGTAACCCGGAGTTGCCAGCCACATGACGGACTTCCACGAGCACGCCGCCGACATCCACGACCGCTTCGAAGAGCACCTCGAGATCGACGTCGACGAGATCGCCGAACGCCTCGAGACCCTCGTCGAGGAGTACAAGGTCCCGCTCTCGGAGGCCCGCCGCAGCGTGATCAGCCACTACCTCGACGAGGCCGGGCTGGAACGCGACGCCATCGGCGGCGACGCCGAGGGCCCGACGCCCATCGCCGAGATCGACGCGCCCGAGGAGTGGCTCACCGTCGAGGCGAGCGTCGTCGAGCTGTGGGAGCCTCGATCGGATTCCGTCGCCCAGGTCGGCCTGCTGGGCGACCCCACGGGGACGATCAAGTTCACCAAGTGGGCGAAATCCGACCTGCCCGCCCTCGAGGAGGGCGCCAGCTACCGACTCGAGAACGTCGTCACCGACGAGTACCAGGGGCGCTTCTCCGTCAAGCTCAACCGGACGACGAAGATCACCCAGCTCGACGCCGACGTCGAGGTCGGTCGCCAGACGGAGTCCATCGAGGGCGCGCTGGTCGACATGCAACAGGGCAGCGGTCTCATCAAGCGCTGCGAGGTCGAGGGGTGCACCCGCGTCCTCCAGAACGGCCGCTGCGCCGAGCACGGCGACGTCGACGGCGAGTTCGACCTGCGCATCAAGGGCATCCTCGACGACGGCCACGAGACCCAGGACGTGCTGTTCGACCGCGAGGCGACCGAGGCCGTCTCCGGGATCGACCTCGAGACCGCCACGACGATGGCGAAGGACGCGCTGGACACGACCGTCGTGGCCGACGAGATCGCCGAGCGCGTCCTCGGCCGGTACTACCGCATCGAGGGGCCGACCGTCGGTCGGTACGTCCTCGTCGAGGACGTCGAGGAGCTCGAAGCGCCGGAGGACACCGACGAGCTGCTCATCCAGGCGAGGTCGATCTGAGATGGCCCCCATGCGCGAGCCCGCGATCCGCGCCTTCGCCCGGGAGCTCAACGCCGCCACCCAGACCTTCTCGACCTCCGAGGAGGAACGCGCCCCGGTGTACGCGCTGTTGCCCACCGGCGTCCGCGCCAACCGCGTCTTCGTCGTCGGCACGCTCACCGAGACCGAGGACGTCGGCGACGAGGGGGCCTACTGGCGCGGCCGCGTGATCGACCCCACGGGGACGTTCTTCGTCTACGCCGGCCAGTACCAGCCCGAGGCCATGGCGGCCCTTCGCAACGCGATGCCACCGGCGCACGTCGCCGTCGTCGGCAAGCCGCGAACCTACGAGACCGACGCCGGCGAGGTCAACGTCTCCATCCGACCCGAGCGCATCGTCACCGTCGGCGAGGCCGTCCGCCGTCGCTGGATCGTCGAGACCGCCGAGCACACGCTCGCGCGCCTGCGCGCCTTCGCCGACGGCGACGGCGACGACGTCGTCCGGGCGAGAAACGCCTACGGCGACGACGTCCAGGCCTACCGCGAGGCCGTCGTGCGCGCGCTCGAGGGCCTCGAGACGGACGAACCCGGTGCCGAGGCGACGAACGTCTGACGAATCGTTAAGTGCGACGCCCGCCTAGGCGGGCATCCGGTATGGGCAACAAGGACACGACGCTCACCTTCCGCGTCACGGAGGACACGGCCGAGGCGCTGCGCCACATCGCCGACGAGCGCGACCTCCCCCTGTCGGCGGTCTTCCGCGACTACGCGAACGCCCTGGTGAGCCACGACGGCCGCGTCGCCGTCGTGCCCGAGCACCAGGTCGACGACGCGAGCGTCGACGACAGCGACTTCCCGCCCACCGTCGAGGTGCCCACCAGCTTCGTGCGCGAGCACGAGCGGCTCGAGCTCGAGAACGACCACCTCCGCCAGCAGCTCGAGGAGTACAAGTCGTACGTGACCCAGCTCATCGAGGAGCTCGAGGCGCACGAGGCCGAGGACGACGGCGACGTCATCGACCTCGAGGAGCTCGACCGCGAGCTCGACATCGACCCCGACCGACACTCCTACCGACTGGGCTGACGCCCCGACTCGAGGCCGGCGCGAAGTGCCGCCGCGCGGTCGGCCGCCGCGGGTCGACCCTCGACGGCGGCCAGGTCCGCCAGCGCGTCCAGCCGTCGGATCGCGTCGTCCAGGTAGTTGAGGACGTCCGCCGGGTAGGCGTACAGGTGGAAGCGCTCGCCCATCGCATCGACGATCCCCTCCGGCGACCGGCCCTCGAGGCGCGCCTCGAGGACCCACCGACTCAGTTTCTCCTCGGCGTGCCCGCAGTACGGCTTCGAGTCGCACCCGCAGTCGAGGAGGTCGCGGTTGAACGCGAGTACCCGCGAGCGGGCCGGCTCGTCGAGGCCGTCGACGTCGCCGGTGAACAGCCGGTCGAGCGTCGCGCCCGCGAAGGCCGCCCGGGGGAACGAGGTGTCGAGGCGCTCGGCGAGCTGGCGGTGGTCGCGAACGTAGACGCGCTCTGGGAACGCCACGGTGCGATGTTGCCGCCGATTCGCCTTAAATCGGCCGTCTCAGCCGTCGTACCGGTCGACCGCCTCGACGAGGCGCTGAGTGCCCCACTCGAGCGTGTCGACCGGGATGCGCTCGTCGCCGCTGTGCGCCAGCTCGAGGAACGGGAGGTCGCCGAGTCGCATCGGGAGGAAGCCGTAGCTCTGGACGTCCACGCGGGCCAGGTGCCGACCGTCGGTCGCGCCGAACATCACGAACGGCACGGCGACGCCGTCGGTGGCCTCCTCGAGGACCGCCGCCAGGGCGTCGAAGTACCCGAGGTCCGCCTCGGGCGGGCCCGGGTCGAAGCGAAGTACCTCGAACTCGACGTCCTCGGCGCCCGTGGCCGCGCGCAGCTCCGCGATGACGTCGTCCGGCTCCTGCCCCGGGACGAGCCGACAGTCCAGCGTGCACGTTACCGCCTCGGGCACGACGTTCTCCTTGTCGCCGCCGGCGACGATCGTCGCGTTGGCCGTGTTGTGCAACAGGGCGTCGAACATCCGCCCGGCGTCGCCGAGCTCGTCGAGGATCGTGTCGGTTCGCTCGGGGTCGAGCAGGCCGCGGAAGGCCGCCTCGGCCGCGGGGTCGGCGACGGCGTCGGCAATCGCCTCGATCGAGGCCTCGACCGGTCGGGTGATGCGCACCGGCAGTCGGGCCTCGTCGAGGGCGGCCAGGAAGCGCCCGAGCTTGCCGACCGCGGTGTCCGGCGTCGGCAACGACGCGTGGCCGCTGTTGCCCCGAAACGTCGCCCGCAGCCAGCAGACCTGCTTCTCGTTCACCTGGATGGGGTAGGTCTCGACGCCGCCGAAGTCGAAGCTGAACCCCCCGAACTCGCCGATGGCGTACTCGACGTCCTCGAAGAGCTCGGGGTGCTCGTCGACGAGGAACGACAGGCCATCGTCGCCGCCGGCCTCCTCGTCGGCGACCGCGAGGAAGAGCAGGTCGCCCGCCGGTTCGTCACCGGCGACCGCGTACCGGAGGACGGTCGCCAGCAGCATGGCGACCCCGGACTTCATGTCGAGCGCACCGCGGCCCCAGACGTGGCCGTCGGCGACGACCGCCGCGAACGGGTCGTGGGTCCACGCCTGGTCGGTCACGGGGACGACGTCCACGTGGCCGTACAGGAGCAGCGGCGGTGCGTCGCCGCCGGGGACGCGCGCCAGGATGTTCGGGCGGTCGGGGTCGCGGGCGTACGTCTCGGTCGGGACGTCGTACGCCGCGAGGACGTCGCCGATCCACTCGATGCAGGCGCGCTCGTCGCCGGGCGGGTTGACCGTCTCGAAGCGGATGAGCTCGCGCAGGAGATCGACCGGTCGTTCGTGGAGGTCGGTCGCGACCTCGGGGTCGGGGTTGGCCATGGCGGATACCCGAGGGACGGGGCTATGAAACCACGTTAAGGAAAGGTATATTGCCGAGAATCAGTTACCGCGAGGTGCGTCCAGGCTGGGGTATTGGCAACCTAGATGCTTGTGGTGCATCTGCAGCGGGTTCGATTCCCGCGCCTGGACTGATATTTTCCGCTGTCAAGTTTTGGTATTCGTAGAGAACGAGTACGCCGCGGGAGGCGTGGGTGGCATCGAGGTCGAGACCACCCTCGCGGATGACCGGTTCCCCGCCGTGGCGGTCGCGGGGGCGGTCCGCACCGAGCTCGCCGCGGCGGACTGGTTCGGCGACCACTCGCAGCTGGCACCCGTCGCGAGCCCCTCGGCCTCGACGTGCGCCTGTAGGCAGGCGTAGTTGCAGGAGGCGCCGGCATCGATGCAGGCATCCTCGACGTAGACCGGCTCGTGGCGATCGACGTCGAACCCGCGGTTGGCGCAGGCCTCCCCCATGGCGTCCATCGGGGCCTGCGGGTGCCTCGACCTCACGCCGGCCACGTCTCCCGGGTGTAGCACATCTCCCAGAAGGCGTGCTCGAGGCGCGCGCTCGTGCGGAAGGCCGCCTCCATCTCGTCGCGGTAACCGGGGTACGCCTCGGCCTGCTCGTCGACGAGGTCGGTCATCCAGGCGACGGCCTCGCGGAACTCGTGGCTCGTGTACTTCTCGATCCAGGGGGTGTAGCGATGCTCGCCGTCGGCGAGGTCGGCCACGTGGTCGGCCACGTCGAGGTAGCCCTGGCCGCAGGGGTAGATCGCCGCGGCGATCACCGGCAGGGGGCGCTCGTGGGCGGTGCGGGTGAGGAAGTTGGTGTAGGCGACGCAGGTGGGCGCCTTCTCGACGGCCTCGAGGTCCGCGGGGGTGAGACCGTACGCCGCGGCGAACTCGCGGTGGAGGTCCATCTCGTAGTCGAGGATGGTGTGGGCGACCTCGAGCAGCCCGGTCATGGTGGCCTCGTCCCTCGCGCTGACGCCCGCCAGCGCGAACGTCCGGGCGTAGTCCAGCAGGTAGCGGTAGTCCTGCTCGACCCAGGTACGAAAGGCGGCCTCGTCGAGGGTGCCGGCGGCGAGCTCGGTCACGAAGGGGTGCGCGTACTGCGCCTGCCAGATGGGCTCGCCGACGTCGACGAGGTGGTCGCTGAACGCCATGCGCGGTCGATGGGACCGGACCGAGATATAACTAGCTCGTACAACCGAGTTATCACCGGCCGGCCTGCCTCGCCGATGCCGGGATCCACTCGCTCGACTGGGCGATCTCGAGCGCGCGCATGATGTCCGATCGCGAGATGAGCCCCGCCAGGTCGCCGTCGTCGATGACGAGCAGGCGACCGACGTCGGCGGCTTGCATCCGCGTGATCGCCTCGATGGCGGGCGCCTCGGGGGCGATCGTCTCGAGGTCGCTCGTCATGATCTCGCGCACCTCAA
Organism: Halobacteriales archaeon; assembly: GCA_046543335.1. Classification (GTDB taxonomy): domain Archaea; phylum Halobacteriota; class Halobacteria; order Halobacteriales; family SKSH01; genus CAZCYF01. The sequence goes on from JBKGZP010000032.1 coordinate 11,506, forward strand.
AGGCCTCCTGCTCGACCTCCCGGACCTCCCTGGCGTCCGACAGCGTCACGATCCCGACGGGGCGCCCGTTTTCGATCACGGGGTAGCCCGTGTGGCGCTCCTTGAACATGCGCCCCACGAGCTCGGCGACCGTCGCGTCGGGCGCGATCACGCGCAGGCGGTCGACGGGCGTCATGACGTCCGCGACGGTGACGCCGGCGAGGGCGGCCTCGATCATGACGCGCTGCGCCTCGCTCGAGGCGGCGATGTAGATGAAGAAGGCGATGCCGATGAGCACGATGTTGAACCCCAGCAGGCCGACGATGCCGAGGACGAACGCGAGCAGCTTGCCCACCTCCGAGGCGGTGCGCGTCGCGTCCGGAAACGGCCGGGTGCGCGCGAGCAGCGCGCGCAGCACGCGCCCACCGTCCATGGGGAACGCCGGCAGCATGTTGAACACCGCGAGGCCGACGTTCATCACCGCGAGGTACGCGAGCAGGAACGTCGCCACGGGCGGGCCGGTGACGGCGTACAGCGAGGCGAACGCGAGCGCGCCGAGGGCGACGCTGACGGCGGGGCCCGCCAGCGCGATGGCGAGCTCCTGGCGCCAGTCCTCGGGCATGTCAGTCAGCTGGGCGATGCCGCCGAAGATCCACAGCGTGATGGAGTCGATGGGGAAGCCGTAGCGCATCGCGACGAGGGAGTGGCCGAGCTCGTGGAAGACGACGCAGACGAACAGCCCGACCGCGGCGGCGAGGCCGACCAGCCAGTGGGTGGCGCCGCCGACGAGGGGGTCGGCGTCGAGGGCGACGGGCACCAGGGGGTCGAGCAGGTCGACGAGCTCGGTCACCTGCGAGCCGATGATCCAGGCGAACAGCGGCAGGACGAGCAGGAACGTCACGTCCAGCCGAATCGGGATGCCGAAGGCCGACCCGATCCGGTAGCTCTTGAACATCCAGGGGCCACTACCCCCGCGGAGCACATAAGCGACCGGCCGGGCGACCCTTGAAATACGCCCCCGGCCAAGCGCGACCAACCGTGGCGCGCGAGGACGTGTCGGTGCTGTTCTTGCACGGGCGAGACGACGACGTGCTCGTCGAGGTGCACGCCGGCGGCGAGCGCCGCAGCGCCCGTCTCGAGCTGGGCGAGACCGACGCCGGTCCCCGGCCCCGTCGGTTCGCCTGGCGAACGGCGGACGACCTCAAGCCGGCGGCGCCCGACCGCTTCGTCGAGCTCGCGCGGGCGGCGACGCGGCTTCGCATCTCCTCGCAGACGCCCAAATCGGTGCGCGAGCGCCTCCAGGCGATGCTCGCGGCGTACCAGCTCGAGGCGACGGCGGTGCGCACCTGTCCGGCCTGCGCCGCCCGGGGGCGGTACGCCCCGATCACGGACGAGACGGCGATCCACACCGATGCCGGCGACCGCTGCCTCGACTGTGCCAGCGCCCAGCTCGAGCGAGAGCTGGCGTTTCACGACGTGGCGGGAGGGGCCGTCGCCGAGCGTCTGACGGGTCTGCTCGAGCGCGTGGGCGACCTCGAGCGGGTTCGCCGGCTGCTCGAGGGCGAGCTCGACCCGGAGCTGACGAAGATCGACGAGGTGGCCGCGACCGACCCCGACGTCGAGCGGGTCCCCGTGGAGGACCTCGACGTGGCCGACGAGCTGCGAGAGGTGCTCGCCGCGCGCTTCGACCGGCTGCGACCGGTGCAGGCGCGCGCCGTCGAGGCGGGGCTGCTCGCGGGCGAGGACCTCCTGGTCGTCTCGGCGACGGCGACCGGCAAGACGCTCGTCGGCGAGATCGCCGGCGTCCAGCGCGTCCTCGAAGGGCGCGGGACGTTCCTGTTCCTGGTGCCGCTGGTCGCGCTGGCGAACCAGACGTACCGCGACCTCGAGGCGCGCTACGGCGGCTTCCTCGACGTCTCGCTGCGGGTGGGCCACAGCCGGCTGCGCGACCCGCCGGCGGCGTTCGACCCGACGGCGGACGTCATCGTCGGCACGTACGAGGGGGTCGACCACGCGCTACGCACCGGGCGCGACCTCGGCGACGTCGGCGCGGTCGTCGTCGACGAGGTCCACGGCATCGGCCGTGGCGAGCGCGGCGCGCGCCTGGACGGCCTCATCGCCAGGCTGCACGACTACTGCGAGCGCCGCGGCGGCGACACGCAGTGGCTGTACCTCTCGGCGACGGTTGGCAACCCGCCCGAGCTGGCGGCGGCGCTGGGGGCGACCCTCGTCGAGTACGAGGAGCGCCCGGTGCCGATCGAGCGACACCTCGTGGTGGCGACCTCGCGCCGGCGCAAGGTCGAGCTGGTCGACCGCATCGTCGAGCGCGCCTGGCGCGAGCGCTCCTCGAAGGGCTACCGCGGGCAGTCGATCGTCTTCACGAACGCCCGCCGACGAACCCACGAGCTGGCGCGCACGCTGTCGGTCCCCGCGGCCGCCTACCACGGCGGTCTCTCGACGAAGGAGCGCCGCTCGGTGGAGTCGCGGTTTCAAGACGGCGACCTCGCGGCGGTCGTGACGACGGCGGCGCTCGGCGCGGGCGTGGACTTCCCCGCGTCGCACGTCGTCTTCGAGAGCCTCGCGATGGGCATCGAGTGGCTGAGCGTCCACGAGTTCGAGCAGATGCTCGGCCGAGCCGGTCGGCCCGACTACCACGACCGCGGCGTGGTCTACCTGCTCGTCGAGCCGGGCGGCATCTACCACGGCGGCATGGACCGCACCGAGGAGGCCGTCGCCTTCGAGCTACTGGAGGGTGGCGTCGCACCGGTCGAGGCGACGTACGACGACGAGACCGCCGCGGAGGAGACGCTCGCGAACCTGGTCGTCGCGGGGACGCGCGCAAAGCGGGTCAACGAGCGCATGGTCGGGGCGCTCGACACGCAGCGCGCGCTCGCGCTGCTGCTCGAGGCGGGCCTCATCGAGGGCCTCGACGCGACCGGTCGCGGACGCGTCGCCGTCGAACACTTCCTGACGCCGGGCGACGTCGACTGGCTGCGCCGCCAGCTCGAAGGCGGGGTCGACCCGCTCGACGTCGTCGCGCGCTACGAGGTTCGCGAGATGCAGCGGGGCTCGTGAGTCTCAGTCCGTCGGTCGCACCCGAACGGCCCCGTCGGTCGTCACGTGGATGACGACGGGGTCGCGGACCCGTCGACCGGCGATGGCGTCGCCGGCGCCGTCGCTGATGGCCTTGAGCAGCGCCGGTGCGTCGTGGCGCACCTTGATGCCCGCGTCGTCGCAGGCGTCGAAGATCCGGTCGGGCGCGTCGTAGAGCTCCGTGCCCGCGGGGAGGGTCACCCGAACGGGCGCGTCGAGACGGTCGGCGACGGCGGTCGTCTCGCGGGCCTTCTGGACGTTCTCGCGGGCGCTCGCCTCGACGCCGGCCACGTTCGCGCGGGTCGTCCCGAGGCGATCGGCGATCGCCGCCTGGGTGAGCCCCTGCTCGCGAAGGACGAGCACCTCCGCCTGGCGGGGCGTGAGGAACGTCGCCTCGGGGTCGTAGCCGACGAGCTCGAGGTGCGCGGCGACGTCGAGGTCGTCGTCGGTCCCGGTCACTGGGGGCCATTGCGTCCGCGAGGGCAAATAGGTGCCCGCCTCACGCCGCTCGGCGCACGAGCACCTGGTACGCGAGGACACCGGCGACGAAGGCCACGCCGAGGTTGCCGACGACGGCGAGGAGGCCGATGCCCACCGACAGCCCGAGGTGGTCCGACGCTCGGACGTGCGCGGCGACCGAGACCGCGACGACCGCCAGCAGGACGCCGAGCATCGCCAGCGGGAACGCCGCGACGAGTGCGCCCGAGGCGACGAGGGCCACCGCGACGTACGCCACGCCGAGGACGACGTTCGACCCGCCGGTGCGCGCGCCGAAGGCGTGCTTGCCTGCGACGCCGTCGCAGCCGTGGCACATCGGGATGCCGCCGAGGGGGACCGCGGCGAGGTTCATCGCCCCCATGCTCGTCGAGAGCTCGTCCGGCGAGACGTCGCGGTCGAGCAGGTCGGCGAACAAGAGCGACGTCGCGAGCGCGGCGTTGCCGATCGTCATCGCGAGCTGGGCGACGATGCCGTCGGCGACGCCCCAGGAGAGGCCGGCGGCGAGGTCGATCGGCGGCGGGAACCCGGGGAGCTGGGGGGTCGGCACGCCGACGGTGACGACGGCGAGGCCCGCACCGACGGCGAGGACGGCGATGGCGCTCGCGCGGGGGTAGCCGACCAGGGCGACCGCGCCGGCGATGGCGACGCCGGCGAGCGCGAGGGGGACGTTCCCGAGCGCGAGGCCCGCGGCCGTCTCGAGCAGGACCAGCCCGACGGCGAGCTGGACGCCGCGGACGACGGGTTCACCGATGTACGCCTCGAGGCGGTGCAGCGTCCCCGTCCCGCCGAGGGCGAGCAGGACGACGCCGAGGACGAGGCCGGCGACGGCGAGCTCGGCATAGGTGAGCGCGCCGGCGATGGCGAGCGCCGCGAGCGCCTTCATCGGCTCGACGGAGATGGGCAGGCCGTAGCGCACCCCCCAGACGACCTGGAAGGCGCCGAAGGCGAGCAACACGTGGGGCAGGGAGATCTCCGTCAGGAGGGCGAGGGCGACGACGAGGGGGATGACCGTAATCGAATCCCCTATCGCCCCGGTGACCTCGTTGAGGCCGAAGGTCAGTCGGGTTCGATCGGCTGAACGGACGGAATACGCCACTATGAGACCCGATACGCTCGAAGGACTTCAGCGTGTTCAGTAAGTTTCCGGGGTTATCGCGAGTGGCGTACGTTGTCGATATCGATTTCGGTCCGGGGTCGAGCCGGGCTGGCTCGACCGACGGTCGCGCCCCCGGTCATCCCCGCGCCAGGCGCCACCCCAGGTAGCCAACGACCGCCGCGGCGACCCAGAAGGCCACGACGAGCAGGCCGGTCGCCTCGGCACCAAGGATCGTCCCCCAGCCCACCCCGACGTCGTCGGCGCGGAGCAGCGCCGGCAGGACGAACAGCGCCGGTGCCACGAGGAGGACGCCCGCGACGGCCCCGAGGAACCGCCCGCGGCGCGCGCGGTCGCCCGGCGCGTGTGCCAGCCAGTAGGCTACGCCGAGGGCCACCGGGGGGATGGTGAGCCACCGCGGGAGCAAGTCGGCGGCGAGCCAGCCGACGGCGAGGCCGACGAGGATCGCCTCGAGGGCCACCACGTACGCGCCGAGGGGGTCGAGGCCGAAGCGCCCGAGGCGCTCGCCGAGGGTGACCACGCTCACCGACCCCCCACCGCCGGCGCCGGCGGCGCGGCCGTCGGGTCGTCCATGGTGGGCACGTCCGCCAGCGCCTCGGCGTCCGGTGCCGGCTGGTCGGCCACCGCACCGCCGGGATACTCGCCGAGCTCGGTCTGCAGGTACGAGGCGAACAGCGTGAGGAACGCCCACGCGTCGCCGACGCTCCCGTCGCGACGCTCGATGAACGCCGGGCGCGACGTCCCGAAGGCGTTGTCGGCGAAGGCGTTGTCGCCCGCGGGGGCCGCGAGGCAGAGGTCGACGCGGCCCGATCCGGCGACGTCGTTTCGCTCGACGGCGTTGCCATCGGGGCGGTAGAACTCCTCGTCGAGGACGGGCGTCACGGCGATGCCGTACGTCGCCTGGTCGCGCACGACGTTCTCGACGACGTCGTTCTCGGTGCCGCCGGCGATGGCGATGCCGCAGCCGTGGATCGGGTGCGCCCACGCGGAGTTCGGCGCCGTGAGGTCGTTGTTCGACCGGACCTCGTTTCGCTCGATGCGCACGCCACCGGCGACGTGACCCTGGGGGGCGCCAGCCTGGCTGTCGAGCGTGTTCGGGACGATCCCGACGACGTTGTCGCGCCAGACGGACTCCTCGATGACGAAGTCGCCGCCGGCGTTCGTCCCGGAGAAGCCCATGGCGTTGCCCTCGGCGACGCAGTCGGTGATGACGGCGTGCGCCGGCTGTGACTCGCCGATGTAGAAGCCGGCGTCGTCCGAGCCCGAGGCGTAGCAGTGCTCGAAGCGGCCATGCGCCGAGTTGAAGGCGTAGATGCCGTAGCCGCTGACGCCCGGGGCGGAGTTGTTGTACGCGACGACGTGGCTCGCGCGGTAGCCCTCGACGCCCGACCAGTAGACGCCGTAGGAGCCGCGCGTGACGGTGAGGTTCTCGACGACGACGTCGTCCGCGGTGGCGGTGATGCACGGCTGCCCCGCGAAGCCCCCGTCGACGACGACGCCGTCGCGGTCGGTGCCGCGGATGGTGAGCCGTGGGGTGTCGTGCACCCGGACGTGCTCCTCGTAGATCCCGGGGGCGACCAGGACGGTCGAGCGGGGTTCGGCGGCGTCGACCGCGGCCTGGATGGTGTCGAACGCGCCGGCGAAGGTCGGGTCCACCGGGTACACCTCGTAGTCGTCGTACGCCTCGGGGGCTGGCTGGTCGCCCCAGTCGGCCGAGCGCTCGGCGGTGGGCCCCTCGCCGGTGAACTCGAGCGCGGCGCCGCCGAGGAGGCCGAGCGTGCCGGCGCCGGCGGCCGCGCGCAGCACGTCGCGTCGGGCGATCGCCATGGGGATGGGTGACAGGGCGGGGGTACCTATACCTCCGGGTGGCTACGCGCCGGCGTCGACGAAGACGGCGCCCTTCATCCCCTGGCCGGCGTGCGGCCAGCACTTGTACGTGTGCGTGCCGGGCTCGGTGAAGGTGCGCGTCCAGGTGTGGCCCACCTCGTCGACGAGGCCCCCGGGGTTCTGCCAGTCGCCGTCCTCGGCCTCGACGTTGTGGGCGTTCGTGTCGTCGACCCACTCGAAGGTGACCGACGTGTCCGGCGCGACGGTGATCGCGGGCGGGTCGAACCGGAAGCCGTGCTCGCCGGCGCCGACCGCGACGGTGACCTCGGCGTCGTCGGTGCGGTCGACGAAGCCGTCGTAGTGGGCCACACCCGCGAACCAGTCGCCGGGGTCGGGCTCGGCGGGCGCCTCGTCGTCGCCGAGGCAGCCCGCGATCGAACCGGCGGCGAGGAGGGCGAGCAGGCGCCGGCGACGCATGGCGGTGGCTGGGAGACGGCGGGTTGTAGCCGTTTCGTCGCACAGGCGAAACCCTTACCCCGTCTTTCGGGGTAGGTCCGGCCACGGGACCGTGGGGTAGCCTGGTATCCTTGCGGCTTTGGGTGCCGTTGACCCCGGTTCGAATCCGGGCGGTCCCAG
>JBKGZP010000033.1:0-18486 GCA_046543335.1 Halobacteriales archaeon
TTCCTCGATGACCCCCCGGGTCCAGCGACCCAGGCGGAACCAGCCGACGGCGACAAGGAACGAGAGGAAGGCGCCCGCGGAGAAGGCCACCCAGATGCCCTCGACGCCGATTGCGAACCCGCGCAGTTCGACCCCGAGCACCGGGACCGCCACCAGCGCCCCGAAGGCCAGCGCGAGGGCGATCGGGACCCGGAAGATCCACCGCGAGAGGAACGACAACACCATCGCCACCTTCGTCTGGCCCGCCCCCCGGAAGGCGCCCTGGATGACCATCGTCCCGCCGAAGAACGCCCAGAAGGGCGCCACGATCCAGAGGAACACCCGGCCCTCGCGGATCACGTCGGGATCGTCCGTGAAGATGCCCACCATGAACTCGGGGACGGCCACGCACAGGACCGCCGCGACGAGAAGGAAGCCCATGGTCCCCCCGGTGGCGACCCAGGTCAGGCGGGCGGCCCGGTCGGGGGTCTGCGCCCCCAGGTTCTGCCCCACCCCGGTGGCGGCGGCCTGTCCGACCGCACCGGCGACCGACCACGTGACGGACATCAGGCGCACGCCGATGCCGTAGGCCGCGACGGGGGCGGTGCCGAAGGGCACGACGAAGGAGGCCATGACGACGGCGGCCGTGGAGCGGGCCCAGCCGTCGATCGTCGCGGGGTAGCCGATCCGGACCAGTCGCGAAAGGATCGCGACGTCAGGCCGAAGGTCGATCGGATGGAGGCGGACCCCGAAGCCGCCGCGCAGGAGGATGGCGATGCCGCCGGCCGTGGCGGCGAATCGCGCGACGAAGGTCGCCCAGGCCGCCCCCCGGGTCGACATCGCCGGGAAGGGTCCCCAACCGAGGATGAGGAACGGGTCGAGGACGACATTCAGGACGACGGACCCGACGACCAACCACATCGCGGTCTTCGTGTCGCCGGCACCCTGCAACGACGCCCGGAACGCGAAGAACAGGAACGTCAGCGGCAGGGCCAGGAAAATCACCTCGATGTAGGCGAGCGCCTCGGCGAAGACCCGGCCCTCGAGACCCATCAGGGTCAGGATCTCCACCCTGGCGAGCCACCCCGCGGCGGCCAGCACGGACGAGACCCCGAGGGTCAACAACACGGTCTGGGCCACCACCCGGTCACCGTCGCGCCGCCGGTCGGCCCCGACGTACTGGGAGACCAGGGCGATCGTCGAGGCGGTGATACCCATCGCCGTCGAGACGAACATCCACGACAACGGGAACATCAGGGAGACCGCGGCGAGCGCGTCCGCGTCGACGCGACCGACCCAGAACATATCGGCGAGGTTGTACGCGGTCTGGAGGAGGTTGCCGAGAATGAGCGGCCACGCGAGGCTCGCCAGGCGGGGTACCAGGGGGCCCGCGGTCATGTCGACGCCCTTCCGATCCGACGCTGCCACGCCCGCCGGGACTGCTCGCGCCTACTAAGAGGTCGCGGGTCGCGGCCACCACCCCCAAGTACCCACCGCGCCAACGGGCGTGGCGATGCGACGCCGCCGATTCCTCGGGACCCTCGCTGCTGGGGGCGCGACGACGCTCGTCGGATGCCTCGGCGACGACGACCCGACACCGACGCCGTCGGCGACCTCGACCCCGACGGATGACGGACTGCCACCGGCGATCGACCTCGACCCGGTCGCGACGGGGATCGAGGCGCCGACGGACCTCGTCTTCCTCCCGGACGGCGAACGGGCGCTCCTCGCCACCCAGCCCGGACGCGTGTACCTCCTCGAGGGGGACGGGGTGCACTCAGAACCCGTCCTCGACATCGGTGATCGGCTGGTCGCGGGCGGGGAACGCGGGCTCCTCGGACTCGCGGTCCATCCCGAGACCGCACAACGGCTCTTCGTCCGCTACAGCGCACCCTCGCGCTCCGACGCCCCGAGCGGCTTCAGCCACACGTTCGTCTGCGCCGAGTTCGAGCTCGACGACGATCGACGACGCGCCGATCCGGCAACGGAGCGGAGTGTCATCGAGATCGACCAACCACAGGCCAACCACAACTCCGGCGTCGTGCTGTTCGGTCCCGACGGGTACCTCTACCTCGCCACCGGCGACGGCGGCGGGGCCGGGGACGCCGGCCCAGGCCACGTCGAGGACTGGTACGACGCCAACGCCGGCGGCAACGGCCAGGATACCACCGAGAACCTCCTCGGTGGCATCCTCCGCCTCGACGTCGACCACCCCGACGCCCCAGGGGGGTACGCCATCCCGCCGGACAACCCCCTCGTCGACGAGCCGGACCACCTCGACGAGCACTACGCCTGGGGACTTCGCAATCCGTGGGGGGCGTCCTTCGACGAGGGTCGCTTCTTCGTGGGCGACGTCGGCCAGGTGCGCCGGGAGGAGGTCAACCTCGTCGAGGCCGGCGGCAACTACGGCTGGAACGTCCGCGAGGGCAGGAGCTGCTTCGATACCGCCAAGCACGAGACCGCGCCATCCAGCTGTCCCGACCGGACGCCAGCGGCGGTGCGCGGCGGCGAACCCCTGCTGGATCCGATCGTCGAGTACCCGAACACGACCCCCGAGGCGGGGTCCGTCACCGGCGTCGCCGTCGTCGGCGGGGCGGTCTACCGCGGCGACGCCATCCCCGGCCTCGAGGGGCGGTACGTCTTCGGCGATTACCTCCCGTCGGGTCGACTGTTCGTGGCCCGCCCCGCGGAGGATCCTGCCTACCCGACGGACTGGGTGGCCACCACCCTGTCGCTCACCGAGGCGGCGGCGGGGTCGCTCGAGGAGCTACGGGGGTTCGCCCGTGACGGGTCGGGCGAGCTCTACGCCTTCGGCGGCGGGGACGTGTTCGCACTTCGACCGGCGTGAGGCCGTCAGCCAGGCGTCCGACGGCCGTCGGACGCCCCCTCGCCGTCGTGCGGTTTTCACTTTCGCCGAGCCCGGTGAACCTACATTTTCGCCATCGGGGAAGCCACGACCGGCGACCGACCCGGCGGCCCCGACCGCCGACCACCACCACGCATGATCCCACCAACCGACGCACCGACGCCGACGGGAGGCCGTTGACCGTGTCGACCGCGATGGACTGGGTCCGGTCCATCAGAACGCGCTCGAGCGAGCGCTTTCACGAGTGTCGCGACTGCGGGACGACCCTCGACGTGCCTGCCCGCGTCTGTCCGGTCTGCGACTCGACCGAGATCGCCTCCTACGACCTGTAAGGCTTCTGACGGGCGTTTCCGGCCGTCGCCGAACGAACCGAGTCCCGTCGACCGGCGAGGCTGCAGCCACCGGAGGTCGACCCACCGACGCCGGCGACCACCACGGTCGGCGAGGGACCAGCTACGAGACCTCGGTCGAGGCACGCAGGTGTTCGTCCGCCCAGCCAGCCGCGATGCGCCTCGTCTCGTGGACGGACACCCACCGAGCTCGTCCGTGCGCCATCACGGCGTGCGGTGCTGGTCGTGGGTCGGTCCCCGGGTGTCGCGGGGAAGCGCTCCGCTCACTCGAGCCGACGACGGCTCGGCTTAAACGGTGGCCCCGACCCGGCGGACAGCCACCTCGCGACCTCGGGGCGGACGGTCTGCGCCGACCGGGAATTGAACCCGGGCTACGAGCTTGGGAAGCTCGTGTCCTACCACTGGACCATCGGCGCTGGCGGTCAATCGCTATCCGCGAGTCGCACTTCAACGTAGCGCTTCCGAGGGGTCGCGGTGGGTTTATTGGCCGTCCACCTGCAGCATCGACATGCCCGACCTCCGCCTCGACGACGGCGAGCTCGAGGAGCGCATCGAGACCATCACCAGCTTCATCGCCGAGCGGTGCGAGGCCGCCGGGGTCAATGGGGTGGTCCTGGGCCTCTCGGGTGGGGTCGACAGCGCCACGACGACCGGCCTCGCCGCGAGGGCCCTCGGCCCCGACCGCGTGCGCCCCCTCGCGCTCCCCGCGGCACCGACGGCGCCCGAGTCGCTCGAATACGCCGGTGCCGTCGCGGACGCGTTCGGCCTCGAACTCGAGACGATCGACGTCGAGCCGGTCGTCGAGGAGGTCCGGTCGATCCACCCTCGCGGGGTTGATCGAAAACCCCTCGGCAACGTCCGTGCCCGCGTGCGTGCCGTCTACTGGTACCTCGTCGCGAACCAGGAGGACCGCCTCGTGCTCGGCGGGGGCAACCGCACGGAGTGGCTCGTCGGGTACTTCACCAAGTACGGCGACATCGCCGTCGACATCCTCCCCCTCGGCAACCTCTACAAGACGCAGGTCCGCCAGGTCGCCCGCCACATCGGCGTCCCCGAGGCGGTCCTCGAGCGCGCGCCGACGGCCGAGCTGTGGGAGGACCAGACCGACGAGGGCGAGCTCGGGATCGCGTACGACACCCTCGACGGGATCCTCTCGCTGCGGGTGGACGAGGAACTCGGCGTGGCCGAGACCGCCGAGGCACTCCACGTTGACGAGACGCTCGTCGAGCGCGTCGACAGCCTCAGGACGGCCTCGACCCACAAGCGACGCCCCCCGGCGACACCGCCGTGACCGGGGCGCTTCCAAAGGCCTTTGGCCTTGCCCCCGCTTTTGCAGGGTAGATGGACGAGGGCAGCGGCGCGCGCTCGGCGGCGATTCGGGCGGTGCAGGACGTGACACCGCACCGCCTGCGCGAGCGCCTCGAGACCCGCCTGGCCGCGGCCCCGCCCGCGCCGGGCGAGGTCGCCATGGCGAGCGCCCGCCACCACGCCGAGGACCCGCCCGGGGCGGAGGCGGCCGACATCGCCGGGGCCGTCCAGCAGATCTTCGTGGGCCTTCGCATCACCCGCGAACTGATCGAGACGGACCCGTGGACGGGCGTCGACGAGCGCCCGCAGGCGGCCGACCTCGAGATCGTCGCCGCGGACGTGCTGCTCGCCCGTGGCGTGGCCCGCCTCGCCTGGACCGACGTCCGCCACAAGGCCGTGGCCGTCGTCCGCGAGTTCGGGCAGGATCAGGCCGACCGCCTCGCGGGCGAGGACCACCCGGACCGACGGAACCTCGAGGCGAGCATCCTCGACCTGGCCATCGTCGCCGGTGCCGCGAGCGCCGGGGTGGAGCCGGATCCTGCCGCGATGCGAGGCATCCCATACGGCCCCGGGATCGAGGCGGGTCGCATGCCACCCGTGATGACCGTCCTCGAGGGCACGGTCCTCGAGGCGGCCGCCGAGGTCGGCCCGCGGATCCGTGGCCACGAGGACGGCCTCCGGTCCGGCGCGGGGGACACGGACTGACCGAAACGCCTAAACGCGATTCGCGGGCTAGCCTCGGGTTGCTGACGTGCCTAGGTAGCTTAGCGGTAAAGCGCGTCCTTGGTAAGGACGAGAGCCCGGGTTCAAATCCCGGCCTAGGCTTGTAATAAATTCTTCATATCCCACAACGACCTTCAGGCACGACTGTCGTGGCTATCGGTTCCAGAACGAACGGCCATATTGTTCGTTTGGTAATTTGTGGGATCGACCGCCCCAAAAAGGGTGGTCGTGATTGCGCCCGGCGCGTGTCAAACCGCCGGGGCGGGGGACACCGCATGTTCGGTCCCATGGACCGACGACGCTGTGGCCCACGAACACGGCCCAGCCGATGACTCGTACGCGAAACTTGGCGCCGCAAGCCGACCCTCGCGGAGCGAGTCATACGCAAAATGGACATGATGGCGATTCCGAGTAGATGTGAGATCGGCGGCGACCGATGCGGGTGAGGCTGGTGACGGAGCGACAACGACCGCCGCAGCGGGCCGCTTCGCGTCGTTCGCGAGGGATGGCGGTCCCCGCTTCCGAACAACGGTCACCCACCGACCAGGGGTCGCCGTTATCGGGGGCGCGCGACCACGCCGCGACGACCACCCCGCGGGGCAATCGACGCCGGGCATCGGGCGGTCGGACGGGGATGCCTCGACTAGTCCTCCTTCTCGACCGCCTGCTCCGACCGAGCTTTCTCGATCTCGTCTCGGACGCGCGCCGGGTTACCGACGCGGCGAAACTCGATCTCCGTCCCGGCGCGGCCGGCGCTCGATATCCGGAGGGTCCCGAAGCGAAGCACGCGTTCGGCGAAGCGCTGGTTGAGGGCGACGTCCCGCACCTCGTCGATCCGGAGGAAGACTTCATCCCGGCTCAAGATCCCGAACCGTCGGTAGACGCGCTCGTTCGTCACGGTGTACCGCGAGCCGTAGCGGATGACGATGGCCCACAGGCCCAGGGTGAGTATCCCCCGCCAGGTGAACAGCGCGCCCAACCAACTCACGCGGCCATCGAATCGAATGGTCTCGTCAGGATTGGTGTTCAACGCCATGGATGGGTCTGGCGAAGCGCCGTGAAAACAGTTATCCAACCAGCGTGACGCCGGTACGGCACCATCGTGTCGGCCGTTCCCCGACGTCGGGGCGAGAATCGCCCCCGGCACAGGACTTAATAGCCTACTCGGTGTGTTGCTAGTTCATACCATGTCAAGTGGCGCAGACCACCACGATCCGCCCGATGCTTCGGGTGATGCAGACCCCGATGGCTTGCTCGGGGGCGTTTCCCGCCGCGATCTCATCAAGGGCACGCTCGGGGGCGTGATCGTGGGGGCGAACGCGTACCTCTTCGACAACGTGCGAAAGGCGGTCGCCGACACGGACGAGGCGCCGGGCGTCCGCGATCGCTTCTCCGGGTCGCTCCAGCTGACCGTCAACGGCCGCCGTCGCAACGTCAACGTCGAGGACCAGGAGCGCCTCCTGGAGACGCTGCGGTACAAGCTGGGCCTCACCGGGTCGAAGTTCGGCTGCGATCGGGCCATGTGTGGGGCCTGTACGGTGCTCGTCGACGGCGAGCCGATCTACGGCTGCACGTACTTCACCCGGGACGCCGTCGGGAAGGAGATCACCACCATCGAGGGTCTCGAGTCGAACGGGAGCCTCCATCCGCTCCAGGAGGCCTTCCTCGAGGACCTCGGTGGGCAGTGTGCCTTTTGCACCCCGGGCATGATCCTCACCGGGCTCTCGATCATCGACGAGCACGGCGACCCCTCGCGCGAGGCCGTGAAGGCGGGCCTGTCGGGGAACCTCTGTCGCTGCGGCAACTACGAGAACGAGATATCGGCCGTCATGAAGGCGGCCCGGAGGATGTGACAACCATGTCGGAGAACTTCATGCACATCGGCGAGGACTTCGAGGTACCGGACGGTCGGGCGAAGGTCACCGGTCGGGCGAAGTACGCCGACGACTACCTCCTCGAGAACCTGCTCCACGCGAAGACCCTGAAGAGTCCGTACGCCCACGCGGAGGTCACCCACATCGACACCTCGGCGGCCGAGGCGATGTCCGGCGTCCACGCGGTCATCACCTTCGAGGACGTCCCCTCGCGGCCGGTCGGCCAGCCCGCCCTCGACGGCAACCCGAAGGTGTTCGGCACCCCCGTCGCGGCCGTCGCCGCCAACGACGAGTACACGGCCGCCGACGCCGTCGAGGCGATCGACGTCGAGTACGAGGTCCTCGACCACGTCATCGACCCGGTCGAGACCCTGAAACCTGGGTCGCCGAACGCCCGGGTGGAGGGGAACGTTCCGACGGGGGAGGCGGAGGGCGAGGGATCCGGGGGACAAGGCGGCGACGAGAGTGCCCCCATCGAGGAGATCAAGTGGGACGACGCGGACTTCTCCACCCGGTTCCCGACGGACCCCGGGGAGTGGACGGTCCAGTGGGAGGTGGGCGACGTCGAGAGCGCGCTGTCCGCGGCCGAGGTCGTCATCGAGGACACCGTCGAGGCCCACCCCCAGGTGAACAACCCGATGGAGCCGCGCTCCAACGTGGCCCACTGGCGGTCGGACGGCCGGATCATGTTCTGGGGGTCGAGTCAGAGCGTCACGATGACCCACACGGGGCTGGCAGGATACCTCGAGGTCGACCCGCAGGACCTCGTGATGATCAACAACTACTGCGGTGGTGGATTCGGCTCGAAGGGGACCTGGTACCCGCAGATGGCGGTCCCGGCGCTGCTCTCCCGCGAGGTGAACCGCCCCGTGAAGATCCGCGGCACGCGGAAGGAGGAGTTCTTCTGGGGCAACGGTCGGACCACCGAGCTCTTCCGGTTCAAGCTCGGGTTCGACGCCGAGGGCAACCTCCTCGCGCTCGACGTCGAGACCATCGCCGACGCCGGCGCGTACTCCGCGGACGCGCTGTCCGCGATCGGATCGTCCAACCCGGCGCTCTCGGCGAACCTCCAGCCGGAGAACATGCGCACCCGCGCGATCGGGGTCTTCACCAACACGCCCAAGCGGTGGCCGATGCGTGGTCCGGGGCAGAACCAGGCCGCGCTTGCCGTCGAGCCGCTGTTGGACCGCGCGGCGAACGAGCTCGGCGTCGACCGCCTGGAGATCAGGAAACGAAACGCGCCGCGCACCGGCGACCCAGTGGGCGAGGACCAGGCCCCGCTCACCAGCGCCCACCTCGCGGAGGCCTACGACCTCGCCGCCGAGGCCTTCGGGTACGAGGAGAAGAAGGAGCTGAACGGCCAGCGAGAGGGCAGCAAGGTCCACGGTATCGGGCTGGGGTCGGCGAGTCACGCCTCCGGGTACGTCGGCTTCGACGGCCTCGTCGTCATCCAGACCGACGGTACCGTGGAGGTCAGACAGGGCGCCGGCAACCTCGGGACCGAGTCATACGCCGCCGTCGGCCGGCTGGCCGCCGAGACGCTCAAGGTCCCATGGGAGCAGGTGAAGGTGGCCTGGGGCGAGAGCGACAAGGCCGCGTTCACCCTCGGGCAGTTCTCCTCCAACACGACGTTCACCACTGGCCTCTCGAACGTCAAGGCCGCGGAGACCGCGGTGACCTACCTCAAGGAGATTGGCGCCGAGACGTACGGCGGCTCACCGGATGACTACGAGGTCGCCGACGGCGAGGTGCGAAACGACGACGGCGACGCGCTCACCCTTGGCGATGCCGCGGAGATCGCCGTCGACCTCGGTGGGAAGTACACCGGCGAGGAGATCCCCGAGGCCCTCCAGGAGAGCCTCGTCCCGAGCACGATCGGGGCGGCAAGCGACGTCGTGGGGGAAGCACTGGTCGCGTTCGGCAAGTCCACCGGGGAGGACCTGGAGGGGTTCGTCGACTCGTTCAACGCCGCCATCGCCCACGTGACCGTCGACATCGAGACGGGCAAGATCGAGGTCGAGGAGATGGCCAACTTCGGCGACTCGGGGACGATCGTCCACCCCGCGAGCTACGACGCCCAGATCGAAGGCGGCGCGATTCAGGGGATCGGCTACGTCCTGACAGAACACATGCGCTTCGACGACGCGACCGGCGTCCCGGTCAACACCGACTGGTACAAGAACAAGCCCCCGTCGATTCTCGATTACTCGAACACGCCGCTCAAGGTCGGCGGCGTGAACGAGCCCGACCCGTACGGCCCCCACGGGGCCAAGGGGGTCGGCGAGCCCCCGACGGGCGCGGCCGCCGCCGCGGTGGCGAGTGCCGTCGAGAACGGTCTCGGGACGACGTTCCAGACCCACCCCATCACGGCGAGCGACGTCCTGGACAAGATCGCCGCCGGGGACACGGAGGTGTCCTGAGATGCAAGACGACATGATCCGGCCGCTGAAGCACGTCGACGCCGGCAGCGTCGACGAGGCCATCGACCTCCTCGACGAGCACGGGCAGGACGCGACCGTGATCGCGGGGGCGACCGACGAGATCAACTGGATGAAAAACCGGATGCGAAGCCCGGAGGTCCTCGTCGACATCAAGCACCTCGACGAGCTCAAGGGTGTGACCGAACGCGACGACGGCGGCCTCGAGATCGGGGCGTTGAGCACCCTCGCCACCGTCGCGGACAGCGACCCCATCCGGGAGCAATTCGGCGTGGTGGCCGACGCGGTCGACGCGGTCGCGACGCCACAGATCCGCAACCAGGGGACCATCGGCGGGAACCTCACCCAGGACTCGCGCTGCTGGTACTACCGGGGCGGGTTCGACTGCTATCGCGCCGGGGGCAACACCTGCTACGCCATCACCGGCGAGAGCCGCGACCACGCCGTGACCGACTACTCGCGGTGCATCACCGCCCACCCCTCCGACGGGGCGGTGGCCCTGGTCGCGGTGGACGCCGAGGTCGTCGTCCGGGGACCGCAAGGGGAGCGTCGAGAGCCCCTGGCCGAGTTCTTCGTCGGCCCGGAGGAGAACATCACCGTGATGAACGACCTCGGGAGTGACGAGATTCTGACCCGGATCGTGATCCCGCCGCGATGGCGGGGTGCAGACTTCTACTTCGAGAAGGTCCGCGACCGGGAGTCGTGGGACTTCCCGATCGTGAACATCGCGGCTGCGATCGACCGATCCGGCGGATCCGTCTCCGACGTCCGGCTCGTGGCGAACGGCGTCGCCCCGATCCCGAAGCGACTGCGCGGGTCCGAACGGCGCATCACCGGCGAGCAGATCACCGAGTCCTCCGCCCAGGAGGCCGGGCAGGCCGCCTTGCAGAACGCCGAGCCGACGGATGACAACCGGTTCAAGATCCCACTGACGCGGAACCTGGTGTCCCGGGCGCTGCAAAACGCCGGGTGAGCGAGCGAACCGCGGCTCACGCGTCGGCGTCGGACGCGGCCGCGTCGTCACCATCGGGGGACCCCGCGCGGAGGGCCAGATCGTAGCGGTCCACCTCCGCGGCCCGACTGGGGACGTTCCCGAGGGTGCGAAACCGGATGGCGAACTCACCGGTCTCGCCCGCGGTCAGTCGCGGTGGATCGGTCGGTACCGACCGGACGCCGACGACCGACCCCGCCTCGTCGTAGAAGGTCGCGACGACGTGCGCGTCGACGGCCGCATCGCCCCGATTTTCGACCTGCCCGGCGAGCGAAACCTGACTGCCGCTCCGGTCGACCGTCCGGTGCTCGACGACCGCGAGTGCCCCGGAGGGGCGATCGGCGGCCACCCGGTACGTGACCGTCGCGTCCACCGACTCGACGCGAGCCGACCGGTTCGAAAGTCGCACGACGAAGGGGGATCGCCCGCCGCTCGGTACCGTCGCGAGCTCGGCCGTCCCATTGACGGTGTCCGTCCCACCGTCCTCGCGTCGGAACGTCACGGTCACGGCGATCTCGTCGATGGGATCGTCGAGTCCGTTAACCACCTCACCGACGGCGGTCGGCCGACCCACGCGATCGAGGTGGGTCGTCGTGTTCGTCGCGACGACCTCGCCCTCGAACGGGACGTCGTCGTCCTCCGCCAGCAGGTCCTCGACGGCCGTGGCGCCGGCGTAGAGGCCGGCGCCGACGACCAGGGCCACCAGGACCACGACGAGTCGATTCGTCACCCAACGCGCACCTGCGACTCGCCACGGGCGGCTGGCGGTTAACGACTTCGACCACCCGGTCGCCCAAGCGTCGATCCCCGTCCCTCGGGGGAGTCGCTGGATGGTGGTCGCGAGGCGGCCCCGACGTCGAGGCGACGAGCGCTAGAGGAGGCGGTCGGCCGCGTAGCCGGCGACGTATCCGGAGACAGTCCAGGTGATGATCGACGCCAGCGCGAACGTGAAGAAGACCGACCAGAGCGACACGCCGAAGGTGCGCGTGATGAACGCGGACCAGAACCCGAGCCCACCGCTGACGAGGACGACGACGGAGACGATCGCGGCGCCGTACGTCCCCGACAGGGCCGCGGCGAGCGGGCGCTCTCGGGTCAGGCCGCCGATGCCCACCGCCGCGACGACGCCGCCGAGGACGGGCCAAACCACGAACAGGAGCCCGATTCCGAGCCAGCCACCGACACCGAGGAGGAAGAGGTGGAGCAGGCCGAGGATGGAGCTCACGAGCCCGCCGAGCACGCTCGAGCCCACCGCAACCTCCCCGGACCGTTCATGCCCCGTGCTAGTTGCCACCATGTCGAACGGCTCGGGAGCGACCACAATAAATGCCATCCCCACGCCCGGGCGGGCTCGACGGGGAATCGGCCGATGCGCATCGCTACGAAAGCCCGGTGCAACCGATGGCGGTGCTAGAACACGTGCGTGAGCAACCACCGGGCGATGATCGGCCCCGCGAGACCCGCGAGCAGGAACGCGAGAAACCAGGCCAGGAACGTCCGGACGACGGCGTACCACTCGTGCCCGTCTCGTCGCTTGAAGAGGGCGTTGACGGTGGCAACCGCAACCCCGGCAGCCAGCGCGATCTGGAGGGCCGTCGCCACGCTACCACGACCCCCAGACAGTCGAGGCGTGCGGTCCGTTGCCACGAGGTCGAGGTCGGCCCCCGCGACGAGTCGGCGTCGTCGCCGACCCCGGGGTCACCGGGGTGCGTTCGCACGGCGGCCAGGCGATCGATGCAACCACGATGGACCTCCAACGGGGCTCTCGCCGGGGCTCACGGCTCCGCGAGGTGGGTGGTGAGCTCGTCCAGGAAGAAGAACTTCATCATGACGGACTGGAAGACGGACATCCCGTTCATGTTGTCGACCTGGGCCGAGGTGATGGCGGACTGAGCCGCGATCAGCGAGACGATGGTCCGGGCTTCGGCGACTTCCGCCTCCATGCGGTCGAGCATCCGGCGGTACGGGTCCTCACCGTCGATGTCATGTTCGTCCGGAACGGCCAGCGCCGCCTCGACGCCGCCGACCATCGCCGCGTCCAGCTTCTCGAGGGCCTCTCGAACCTCCTCGGTGGTCCCCGGCGGCTGGTGGCGGTCGAGGCCACGGCCCGCGTACGAGATCAGGAACTCGTAGGCCTCCTCGGCCGACTCGATGTGGGCCTGGAGCGCGACGACGGCCCCCGCGTCGGCGCTCATCGGTTGCCCACCCCCAGCTGCGTCGACGTGCCGATGGTCTCCGTCATCGGTCGATCGCTCCTTGGGTCACGCGTTTGGACTCAGTCGCGCCCCTCATCAATGATTCGCCATTCCCTCGCCCCCACCCGTTCGACCTCGCCCCGGGCGACGAGCCCGTCGAGCGTCTCGCGGCAGGTGGCGGGGGAGAGTCCCGTCCCGTCGACGATCTCCGGGAGGTATGCCCGCCCGAACCGGGCCAGGTACGGGCGGACCTCCCCCGCGAAGTCCTGGCCAGAGAGCGATTCGGCCACCTCGCGCGGGACGTGCATCGCCATCCTGCTCGTCGCGAACTTGTCGCCGATCTCGATGCCGGTGTCGGGGACGGACCGACCGAACGCACTGGCCAGCCGGCGGTACGAAAGCCTCGCGTCGACGAGCACCGCTGGACCCGCTGCGCGCGTCACGCGAAGCGCCGGCGGGGCGACGAGCTGACGGTCCGCACTGCGATCCTCTGGGGCGACCACCGGGTCCTCGACCGGGTCGGTCCGTGGTGCGGAGACGGCCGTTCGTCCCGGCTGCTCGCCCGAGCCCGCCGGCAGGCGACCCGCCGCCGGCAGCATCGTCACGTCGCCCCGGGTCTCAATCGCCCCAGACCGCACCTCGTCGGCGACGGCGACCGCCCGCTCGAGGTCGGCAGCCAGGGCGGCCGCGGCCCGACCGTCGAGGAGCCCCCGCTCGACGGCCGTCGCCTCGACCGCCTCGACTCCGCCGGCGACGGCGGCCACCTCGGCCGGACCGTCGATGGCCCGGCCCGCCGAGAATGCCGCCTCGCGCAGCTGGCGGAGGACCGCGAGGACGGCGGCTGGCACGGTCTCGCGGACGAACGCGATCGCCTCGCAGGCCGGTCGCGAGGTGGGCACCCGCTCGGCCCACAGGTCGTCCGCCACGGGCATGCCCGACGTGGCCGCCACCTCGGCCCAGCGTGCCCGAAGCCCGTCGAGGTCCTCACCGTCGCCGAGTGGCGCCGCCGAGGCCACCGCACCGCCCGATGCCGAACCGGGGAGCAAGACGGTCATGCGGGGCGTCCACGTCAAGCCGTCGGCGCGGAACTCGTAGCGCAACCGCCTGAGGGTCGGTTGCGCGGCCCAGCACCACGGTGAGAACGGGTCGGTGAACTGCTCCACCTCGATGGAGGCGCGGGGGCTCGGGTCCGCGTCTGGGGTCATCCGGTCGACACCGACGGGGGGTTACGGGCCACGGCCGGTGTCCATGCTAGTCGTCCTCGTCCGCCACCTCGGGCTCGCCGCCGTCAGTGCTCGCCGTCCGGGAGACCGACCAGCTCGTCGGTGAGTACTTCTCCGCGTACGCCCGGGCGGAGACGGTGCCGGTCACCATGCTGCGGGTGATGGCCCACTCGTTCGGCCGGAGCGCGAAGTAGACGTGGCCCATCACGAGGGCGAGCAGCGCGACGGCGAGGAAGTCGTGAATGACGAAGCTCCAGGGGACGAGCCCCATGCTCGACAGCCCGGTGCCGCCAATCCCGAACTCGATCCCGAGGAACGAGAACTCGCGCGTGGTATCCCACAGTGGCGTCTGGACGCGGCGCAGCAGGACGAGTCCGGTGACGACGAGGCCCAGGGTGGTGAGCGTCACGCCCAGGTGGAGGAGTTTCTGCGCGCTCGGGTACTTGAACTGTCTGGGGTACTCGTCGGCGAGACCGACGAGGTTCTTCCCGCGAACCCATAGGTCCACCGCGTCGCGACGGCCGAACCACATCTCGGCCCAGGTGCCCTTCCACGCGACGTGGCCGAGGTGGAAGAAGACGTAGCCGATCAGGACGATTGCCGAGACCTCGTGGACGACGAGCCACGAGACGCCGAGAAACGTCCTGACGGTGACGTCCGCGTTCATGATGAGGAACCCGGAGAGCATGAGGAGGAACACCGAGATGGCCATGATCCAGTGCGAGGCCCGCTGGGCGGCCGTGAATCGAGGGACCTCGTCGATGCCTTGCGCCTCCAGCGAGTCCGCGATCTCCTCGGTGGTCTCCTCGCCCTCCCGGGGCGTGTGTTCGGCGGGGTTGAGAAGGTCTCGAACGATGAAATGGATCAAGAAGGTGAACGTGGCGACGAACGCGAAAATGAGGACGACGTCCCAGGAAAGTCCGACGACGACCCGTCGGCCGAAGGATTCCGTGTATCGAAAGACCTCGATACCGAATGGCATACCTTCGTCCTGTGCACCCGCAGCTATTGAAGGTTTGGCCGGATGGAGCGAGTGGGGCGGACGGGTTCCGGCAAGGGATGGCGCGATCCAACCGGGGCCGGGGCGCTGCAGCGGGAGACGGCACGGACGCGGCCTGCGACCGACCCCGACGCACCCGCCACCCGTGACCACGCACCGTCGGGAGCCGGCACGGGTCGTTATGACTCGGGGGTTCGATATCGGTGCATGCTCGGCCAGATCGCGTCACCAGAGTGGTTTTCGAACCTCCTCGAGGCGTACGGCCAGGTGCTGGGGGAGATCGGCTGGTTCGTCGTGGGATTCGCCATCGTCTACCTCATCGGCCGTGTCGTGGTGGTCCCGTTCGCGACGAGGGTGGTCCGCAGCCGAAACCGCAACAACCCCACGATCGTGTCGGCGACGACGACGTACCTCCACGTCGTGTCCATCGGCTTCGCGTCGATCGCGGGCATCGTCGCCGCGGGTTACGGCCAGCTCCTGTCCGAGTCGGCGGTCGTCATCGCCGCGTTCACCTTCGTTCTGGGCATCGCCGGCCAGCAGGTCTTCGGGTCGCTCATCAGCGGGATGTTCCTGGTTGCGGACCCCGAGTTCAACGTGGGCGACTGGATCGAGTGGGCCGGCGGGGAGGGGACCATCGAGGCGGTGGACTTCCGGGTCACGCGCGTACGGACGCTCGACAACGAGACCGTCTCGGTCCCCAACACCGTCCTGACCGGGGACGCCATCACCCGCCCGTACGGCCGGAAGCGCCTCCGGATCATGGAGGAGGTGTTCGTCGCCTACAACGAGGACACCGAGCGCGCCCTCCTCACGCTCCGTCGCATCGCCGACGACCAGGAGGACGTCTTGGACGAGCCCACCCCCGACGCGCGCGTCAGCGAGCTCGGTGAGAACGCCATCACGGTGGAGGTGTCGTTCTGGATCGCCGATCCGGAGGACCGCGACATCCCGACCGTTCGGTCGGACTTCCGTCGCTCGGTGAAGCGTCGCTTCGACGAGGAGGGCATCACGATCGCCCCGCCGTCCGCTCGGTTGCTCTCCGGCGAAGTGGCCGTCACCGACCGGTCGTGATCGGGTGGCCTCGGCGGGTGATCCCCGCGAGACCGACTCACCCCTCGACGAGGCGTCGCAGCCGGTCGAGACCCGATCGGAGCGTCGCGGTATGGGCGCCGAAGCCGATCCGGAACCGGTCGGGGGTGCCGAAGAGATCGCCGGGCGCGAGCAGGACGCCCTCCGTCTCGAAGGCGGCCTCGCAGAAGGCACGGGCGTCCGCGAAGCCCTCGGGCACGGTCGGGAAGCCGACGACGGTGGCCGGCTCGAGCCAGTCGAGCCCGAGGTCAACCACGAAGTCGTCCACAAGCGCGCGGTTTCGCGTCGCGAGCGCTCGATTCTCGGCCAGGACCTCGTCCTCGAACACCGTGACCGCCTGGTGGGCGATCCGGTGGCCGAGTCGCGGCGGCGCGATGGTGGTGTAGTCCTTCCACCGACGGGCGGCATCCGCGACCTCGGAGGACCCCGCGAGCCAGCCGACGCGAGCGCCGGCGAGGCCGTACGCCTTCGAGACCCCGGCGGTCGAGATGGCGCGCTCGCCGATGCTCGCTGCCGGCGGATGGGGCTCGTCGACCAGCAGTCGGTAGACCTCGTCGACGTGGAGGTAGGCGTCGTGCTCGACAGCGACCTCGTGGAGCGCCTCGATGGTGTCGGGACCGTAGTACCGCCCGGTCGGGTTCGCCGGATTGGCGAGCACGATCAGCCGCGTCGACGGTCGACACGCCGCCGCGACGGCGTCGACGTCGAGCGACCACGTCGGCGGCTCCACGCGAACCGTCGAGACGGCGCCGAGCGCCGCCGGGAGGCTTCGCAGGGACTGGTACGTCGGGGTGACGACCACGGCGTGGTCGCCCGGCTCGAGCATCGCCAGGTGGACGAGCAGGTTCGCCTCCTGGGTGCCGCAGGCGAGTACGACCCCATCGGGGGTGCGGTCGTACCGCCGACCGAGGTGCGCCCGAAACGCGGTCGCGCCGTCGGTGGGGATCACGTAACCGAGGTCGGCCACGTCGAGGTCGAACCGGTCGGGCGCGAGGGGGCGGATGCCGCTCTCGCCGAGCATCACCTCGGCCTCGGTCTCGTACCGAGCCAGCCACCGTTCGAGGCCGAAGGGGGGAATCTCCATCGTGGCCACCCCGTCGACGGGCGAGGGGACATATCCATCGGTGCACCCGTCGATAGCTCAGCTGAAGTCGACGACCGACCCGTTGTACGACCGGTCGGCGACGTCGGTGCCGTCGGTGCGCCGAGCGGGACCTTGAGCTCCACGCCGTCGAGCCGACGGCGTGTCCGTCGCTCGCGATGGAGGAGTACCGCTACGACTTCGTCGACAGCGCCAGGCAGACGCCGCCATCGAAGATGCACACCCTCGGGCACACCTTCGTGCCGCCGCCGGTGGGCTTCGCTGTCACGGCATGGCGCCGATCCTGTCGGCGCTGGCGGACGAGGGCGTCATCGACCCCGTCGCGGTCTCCCAGCTCGACATGTTCGACGCCGCGGTCGAGTTCGCCACCCACGAGGGGTTCATCCCCGGGCCCGAGCCCGGCCACGCGGTCTGACACGCGATCGGGGAGGCCAAGCGGTGCCGTGAGACGGGCGAGGAGAAGGTCATCGCCCGCCTGCACTGTGGCCACGGCTACTTCGACATGCAGGTGTACCAGGAGTACTTCACCGGCGAGCTCGAACACGTCGAGTACTCGCAGTAGGCCGTCGACGCGGCGATGGCCCAGGTGCCCACGGTCGAGCGGTAGGCAAGCCGGGTAGCCGTTGGGGTTAACGCGTCGGCGTCCCTTGACGCCGCCATGGACCTCACGGAGCGCCTCCGGTCGTCGCCCTCGACCGTCGCGGAACTCATCGAGCACACCAACGTCGACCCCCGGTCGCGCGCCGCCACGGTCGACGCGCTATGCGACGAGGTGCTCCACAACGGCTTTCGCGCCGCCGTGGTGGTCCCCTACCACGCCGAGCGTGTCGCCCGCCGACTCGACGGTCGGGCCGCCACGGTCGCGGTCGTGGGGTTCCCCTACGGTGTCCAACCCACCCCGGCGAAGCGAGCCGAGGTCGAGGCGGTCGCCGCGCACGTCGACGAGGTCGACATGGTGATGCAGCAGACGGCCTTCCACAACGGCGACCTGGAGACGGTCCGGGACGACGTCGCCGGCGTGAAGGCGGTCGCCGGCGACCGACCCCTCAAGTGCATCATCGAGTCGCCGGTGCTCAAGCCCGCGGAGATCCGGACGGCCGCATCGACCGTCGCCGAGGCGGGCGCCGACGTCGTCAAGACCGCCGTGGGCTACGACGGCCCGACCGACCCCGAGGAGGTTCGCCACATCCGCGAGGCCGTCGGCGACGACGTGGGCGTCAAGGCCTCTGGCGGCATCGCCGACTTCGAGACCGCCATCGCGATGGTCGAGGCTGGCGCGACGCACATCGGGACCTCCTCGGGAGTGTCGATCGTTGACTCGATCGACTCGTCCGAGTGACCCGACCGG
>JBKGZP010000034.1:0-18281 GCA_046543335.1 Halobacteriales archaeon
GGCGCTCGCCGAGGGCGAGGCGGTCCTCGAGCAGGTCGCCGAGTACGTCGCCGGTGCCGAGGCCCCCCTGGAGACGCAGACCCGAACGGAGTACAACCTCGTCTCGGGGATCACCGGCGCCATCGAGGACAATCGGATCACGTCGGTCATCCTCTCGCGCGACACGCGGCGTGGCCTCGGCCGGCGCGTGTTCGGGGGGACGATCGACCAACTGCTCGATCGAACGACCGCCGCGGTGCTGGTCACCGCCTTCGACGAGCCGGTCAACACCGCCGAGCGCATCGTGGTGCTCCTGCCCGGTCAGGTCGCGGCGAACCCGGGCTTCCTCGAGGGGGTGCACACGGTGAAGCGCCTCGGCAAACAACTCGGCGTCCCCGTCGTGGGCCTCCTCGTCCGCGGGGACGTCGAGCGATACCGGGAGCTGATCGACCTGGTCGAGCCCGAGACGACGTTCGAGCTCGAGTCAATCTCCACCTGGAATCACCTCTATCGCGACGAGGCGCGAATCCAGGAGACCGACCTGGTCGTCGTGCTGAGTCCCCGCCCGGAGACCCGAGGCTGGGTGTCACCCCTCGACTCGGCACCGTCGCGCCTCCGACGGGCGGGCGCCCGCAACGTCGTCACGGTGTACCTGGCGGAGGAGCGCACGCTGTCGACGCGTCGGCTTCGCGTCCGGTGAGGTGTCGTCTGCTGACGTCGGGCCCCATCGGCGCGTCCGTCTCCCTGGTGGGGACGTGAGCGGACGGCGAGCGGGCTACGGGGGCTGCTGGATCGTGACGTACCGGATCTGGACGCGGACGTTCCGACCGGCCGTCCGGTCGACCCGGGCGTCGAGCTCCTCGCCGAGCTCTGCCGGGATGGGCCCCGGCGGGGCGCCGATCTGGATGGTCACCCGGGATGGCTCCTCCGCGAGGAGGTTCTCCGAGTACTCGAACTCCACGTCGAGGACGACGAACGCCTCGTACTCGGGGTCGTCCAGCGTCCCCTCGATCCCGTCTCGGATCGACTGCTCCGCGGTCGCCGTCTGGTACGACGAGAAGGTGACCGCACCGAGAAAGCCCGTGAGGAGGAGGATGCTGACCAGGAGGATGCCGGCGCGCTTGAGGAACGATCGGCGCGTCTGCTCGACCCGGAACCACGCGACCGGGCGATAGCCCATGTACCACAGGGTGACGAGCGCGGCGAGGTTGATGGAGAGGACGTTCACGAGGAGCAACACGCCCGAGCCCAGGACGAGCGCCGGCGTCCCCCACGCGATGCCGATGCCGACGGTGGCCGCCGGCGGGATGAGTGCGACGGCGATCATGACCCCGACCAAGGCCGAGGAGAGCCCCGAGGCGAGGCTGATCACGCCGGCGACGCCCGAACCGAGGGCGATCACCAGCGAGAGCACGTCGGGGCGAAAGCGCTCGCGGATCTGCGAGATGGCGAGGATGTCCAGCCCCGGCGGGACGAGGTTCCCGTTCATCACGACGAAGGCGAACGCGGCCGCGCTCCCGATCGAGAGCGCGAGGCCGACCACCTGGAGCTTGACGCCGTCCCTGAAGAGGGTCCGATCCCGGAAGACGGTCCCGACGCTCGTCGCCATCGCCGGGCCGATCAGCGGGGCGATCACCATCGACCCGACGACGACGGCCGCGGAGTCGAGGAGCAACCCGGCGGCCGCGATGATCGCGCTGAGGACGCTCATCGTCACGTAGACCGTCAAGGAAGCCGGGACGAGGTCCTTCGCCGCGCTCTGGAGCTCCTCGCGCGCGATCTGCTCGGGGCTCGCATCGTCCGCGGCGAACCGTTCCTCGAGCTGGTCGAACTCGTGGGAGACGACGGATTGCGTCTCGACGGTCACCGTGATCGCGTTCTCGGAGATGCCGACCTCGCGGAGTCGGTCCATGAGGTGCTCGACCGCGTTCGTCGGGAGGGGGAAGTGCACGACGCAGCCGTAGCCCCGGTCGCCGGAGTCGTCGGTGAGCGCGTAGTCGATGTCCTCGTCCGCCAGCACGTCCAGGAGGGCGTCCCGCTTGCCGTCGGGGACGGTCACCAGGACGAGCCGGGCCATGCCTGCCCCGACTCGTCCGGGCGGGTTAAATGGTGTCCCGTCCGTTCGCCGGTCGGGGTTGCTGGGGCTCGCTCGAGATCGTCCAGACGGAGACGACGGGCGTCTGCCCCACGAGACCGAAGTCTCGGGTCGTGGGAACGGTGGATCGATTACTTGGCGACGCCAGGCGAACGAGTGGTATGGGAACGATCCCGACCCCGCGATCCGTCACGACCGAGGACGAGTACATCCACGTCCGGTTTCGCGACCCCGATCAATTCGAGAAGATCCGCACGCCCGAGTGGGCGGACCGCGTCTCCGACTCGGTCTCCGAGGGGAGCGAGGTCCGCATGGGACGGCGCGAGGGAACCGACGAGTGGGTGGTCCAGTCGGTGCTGATCAAGAAGAACGTCGGTGAAGACAAGGCCCGCGAGCAGGCGAACAAGATCATCGAGAAGATCGAGTCGTGATCGACGGCCCCGACCGGGGTGACCACGCGGTGGTGCGGTCGACGGCGAGGTCGGTGGCAGCTGGTCGCGATCGGTGCCGCGCCGGACGACCCGGTGCGGTCAGAGCTGAAGCTATTTATCCCCGAGCGGCGAACGGCGAACCCACTCGGTTGTCGTGTCATGTTCGACAGGATACTCTTTCCGACTGATGGCAGCGACGGGGCGGACGCCGTGTTGGCCCACGCCCTCGATCTGGCCCACGCGAGCGAGGCCGAGTTGCACGTCCTCCACGTGGCCGACACCACGGAGTACAGCCTCGTTCGCATCGAGGAGGAGGTCGTCGACGTGCAGGCACAAGCCGGCGTCGACGTCGTCGACGCGGCCGTCGAGCGCGCCGAGGCGCGTGGCATCGAGGCCGTCGGACAGGTCGTGCGTGGCCAACCCTACCGCTCGATCCTCGCCTACGCGGACGAGCACGGGGTCGACCTCCTGGTCATGCCGACCCACAGTCGGCGCGACCTCGGGGAGGTCGTCCTCGGCAGCACCACCGACCGCGTCGTGCGTCGGGCCGACGTTCCCGTGCTCACCGTTCGGCCCGAGATCGCCGACGAGGTGGCGTATCCGTACCGATCGATCCTCGTCCCCACCGACGGAAGCGACGGGGCGACGCTGGCGCTCGAGCGCGCCCTCGACCTCGCAGTGGCCGACGACGCCCGGTTACACCTCCTCTCCGTCGTGGAGACGGACCTCCTCGACGCGATTCCCGGCCTCGGCCCCGACGGACCCCTCGAGGAGCGGGCCCGGTCGGCGGTCGACCGGGCGCGGTCGCGCGCCGGTGATGCGGGCGTCGAGGTACGTGCCACCGTCGAGGAGGGCGCGTCCGTCTCCCGGACGATCGCCACCTACGCAGAGGCCAACGGCGTCGACCTCGTGGTGATGGGCACGCACGGTCGAAGCGGCCTCGACCGGTACCTCATCGGGAGCGTGGCCGAACGGCTCCTGCGCATCACCCCGGCGCCGGTGATGACGGTGCGACCCCCCGACGAGGGATCCTCGCGGTGACCGGTCGAGCTCGTCGCGTCCCGGCCGACGCGCGCTCGACCACCCCGAGGTCGCCCAGCGGAGGGGGGTCGATCGGTCGGCCGCCGGACGAACGCCACCACGACGAGGCGGGGAGAGCTACCGCGGCGCCATGACCGACGAGGCCGTCGAGTCGCCGTGGTCGCAACCGACGGAGGCGCTCCTCGAGGCGCTCGACGTCGATTCCGAGGTGGGTCTCTCGGCGGCCGAGGTCGAGCGTCGCCGGGAGCAGTACGGCGACAACGAGCTCCGCGAGGCGGTTCGCCGACACTGGGCGGAGGTCCTCATCGGCCAGTTCACGAGCGTCATCATCCTGTTGCTGCTCGTCGCGGGGATCGGCGCCATCGCCCTCGGCGACGTGGTCGAGGGCGTGGCCATCTTCGCGGTGCTGGCCATCAACGGCATCATCGGGTTCGTGACCGAGATGCGGGCGATCAGCTCGATGGAGAGCCTGCAGAAGCTCGCGGAGATCACGACCCGGGTCCGCCGCGAGGGCGAGGAGACCGAGGTGCCCGCCGAGGCGCTCGTCCCGGGCGACCTCGTCGTGCTCGAGGCGGGCGACGTCGTCCCCGCCGACCTCCGCGTCGTCGCACCCTCGAAGCTGCAGGTCGACGAGTCGGCGCTGACCGGCGAGTCCGTCCCCGTCGGCAAGACCGCGGAGGCGGTGGCATCGGACGCCCTCGTCGCCGACCGCGAGAACATGCTCTTCCGGGGGACGTTCCTGACGCGCGGGTCGGTCGAGGCGGTCGTCGTCGCGACGGGGATGGACACGGAGCTCGGACAGATCTCGTCCGCGTTGCAGGAGACGGAAGCGGAGGAGACACCGCTGCAGGAGAAGCTCGACGCCCTCGGTCGGTTGCTGGTGCCGTTCCTCCTCATCGTCGCCACCATCGTCCTCGTCTCGGGGTGGATCCGGGGGCAGGACCTCTTCCTCATGGTCGAGACGGCCATCGCGCTGGCGATCGCGACCGTCCCCGAGGGGCTTCCCATCGTCGCCACGCTCGTGCTGGCCCGGGGGATGTGGCGCATGGCCGAGCGCAACGCGCTCATCACGAACCTCGCGTCCGTCGAGACCCTCGGGTCGACCACCGTCATCTGCACCGACAAGACGGGGACGCTCACGGAGAACAAGATGACGGTGGCGACGATCGAGCTCGCGTCCGGTCCGGTGGCGGTCACCGGGACGGGCCTCGAGACCGAGGGGACCTTTCGCGTCGACGATCAGGATCGCGACCCGACGCGCGAGGGGCCACTCCGGTCGGCGCTGACGGTGGGCGTGCTTTGCAACAACGCCGCGTTGACCGAGGCCGACGACGAGGTGTCCGCGACGGGCGACCCGATGGAGGTCGCCCTGCTGGTCGCGGGGGAGAAGGCGGGCCTCGATCGCGCCGCGCTCCTCGAGGCGAGACCGGAGGTGCGCGAGGTGGCGTTCGACCCGACGGTCAAGATGATGGCGACGTACCACGAGGCCGACGGTCGGATCGAGGTGGCCGTGAAGGGGGCGCCCGAGGCCGTCCTCGACGTCGTCGACGACGTGGCGGACGACGACGGGACGCGGGCGCTCTCGTCGGACGACCGCGAGGCGTGGCGGCGTCGATCGGAGGAGATGGCCGAGGACGGGCTTCGCGTCCTCGCGCTGGCCCGGAAGACCGTCGACGACCCGGCGGTCGACCCGTACGAGGGACTGACCTTCGTCGGGCTGGTCGGCCTCATCGACCCGCCTCGCGAGGAGGTCCGCGAGACGATCGAGCGGTGTCAGGACGCGGGCATCCGCGTCGTCATGGCGACGGGCGACCACGCCGGGACGGCCAGGAACGTCGCCCGCCAGGTGGGGCTCATGGCGGCGGACGACGAGGCGGTCGTCGAGGGGCACGAGCTGGGCGACCCCGAACGCCTCGCGCCGGCCGAGCGCGAGCGGTTCGTGAACGCCTCGGTCTTCGCCCGGGTCAGCCCCACGGACAAGCTCGACCTGATCGACATCCACCAGGCGGCCGGGTCGATCGTGGCGATGACCGGCGACGGCGTCAACGACGCCCCGGCGCTCAAGCGCGCCGACATCGGCGTCGCCATGGGTCAGCGCGGGACGCAAGTCGCCCAGGAAGCGTCGGACATGATCCTGCAGGACGACAACTTCGAGAGCATCTACCACGCCGTCCGGGAGGGCCGGATCATCTTCAGCAACATCCGGAAGTTCGTCGTGTACCTCATGTCGTGCAACGTGAGCGAGCTGCTCGCCATCCTGCTGGCCTCGTTGCTCGGGTATCCGCTCCCGCTGTTGCCCCTGCAGATCCTCTTTCTCAACGTCGTGAACGACGTCTTCCCGGCGTTTGCGCTCGGCGCCTGCGGTGGGAGCCGCGACGTCATGGACCGCCCGCCGCGCGACCCGGAGGAGCCCATCCTGACGCGGACGAACTGGGGCGAACTGGCGTCGTTCGGGCTGGTGCTCGCCGCGACGACCGTCGGCGCGTTCGTCGTCGCCGGCGGCCTCTACGCGGGCGGGATGGCGACCGACGAGGCCGTCACGGTCTCGTTCCTCACCCTGGCGTTCGCCCAGCTCTGGCACGTCTTCAACGTCCGCGACGTCGCCTCCGGCGTGCTCCGCAACGAGGTCACCGAGAACGCGTACGTCTGGGGCGCGCTCGGGCTGTCGACGCTGCTCCTGCTCGGGTCGGTCTACGTGCCCGGCGTCTCGCTCGCGCTCGGGACGGCGCCGATCGGCCTCCAGGGGTGGCTCGTGGTGCTCGGGATGAGTCTGCTCCCGCTCGTGGTCGGGCAGGCGGAGCGGGAGTACCGCGGTCGGTTCGGGGCGCGGCGCCTCGGCGTCCTCGTCGACCGGGCCCGGCCGGCCCATGGCTGACCGGCCCCGTCCGGACGGGATCTCCTCGCACTGGGGTGGGTGCGTGTGCCTGGTTAGGCCGCGGCCCCGGAGACCTGTTCGAGGGGCGATCCGATGAAGAACCGCGGAATCGCGGCGATGCGATTGGAGATCGCCGACCGCCTCGAGATTCAGGAGGGCGGGTACGAGTCGCGGGCGTACCCGCGCGCTGCGTGAAGTCCCACTCGGAAAATTCCGAGGACGTCAAGGACCGTGGCGAGCGTCGAGGCGCAGCGCGGCGAGGTCGTCGTCATCGTCTCGGCGGACGCCCACGTCGCCGGCCAACTCGGGGCGTACCGCGGGACGGCCTCGGCCACAGCGTCGTCGATGGGTTCCACGATATCGGCGCGCCATCGGTCGGTGCCCGCCGTCGATCGAGGCGATCGCGACGGGTTCGATTTCGAGGGGGTGGACGGTGACCGTCGGGGTCCCCGGCCCGAGTCGAGCCACGGAACCCGGGGAAAGATAGTCCACCACGGCCCCCGTGGGAGACGCATGGACGAACGCGAGGCGCTGGCGGCCATCGCTGGCGTGCTCCCCGACGCCGGCGACGACGCGGCCGTGGTGGGCGATCGGGTGCTCACGACGGACATGCTGCACGAGCGGACCGACTTCCCCCCGGGGACGACGCGGTACACGGCGGGCTGGCGCGCCGTCGGCGCCTCGCTGTCCGACGTCGCGGCCATGGGCGCCGAGGCCGACGCGGCCCTCGCCGTCTACGCCGCCCCCGCGTTCGACCGCGAGGAGCTGCTGGCGTTCGTCCGCGGCGCACGCGACGTCTGCGAGCGCGTCGGTGGGCGCTACGTCGGCGGCGACCTCGACCGACACGACGAGTTCACGGTCGCCACCGTCGCCCTCGGCACCACCGAGGCACCGACGCGTCGGTCGACGGCCAGCTTGGGCGAGCTCGTCGGGGTGACGGGCACCCTCGGTCGGACCGGTGCGGCGCTTCGGCTGTTCGACCGCGGCGACGTGGGACGGGCGAACGCGCTCTTTCGCTTCGAGCCGCGGGTCGCGGCCGGCCTCGCCCTCGCTCCGCACGTCTCGGCGATGATGGACTCGAGCGACGGCCTCGCGCGCTCGCTGCACCAGCTCGCCGAGGCGAGCGACTGCGGTTTCGCCGTGGCGTCCGACCGCGTGCCCATCGACGTGGCCGCGACCGAGGTGGCCGAGGACGAGGCCGACGCCCGCGAGCTCGGGTTGTTCACCGGGGAGGACTTCGAGCTCGTGTTCACCATCGCGCCCGAGCGCCTCGACGACGCCCGGTCGGCGACGCCCGTCCCGCTCTCGATCGTCGGCGAGGTGACGGAGGGGGGCGTGACGATGGACGAGGCGGCGCTGCCGGATCGCGGGTACACCCACGGAGGCTGAGGCCGACGGTTCGCGAGGCCTCGGTCTGCGTATCATCCGCCGTGTGGAGGCCCCCTCGGGGCTCGACCGTCTGTCGACGACTCGGTGGTGCGTCGCGATGCTCGAGCATCCGTCCCTGCCGTAGCTGATTGGAAACCGACTTTGCCCGTCGGTCCGCGCGGTGATACCATGACCGCCGACCTCGACGACCCGCGCGTGTACGTCCCCCTCATGGTCGTCCTCTGGACGCTCGTCGCCGTCGGCCTAGACGTGTTCGTCCTCGATGGCAACGGCGTCGCCGGGGCAACGTTCGGCCTCGCCGGGGGGATCGCCTTCGGCCTCAGCTTCTGGTTCGTCCGACGGCGATCGGTGTGACGCCTCAGGTTCGCACCGCCCGCAGGCCGACGAACGAGCCCTCGCCCCGTCCCGGTTCGACGCGATCCGGCTCGTCGAGGTCGCCGGGCCAGTGGAAGATGGTCTGGACGAACTCGACGTCGTCGAACCCGGCGGCCTCGAGCGCGTCGAGGAGCTCGTCGGTCGAGACGAACGTCGCCTCGCGGTAGAAGGGGCTGTCCGCCTTCGTCCGCTGGTAGACGCGTCCCACGGGGCTGTCGCGGTCGATGTAGCCGAGGACGATCGCGCCGTCGGGCGCGATGACCCGACCGGCCTCCGAGAGCGTCCGCGGCACGTCGTCGACGAAGCAGATCGTCGTCACGAGCAGCGCCACGTCGAAGGTGTCGTCGGGGAACGGGAGCCACTCGGCGACGCCGCGGACGACGTCGATCCCGCGCTCGCGGGCGTACCCGAGCATGTCGACCGCCGGGTCGACGCCAACCTGCAGCCCGAGCGGGGCCGCGAAGCGGCCGCTGCCGACGCCGATCTCGAGGCCGTAGCCGGGGTCGGGCACGAGTCGGCGGATGGCAGCCAGCTCGGACTCGTAGGCGGCCTCGTGCGTCTCGAACCACCCCTCGTAGCGTTCGGTGTGCGCCTCAAACGGTGCGGCCTTCGGCATGGGTGAGGCTACGCGGCGGGGGGGCACCAAGGTTCGGACGACGGCGGTGTCGCGACGACCGAGCACCCAACGGCGTCGGGGGGCCACGCGGTGGCGCTCGCCCCGGGCCCGCTGTCGCACCGGATCGGTCGGTCCGACCGAGACGACGGACCACATGTCGTCCGCTGGCCGGCTCGATGCCGTCCGTCCCGTCGTGGTCGGTCGCGCGAGATCGTGCGGGTCCGGGCGATCCATCGTATCAAGGATGCCAGAACGAATCGGTGGACGGCCCCCGGTCACCGGTGCGCGACGCGAGGTAGGCTCGATTGGCGGGCGGTCCTGACTGTCAACGGACTGCTGGCCCGTGGTGTTAGCCCCGGGCGTGCGCCTCGGCGGCTCTGACGAGTTCGGTGAGCGACGGATCCTCGAGCGTGTCAACCGAGCGAACCTTCACGTGCCGCATGGCCTTGCCAGTCCCCTCGAGGCGTCCTGCCGGGTCGTCCAGCCGGGCGCCTTCGTAGAACCCGAGATTGACGTACCCCTCCTGCGCCGACACGTAGAGACAGTTCGAGCCGGCCACCACGAAGCACGGGTTGTTCCACTTGACCGTCTCGTCGGCATCCTCGAGGGTCTCGCGGGCGAACCTGATGACCGCCGCTGCCAGCGACCGCTCACCATCGGGCACTGCCTCCAGCCACTGTGCGATGTCGTCGACCATCGGGGAGGGAACTCCGGAGGGGCTGAAGTTTATTTCGGAAGGGTCGGTCGGATCCGCGGACGTCCGACCGGGGTCACGGTGGGAGGTGGACCGTCACGACGATACATGGATCTCGGCGAACGTGCGGGTGCATCGACGCCGTTCCCAACTAGCGCATCACGTTCCGACGACGGTATGCCAGCACCCCAGTACCGACCTGTTGGCTCAATCCGCTCCCCCCAGGGGGGATCGTTCGTGCCCACCTGGCACCGGCACGCGTGGAATCCGCCAGGCGATCGATAGCCACCGCGAGTGGCGCACCCAACGTACTAGTAGGGGGACTCACCCGGATGAGCACCCTCCCACGGTCGGTACCTCCACCTCGAATTACCCGCAACGGGCTTCACCTCAGGCGCCCTACCTGTGTCGGTGAACCGTTCATGAGCCAATACATCGATGGGTACGTGCTGCCGGTCCCCAGTGACAAGATCGACGAGTACCGGGAGATGGCGGCGGAGGCGGGAAAGAGCTGGATCGAGCATGGCGCGCTCCAGTACGTCGAGTGCGTCGGTGACGACCTCCATCCCGACATGGGGGACGTCGACATCGCCTCGTTTCCCGACCTCGTGGCTGCGAGGGAGGGCGAGACCGTGATATTCGCGTTCGTCGTCTACGAGTCCAGAGAACACCGCGACGAGGTCAACGCTGCCGTGCACGAGGAGATGGCGGCGATGGAGGGAGGGGACGAGCTCGAGATGCCGTTCGACGTCGCCCGGATGGCCTACGGCGGCTTCGAGACCCTCGTCGAATACCAGGCGGAGGCGTCTGACGGGGAGCCGATCGAAACGATCGAGTAGACCGCGGAGTCGATCGCCCCGTCGACGGCGATGGACGCGTGCGCTGTCCACAGCGCGTGTCCGGTGTGGTGATCCTCCGTCGAGTGGTGGGCTCTGACGTGGTCTGCACACGGCGGACCCGCCCTCACGGCAGCACACCATCCGGGGGATGGGGTCCGCGGTGGGCCGTCGAGTGATACCGAGTTCCGTTGCTTGGCCACGCAGACCCCGTACCGATCACTCCTGGAACGCGACCCCCGTTATTTCGAACCGTGCCCCACCCTCGGACCCCTCGGTCAGCCGTATCGACCACCCGAGCGATTCAACCATCTCTTGAACGATCGCCAGTCCGAATCCCGTGCCACCGGCCGCCGTCGAGTACCCCATCTCGAACACCTGTGCACGCTCGTGCTCGGGAATGCCCACCCCATCGTCCTCGACGAAGAATCCCGCATCCAATTCGCCGATGGTGACCGTCACCACGCCACCCCCGTGTTCGACGGCATTGCTGAAGAGGTTCTCGAGCAACTGTTGCAGTCGCCCCTCGTCGCCTCGGATGGTCCGATCGACCTCCGTGACGAGGCGGGCGTCACCCGCCTCGACGTTCCCCCAGCTCTCACGCGCCGCCGCCGAGAGGTCGACCGGCTCGAATGCGGTCTCGGGTGACTCCCCCCGCGAGAGCGCGAGCAAATCGGTGATTAGCGCCTCCATCCGATCGAGGGCAGCCGCGATGGCAGCCAAGTGATCGCCGTCGTCGTCGTTCTCCCGGACGAGTTGCAATCGGCCCGCGATCACGCTCACAGGGTTGCGCAGCTCGTGGGCGACGACACTCGCGAACCGCTCGAGGCGGCGTTCGTGGGCCTTGCGATCGCTGATGTCCCTGACGGTGGCGATCAAGTACTCGTTGTCGTCGAACGCCGTCGGGGCGACCGAGATCTCGCACGTCTTCGCCTCGCCGTCCTTGGTCACGCATTGGAAGTCGCCACGGTGCCCGTACGCTTCCTGCTGCACCCGTTCGAGAAACGCGAGATACTGCTCCCGATCCGCCGGGTGGATGTCGGAGATTGATACCTCCGAGAGCAGCTCGTCCCTCGAATACCCGAGCAGATCCACCGCACGTGGGTTCGCGTCGACGATCGTCTCGGAGTCGAGATCGAGGATGAAGACGGCGTCGTTGACGGTCTCGAAGACCGATTGAAACCGATCTCGCGTTTGTCGGAGGACATGTTCGCGCCGCTTGCGGTCGGTGATGTCGCGGGCGAACCCGACCACCTTGACGACCGCTCCGTCCGCATCGAACACCGGCTCCCCCTGCACCCACACCCACCGGCCGAAGCCCTCCTCGGCGTTCACCCGATACTCGATGTCGACCGCGTCCCCGGTTGACAGCGCCGCCATCGCCTGGCGGACGATGTCGCGATCGGCCGGATGGACCCCCTCGAGGAACGATCTCGGGTCCTCGCGGAGTTCGTCGACCGTGCGTCCCCAGATGGCCTCGTACAAGTCGTTGACGAACAGGAGGTCGTCCCAGTCGGCGCTGAACATCCAGAGGATCTCCGTCGTGTTCGCGGCGATCGTCTGCAGTCGCTCCTCCGACTCCCGGGCGATCTCGCGGGCTCGAACCTGCTCGACGGCGTTCGCGATCCGGTTCGCCAGGACTTCGAACTGACTGATGCCGGCTTCCTTCTGGAGGTAATCGGTCACCCCCGCTGAGATCGCTGCGCTGGCCACCTCTTCCGATCCCTTCCCCGTAAAGAGGATGAACGGGAGCTCTGGATGCACATCGCGCACGACCTGGAGGAACTCGATGCCGGTTTGGCCGGGCATCTCGTAGTCGGACACGATACAATCGACCCGAGTTTCGTCGAGGGCCTCGAGCCCTTGGCCCGCGTTGGTCACCGACTGGACCGACAACCGGTCGTCCTCGCGTTCCAAGAACGTCGCAGCCATGTCCCCGAAGTCGGCGTCGTCCTCGACGTGGAGGACATGGATACGGTCAGATGGTGAGGACATGGGTCGTAGACCGATGAAATACGGGCAGGTCCCGGATAATTCTTTGTGAAGATTCACGAGGGGCGAATGGCGGTACCACGCGCGCCGTAGCGCACACCGATCGCCTACCAATTGACCGTTAGGACCCGATACACCCGAATCGGGGCCCACCGAGAGACCTGGAGCACTGCGCGGGACCGGATTCGAACCGGCGGACCCCTGCGGGACAGCGTCCTAAGCGCTGCGCCGTTGGCCTGGCTTGGCTACCCGCGCGCACTCGAGGCGGAGACGGTCCGACGAAAAGAACCTAGCGTTCAGCCCCGTCGGGCGACTACCCCTCGGCCGACTCGATCTCGATGCGGACCGCCTCCTGCTCCGCCGGCTCCTCCTCGCCGGAGAGGTAGTCGTCGAGGCAGAACACGGTGTTCAACTCGGCCTGGACCTGGGCGGCGAGGGTGCGAACCAGCTCGCTCGGCGAGATCGCCTCGTACTCGTAGGGGTTGTTCCCGGCGGTGCCGCTTTCGCGCTTGCGCCGCGCGACGACGCCCTCCTCGTGGAGCTCGACGATGGCCTCGCGGACCGTGCTCGGGTAGAGCCCGGTCCCGTGGGCGATCTCCTCCGACGTCGACCACGGCGACTGACGGAGGTAGATGTAGATGCGCGCCCGCGTCTCGGTGTCGAGCAGCCACGCCAGCAGGTCGACGAGGCGCTTGTCGAACTCCTCGATCGCGCGCTCGGCGCCCTCCCCGAGGCGCTCGCGCGGTGGGGCCGACCGTGACCCCGGGTCGGCGTCGGTTGCCCGCTCGGCATCGGCGTCGCTGGTTGGAGCGTCGTCTGGAGACATTCGTTCTCTTGTCGGGGACAGAACCCACGCGGATAAAAAACTCTCGCGTCCCCGCTACGGCGCCTCGAGGATGATCGCCTCACGGACGCGGGGGGCGCCGCCGTCCGCCCGGGCCGCCCGAAGGCGCTCGGCGCCACCACGGGCGTCGAGCAGCGCGGGCAGGCGATCGAGTCCGAGGCGGTCGACCTCCGCCCGGGCGGCCGTCTCGACGTCGATCGCGTCGGTCGCCGCGCGCGCGATGACGTCGGCGTCGCGTCCGTGGCGCATCGCGCGCCACTTGTTCTCGACGAGCACCTCGAGGCGGTCGGCCGCGGGACGGGTCGCGCGGGTCGGGTCGGCCCAGGGTGCGTGGGCGTCCGCGAGCACGACCTCGCGGTCGGCCCCGTCCGCTAGGCGCCGGTGCGCCTCCGCGAGCGTCTCGACGAGGCGGTGGACGTACTCCACGAGGGCGAGCACGCGCCACTCGTCGCGCTGGGCGTCTGGCGTGCGAACCTCGACGGTGCCGTACGCCGTGTGCGGTCGGACGTCGTACCAGATCTCCCCTCGGTCGCTGATCGAGCCCGTCTCGAGCATGGCCGCCTCGAGGTCGGCGTACCGGTCGAGGGTGCCATAGGCGGCTGGCATGCCGGTGTTCGGCAGCGACTCGAACACGCACGCTCGGGCGGACGCGAGGCCCGTGTCGAAGCCGCACCAGTACGGCGAGTTGGCCGACAGCGCGAGGATGAGCGGGAGGTACCACCGGATCTCGTCCGCGACCCAGACGGCGCGGTCGCCGTCTCCGACGCCGATGTGGACGTGCAAGCCCGCGGTGGTGTTGCGGTGCTGGGGGTACTGGATGCGGTCGAGCTGGCGTCGGTACCGTGGCTTGGAGACGTGTTCGAGATCCCGCCAGTTGGCGGTGGGGTGCAAGCCGGCCGCGGCCACGCGATACCCGTGGTCGGCGGCGTACCCGACGAGGGCGTCGCGCACCGCCGAGAGCGTCGCCGGTGCCGAGGCCAGGTCGGCGATCACCGGCGTCTGCGTCTCGATGACGAACGTGAACAGCTCGTGGTCGAGGCGGTCGGTCAGGATCTCCGGCGGGTCGTGCGCGTAGCAGAGCTCGTCGGTGCCACCCAGGGGTCGACCGTCCTCGTCGACGAGGAAGAACTCCTCCTCGATGCCGATGGTCCCCTCGGCCTCGAAGGGATCGCTCCCGCCGTCACCCATCGGCCGTAGGTGGCACACCGGCGAATTAAAGCGTCCGGTCGCCGGCCGGTTCCGCCGCTATCGCGGGCTGGCGACGACGCCGAGGTGGTCGGCGTGAAACGGGGCGAGGTCGGCCGTCGCCTCGACGCGGTAGGTGCCCGCCAGTTCGTCGAGGACGCGGTCGAAGGTCGCCGCGGGGTCGGCGGTGACGTCCTCGCTCCGGGCCTTGATCGCGAGCGCGAGCTGGCCGTCGTCGGCCAGGAAGCGGCGGTTCTCGAGCGCGACGGCGGCCTGTCCCCGGGTGGCGACGTCCTGCACGAGGAGGTCGCAGTCCGACTCGACGACGTGGCCGTACGTCTCGGGCGCACGGGCGTCCGTGAGCAGGGGGACGACCCCGGCGCGGTCGGCGGCGACCGAGAGCAGCTCGCGCATCGCCCGCGGGGCGAACTCGACGGCGTAGACGACGCGGCAGACGTCGGCGAGGTGGCTCACGGTCGTCCCGGCGCCGGCACCGAGGTACAGCACCCGCGACTCGCCATCGAATCGGACGGGCATCTCGCGCTCGAGCATCGCGGCGAGCTTCGATCGGTGGGCGTCCCACACCCGGCGCCCGTCGACCGTGGGCTCGCCGTAGACGGGCATCCCCGGCGTCGTGAGGCGGTGCTCGCCCTCGACGTCGCGGCGCTCGACCCCGGGGGGGAGGGCGCTCACGACCGCTCCCCCCTGACGTCCGCGAGACGCGACTCGAGGTCGGCCTGGAGGTCGGCGTCGAGCTCGCCGCGGTAGTGGTCGACCCGGGCGGCGATCGCGAGCTTGCCCGCGATCGTCCGCGCGACGCGCCCCCGCGTTTCCCGCGGGGTGCCGCGAACGGCCGGATGCGTGAAGATGAGGCCGTGTTTCGGCGGGGGTGCCTCGCCGCGGAGGTGGGCGAACAGGGCGTCCTCCGCGCCGAGGACCTGCACCGTCGAGCTCGGCTGCCGGGCGAGGTCCTCGAGCGAACCGGCGGCCGCGACGAGGCGGGCCGCCAGCGCCGGTCCGGCCATCGCCGCGAGGTTCGGTGCCACCTCGTGGGCGGTCAGCTCGAGGTCGCGCTCGAGGGTCTCGAGCTCGGCCTCGAGGTCGGCCGCCACCGACGCGAGGCGTCCGAGATGCTCGCTGAGGGGGCCGTCGGTCTCGACGCGGGTGCGAAGCGCCTCGAGGTCGTCGCCCTCGGCGGTGGGTGCGACGGCGGCGTGCGCCTCGAGCAGGCGCTGGCCGAGTTCGTTGGCCAGCGCACGCACGGCGTCGTGGGTGCGCGCGAGCTGGACCAGCTCGACGTCGGCGGCACCGGCGATCGCCTCGAGCTCCCCCTCGACGGCCGCCATCGCGCCCGCGTGGAGGGCGTCGTAGTACGCGTCCACGTCATCGACGGCGCCCGATGCGACGGCCTCGGCGGGCCAGTTCCGTGGCGTCTCGGCCGTCCCGGATCGGATGCGCTCGGTGGCCGCCTCGACGTCGTCGGGGTCGACCCCCTCGAACCATCCGCGGTCGGTCATCGACCGGGGACTGTCTCCCAGGGGGGATAAAGACCCGACTCCCGAGGCGGCCGACCGCGACCTACCCGAACGTCTCGAAGGGCTGCTCGCAGGCGTGGCAGAAGTGCAGCGACCGACACAGGCCAGGTCCCTTGGGGTGCTCGCGCTCGGTGTCGGTCGAGCCGCAGTACGGACACCGGGCGGCGGTGGCCTCCCCACCGGCGTCCACGCTGGGGTCGGGCCGCGTCATGGCTCGAGGCTGAGGCCGAACGCCTCGAGGGCGTCTCGCCCGGCATCGGTCACGTTCGCGACCGACCAGGGCGGGTACCACACCAGGTTGACGTCCACCGCGTCGACGCCGTCGACCGCCCCGACGCGGTGCTCGATCTCGGCGAGGAGCAGGTCGCGCGCTGGACAGCCGGAGTACGTCAGCGTCATGTCGATGCGCACCTCGCCGTCGTCGACGTCGACGCCGTAGATCAGGCCGAGGTCGACGATGCTGACGGGCATCTCTGGGTCCTCGACCGCGTACAGCGCCGCCCAGACGGTGGCCTCGGGGCCGTCGGCGTAGGCCCCGGTGCGGGGGACTCCCGACGGTACCTCTCCCTCGCGGTAGGTGGTGTACGGACACAGCGTGTCGGGCCGATCGGTGCTAGCCATCGGTGGGATCGGGCATGATGCGCGTGGTGTCGGTCCGGCCGAGCTCGCGGTAGGTGCGGGTGAAGTCGTCGTAGAGCTCGAACCAGGCGTCGGTGTGGGCGCCGTCTCGTCCGGTCTCGGGGCGCAGCGCCTCTGGCGTCACCGCGTCGCCCTCGAGGGGGACCGCGAGGTCGAGGCCGATCAGCGTCGTCGTCACGACGTCCAGCCATTCCTGGGCGATCTCGTCGAGCGTCTCGGTCCGGAGGCCGCGTTCGACGATCGTCGCCTCCACCTCGGCGGCGGACGGGCGGTCGCCGCCGCGGCCG
Source organism: Halobacteriales archaeon (assembly GCA_046543335.1). Lineage (GTDB taxonomy): Archaea > Halobacteriota > Halobacteria > Halobacteriales > SKSH01 > CAZCYF01. The sequence goes on from JBKGZP010000034.1 coordinate 16,814, forward strand.
AACGCGGGCGGCACCGCCGGCTCGAACAGCGCGAGGGCGTGCGGGAACAGTCGGTCGAGCGCCGCCTGGAGGCGCTCGCGCCCCCCGGCGTCCTCCGCGAGGCGCTCGAGCCACGTCTCGGCGTGCTCGCGGTGGTACGTCTCCTCGGCGGCGATCTTCGGCACGCGGTCGGCGATCTTCGGGTGGGTGGAGTCCGCGAGCGCCTCGAGGCGCAGCGCCTCGGCCACGTCGTAGAGGTACGACCGGACGACGGCGTCGGCCCAGTCGCCCTCGGCGAAGGGCAACTCGCACAGCGTCGCGTGTCGGAAGTCGGCCGCGTCACGCTCGTACAGCACGTCGACCTCGGCGTGGCCCAGGTCGTCGAGGACGTCGTACCACAGCCGGGCGTGGCCGAGCTCGTCCTGGGCGATGTTGCTCAGCGCGAGGTCCGACTCGAGGCTCGGCGCGCGCACCTGCCACTCGGTGTAGCGCTCGGCGAGGACGAACTCGTCGTCGCCGAGGCGGGCGCACAGCGTCTCGAGCGCGACGCGCTCGTGGTCGGTCATCGCCTCGACATCGGTGGGGACGGTGGCCATGGCTCAGCCCTCCTGGCGCCGGCGGTCGGCCTCGGCCTGCTCCTCCTCGCTGGCGGCGACCTCCTCGGCGAAGTGGGCGTCGATCTGGGTGTACGTCATCGCCCACCGGTAGGACTTGTCGGTCGTGCCCCCGAAGGGGGCCTCCTCGGCGTCGACGGCCTCGATCTCCGACTGCGGCACGACCCAGAGGTTGTCGACGGGTTTTCGCCGGCCGTGTTGCACCTGGGCGAACAGCCGAGCGAGCTCGCGGTCGGGCGCGTGGACGTTGCCGCAGTGGACGTGGTACCCGCCGGGTTGCTCCTTGCGAAAGACCTCCCAGATCATGGTCAGTCGGCCGCCACGCCGACGCCCGGGCCCTGGGGGCGGTCGGCCTCGGCGTCGAGGATGTCGCTCACCCACGAGACGGCCTCCTGCGCGGCCGCGCGGGCGTCGATCTGGCCGCGGCCGGGGTCGTACGCGTTCTTCGTGATCTGGAAGAACTCGTCCCAGTCGAGGTCGTCCTCGACGACCTCGTAGGTGCCGTCGCCGCGGTCGCGGATGCGCGGCTCGTCGGGGAGCTCCAGGCCGTACTTGCGCGCCTTCGGGACGTACGCGTTGAGGAACTCGTTGCGCAGCTGGTCGTTCGTCTTGAGCTTGAGGCCGACGTCGGCGGCGAAGTCGTGGTGGGTGCTTCGGTCGTCGGTCGGGCCGAAGAACTGGATGATCCGCGGCCACCACTCGTCGAACGTCTCCTGGAGGAGGCGTTGCTCCTTCCTCGAGCCGGTCGCCAGCGTGCGCAGGATGTCCTCGCCGTGCTTGACGTGGAAGCCCTCCTCGAAGCAGATCTTGTCCATGGCGTGGGCGTAGGGCTCCCAGCTGGTGCTCTTCAGCGTCGCCTGCCGGCGCATCGCCGC
>JBKGZP010000010.1:0-50384 GCA_046543335.1 Halobacteriales archaeon
CGCCGATGATGTTCTCGCCGAAGCGCGGCGAGAGGATCTGCTCCTGGACGCGCATCAGCACCCGGGCCTCGGCGCGGGCCTCCTCGTTCTGCAGCGCGTGCATGTTCATCTCGTCGCCGTCGAAGTCGGCGTTGTACGGCGGGCAGACGACGGTGTTGAGCCGGAACGTCTTGTACGGCATCACGACCACCTCGTGGGCCATGATCGACATCCGGTGCAGCGACGGCTGGCGGTTGAACAGGACGATGTCGCCGTCGACGAGGTGGCGGTTGACCTCCCAGCCCGGCTCGACCTTCTCCGCGAGCTCCTCGCAGTTCTTCTCGGTGACCTTCAGCCGTCGGCCGTCGGGCCGGCGGACGTAGTTGGCGCCGGGGTGGCGCTCCGGGCCGTTCGCGACGTATTGTCGCGCCTGCTCGAGGGTGCGCTCGTTGACCCGCATCGTCTGGGTCATCTCCGTGGCGACGCGTTCGGGGACGCCCACCTCGTTGAGGCTGAGGGTGGGATCCGGCGAGATGACCGTCCGCGAGGAGAAGTTCACCCGCTTGCCCGAGAGCGAGCCCCGGAAGCGGCCCTCCTTGCCCTTCAGGCGCTGGCTCAACGTCTTCAGCGGCCGGCCGGAGCGGTGTCGCGCCGGCGGGGTGCCGCTGATCTCGTTGTCCATGAAGGTGGTGACGTGGTACTGCAGCAGCTCCCAGAGGTCCTCGATGATCAGCTGGGGCGCGCCCGCCTCGCGGTTCTCCATGAACCGCTGGTTGATGCGGATGATGTCGACCAGCTTGTGGGTGAGGTCGTCCTCGGAGCGCTGGCCGTTGTCGAGCGTGATCGACGGCCGTGCGGTCACCGGCGGCACCGGCAGCACCGTCAGGACCATCCACTCGGGGCGGGCGTTCTCGGGGTCCATCCCGAGGGCGGCGATGTCCTCGTCGGGGATCCCCTCGAACCAGTCGCGGATGTCCGAGGGCATCAGCTTGTTCATGTCCTCGACGGTGAGGTCGATGTCGAGCGCCGACTCGAGGCTTCGCCGGTCGGCCTCCGCCGGTCGGAACTCCCCGGAGAGGATGTCGTTGATGCGAGCCACCTCGAGGCCGGTCGCCTCGGCCAGCTCCGTCGGTCCCACGGGCTCGTCGCCCTCCTGCATCGCGGCGGCGATGCGCTCGGGGTAGTCGCCCGCGAGGACGTTCTGGATCTCGTAGTACGTCGTCGGTTTCTCGTGGTTGATGTCGTACTGTCGCCCCCCGCAGTGCGGGCAGTGGTCCTTCTTTCGCGCCTGGCGGATGGCGGCCTTCATCACGTCGGTCACGTCGGTGCCGAGCGAGCGAGCGCGTTCCAGGTCCTCCGCGACGGCGGCGCGCTCGCCCTCGTCGAGCAGGAGGCGGGAGCACTCCCGACAGGTCCCGCGAAGTAGCCGCCGGATCAGCTTCGTGAAGCCGACGTGGATGACCGGCGCGGCCAGCTCGATGTGGCCGAAGTGGCCGTTGCACTGCCCGGAGTGCTTCCCACAGGTCTTGCACTCGAGGCCGGGGTCGATGACCCCGAGGCGGGGGTCCATCAGCCCCATGTCGATGGGGAAGCCGTCGTCGTCGTACGTGTCGGCGGTGATGACCTTGGTCGCGCTCATCTCCCGGTACTCCTCCGGGCTCATGAGCCCGAACCCGATCGCGTCGATCTCCTTGGGGGTCTCTATGGCTACCATGGGTGGTTAGACGGCATCGGCGAGTTGCAGTCGGGGGGCGATCCCGAGGGCCTTCATCTCGTCGAGCAGCAGCTTGAAGGCGTAGCTCATCTCGATGCGGTGGATGTCGGTCTCCTCGCCGCAGTTCGGGCAGTAGACGTGGTTCCGGTTGATGTTCTCCACGGCGGTCATGCCGCACTGGCCACAGACGTGGATGAACTCCCGGTCGGACTCGTCGAGCAGGCGCTCTTTGAGGGCCATCGCGGCGCCGTGGCCGATGAGGACGTCGCGCTCCATCTCGCCGACGCGAAGGCCGCCCTCGCGGGCACGACCCTCGGTGGGTTGGCGCGTCAGCACCTGCACCGGCCCCCGGGAGCGGGCGTGGATCTTGTTCGAGACCATGTGGTACAGCTTCTGGTAGAAGATGGTCCCGACGAAGATCTCGGCCTCGACCCGCTCGCCCGTGATGCCCGAGTACATGACCTCCTTGCCGGAGGGGTCGAAGCCGTTCTCGACGAGCGCCTCGCGCAGCGTGGCCTCGTCCTCGCCGGTGAAGGCGGTCCCATCGACCCGACGGCCCTCGAGCGAGCCAACCTTGCCGCCGAGCATCTCGAGCACGTGCCCGACGGTCATCCGCGACGGCAGCGCGTGCGGGTTGACGATCAGGTCGGGGACGACGCCCTCGTGGGTGAACGGCATGTCCTCCTGCGGGGCGATGTGGCCGATGACGCCCTTTTGCCCGTGGCGGGAGGCGAACTTGTCGCCGAGCTCGGGGATGCGCTCGTCGCGAACGCTGATCTTCGACAGCTTCGAGCCGTCCTCGCCCTCCATGATGGTCACCGTGTCGACGATGCCGGACTCGCCCGAGCGCATCGTGACGCTCGTCTCGCGCCGGCGCTGGGGGCTCAGCCCGCCCATCTCGTCGGGTTCCTCGAGGAAGCGCGGCGGGCTGGTCTTGCCGATGAGGACGTCGTTCTCGTCGACGGGCGTCTCCGGGTTGACGAGGCCGTCCTCGTCGAGGTGCGTGTACGCGTCCTCCCCGCGGGCGCCCCTGACGTCCTGATCCGGGACCTCGAAGCGGTCCTCCTGGCCGCCGGGGTACCGGCGCTCCTCGGCCTCGTAGGTCCGGAAGAAGTGGCTCCGAGCGAGCGCGCGGTCGACCGACCCCTGGTTGAGCACCAGCGCGTCCTCAACGTTGAAGCCCTCGTAGCTCATGACGGCCACGACGAAGTTCTGCGCCGCCGGGCGCTCGTCGTAGCCGATTTGTTCGGTCGTCTGGGTCTTGACCATCGACAGCTGCGGGTAGTGCAGGAGGTGCTGGCGGGTGTCCGGCCGGATGCGGTAGTTCGCTGCCGGCAGCCCGAGCGCCTGCTTGATCATCCCCGCACCCATCGTGATGCGCGGGCTCGCGTTGTGCTCGGGGTAGGGGATCATGCCGGCACCGACGCCGAACATGAGCTGGGGATCGATCTCGAGGTGGGTGTGGTCCTCCGTGAGCTCCCCGTGGTCGACCGCGACGAGGAGGTCCTCCTCCTCCTCGGCGTCGATGTACTCGATGTAGCCGTGGTCGACGAGGTCCTGGAAGCTGATGTCGCCGGTCTCGAGGGCCTCCACCTCCTCCTCGCCGATGACCGGCTCACCGTTCCGGACGATGATGAGCGGGCGACGGGCCCGACCGGCGTCGGCGTTGATGATCACCTCGTTCGTCCGGTCGTGGATCGAGACGTTGACCATCTCGCTGATCTCGCCGCGTCGCCTGGCCAGGCGGATCTGGTCGGTCAGCTCGTGGGGGTCCGGATGCGTCCCCACCAGCGTCCCGTTGACGAAGACCTTGGCCTCGCGGGTACCGCTCATGTCAGTCGGCCTCCACCCGCTGGCGGTCGGAGGGCTTCTGGATGCCCTGGACGCCGAGCTTGGCGAGTTCGCGCTTGAGCTCCTGTTCGTCCGCGATGTGCTGGGAGAGCTCCATCGACTGGGCGAAGTTCTTCACGAGCCCGCAGTTCGGCCCCTCCGGGGTCTCCGAGGGACAGATGCGCCCCCACTGGGTGGCGTGCAGGTCGCGCGCCTCGAAGTGGGGCTGGCTGCGCGAAAGTGGCGAGCGCAGCCGGCGGAGGTGGCTGAGCACGCCCATGTAGTCCGTCCGATCGACGAGCTGGCTGACGCCGCTTCGACCGCCGACCCAGTTGCCCGTCGCGATCGGGTGCTCGAGGCGCTCGGTGAGGACGTCCGAGCGGACGACGGTCGTCACCTGCAGTTTCCGGTTGCGCATGTGCGCCCGCTCGAGCTGGTACTTCACGTCGCGAGAGAGCTTGTTCAGCGCCGTCCGGAACAGATCGCGCATCAGGTCGCCGCTGACCTTGAGGCGCTTGTTGGCGTAGTGGTCCTTGTCGTCGGGATCGCGCCGCTCGAGGGCGAGCTCGAAGCAGGCCTCGGCCATCCGGCAGAGGTAGATGGCCTTGTTGATGCGCACGTCCTCGTCCTCGAGGCCCTCCTCGTGGAGGTGGGGGAGGAGGTAGCGGTCGATGACGTAGTTGGCGCGCTTGAGCTGGTAGTTCTTGCCCTGGCCGCTGGCGACGCGACGCCCGAGGGTCTCGATGGCCTCCTCCGTCGTCTGGACCTCGGCGGCCTCGAGGTTCTCGAGCATGTACTTCACGATCTCGGGGTCCTCCGAGACCCGGTGGACGATCTCCTCGTCGGACTCGAGCCCGAGCGCGCGCACCAGGGTCACGAAGTTGATCGACCCGCTGACGGAGGGGAAGCTCACCTCCAACAGCCCGTCGCGGGTGCGCTCGCAGAGCACGAGCGCCCGGTAGCCCCGGCGCTGGGAGAACGTCTTGGCGATCTCGATCTGGTCGCCGTACTTCGTGTCGTACTCGCAGAGGATCTTGTTCGGCGCGAGGTCCTCGCTCGTCATCAGGACGCGCTCGGACCCGTTGACGATGAAGTAGCCGCCGGGGTCGGCCGGATCCTCCCCGATGCGGATCAGCTCCTCCTCGGAGAAGTTGTCGATGTTGCACTTGGTCGAGCCGACCATGATCGGCATCCGGCCGATCTTGACCTCCTGCTGGTCGACGATCCGGTCCTCCCCCTCGAGCGGGTCGCCCTTCACGATGGCCATCTCCATGAACACCGGTGCGGCGTAGGTGATGTTCCGCAGGCGGGCCTCCTGGGGGTACAACAGCTCCTCGCTCCCGTCTGCCTCCCGGACGCGCGGGGTCACGACGCGGACCTCGCCGAGCTCGACCCAGACCGGCTCCTCGCCCTCCTTGTCGCCGATGTCCGTGTCGATCCGACCCTTCTCGTCGACGACCTCCTGCATGCCCCGGTCGAGGAAGGCATTGAACGAGCGGAAGTGGTGCTCGGCCAGGCGGTCCCGGCTGAAGTAGTTGCGCGAGAGGACGCGTCGGTGTTCGTCCTTCATCCCTCGATCACGAGCCGGTAGACGTACGCGGTGTCGGTCGTTCGCGAGTCGCGCACGATCTCGACCACGTCGCCGACGCCCGCGCCCTCCGGAAGCGCCGGGTCGTTGGCCGTGATCTTGGGCAGGTCCGTCCGGTCGACGTCGTACTCCGACAGGAGCTCGTCGACCTCGGCCTCCTCCATCACGCGATGCTCGGGTACTAAGGTGTGGGCGTGTACGTTGACCATGGGTGGTGGCACCGACGCAAAAGCGGCGGTCACGAGATACTACAGGGGCTTATTGACCCGGGCTACTTAACGCTTATCACCCGCGCCCGTGCGCGCTCGACACCGGCCCTTTGGAAAGTCTTATGTCCGCCTTCGGGATAGGCTCCGGTGCCCGTTCGCCCGAATGGTGTAGTGGCCCATCATACGACCCTGTCACGGTCGTGACGCGGGTTCAAATCCCGCTTCGGGCGCTTCTCACGATCGAGGCCGGTAGTACAGCGAGTAGGCGATGATGGCGAAGCCGAGCAGGACCAGCAGGCTCTCGATGAGGATCCCCTCCGCCAGGGTGAGCCCGAGGTGGTAGACCGCGCCGGCGAGGAACGTCCCGATGGTGACCAGGCCGAATCCCACCGCCAGGAACATGAGGGCCCGGTCGGTCGTCCGTCGAAACGCCCGATAGGCCATCACGGTCACGAACCCGCCGATGAGCAGGATGACCGTCTTGACGAACGAGACGAGCCAGATCGTCTCGAACGCGGGTACGATGTCGTGGGGGCTCATACCTCGCGGCTCACCTCCGACCACAGCTCGGCGAGACGCTCGTCGGCCGGGCGGGTACGTGGCTCGAGGTCGAGCTCGAGCTCGCCGGTCTCCTCCGACCGGGTGATGGTCACCCGGGTGAACGCGGCGAGGTACTCGCTCGTGTGACGACCGTCGCGCCGGATGCGGGTCTGCTGGTGCAACAGCCCGTTGTCGGTGAGGCGGTCCAGCTTGCGGTACAACGTCGATTCCGGGATATCGCAGCGTTCCTGTAGCTCCTGTGCGGTCATGGGCTCGTCCAGGGTCCGGAGGATCGTCCGGGCGTCCTCGTCCGCCAGCGAGGCCAGGACGTCCGCCACGTCGGGGGGCTCCTCGACCGAATAAGGGTCCCGGACCATCTGTCAGCCGCTGGGAGCGAGATGGGCTTAAAAAGTCCGCTTGCGGGGTGTGCTCACCAGTCGATCCACTCGAGCTCCCAGCCCGGGCGGGACTCGCGGGCGACCCTGGCGCGCTCGGCGTCCTCCCGGCGGGTCCGGTTTCGCTCGAGTGCCGTGCCCTGCTCTCCCTCGACGAGGAGTGGCCGGAGCCTGACCGGGTCCGTCCGATCGACGACGCGGCCGTCCTCGACGACGGCGATCTCCTGGGGGTCGACCCCGATGGGCATGACGAGGCGGCCATCGGGCGCGAGCTGCCCAGCGAGCGCGCGCGGCACCTCGACCGCGGCGGCCTCGACGAGGATGCGGTCGTACGGGGCGTAGTCGGGCAGCCCCCTGGCGCCGTCGCGGCAGTCGACGAGGACCTCCCGGTATCCCGCCCGCGAGAGGTTCCGCCTGGCGAGGCGGACCAGGCGCCGGTCGAGGTCGACCGCCTGCACGCGGCGGGCGTCGGTGAGCTCCGCGGCCAGCGCGGCGGTGTACCCCACCCCGGCGCCGACGATGAGGACCGCGTCGTCCGGCTCCGGCGCCAGTGCCTCGAACAGGCTGGCGACCGTGCTTGGCGCGAGGACCGTCGAGCCATCGACGCGGTGGGCCACGTCCTCGTAGGCACCGCGGCCAGCCACGAAGCGGTGTCGGGGGACGGCGCGCATGGCCGACGCCAGCCGGGTCGAGCGGAGCTGCCCCCGCGAGGGGTGTTGCAGCCCGTCGACCATGTCGTCCCGAAGCGCCGCGTGGTCCATGCCGGTACCCAGCGGGCCTCGACCCTTCAATGTCGCGCCCGGCTCAGCCGTCTCGCATGGGGACGAAGCGGACCTCGCCGTGGCGTTCCGTGACGACCGAGCCGTCTCGACCGACCTCGAGGAGCACCAGCTCCTGGTGGCGGGTGCCGACCGGCGCGAGCAGCCGACCCCCGGGGCGCACCTGGTCGCGAAGGGCGGCGGGGATCGACGGGGTCGCGCAGGTGAGGTAGACCGCGTCGAAGGGGGCGCGCTCGGGCCAGCCCGCGCGACCGTCGCCGACCCGGACGTCGATCTCGCCGTAGCCGAGGCGCTCGAGGCGGTCGACCGCCTCCCTGGCGAGCTCGGGGTCGACCTCGACCGAATGGGTGTTCGCCGCGCCGACGACCGCCGCGGTGACGGCGGCGTGGTAGCCGCAGCCGGTGCCGATCTCGAGGACGGACTCACCGTGGTCCACCGCGAGGTGGTCGAGCATGGTCGCGACCATGTGGGGGGCCGAGATGGTCTGTCCCCGGCCGATCGGCAGCGGGCGGTCGCGGTACGCCTCGCGACGGTCGTCCTCGGGAACGAACGCGTGTCGAGGGACCGCCCGGAGGGCGGCCTCGGTCGACGCTCGCTCGCACCGACCGGATCGGACCAGTCGGTCGACCAACCGGCGGCGTGCCTCCCGGTAGTGGCCGTCGACCATCGCTCACCAGGGGCGCTCGGCGACGTGACGGCTCGAGCGGGCGTACACGCGATGCACGTCCCGCGCGAGCGCGGTGTCCCCCCGGTCGTCGAGCTTGCGGCCGTCGCCGTCCGTGGCCTCGCGGAGGATGATGCCGTGGATGCGTACCGCCTCGCCGTCGACGGTCTCCTCGCCCCCGACCTGGAACGCGTGGTCGCCGGCGACCCACATCGTGGCCGAGCGCGATCGCTCGTCGGCGTGTCGCGGTGGGTGGATGGTGACGTCGACGGCCACGTTGCCGACGTCTCGGGTCCAGAGGGTCTCCACGTCCGCCACCGCGAGGGCGTCGTGGCGCTCGCCGTCGACCCCCTCGATGCCGGTCACCTCGACGGCGAACGTGCCGTCTTCGGCCTCGGCGACGAGCTCGTCGCCCACCTCGACGCCTCCCGACTCGGGAAACGACACCGTCGTCACGAGGGACTCGCCGGCTTGGGAGACGACCGTCCGCACGTCGCGTCGGGTCGGTTCACCACCGAGGTCGACCCCGTGGACGTGCCCGCAGTCGGTGCATCGGACCGTGGCCTGGGCGCCCCCGGCCAGTACCTCGTGGACCGTCTCTCGCGACGGCGCGCACGCCGGGCAGGTCGTCGCCACCTGATCGCCAGCCTCGCTCATGCCGGGCGCTTGCCACCGGAGCGGTAAACGTCCTCGCCTCGGCCGACTCAGGCCCCCGGCAGGGCCAGCGACTCGCCATCGACGGTGACCCGCGGATCGCGGAGCACGCCGTCGAGGTGGATCGGCGCCTCGGTGTCGCCGCCGATGCCGGCGTCGTCGCCGATGGCCACGTGTACCGTCCCCGCGGCCTTCTCGTCGAGCAGCACCGAGCCGACGAGCTCGGTCACCCCGAGGTTCGCCCCGATGCCGAGCTCGGCGAGGTTGAAGGCGTCGTCGCCGACCGCCTCCGCGGCGGTCGCCACCTGCGCTCGCACCTCGGGGTCGTCGATCGCGGTGACGACGCCCCCCTCGACCTCGAAGCGCACGGTATGTCCCACCTCGAGGAGCCCGTGTGGCATCATCGTGCCGTCGACCACGACGGTGCCGGTCGCCCGCTCGGGGGCGACGAAGACCTCGCCGGCGGGGAGGTTCGAGAAGTCGCCCGGGTCGCGCACGAGGCCCGTGTCCGTCAGCCACGGGCGGTCGCCCGGCTCGACGGCGAGGTCGGTCCCCGCATCCGTCTCGATGCGAAGCGTCCGACTCCCCGCCAGGCGGTCGGCCAGGTCGCGACAGGTCCGGGCGATCGACCCGTAGTCGGCGTCCAGCCCCGTTCGAAAGACCGCCTCCGTGATGCCCGGCAGGGTCGCGCCGCGGGCGCCCGCCTCGGTCGCCGCTCCCCTCGCCCGGGTGTGGCTGAGGCTCATCGTGGTCGGTGCGAGGAACGCGTCGGCGACCTCGAGGGCAGCGGCGACGGGCGCCGGGGGTTCCTCGCCGTGTTGCCCCCCGGGCGGATACCGCACGAGCACCGAATCGTCGGTCACCGACGCCGCGGCCTCGTACAGGGCGGTACCGATGGCCAACCGCTCGTCGTCCGTCACGATCGCGCAGGACTCGGTGGGCTCGAGGGCCAAGCAGGTGTCCACGGCGGTCTCGGCTGCCTCGCGCAGGCGGTCGTCCCGGTCCATATCACGTGGGCGGGGCCGGTCGTGAAGAATGGTGCTGGCTCGCGACCGCTCGTAACGGTTAACCCCATGGCTCGGCGACCCCCGCACATGATCGAGGTGGGGATCAACGGCTACGGTACCATCGGCAAGCGCGTCGCCGACGCCGTGACCGCCCAGCCGGACATGACCGTCGCCGGGGTGGCCAAGACGAGCCCGAACTTCGAGGCCATGGCCGCCGTCGAGCGCGACTATCCGCTGTACGCCGCCGACCCCGACCGGACGTCCACCTTCGAGGCGGCGGACGTCCCGCTGGCGGGGACGGTGGACGAGCTGATCGAGCGCGCCGACGTGGTCGTCGACGCGACCCCCGCCGGCATCGGCGCGAGGTACGCCGAGCGGTACGCCGAGGCGGGGACCCCCGCCGTCTTCCAAGGCGGCGAGGACGCCGAGGTCGCCGAGGTGAGCTTCAACGCGGCGGCCAACTTCGAGGCGGCCCGCGGGGCGGACGCCGCCCGTGTGGTCTCGTGCAACACCACGGGACTGGTGCGCGTCATCCATCGACTCGACGAGGCCTACGGGGTCGAGCGCGTCCGGGCGACCCTCGTCCGCCGCGGTGGCGACCCCTCCCAGACCGGTCGGGGCCCGATCAACGACATCCTCCCGAACCCGGTCACGCTGCCGTCCCACCACGGTCCGGACGTGCGAACGATCCTCCCGGACATCGCGATCGACACCCTCGGGCTGAAGGTTCCGGCGACGCTGATGCACGTCCACGCGCTCAACGTGGTCCTGGGTGGCGACCCGGACGCCGAGGCGGTCCGCGAGCACCTCGACGGGGAGGCACGGCTGTTCCTCGTCGACCCCGCGATGGACGTCGACGGCACGGCCAAGCTGAAGGAGCTGGCGCTCGACGCGGGTCGTCCCCGTGGCGACCTCTGGGAGAACGCCATCTGGTCGGAGTCCGTCACCGTCGACGATGGCGAACTCTACCTCTTCCAGGCGATCCACCAGGAGAGCGACGTCGTGCCGGAGAACGTCGACGCCATCCGGGCGCTCCTCGAGGCGACCGGGGCCTCGGAGAGCCGGCAGATCACGAACGAGGCCCTCGGCGTGGGGAGCCTCTGAGCCCCAGCGAGGAAGCTTTTTCCGCGTGCCGACCCAATCGACGACCATGCGACGAGACGACCGCCGGGACCCGTTCGGCGACTTCTTCGAGGAGTTCGAGCGCATGATCGAGGACCTGTTCGGCGAGGGCACGGTCCACGTCGAGTCGATGGGTTCGTTCGGCACGGACACGCACGTCGACATCTACGAGGAGGATGACGAGGTGCGCGTCGTCGCGGACCTGCCGGGCGTCGCCAAGGAGGACATCGAGGTGAAAAGCGACGGCCGCACGGTATCGATCCGCGCCGAGGGCGAGCGTCGCAGCTACGACGAGCAGGTTCGCCTCCCCCGCGGCGTCGACGAGAACACCGCCCGGGCGAGTTACAACAACGGCGTCCTGGAGATCACGTTCGAGACGAGCGGGAGCGGCCAGTCGATCGACATCGACTAGCCCCCCGTCGCCACGCGCTCGATGAGGGCCGACAGGTCGTCGTAGAAGGTCGAGGGGTACCGCTCGACCCGGTCGATCGTCGGTCGGCCGTTCACCTCGAGCACCAGCGGGCCGTCCTCGGTGAGCAGGACGTCAACGCCGAGGAGACGGACGTCGAGAAGCGCCGCGGCGGTCTCGGCCACCTCGACGACCGACGGGGGCGGGTCGACCGCGACGGGGGTCGCCCCGCGGTGGACGTTCTTGACCCAGCCGTCGTCCCGACGGCGCTCGACGGCCCCCACCACGGTCCCGTCGATCAGCGTCAGGCGGAGGTCCCTGGCCCTCGGCACGTACGCCTGCAGCAGGAACGACCGGTCCGCCGTCGCCGGGAAGGCGTGGATGAGCTCGAGGTAGTCGACGACGCCGCGCAGCGAGTCCTCGTCGACGAGGCGGACGTGGCCGACGCCGCGCGTCGTGGCGTTCGGCTTGAGCACCACTGGTCCGTCGAACGATCGAAACGCCTCGCGCACCGCCTCGGCGTCGGCGGGGGCCGAGACGTGGACGGTGCGGGGAATCGCGACGCCGCCGGCCTGCAGCGCCGCCAGCGATGCGGCCTTGTTGCGCGTGGTCAGGATGGCCTCGCGGTCGTTGACCCAGGGCAGCCCCAACGCGGCCTCGAGGACGGCCCCCTCGACGATTCGGGTCGGAAAGACGAACCCGACGTCGTACTCCGAGTGCACCGCCGCCAGTCCCGAGAGGTCGGCGACGTAGCCCTCGACCGCGAGGTCGTGGACGGCGATCCCGTACGCGGGGAGGTTCCGGCGGAGGCGGCGTCGGGTCGGGCCGTCGGAGGCGACGGCGAGGTCGATGGCCACGCTCCTCGGTACGTCCTCAGGCGATCAGGCGGTCCTGGCCTCGCTCGACGTCGATCCGACACGGCGGGCCGATCTTGTTGTACGCCCGACGGAGGGCGTCGCGGCCGATGTCGGCGTCCTCGACGTCGCACCAGAGGGTGAACAGCCGGTCCCCGGCGTGGACGCGCGCGGCCATGCCGACGACCTTCCCGAACGCCTGGCGCATGCCCTCGGAGACGCGGTCGGCGCCGGCGCCGGTCGCCTGCTTGTTCTCGCGCAATACGTGGTGGGGGTGGCGCCGCAGCACCATCTTGTAGTTCCCCTCGCCGAGCTCCTTGATCAGGAAGCGGTTCGCGCTGAGGCGGGAGGCCTCGAGGGCATCGTGGCGCAACTGGGCGTCCTCCTCGACGACGAGGCTCATCTGGATCGGGTAGTCCTCCGGGTCGGCCTCGCGGTTGCCCATCTGGTACTGGGCCACCTTGGACGCGGGAATCCCCGTGATGTACTCGCGTCGGGTGTACGGCGGCTTCGAGATCGCGCGGTACATCGAGGCCGGCTTGTCGGACATGGTCAGTACGCGTCGATGAGGCCGAGGCGGCAGATAAGCGCTTCGAAGCCCCAGGCGGCGAACTAGTTGTACCCGCGCCAGCGGTGGCCGCACTCGGTGCACTTGAAAAAGCGCGTCGGTGGCTCGTCCGCCGACGCCGTCTGCTTGAGGGTGTACCAGGCCCGCTCGTTGCCGCAGGCGTCGCAGCGGACGTCGTCGGTCGTCGGCAGGCCCTCCTCCGCCTGGGCCGCGTCGGTCTCGATGACCGCCGCGTCCCGCTGGGCCTCCGTGGTGACGAACGCCTCGGCCCGGTCGGCGTCGACCGGCTCGCGACCGTCGCAGCCCTCGGCCGCGCAGACCATCCAGTCGCCATCGCGTCGCATCAGGGTCCCGCACTCCGGGCAGAACTGCATGCGCGTGACTCGCGTAGCCGCCGAGAGGGGGTAGGTCTGTCGCTGGTGGCTCACCGGAGGCGGCGGACGCCGGTGATGTCGAAGCCGTGGTCGTAGATGTCGGTGTCGAAGCGGATGATCTCCTCGTCCTCGAGGCGCGAGAGCACGCCCCGGAACGACTTGACGTACAGCGTCCGGGTTCGCTCGTTCCCACCCGTGTCCCACTCGAAGATGAGGCTGCCGTGGGCCGCATCCATCGCGCGGGCCAGGCGCTCCTCGTCGACGGCCTCCGTGTTGACGACGAGCTGGATCAGTCCGCCCCAGTCGGCGGCGGCAACGGCCAGGCCCTTCAGCAGCAGCGTGATGTCGGTCCACGTCATCTCCTCGTCCGTCGCGTCGACCAGGTCGGTGAGCGAGTCGATGACGACGAGGTTCCCCTCGGCGTGCTCGCTCAGGTACTCCGCGAGGACCCCGAGGACCCCCCGCCGACGGCCGATGTCGCCGATGTGGTTGATATCGAGTGGGCCGTCGGTGTACCACGCCATCGGGACCCGGCTGCGCTTGAAGTACGCCGCGGAGAGGTCGCAGAACTCGACCTCGCCCTTGACCGCGTCGAGGATGTCGGCCGCGAGGGCGAAGCCCATCTCGGCGCGGACGGTCGACGGGGGGTCGGTCATCGAGACGTAGTGGACCTCCGGTGGCACGTCGACCTCGTGCTCGAAGGTGCCGTAGTACGTCTCGAAGAGGTCTGTATCGGCACGCGCCAGCGCGGTCATCGCCGCGCTCGTGAAGGCGAACTCCCGCGCCCCGGCGCCGAGTTCGCCGGCCAGGACGACGAGGCTCCCTCGCGGCGCCCCGCCGTCGATCACCTCGTCGAAGCGCGAGATCCCGAACGGGACGCGGGGCATGCTCGCGGTCTTCGTCGACGGGGGGTTTACCCGTTACGGGACTGCCAGCCCGAGAGAAGGTACCGAAATGGGGCCGCCGAGATTCGAACTCGGGTCCAACGCACCCCATGCGCTGAGGATGCCAAGCTACCCCACGGCCCCGCGCTTCGGGCAACGCCCCAGCCGGTGTTAAGCCGTTCGCATTGGGACCGCTCGCTGCTCATCCGTCATCGGAGACGAGGACGCGCTCGAGGTCGACGACGACGCCGCGATCGGCCCCCGGGTCGCCGACCAGTCGACCGAGGCAGACCGCCGCGCCGTCCGGCTCGACGCACGCGACCAGGGGCGCCTCGTCGGGGTCGAGCCCCGCCGGCGCCTCGAGGACGCCGGGGGCGTAGACGGGCGCGCCGGTCGCCACGGCCGCCGCCGCCGACGGCGCGATGGTGACCTGGGGGAGGTGGGCCAGGGCGGCTTCGGCCGGGCGGACCGCGTCCTCGTACCAGTCGGTTCGACCGTTCGAGCGCCAATCCGCGACGCCGTCGGCGACGTCGTGGAGCGTGACGAGGTCGCCGTCGTCGAAGGGCCCCGTCTGGGTCCGGCGGAGGTCGGCCATGTGTCCCCCGGTGCCGAGCGCGAGGCCGAGGTCGTGACACAGCTTGCGCACGTAGGTGCCGGCCTCGCACTCGACGGCCAACAGGACGTGGCGCTCCGTGCGCTCGAGCACCTCGAGGCGATGGATCTCGCGCACCCGTCGCGTCCGCTCGACGGCGCTCTTTCGCGGCGGACGCTGGTAGATGGGCCCCTCGAACCGGGCGACGGTCGCCTCCCAGCCCTCTGGCAGGGGGCCGTGGACCTCGAGCACGGCGACGTACGCCTTCGGGGCGGCCGAGAGGGCACCCGCCAGACGCGTCGCGTCGCCGGTGAGCACGGGGAGACAGCCGGTCACGCCGGGGTCGAGGGTCCCGGCGTGGCCCGCGCGGTCGACGTCGAGGAGGTCGCGGACCCAGGTGCTGACCTGGTGGGAGGTCGGCCCCGACGGCTTGTCCAGGGGGATCACCCCGAAGTCGGCCAGCTCCTCCGGGTTCCGGGCGTCGGGGGGTGGCCGTCCGGCCATCACTCGGGGAACGTCACCGGCTCGACCGGCATGGACCCCTCGTCGCTCGCCGGGTCGTGGCCATCGATGGCGGCGGCGAGGATCGACAGGACCCCCGTCGCCGACCAGCGAGCGGTGTTGACCGAGAGGTCGTAGATGGAGCGGTCGCCGATGTCGATGCCGTAGTAGGTCTCGTAGCGACGCGCCTCGCTTCGCTCGCGGCGCTCGGTCGCCTCGCGGACCGCCTCGAGGTCGTCGCCCTCGCGGTCGGCGATGCGGGCGACGCGGACCGCGAGTGGCGCGTCCAGCCAGAACCGAAAGTCGGCGGCGTCGCCGGCGAGCCAGCCCGCCAGGCGCGACTCGAGGACCACGTCGTCGCGCTCGCGGGCGACGCGTCGAAGCCGCCGGTCGAGGTCGACGTCGATCGACTCGTCCGTCTCCGCCCGAGCGTTGAGCTCGGCCAGGCTCAGGTCGCGCTCGGCCGCCAGCGACCGGAAGATGTCCCCGCCGCTCACGTGCTCGAGGCCGTAGCGCTCGGCGAGGCTGGCGGCGGTGGTGGACTTGCCACCGCCCGGGGGGCCGGAGACGGTCACGCGCATACTCGTGAGGCCGGAGCGACGGCCAAAAGGCGTTTCCGGTTAGCTCGAGGGGGAGGTCTGGATGTTGAGCACCTTGCGCACCAGCTGGCCGAAGCCGATGGAGGAGACGATGTACCACACGATCCACGTCGGCATCGGCCCAATGAACCCCTCGTCCCAGCGGACGTCGCCGAGGAGGGGGAGGACGACCGCCATCTCCGTCTCGGGCAGCTGGGTGTCGACGAACCACCGCAGCCAGAGGAACATGGGGATGGTCAGGAGCATGATCCAGACCATCGGGCGGAACTGCGCCTTGAACATCTCGAGCATCCCACCCATCGCCTCGAGCTGCTCCTGCTGGATGCGCTCGAGGGCCTCCTCGTCCTCGCGCTCCTTCGCCGCCTCGCGCTTGTCCTGGATGGCCTGCATCCGGGCCTGGTACGCCTGGATCACCTCGGTGTCCATCAGGTTCGCCTGCAAGAGCGCCGAGTACAGGCCCGTGACCATCGCCAGGAGGATGACGACCGCGAAAAACGGCATGAGCGCCTCGGCCTGGCCGACGACGAGGTGGATCGTCTGGCCGATCTCGTTGCGGATCGAGTCGAACCAGTAGCCGACCATGACCAACACGGCACCCGCGGCGGCGAGCTTGTCGTACGTCGACCAGCTGATCTCCGCCTCGACCTCGGGGACCTCGACGTCGATCGGCACGTGGTCGCCACCGAGTACCTCCTCGACACCCTCGGGGTCGGCGAGGCGAAAGCCGTCCTCGCCGCTTTCGAGCACGCCCTCCTGGATGAGCCGCCCCCACTGGCCGCTCGTGAGGTCGTCGCTGACGTCGCGCCACTCGACCTCGCCGTCGTCCTCGACCTTGCGGCGAACGACGGCGATGGCGTCGGCGAAGGCGTCGTCCTCCTCGATCAGACGCTTCGCCCGCTCGGCGGCGTGCCCCATCTGGGTCGTTCTAGGAGGGGGGGTCGTTTTAACGTTGTAGCATCGCATCCGCTGGCGGCTGTGGTTATCATTTGTGATATTCCACTGATAGCCATATGTGGCTCCTCGCCCCTACCGTAGCGTATGATGCGCGCGGGAGGGCGAACCCGGGGGCAGTCCGAGATTCTCGGGACGGTCTTGCTGCTCGGGATCGTCGTGCTGGCCTCGCTGGCCGTAGCCGGCCTCGCCATGGGCGCCTTCGGGGGCACCCAGGACCAGGCCGAGGACCGGGCCATCGAGCAGATGCTGTTGGACATCAGGTCGTCGGGCACGGACGTGGCGTTGCAAGGCGTCGATCACCGCTCGGTGGCCGTCGAACCACCGGGCGACGCCACGCTCGACATGGACGAGGATGCGGGTCAGTTCAAGATCGTCCACCGGAACTACGATGGTCCAGCGAGCGGTTCGGAGGAGGTGCTGTTCAACGAATCGATCGGTCGGCTCGCCGTCGACCACGACGACCGCCAGTACGCGTTCGAAGGCGGCGGCGTGTTCCGGATGGACGACGGCCACACGCGGTTGATCGCCAGCCCACCGATCGGCTACCGGGGGTTGACCGCGAACGTCGCCCTCATCCGCCTCGACGGGGAGGGCACCCGATCGGGGCCATCCACCATCGATCTGCGCCCCGGGACGCAGGTGCTACCGGCCTATCCCAACGCGGGATCGACCTACGACGGGTCGAGCCTTCCGTACGACAACCCCGTCTTCAACGGCACCGTCGACATCGTCGTAACGAGTGAGTACTACGAGGGGTGGTACGACTTCTTCACGCAACGCACGAGCGTCAGCAGCGTCACCAAATACGACAGCAACGAGACCGTGGTCGCGAGCTTGGCCTCGCTCACCGAACTCCAACCCGAACGGGCGATCACCTACACGAACTCGTTCGAAAACTCCAAGAACAAGAACTCCGGCGTCGACGAGGACCAGGTCGAGCACACGGAGTACTTGCCCGACAGCGAGCCGATCATCGAAAAGCAACTCGACGAGGCGGCCGACTCAAACGACAACGACGAGGTCGACTGCTTGGACGAGACGAGCATCGATGACGGTTGTGTGATCGACGACGGGACGTACTACTTCTCCGATGACGTGGCCATCGGGGGCGACATCGAGTTCGACACCAGCGACGGCAACGTGACGATCGCCGTCGACGGCGACTTCGACATCGCGAACAACGAGATCCTCGTGTCGCCGGACTCGTCCGAGAACGGCGTGACCTACTACATCCTCGACGACTTCGACGCCCAAGGAAACGGTGCCATCCGGACTACCGACGTGGAGCACCAGTCGTATCGGAACGTGCTCGTGGTTGGCGGGGGCGCCCTAGGCGACTCGCCCGGGGACGGGACGCCCAGGCTCGACGTCATCATGTACGCGCCGAATGCCGAAATCGTCACCCACGGTAACTCCGAGATCAACGGGGCCATCTACTCGAAGAGCCTCTCCAACG
Organism: Halobacteriales archaeon; assembly: GCA_046543335.1. GTDB lineage: Archaea > Halobacteriota > Halobacteria > Halobacteriales > SKSH01 > CAZCYF01. The sequence goes on from JBKGZP010000010.1 coordinate 17,673, forward strand.
AGGGCAACGTGAACATCTACTACGACGAGTCGGCGGCCAAGCGGGCGATCGATCTCACCCCCTCCTCGACGCCGGTGATGTTCCTCCACGTCACGAGAAACGACGTCGTCGCAACGGTGTCCTGACTACCCGGTCACGATCTCGGCCAGCAGCGACGTGACGGCATCGGCCACCGCATCCGGACTTCGCTCACCGTCGATGCCGTGGAAGTCCGGATGCCGCTCGCGGTACCGGTTCACGACCGGTTCAGTCGTCTCCTCGTACACCCGCAGGCGCTCGCGCACCGTCTCGGGCTGGTCGTCATCTCGCTGGACGAGCTCGCCACCGCACTCGTCGCAGACCCCCTCGACCTCGGGCGGGGCGTACTCGACGTGGTAGTTCGCGCCGCATTCGCTGCAGACCCGTCGACCGGTGAGGCGTCGCTCGAGCTCGTCACGGCCGACCTCGAGGTGGATGACCACGTCGAGGTCCGCGATCTCGTCGAGGTACTCGGCCTGTGACAGGTTGCGGGGGTAGCCGTCGAGGACGAATCCGTCGGCCGACTCGATCGCGTCGCGGACGATCTCGTTGACGACCGGGTCGGGCACGAGCTCGCCCGCCTCCATGTACTCCCGTGGCGTCCCGTGAGGGGTCGCCATGTCCTTGCGCTCGCGCAGGGCGTCACCGGTGGTGATGTGTTCGAGGTCGTACGTCTCGGCCAGCCGGGCGCTTTGGGTCCCCTTGCCCGCCCCGGGTGGACCCAACAACAGGATCGCCGGTTCGCTCATGGCTCGAGATGACCGACAGGGACCAATAGCCGTGGCGGTTCGTCCCGGCCGCGGAACCGAGATCCTTTCGAGTGTCGAGGTGCTACCGGCGGCCATCGAATGGCTGGTGACCCGCTGTTGTTCGCGACGTTGATCGCGACCGGGCTGGGGGGTGCGGTGTTGGTCGCCATCGCCGCCGCGGCCCTCCGGCGACGTCGTACCGCCGCCTACGCCCTGGTGACCCTGGCGTTGGCCGCGTTGATCACGCGGGCCGTGCTCGGTGGCCTCGCCCTCGCCGGCCACGTCGACGACCCGTTCCACCACCGATTCGAGCATCTCATCGACGGGGCCATGATCGGCCTCCTCCTGAGCGCGATCTACCTCGCACGCCGTGGGGGGACGACCCAGACCGATCACGCACCGAGGAAGCCATGACCGACACGCGCCGCGACATCGCGCGATACGTCAACCGGCACCCCGGCGTCCACTTCAGCGGGCTCGTCGACGCGCTCGAATTGGCCCCCGGACAGGTCCAGTACCACCTGCGCCGGCTCGGCCGCGACGGCCGCGTCGTCGCCGAGCCCCGGTATGGTCGGACCCACTACTTCGACCCCGAGGTCGAGCCGTGGGAGCGCCGGGCGATCGCGGTGCTCCGGCGCGAGACCGCCGCCGACGTCGTGGCGCTGGTGCTCGCCGAGGGTCCGACCCGCCCGACCGATGTCGCGGAGGAGATCGGCATCGCCCGCAGCACCCTCGAGTGGCACCTCGACCGCCTCGTCGAGGAAGGGCTGGTCGAGAAGCGCCGGCCGGACGGCAACCGGGTGGTCTTGTCGGTTCCGGAACCGCGGACGGCCGCCCGGTTGCTCGATACCGTCGACGCGTCGATACCCGGTCGCCTCGTCGACCGATTCGCCCGGCTCGTCGACGATCTGCTCGAGGGACCGCCGCCGGAGGAGTGAGTGACGCCGAGGCGTTCGACGATCCTACCAGAATCGACAACCGGATCCGGGACGGAGCGGACATCGATGGCCGACGACGACCCCGTGACCGTCTCGCGCCGCGGGGTGCTTCGGACCGCGGTCTCGGTGGGCGGGCTGGCGGGGCTGGCGGCGTGCCTCGAGGAGGAGGGCGACGCCCCGGTGCCGATCGGCCCCGACGATCTGTCCGGGATGCCAGCGCGACAGTTCGCCTGGAACGACGTGCTGCGCGTCGACGACCACGGCAACCGCGTCGCCCCGCGCCACCGGGTGCTCTTGCTCCTCGAGTACCTCGGCGAGGGGCCGCCGACGCCGGCTGACCGCGATGAAACCGAATCCGCCCTCCGCACCCTGGAGCGGGCGTACGAACGTTCGCCAGAGGGCCTCCTGTTCACGGTGAGCTACTCGCCGGCCTACTTCGACCGGTTCCCGGACGACCTCGACGACGGCGTGGACCTCCCCGAGCCCGAGGCGTTGGCGCCGTTCGAATCGCCGGACCCGGACCGACCCGACGCGGTGGTGCACCTGGCCAGCGACCGGGCATCGGTCGTCCTCGAGGCCGAGGAGGCGCTTCGAGGGTCGCTCGACGAGGCGAACGGTCGCGACGTCGAGGCCACGCTCGATGGGATCTTCCGCGTCGCCGATCGCCGAACGGGGTTCGTCGGGGCGGGCTTGCCCGCGGATCGACAGGACGTCCGGGGCCTCCCCGACTCGGCGCCTGTTCCCGAGGACGCGCCGATGTTCATGGGTTTCAAGTCGGACTTCCGACGCAACCAGGCCAGCGAGGACCGCGTGGCGATCCGGGACGGACCGTTCGCGGACGGGACGACGCAGCAGCTGTCGCGCATTCGGTTGCACCTCGACCAGTGGTACGAGCAGGACGACCGTCACCACCGCGTGGCCACCATGTTCTGCCCGGCCCACGCCGAGGAGGGATTCGTGGATGGCGTCGGCGATAACCTCGAAGCGGGCGGCCAGGTCGCGGACCGTGGCTGTCCCGAGCGGGCCGAGGCGGACGCCCGCGAGCGGGGGGTCGTCGGGCATTCCCAGAAGACGGCCGCCGCCAGGGTCGACGGCGATTCCCGGCTGCTCCGGCGCGATTTCAACTCCACGGACGGCGACCGTGCAACGCTGCATTTCCTCTCGTTACAGCGGACCATCGCCGACTTCGTCGAGACGCGCGAGGCGATGAACGGGACCGACCTCGCCAGCGCCGGTGCCGTCGGTCGCCGGACCAACAACGGCATCCTGCAGTACATGACCGTCGAGCGCCGGGGCAACTACCTCCTGCCCCCGCGGTCGCTGCGTTCGCTCCCACCGGCGAACCCGTAGACGTTCGAGAGACCGACCATAATCCGTTACCGTCGGCCGGTTCTACCGTGGAACGATGCATCGACGGACGCTCTTGCGCATCGGGGTCGTCGGAGCGGCGGCCACGCCGCTCGCCGGGTGTTTGGATGACCTCTTCGGCGAGACCAACCGCGTCCCCGATCGGCTCTCGGACCCACCGGATGCGGTGTACCTCCCGACCCACGTCGATGATCACACGTCGCCGATCGTCACCGAGACCGGCCCCTACGGCGTCGCGGTGATGTACACCTATCCGCACTACTTCTGGTTGGTGACGGGTCGAGACACCCGGTTCGTGGAGATCAAATCCGATCACGACATCCACCTGATGGCCACCGTCTGGGACGCCGCGACGGGGACGGTCCTCCCGACGGGCAGTCTGGACGTCTCGATCGCCCGCGACGGCGAAACCGTGGCCGAGCGATCGCTCTGGCCGATGGTCTCGCAACGGATGGGCCCCCACTTCGGCGATAACCTCACCCTCGACGGCGATGGTACGTACGAGGCCACCATCACGGTGGGCCACCCGGATTCCCGCCTGGCGGGTGACCTGGCCGATCGCCCCGGCGACTCGACCTCCGTCACCGTCGACCTCGAGTACGCGGCCTCGACGGTGGACGACCTCGAGTTCGACGTCTTCGACGATCCCGGCCAGCCCGGCGCCGCCGAGGCGATGGCGATGCCGATGCTCCCCGAGCTCTCCGCGCCGGAGGCGTTGTCGGGGGACACCCTCGGGGAGGCCCGCCTCGACGATGCCGCAGCCGAGGTCGTCGGGCTCGACGAACCACCGCCGGGCGTCGAGGGGACCGGACCGTACCTGGCCGTCGTCCTCACCACGCCGTACAACCGGTTCCCGTTGCCGATGGCCTCGATGACGGCGACCGTGCGTCGGGAGGATGACACCGTGTTCGACGGCCCGCTCGTCGAGACGCTGTCGCCCGAACTGGGGTCTCACTACGGCGCCATCGTGGACGATCTCGACGGCGGCGATGCGGTCGACGTGGTCGTCGAGGCACCCCCACAGATCGCCCGACACGAGGGGTACGAGACGGCGTTTCTCGAGATGGACGGTTTCACGGTGACCGTCTGAGCGACCGGCTGGGTCCCACTCCGACCGGCACCTCCCCCATCGGGGGAGGGGGCGCAGCTGTCCGGAAACGCCGCATAACACCAATGGCTCGAGGAAGGAACAATGGCACCCGGATTGACGGCGCGAGTCGGAGTGGTAACTGCTGAATACAGGGGGTTCCTTGGAAACCGGTTGACCATCAACCTATCAGTTATTTATTAATAAGCCTCCGTGAGAAACGGGGGGACCGTGAGCACCGTCCGCAAACCGTTCCACCGAGAACTTTATCGTACGACATTCGCCAAGAATTATAACTCAAACCGATAAAATGATCCGGCGAGGGCTAGGTTGCCGCTGGGTCAACCGTGATCCGGACATACATCGACCGACACCGCGTTCCGGCCTTCCTCCTCATCGCGTTCAGTTGGACGTGGGCATGGGACGCGGTCTACTTTGCGTTCGACTTGTGGGACACGTTACCGATCTATGTCAATACGTTCCCGAGACAGTGGGGTCTTCCGATCGGGGTCGTACTCGTCGTCTGGGCGAGTGACATCCAACAGCGGGACTGGTTTGGTCGGGTCCTCAAGTGGCGATTGCCCCCGTGGGTGTACGTCGTTGCGGTTTCCTTGCCGGTGGTCATTGGCGGACTCCAGCCGATCATGGCCGCACTCGGGGGTGGATCGGTTCACTATTCGCCACCGGCTCCACTCTACCTGCTGATAGGATTTTTCCTGCTCAATGTCTTCCTCTTGGGAGGCGTCGAGGAGTTCGGATGGCGGGGATTCCTCCAACCTCAGCTCCAGGGACGGCTATCGGTCCTGACCGCGAGTCTCGCTGTCGGGCTGCTTTGGTGGACGTGGCACCTTCCCCTCTTCCTTGGGCACCCGAACTACGCATTGGACCCGCTGTTCCTCGTTGAGTACACGACTTTCGTCGTCGGTGCGTCTACCGTCCTTGGTGCCCTTGTCAATGTCACGGACGGTGGAGTAATCCCGGCCATCCTCATGCACGCCGCCATCAACGTTGGGAGCGTACTGGAAGCCTCCGACGGTGCACTTGGGGACCTACTGCCGATCTCACTTGTCGTCGGTTCCGGCGCGTGGTGGCTGCTCGCCCTCGTTCTGGTGGTACTGTACGGGCGTTCGATGGCACCTGGGCCCTCGGTCGAGCCGCTGTCGTAGCGCCCAGCGGGGGACCGCTGGTCCTCACTCGGTGACTGGTACGGGACACATGGTGATGCGCCGCGGTCATATGATCGGGAGTGCAGTGACATTCATCGACTCCGATCGTTAGGGACCGCTGCATGGGCGATCCCCACGGCGGACCCAGCATGGCCTCCGGAACTCAGGAACCGCGTGGACAGTTCCCGTACTCGATACCAGTGAGATTCCTGTAAATATATGGACTATAGATTGGTGCGTACCGGTCCGACTACATCAAATCAGCCCCTTCGATATCCGAATCGACAAACGTAACACGTTCATCACGCTCGGCGATGACCCACGGAAAACGGGCAAGCAGCCTTGGATGGACCGCTACTCCCCACCGAACATCTGGCGCATCATCGGATGCATCTCCATCAGCTGCTCCTCGGCGATCTCCTCGTAGAGCTTGTAGGTGATGGAGACCGTCAGCAGGAGGCCCGTACCCGAGACGTTCCCCACGGTCCCGAGCATGTTGGCCATCACGGCCAGGAGTCCAACGAGGGCCCCACCGATGACCGTCACCTGCGGGATGTACCGGCCGAGCACCTGCTCGAGCACGCCGACGTTCTGTCGGAAGCCGGGGATCTGCATCCCGGAGCGTTGGATCTGCCGGGCGGTCGCCTCGGGTCCCATGTTGGTCGTCTCGACCCAGAAGATGGCGAAGATGGCCCCCCCGAGGATCATGATGGTGAGGTCGATCCCGAGGCGAAGCAGCACCTGCCAGGTCTCCTGGGTGACCGAGCCGGTCCACCACATCCAGTCGTCCGGACTGTAGATCGGGGCCAGGTAGTAGAACAGGCCGTCGACGGGGACTCCCTCCTCGGTGTACGTCCCCGCCCACGACGGCAGGTTGCCCGTGCCGTTGAGCAGACGACCCAGGAACTGGACGTTCGCCTGCAGCGCCCGCACGAGGATCATCGGCAGGACGCTCGCGTAGATGAGCTTCACCGGGAACCGCCCCCGCGCGCCCTTGACCCGGGCGTGGCTGAGGGGGATCTCCACGCGGACGCTCTCGGCGTAGACGACGATCACGAAGATGAGGACGGTCGTCACGATGGCCAGGAGCTGGCCCTGCCCGAAGACGAGCGCGTTCAGCCCGCCACCACCGACGATCGAGCCGATCTGGATGTCGCCCAGGGCGATGCCGATCCAGGTCGGGATGACCCCGCCGGCGGACGGGCTGAGGAGGCCACCGATGAGCAGCTGGCTGACGCCCGCGATGATGAACAGGCCGACCCCGCTGCCGATGCCCCACTTGGAGACGACCTCGTCCATGTAGAGGATGAGGATGCCTCCGATGAAGATCTGGGTGAAGATGATGGCCTGGATGCTCGTCTGGTTCAGGCTGAGGCCGAAGACGGACAGCTGGTCGACGGGTGGGATGAACTGCCCGGCGAAGACGAGCGGGAACGCGGTCATCGCCGTGACGAGGACCACGAGCAGCTTCTGCAGGCCCTGGTAGAGGACCTGGTCGCGGGGGTCGTTGGTGTCGAGCGGCAGCAGGTTCGCCCCGGCCAGGAGCTGCAGGACGATGCTCGCGGTGACGATCGGGCCGATGCCCACCTGCATCAGCGAGCCCTGCTGGCCCGCGAGGATCGTCCGGAACTGCCCGAACAGGTCATCACCCGTTCCCGCGCTGTGGCCCCACAGCTGGACGTTCGTCAGGAAGAAGTACAGCACCAGGATGGCCGCCGTCCAGGCGAGCTTCCGGCGGAATGGGACGTGCCCATCGGGTCTCGCCACGGCGGGCATCCGGGCGAGCACCGGTTCGACCGTCTCTTTCCATCCCATCGTTGCTCAGGGTTCGACGTTCGCTCGCGCCTCGCCGCCGGCGGCCTCGAGGGCGGCTCGTGCGCCGTCGGAGAACTCGTCCGCCTGCACGACGAGGGGTCGGGTCACGCGCCCCCCGCCGAGGACCTTCACGCGGTCGACGGCCTCGTCGACGTCGAGGACTGCCCGGACGTCGACGAGGATGCCGTCGTCGGTCTCCTCGGCGAGGCCCGCCTCGAGGTACTCCGATACCTGTTCGTCGAGGGTGCCGACGTTGACGGTGGCGACCTCGTCCAAGACCGCCGCCGGGCGGGTGAAGCCGTGCTTGCCCAGCGGTTCTTGGCCGTGAATCTCGTGCTTTTTGCGACCCGCGTTGCCCCGGCCGCCGCGGTGACCGGCGCCGCGGCGGTTCTTGGCGGAGCCGCCGCCGTGCGTTCGCGTCCCGCGCTGGCGTCGTTTCTTGTTCGTCATGGTGGTGGCCTTATCGCATCCGGTACAGGAGGTCGTCGATTTCGTCCGTCGCGTGGCGACCGAGCTGGCCGCCTTGCGACCGGTGGTGCTTGAGGCCGTCGTGACCGCCCCGGGGCGGGTGCAGCCGCAACACGGGCTCGAGACCCGCGTCGGCCAGCGTGACCTCGTCTGCGCAAAGCGTCTCGGCCAGCTCGGCAAGGTCCGCGTAGTCGGTGTGCTCGACGACCCACGCGTCGTCGATCCCCTGGTCGCCGCCGACGGGCTCGCCCCGGCGGGCGAGCAGGAGCTCGACCGTCTCCGGGCTCGGCTCGCCAACGGCGACCTGGTCGACGACCTTCGAGACCATCCCCGCGTAGCTGTCCGTCTCGGGGACGAACGTGCAGTGGTTGACCCGCTCGAGGTGCAGGAGCTCGAGCGTCTCGCGAACGTCGCCCGAGGTGTTCACCGGGCCGCGAAGGCGCACGACGGCGCGCATCACTCGAGCACCTCCCGGTGCTCGCGGGCGTGCCCCGGCACGCGCGAGGCGTTCGTCGCCTCGAGCGCCCGGAACGTCGCCTTCGCGAAGTTGACCGTCGTGCGGGTCTTGCCCTTGCTCTTCGTCCAGATGTCCTCGATCCCCGCGAGTTCGAGGATGTGGCGGACCGTCTCCCCACCCGCGAGACCGAGGCCGCGCGGGGCGGGGATGAGCTCGACCTCGACGCTGCCGGCCTTCCCGGTCGTGCGGTGGATGACGGTGTGGGGCCGCCCACAGCCGCACTCCCAGGAGCCGCAGCCGCGGGGGACCTTGATGACGTTGAGCTTGGCGATCTCGATCGCCTTCTGGATGGCCGAGCCGACCTGGTCGTCTCGGCCCTCCGCGAAGCCGACGAAGCCGTCGCGGTCGCCGATGGCGACGACGCAGCGGAACTTCACCCGCCGGCCGGAGTCGGTCATGCGCTGGACCATGTTGATGTCCAGGACCTCGTCGTGCAGGTTGGGCAGGAGGTGGTCGGTCACCTCGGGCTCCTTCAGCGGGAGCCCCGAGGCGAGCGCCGCCTCCATGGTCTCGATCTCGCCCTCCTGGACGAGCCGGCCGAGGCGCGTCTGTGGCTCCCAGCCGCCGAAGTCGTCGGAACTCATGCCAGGTCACCCTCCAGGAGTCGCTCCCGAACCGCGTCGAAGTGCTCGGGGATGGCCGTCGGATCGAAGCCGTCGCCGTAGTCCTCGCCGAGCTCCTCGGCGTTGGCGGCGATGTGCTCGCCGCGCGTGCGGGACCACGCGGGCAACACGGCGTCGTTGTGGGGGACGTCGAGGCCCGCGTCGATGGCACCCTCCTGCACGGCGAAGACCTTGGCTCCCCGCGTCGGCGAGTGGAGCCCAACGTCGAGGACCGCCTCGTCGACCTCGGCTCCGAGGGCCCGACGGCCGACGAGGATGCCGGTCAGGTGCGCGCTGGGGAGGTTCCCCGTGGGTGCCTCCCAGCCGTATGCGGCGAGCTCGTCGGAGCTCGCGGCGGCGAGCGTCTCGTCACCCATCGGACCGGGCACTTCGACCTGGGCCCGGACGATGCGGTTGCTGATGCGCACGACCAGGCGCGGCTTGCCCGACTTGAGCAGGCGAAGGCGCTGGCGGTAGTCCGTCAACCCCTCGCGGCGGCGGCGCATGTCGACGTTGTACCGGGGGCCGGTCGCCATCACGCCTCACCCCCCTCGAGGTCGATCTCGTACTGGTTCTCGATGTACGTCCGCAGGTGGCGAACGCTTCGGAACTCTCCACCGCGGGCCTTGTCGTAGAGCTCGCGGTAGCTGGTCGCAGAGAGCGTGCCGTCCTCGCGTAGCTCGCGAAGCGCCCGACGCTGGGCGCGGATGCCGTCCATCCACTGCTCGCGCTCGGCGTGGCGGGCGTTGGCCGTCCCCTTCCGGCTGCCGTGGCCCTTGCGGTGGCCGTAGGCGCGCTTGGCGTTGCGCTCGCGGGCGCGGCTTCGCGCGTTGCCCGCCTTGGGCTCGGCCCGGATCCGCCCCTCGTCGACGAGGTCGCGGATCTCGTCGCGGGTGATCGCCGAGGCGATTTCGCCCTGCACCTCCGGGTCGAACCAGACGCGGTTCTCGCCCACATCGAGGACGTCGGCGGCGAGTCGTCGCTGGGCTCGCAGGTCACTCATCGTCGCTCACCACCTCTTCCACATAGGTCGGGTTAAGCACCCTGATTCCGCGCTCCTCGGCGACCTCCTCGATGCGCTCGCGGTTTCGAGCGCCGACGGTGGCGCCGATGCGGGCGGCCTCGCGGTCGGGGTCGATGTCGTCGAGGTCAGCCACCCGCTGCACGCTGACCTCCTCGAATCCGGAGGGGTGACGGCCGCGCACCGCTCGCGGCGAGCGGTAGCCGGCCTCCACCGTGGCCCCCTTGCCCTTGACCCCCTTGCGCTGCTTCGACTGCGAGCCGCGCGGGCGGCGCCACGACTCGGGGACGCGCTGCTTCTTGTGGGCGTCTTGTCGCTTGAACGACGGGGTGCCCCGGGTCGCCAGCAGGCGGCGCTCCTCGTCGGTGAGCTCGGGGCGCTTGTCGGCGAGGCCGCGAGGGCGCCACTCGGTCTCGACGGGCGCCTCAGGCGCCTCCTCCGCCGCGTCCGGCTCGGCCTCCTCGACCTCCGCCTCGGACGCTTCGATCTCGAGCTCGCCGACGTCGGCCTTGATGCGCGCCGCGAGGGCGTTGCCGATCCCCTCGACCTCGGCGAGCTCCTCGCGCGAGGCCGCGCGGACGTCGTCGACGGCCTCGTAGCCGGCCTCGCGCAGCGCCTCGGCCTTCGCCTGACCGACGCCGCTGATGTCCTCGAGCTCGGCGGGCTGCTCGTTACTCATGGGCCAACCCTCCGCGCGGTTTCTCCGTGATGTAGACGCCGTCTTGGAAGACCCGGACGTCCTTGCCGCTGACGCGGGTCAGCTGCTCGATCGCGGCGGCCGTCTGTCCGACGGCCTCCTTGTCGGGGCCGCGAAGGACGATCACTTCTCCCTCGATCGCGACCTCGGTGTCGCCCACCACGTCCGTCCGACGCGGCGCCCGCTCGCCGAGGAAGTTCTCGATGACGACCTCCCCGTCCTGGACGGACACCTGCATCGGGAAGTGAGCGTAGACCGTCTTCATCCTGTACTCCCAGCCCTCGGTGACCCCGTGGAGCATGTTCTCGACGTGGCTCTCGAAGGTGCCGAGGACGGCGTTGGTCGAGCGGTCGTCGGCGGCCGCCTCGATGACGATCGCGTCGTCCACGACGGCGACCTCGATCCCGGGGTACCACAGCCGTCGCTCCACGGTCCCCTCGGGGCCGTCGACGCGCAGGTCGGTGCCGTCGACGCTCGCGTCGACCTCGTCCGGTACCGGTAGTTCGATGCGTGGCATGGTTCTCAATACACGTACCCGATGAGCTGGCCCCCGACGCCGGCATCTCTCGCGTCGTAGTGGCTCATGACGCCACGGCTCGTCGTCACCAACAGGCTGCCGAAGTCTCTCGCGGGCAGGAAGCGCTTCTCCCAGCGCTCGAACCCGTCGTGGTCCGTGGCGTACCGGGGCTCGATCGGGCCGCACTCGTTGATCGATCCCGTCAGTTCGACGACGAGACGGCCGCCTCGTCCGTCGTCGATCGATTCGTAGCCCGCGATGTACCCGCGATCCTCGAGCACGTCGAGGACCGCCCGGATCTCCGTCGACGCCGGCGCGATCTCGTGCTCGAGCTTCCCGCTGGCCTCGGCGTTGTTGATCCCGGAGAGGGCGTTGCTGAGGGTGTTTTGGCTGACCATCGTTCTAGCTGTACTTTTTGAAGCCCATGTCGCGGGCGATCTCGCGGAAGCACTGGCGACAGAGCCAGATGTCGTACTTCCCGACGAGGCCCTGCTCGCGTCCGCACCGGGTGCAGGCGTGGCGCTGGCCCGTCTCCGTCGCCGCCTCGGCTGACTCGCCATCACTCATCGCTGATCGTCACCCCGTAGCGGGACTCGAGAAACGCCATCGCGTCCGCCGGCGTCAGGCGGTGTCCGTGCGGGATCGAGCGCGTCGCGCGCTCGCGCTTGGCGATGCGATAGCCCGGGCGGACCAGGTTGATCGTCACGTCCATGCCGTACAGCCCCACGGTGGGGTCGTACTCCTGCCCGGGGAAGTCGGTGTGCTCCTGGATGCCGAAGCTGACGTTTCCCGTCTCGTCGAACTGCGCGGGCGACAGCGCCACGAGGTCGGCGATCGTCTCGAGGAACGCGTCGGCCCGCTCGCCGCGCAGCGTCACCTTCGCGCCGACGGGAAGCCCCTCGCGGATGTCGAACGCCGGGATCGTCTGCGTGGCCTCGGTTCGCACCGGGGTCTGGCCGGTGATCGACGCCAGGATCTCCTCGGCGTGCTCGAGGTCCTCGCCCCCGCGGCCGATGGACATGTTCACGACGACCTTCTCGACGCGCGGTTCGCGCATCTCGACCTCGGCGACCTCACTCATCGTCGCCACCCCCGGCGAACTGCTCGTCGATCACGACCACGTACGCCTCCACCGTCTCGAACGAGCGGTCATCGGCCGCGATCGCGACCGTGTTCGGGCTCGACCCCGGGTGAACCTCGATGCGGTCGATCGTCCCGATGTGCCCGGCGTGTTGCCCGGCGACCGCGGTCACCATGGCGCCCTCCTCGTAGGGGAGGTGGTGGACGATGTCGCCGCCGTCGAGGTCGACGATGACGGAGTCGTTCGTCCCGTACGCGTCGGGTTCGTCCACGAGGACGACCCCGCCGTCGTGCAGGGATAGTTGCGTCCGTCCCCCGTCGACCTGCTGCTTGTCGACGACCTTCGAGAGCTTGGTCCGGGCGGCGTCGGCGTCGATCGGCGTCAGGGCGAGGCGACCACCGGAGCCCGGGAACACCCGGTAGTACTCCTCGCGCTCCTCGAAGGCGAGGATGTCGAACAGCCCCACGGGCAGCTCGTGGTCCGACACCGGGCGCCCGTTGACCGAGAGCTGGCCGCTTCGTACCGCGTACTTCGCCTCCCGGGCGTTCTCGACGTAGCCGAGGACGTCGCGGAGGACGATCACCAGGGGGACGCCGGCGTGGCCGTGGGGGCCGCCGTCGATGGAGACGGTGAACGTCTCCGTCTTGCGCTCGACCGGCCACGTGTCGGGTGCCGAGAGGCGCTTTTGGTGCGTCACGCCTCGTCACCCCCTTCGAACCGGGCGGCACGGACGGGATCCTCGAGGTCCAGCGCCGTGACCCGGAGGGCACTCGCGTCGAGCGGTCGGGCGACCTCCTCCCCGTCGGCGGTCTCGATCGTGACGCCGTCGACGTGGACGTCGCCGGCTTTCAGGTCGACCGCGACGACCTCGCCCTCGTGCCCGGCGAAGTCGCCGCGCATCACCTCGACCGTGTCGCCGGCGCAAACCCGGACGCTCCGGGTGTCGTGGGTCTCGCGGAGCTCGTCGCTCAGCGTGGCGCGGACGAACCGGTGGCGCTCGTGCAGCGGTGCCTCCCGTCGGTGGGCGCGTTGTTTGCGCGGTTGCTTCGACGTCATACGATCATGGTGGCGGTGCTGGCGATTCCGCCGAAGCGCTCGGCCACCTCGCGAGCGATCGGCCCCTTGATTTCCGTTCCCTGCGGCTCGTCCATCTCGTCGATGATCACCGCGGCGTTGTCCTGAAAGCGCACCCGGAGGCCGTCGGGCCGCCGGATCGGCTTCCGCTGGCGAACGACGACCGCCTTGAGCACCTGGCGACGCATCTCGGGCGAGCCCTTGGTGACCGAGACGGTCACCTTGTCGCCGAGGCCCGCCATGGGCTGGCGGTTGAGCCGCCCCGAGTAGCCGTCGACGCTGATGAGCTTCAGCTCCTGTGCGCCGGTGTTGTCGGCGCAGACCAGTCGGGCGCCCTTCGCGAGGGCGGGGGTGACGTCGGCCTTGATGGCGTCCATCACGCCTCGCCTCCCTCGAGCTTGGCCACCACGACGTGGTGCTTCGTCTTCGACAGCGGCCGGGTCGAGGCGATCTGGACCCGGTCACCCTCGGTCAGGTCGAGACACGGCGGGTGATGGGCCGGAATCCGCGACCGCCGCTTCATGTAGCGGTCGTACTTGGGCACGTGCACCTCGTACTCGCGCTCGACGACGACGGTCTGGTCCATCGCGGTCGAGGCCACGCGGCCCTCCAGCACCTGCCCGCGAACGGGGAGCTCCCCGTGGAACGGACAGCGCTCGTCGGTACAGGTCTCCGCCGGTTCGGGGACGTCGAGTCCTAGTGCCATCGGTTGTCACCTCCGCGTCGGGTCGCGCGAGTCATGGCTCGGTCTCCTCGAGGTCGCCCTCCTCGCGCTGGATCGTCTTGATCCGGGCGATGGCGCGCCTGAGCTCGCGGATGCGCCCCGGGTTCTCCGGGGCACCGCCGGCGGCGATGACGGCGCGCTCGTTCAACAGCTCGGTCTCGAGGTCGGCCAGCTCGGCCGATCGCTCGGCGGCCGTCATGTCGCGGATCTCCGCGGCGTGCAGGATCGCCATCACTCCTCACCTCCGGCCTCGTCGAGTTCGGCGACCAATCGGGCCGCCTCGGCCTCGACCTCCTCGGCGGGGGCCGCCTCCTCGACGGGTTCCTCCTCGACGGGTACCTCGGGCTCCGCGGCCTCGGGCTCTGGCGCCTCGGTGGGTGCCGCCGGCGCCTCCGCGGCCTCGACCTCGTCGGCCTCGTCGGTGACGAGTCCCTCGAGATTGGCGTCCTCGCGGATGCGAAAGTCGTCGGGCAACTCGGCGTCGGGCGGGATGATCTTGACCGTCACGCCGATCGTGCCGAGCTTCATCACGGCCACGGACTGTCCCTCGTCGACGAGTTCGTCCGCCGGCTCGCCGTTGTGCTTGATGTAGCCGGCGGTGAACTTCTCCACGCGCGAGCGCGACCCGGTCACGGTGCCGGCCATGACGATCTGCGCGCCGAGCGCACCGGAGTCCATGATCCGCTCCAGCGTGGTGTGGCCGGCCTTGCGGAAGTACCAGCCCCGCTCGAGGGCGTTCGCGAGCCGGTCGGCGACGATCCGGGCATTGAGGTCCGGATCGTCGACCTCCTGGACGTCGATCTGGGGGTCGTCGAGGTTGAAGCGCTCCTCCAAGGCGGCGGTGACCTTCCGGATGTTCTCGCCACCTTTCCCGATGACCATCCCGGGCTTCTCGGCCTTGAGGACGATCTGGGTGCCCATCGGCGTCTTGGCGACCTCCATGCCGCCGTAGCCGGCGCGACCCAGCTCGTCGGCGAAGAACTCGTCGATCTGCGAGCGCTGGAGGCCGTCGCGGATGAACCGGTGCTCGTCAGCCATCGGTCTCGGCCACCTCCTCGAGCACGAGCTCCACGTCCACCTCGGGGGTGTTCCACGCCGTGGCGCGACCCATCGCGCGCGGTCGGATGCCGCGGACCTCGCCCACCTTGTGGGCGGCGAGGTGGGCGACGACCATCGCGTCGGCGTCGAATCCCTGGTTCTCGGCGTTGTTGATCGCGTTCTCGAACAGGTCGAGGAAGGCCTCGGTGGCCTTCTCCGGGTAGCGACCGGCGTCCCACCCCTCGAGGTCAGCGCGGTGGCCGGTCCCGCTGTTGAACCGGCGAAACGGAACGGCCCGCTCGCCATCGAGGACCGCCTCCAGGTACGCGACGGCCTCCTCGACGGTCTTGCCCCGGAGCTCTCGCGCGAGCTCCACGCTGTGCTTGTGGCTCATGTGGCGCTCGCGCAGCATCGCTCGCGCGCTGCGGTCCGGGTCGGCGTCCACGCTGTAGTCGATGCCCATCCTGGTCACCTCATTTCAGGGGCACGAACTTCGAGGAGCGCGTGGCCCCGATGCCGGCCTGGCCGTGTTCGACCTGGGTTCGCGTCAGCTGGAATTCGCCGAGGTAGTGTCCGAGCATCTCGGGGGTCACCTCGACGCGCCCGAACTCCTCGCCGCTGTGGACGGCGAAGGTGAGGCCCACCATCTCCGGGAGCACCGGCATGCCTCGCAGGTGCGTCCGGATGGGCTCCTTCGCGGTCGCCTCGGGGTCGGCCTCGCGGGCCTTCTCGAGGAGCACGCGCTGTTCGCGGTCGAGGCCGCGTCGGATGGTTCGCCGCTGGCGGGCGGGGAGCAGTTCCGCGACTTCGTCGAGCGACAGCGCCTGCAGCTCATCGAGCGTGTGGCCCCGGTAGGTGAACTCGCCCTCGAGGCCCGTGCGGTAGTCCGTTTGACTCATGACGTCCCTCCTCCGCGCCCGGTCCGGCGCGAGGAAATGCTTCCGACCTTCCGACCCGGCGGCGCGTTCGCGGACACGCTCTTCGGTCGACCGGGGTGCTGTCGACCGCCCCCGCCGAAGGGGTGGTCGACGGCGTTCATCGCCACGCCGCGGACGGTCGGGTACTTGGTTCCCCGCGAGCGTAGCTTGTGGTACTTCTTGCCGGCTTTGACGAACGGCTTCTCCCGTCGACCGCCGCCGGCGACGACGCCGATGGTGGCGCGACACTGCGGGTGCAGCCGCTTCAACTCGTCGCTGGGCAGCTGGACCATGGCGGCGTCGCGCTCGTGCGCGATCAGCGTCGCGTGGGTGCCGCCGGCGCGCGCGAACGCGCCACCGTCGCCGGGGCGGTTCTCGACGTTGCAGATCGCCACCCCCTCGGGGATCTCCCCCAAGGGGAGGGTGTTGCCCGGCTCGACGGCGGCGGAGATGCCGATCTCGATGCGGTCGCCGACGCCGACGCCCTCCGGTGCGAGCACGAGTCGTCGGTCGGGGCGGTCGCCCTCGGTCGCGAACTCGACCTCGGCCACGGGGGCCGACCGGGCCGGGTCGTGCTCGATGCCGACGACCTCGCCGACGAGGAGCTCGTCCCCGTCGACGGAGGCGTGTCGGAGGTTCGCCTTGTAGCGGTGCGAGGGGGCCCGGAAGGTGGGCGACCCCTTGCCGCGTCGTTGTCCCTGGATCGGTCGGCCCATGGTCAGAACACCCCGAT
The DNA here is from genome assembly GCA_046543335.1 of Halobacteriales archaeon. GTDB lineage: Archaea > Halobacteriota > Halobacteria > Halobacteriales > SKSH01 > CAZCYF01. Next base: position 34,203 of record JBKGZP010000010.1, read on the forward strand.
CCTGGAGGCGATCTCGCCGGCGTCGTCGGCCGGGCCGAGCGTCACCGTCGCCTTCTTCTCGCCGTCCATCGTGAACTGGGTGGTCACGTCGGTCACCTCGACGTCGAAGCGGTCCTCGATGGCCGCCGCGATGTCCGGTTTGGTGGCCTCGTCGTGGACGATGAACTGCAGCTTGTTCTGGAAGTCCATCAGGTTCATGGCCTTCTCCGTGACCAGCGGGTGGACGATCACCTCGCTCATCGGTCGGCCACCTCCTCGAGGGCGGCGTCGGTGTAGACGGTCAGCCGCCCGGGGTGGCCACCCGGGGCCAGCTCGGTCACGTCGACCTCCCGGCCCGTGGCCACGGTCGCCCCGGCCAGGTTGCGCGCGGCGCGCGAGGGGCCGGCCTCGCTCGAGGTGACGAACAGGATGGACGCGGGCGTGCGAGCGGCGCGCCCGCGGGTGGTCCCGCGGCCGCCCCGCCGGGTGCGCCCGCTGTCGGCCCGGTCGATGTCGGCGTCGAGACCGATCGCCTCGAGGAACGCCAGTGTCTGGCTGGTCTTGGTCAGCCCCTCGAAGGCGTCGTCGACGACGACCGGACACGGCAGGTCCGCCGGGAGTCGGTGGCCGCGGCCGCGGACGCGGTCGGCGTCCGCCGTGGCCGCGATGGCGCTCGCGACCGCCAGGCGTCGTTCCTTGTCGTTGAGTTGCTTCGAGCGGTCGGCCTCGGCCTTGGGAGGATGGGCCCGTCGACCGCCGACGACCTGGGGCACCCGGCGCCCGCGGTTGTTCGACCGGGGCACCATCGCCACCCCCCGGCCGGCCCCGAAGGACTCCGCCGAGGTGCGCTTGCCCGCGTACGGGTCGGCCCCGTGGGGCTGGGCGGCGTTGGCCCGGGCGACCGCGACCGCTCGCTCGATCAGGTCGGGTCGGTACGGCGTCTCGAACACGGCCGGCAGCTCGACCGGGTCGCGTTCGGTGCCGTCTACGTCGTATCGTGGTACCTCCATTGGTGATCACCCCTGGTTGGAGGTCGTCGCCACGTGGCGGACCTCCGGGTCGAGTCGCGGTTGCCGCGAGGGCCGAATCGCCGGCCTAAAGCGCACGAGGCGCTTGCTCGGGCCGGGGACCGACCCCTCGATGAGGACGTGCGGTCCGTCGACCTCGCCGTAGTTGACGTACCCGCCGTCAACGCTGGCGGTGTCGTCGTCCGCGATGGCGAGCAGTCGCTTGTTCAACTCGGTGCGCTGGTGGTAGCCCATCTGTCCCTGCTGGGGGACGGTCGAGCGCACCCGGGAGGGGTTCCATGGGCCGAGGTTACCGATGCGCCGTCGCCAGCCCTGGCGGGCGTGCTTCCCCTTGCGCTTTTGGACCCCCCACCGCTTGACGGGCCCCTGCGTCCCCTTGCCCTTCGTCACGGCCGCGACGTCCAGGAACTCACCCGGTCGGAACAGGCCGTCGACGTCGACGGGCTCGTCCGCCTCGACCAGCTCGGTGGCGTGCTCGAGGCGGTCGGCCACGTCGCCACCGCCGACGCGGGTCTCCATGAGGTGGGGCTTCTTGCGGGGGATGCCGGCGACGGCGGCCGGACGGGTGTGCGTCACGACGCGCACGTCGTCGATCGCGCCGTCGTCGAGCGCGGCCTCGAGGCGGTCGGGGTCACCGCCACCCTCGGGCGGGTCGATCGCGCGCTCGAGATCCTCGTCCAGCGCCTCCGCCCAGACCTCCGTGATCGGCTGGAGCCCGTAGGCGGTGTCCTCGTAGGCGCGGACGGCGACCACCGCCATCGGTGGTACCTCGAGGACGGTCGCGGCGACGGACTCCTCCATCCCCTCGCGGGGGGACTCGGCGACGTCGTTGACGACCAGGACGTTGGTCATGCCGGCCTTGTATCCGGCGAACGCCTGCAGCTGGGGCTGGTCGGCCCCCTCGGGCCAGGAGCTGAAGCGGGGCACCTCCGAGACGGCTCGTCGTCGGGGGCTGTACCCCATCGATCCTTTGCGTGGTCGGTGTTTTTCGGGCATGCGGTTACTCCTCGAGGGCGAGGCACGCGAGGGAGGCGACGACCGCCTCCTCCGTGCGCACGACCTCGCTTGCTTGTGAGGGGATCGCGTTCAGCCAGAGGTCGAACGAACCCGGCGGGGCCCGTTCGAGCGCCTCGGGGATCTCCCCCGGCCGCGTCGGCGGCCGGTCGTCGAGCCCCAGGGACCGACAGATCGGCACGAGGCCTCGTTCCGGCGCCCCGAAGGCGACGGTCAGGCCGCGCTCGTGCCGGTCGGCCAGCGCCCCGGCCAGCAGCCCCAGATCGAGGGGATGGCCGTGGCGCGAGGTCGCGACGCGAACGCCCGCCTCGGGGCCCGACAGGGCCGACTCGAGTGGCCGCTCGCGGACGCGTGGCCCGGGCAGCTCCGCATCGAGGAGCTTGGCCCGGACCGGCTCTCGCGAAGAGATGCTGACGGCGACGCGCTCCCCCTCGTCCGGCGGTTCATCGCCCGGCGCGACGAGGGAGATCGGGTGTTGCAGACCGCAATTGACCCGGACGCGGCCATCAGGTCCGACCTCGGTCACGATTCCTTCTCGCATCGACCCCGAACCGTTCGATTCGGAGCCGGTCCATGTCGGGAGGCGAAGCGGCGGCAGCACGCCGACGTGCGCCAGTTCGTCGCGCCGCCCGAACGCCTCCTTTCGGAGGTAGGGCGGTGTCGTCGCGTACCGCAGCACCGTCGCGACGAACGCGTCCCCCTCGGGGCCGACCCCCTCGGGGTCGGGGAAGACGACGAGGTCGTCCACCCCGAAGATGGCCGCGGCGCGAGCGATCCAGCCCAGCTTGCGGGTCGCCTCGCGCCGGTCGTCCGTCTCCCGCGTGAGCGAGGTCGGGACGAGCACGCTGGTGTACATGCCGTGGCGCTTTCGCGCCCCGACAGTAGACTGTGGCGATGGCTATCGGATGTAGTGATAAAAGGCTAGCGCTCCGCGTCGCCCGGCATCGACGGCCACATCGTCGACACCCTGGCGTTCTCCTTGAGCTCGAGGCCACCGCCGACGAACAGCCCGATCCCGGGGAGGCGATCGACCCACCCGGCGGGGTGAATCGCGCCCCCCGCGATCAGGGCCTCTCTGGGCTGGACGAACGCCGGCGGTTCGCGCAGGGTCTCGTTGTACTCGATGAGGTACAAGCCGGGGGCGAGCGACCACCAGCCGTACTCGTCGTCGGGGTGGCGCCGCCCGGGCTCGAGCTCCGTCGTCGCCGGCAGCTGGAGCTCGGCGCCGCCGAAGTCGACGTGCGCCGGCTCGTCGATGACGTGCACGCGCGCCACCGTGAGGTCGACCGACCCGCCGTGGACCTGCGTCTCCGGGTGTACGAGTCCATCGAGGACGCTCGCGGGGTCCGGATGCATGCGTTGGCCCACCCGGCTCGACGGCATAACCGTGGTGGTCGCGAGCGCAACGCACTTTCGAGTGCGCATCCGACCGACGGACGATGCCCACGCCCGGTTCGGCTCCGACCGTCCTCGTCGTCGACTACGGCCTCGGCAACCTCAAGAGCGTGCGCGGCGCGCTCGAGCGCGCCGGTGCGACGGTGACCGTCAGCGCCGAGCGACGCGCCTTCGAGCGCGCCGACGGGCTCGTGCTGCCCGGCGTCGGCGCGTTCGGTCGGGGCGTGGAGAACGCCGAGGCGATCCGGCCACACCTGCAGGGGGCGATCGACGACGGGACGCCCACCCTCGGGATCTGCCTCGGCCTCCAGCTGTTGCTCACCGACAGCGAGGAGGCGCCGGGCGTGCGCGGGCTCGATCGCATCCCCGGGACGAACCGACGGTTCGAGGGCGACGTCAAGGTGCCACACATGGGCTGGAACGAGGTCGAGGTCGTTCGGAAGCATCCGCTCGTGACGGGCCTCACCGCGGGGTACGCCTACTTCGTGCACTCGTACTACCCCGACCCGGAGGACCGAGGGACCGTCGTCGCCACCACCGACTACGGCGTGCGCTTCCCCGCCGTGCTCGCCGACGGGACCGTCTTCGGGACGCAGTTCCACCCCGAGAAGAGCGGCGAGACCGGTCTCTCGATCCTCCGCAATTTCGTCTCGATCGTCGACGGGCGCTGAGGGGGACGCCGAACCACCGCACTCGCGCCAATCCGCGGGCTTAACAAGCCGAGGCGGCCTCTGGCGCGACGACAACCGGTGACGTCCACCTCATGACCCGGATCGATCTCCACACCCACACCTTCGCCAGCGACGGGGAGTTGCTCCCCGCGGAGCTCGCGCGCCGCGCGGCTGCCGCGGGGATCGACGCCATCTGCATCGCCGACCACGCCGGCCCGTCGAACGTCGAGGACGTGGTCGACCGGAGCGTCGCCGCGGCATCGGCGCTCAACGGTGCCCAGCCCGTGCGGATCGTCCCCGGCGTGGAACTCACCCACCTCCCCCCGGCGATGATCGCCGACGTGGCACTCCGCGCCCGGGACGCCGGTGCCGAGCTCGTGCTGGTCCACGGGGAGACGATCGCCGAGCCGGTCGTCGAGGGGACGAACCGGGCCGCCATCGAGGCCGGGGCCGTCGACCTCCTCGCCCACCCGGGACTCCTGACGACCGCCGACGCGGAGCGGGCCGCCGAGACCGGGACGGTCCTCGAGCTCACCTCCCGGCGCGGCCACTGCCTCACGAACGGCCGGGTCGCCCGCGAGGCAGCCCGCGCCGGCGCGCCCCTCGTGGTCAACACCGACGCCCACGCCCCCTCGGACCTCCTCGGCTACGACGACGCTCGGAAGATCGCCGCCGGCGCCGGGCTCGACGACCCCGCGATCGAGGCGGCGCTCGAGACGACACCCCGCGAGCTCCTGGAGGCCCTCGGGTGATCTCAGAGCGCGTCCGGTCGGTCATCGAGGCCGGGTCGGCGTACCCCCTCGACGTGGCCGCCGCGCCCGCGGAGGCCGTCCGGCTCAACGCCAACGAGAACCCCCTCGGCCCCCCACCGGGTGCCGTCGAGGCGATCAGGGCGACGGCGCCCGACTGCTGGCGCTACCCGGAGGCGGTCGACCAGCCGCTTCGCGAGGCGATCGCGGCGTCGGTCGGGGTCGACCCGTCGAGGGTGCGCCTCACCAACGGCTCCGACGAGCTGCTCGAGCTCGTCTGCACGGCGTTGTTCGACCCGGGGGACCGCGTCGTCATCCCCACGCCCACGTTCGGCGTCTACGAGCTCGCCGCCCGCCTCAACGGCCTCGAGCCCACCGCCGTCGAGCTCGACGCCCCCGCGTTCGACTGGTCGTCGGTGGACCTACCGGGCGCGCTCGCGTCGGCGGACGGCGCGTTCGTCTGTCGGCCGAACAACCCGACGGGGACCGGTCCGGCTCGCGAGGCCGTCGCCGAGCTGTTGGAGACCGGCAAGCCGGTCGTCCTCGACGAGGCGTACGTCGAGTTCGAGGGCGACTCCCTCGCCGGCTGGACGACGTCGTACGACAACCTCGTCGTGGCCCGGACGTTCTCGAAGTTCTACGGCCTGGCGGGGGTCCGTGTCGGCTACGCGGTCGCCGCCCCCGAGGTGGTCGAGACCCTGGGGGTCGTGCGATCGCCATACAGCGTCAACCGGCCGGCCCAGGCCGCCGCCCGGGCGGCGCTGGCCGACGAGGCCTACCCCGAGCGCGTCCGCCGTCACGTCCGGACCGAGCGCGATCGCCTCCGAGGTGCCCTCGAGGACCTCGGCATGACGGTCGTGCCGTCGGCGACGAACTTCCTCATGGCCTCGACCGATCCGCTCGGGCTCGATGCCGCGTCGCTCGTCGCCGACCTCGAGGCCGAGGGGATCTTGCTCCGTGACCTCGCCGGCCACCGCGGCCTCGACGGGACGTGGGTCCGCGTCACCGTGGGTCGCGCGTCGGAGAACGACCGGTTCATAACCGCGCTCCGCGAGCTGGTATCCAGCAACCGATGACGCTGCGACTCGCCGTCCCGAACAAGGGTCGACTGCACGAGCCGACCCTGACGCTCCTCGACGATGCCGGCGTCGGACCGATCGACGCGGGCGAGCGTCGGCTGTTCGCGCCGACCGGCCTCGCCGAGCTCGAGGTGGTGTTCGTGCGTACGGACGACATCCCCCGGATGGTCGAGATGGGCGCGATCGACCTCGGCATCACCGGCTACGACCTGATTCGCGAGTCCGCCGCGAGCGTCGAGGAGCTGCTCGACCTCGGCTTCGGCACCGCGGAGATGGTCGTCGCGGCACCGGATCACGCCAACACCTCGCGTCTCGCCGACGTCGAGGACGGTGCGACGGTGGCCACGGAGTTCCCGAACGTGGCGTACGCCTTCTTCGCCGACCGGGGCGTCGAGGTCAACCTCGTGGAGGTCTCGGGCGCGACGGAGATCACCCCGCTGCTCGGCGTGGCCGACCTCATCGTCGACCTCCGCTCGACGGGGACGACGCTTCGGACCCACGGCCTCGAGGTACTCGAGACCATCTTCGAGACGTCCGTGCGCCTCATCGCCAACCCCGACAGCCTCGACGCGCACCCCGACCGGATCGAGGCGTTGCGCCTCGCGATCAACAGCGTCCTCCAGGCCCGCACGCGCAAGCTCCTGCTCATGAACGTCCCGGAGGAGGACCTCCCCGAGGTCAGGGACGCCATGCCGGGCATGGCGGGCCCGACGGTCTCGCAGGTGGAGGGGACGGACATGGTCGCGATCCAGGTGGTCGTCGCCGAGTCGGACGTCTACGAACTGGTGAACGAGGCGCGCGCGGCGGGTGGGCGGGACATCCTGGTGTTGCCCATCGAGCGTCTGGTGTTCTGAGCGATGGAGGTCGTCCCCGCAATCGATGTCCGCGAGGGCACCTGCGTGCAACTCGTCGGCGGCGAGCCGGGCACCGGCGCGTCCTACGGCGACCCCCTGTCGGCCCTCGAGCGCTGGGAGGCCGCGGGCGCGCGGCGGCTGCACGTGGTCGACCTGGACGCCGCGATGGGTGTCGGCGACAACCGCGACGTGCTCGCGACGATGCTCGCCGCCGCCGACGTCCCGGTGCACGTCGGCGGGGGCATCCGAACCGCCGCCGACGCACGCTCGCTCGTCGAGGCCGGCGCGGACCGGGTCGTCCTCGGGACCGCGGCGGTGACCGCACCCGCGGTGGTCGACGAGGTCGCCGAGGCCGTCGGCGACGGGGCCGTGCTCGTCGCCCTGGAGCCGACCGACGGTGGCCTGGCCGTCGACGGCTGGACCGGTGCCGTCGAGGCGGACCTCCTCGAGGTCGCCGGGCGCTTCGACGACCGCGGCGTCGGCGGCTTCCTGTTCACGAACGTCGAGCTCGAGGGCCGGCTGTCGGGGATCGACGCCGAGCCGATCGCGACGCTGGTCGCGGCGGTCGACGCCCCCGTCTACGCGGCCGGCGGTGTCGCCAGCCTCGATGACGTCGCCGCGGCGGCCACCACCGGCGCTGCGGGCCTGGTCGTCGGCACGGCCTTATATTCCGGGGCGTTCTCCCTCCGGGCAGCCATGGAGGAGGCCCGATGAGATCCGCGCGCATCGAGCGTGCCACGGAGGAGACCACGGTCGTCGCCGAGGTCCACCTCGACGGGACCGGCGTGGCCGACGTCGACACCGGCATCGCGTTCGTCGACCACATGCTCGAGGCGATGGCCACGCACGGCCGGCTGGATCTCGAGGTCTCGGCCCGGGGCGACTTCCAGCACCACGTCGCCGAGGACGCCCTCATCGCCCTCGGCGCGGCCGTCGACGAGGCGCTCGGCGACAAGCGGGGCATCCGCCGGGCCGGACACGCGCTCTACCCGATGGACGACGCCCTGGTGCTGGTCGCCATCGACTTCGGGGGTCGGCCCTACGTCGACGTCCGGACCGACTTCGGGGAGGAGCGCATCGAGGACATGCCGCCGGACCTGTACGTCCACCTGCTGGAGACCTTCGCGAGCAACGCCTCGTGCAACCTCCACATCGACGTGCTTCGCGGTCGGAACGACCACCACGTCGCCGAGGCGATCGCCAAGGGCCTTGGCGCCGCCGTGGCGTCGGCCGCCGAGATCGTCGGCGACGACCTACCGAGCTCGAAGGGGGTCATCGAGTGATCAAGCGCATCGTGCCCTGCATGGACGCGAGAGAGGGCACCCTCGTCAAGGGCGTCAACTTCGAGGGGGTGCGCGAGGTGGGCGATCCCGTCGAGGTGGCCGAGGAGTACGATGCCCAGGGCGCGGACGAGCTCTGCTACCTCGACATCGCGGCCACGCCGACCGGCCGCGAGACGATGCTCGAGACGGTCGAGCGGATCGCCGAGCGCATCGCCATCCCCCTCACCGTCGGCGGGGGCATCCGGTCGGTGGATGACGCCGCGGCGGCCTTCGACGCCGGCGCCGACAAGGTCTCCATCAACACGGCCGCCGTGAAGGACCCGACCCTCCTCGGCGAGCTCGCGGACACCTACGGCCGGCAGGCCGTCGTCTGCGCCATCGACGCCGACCGCGACGGGGACGCGTGGGTCGTCTACACCGGTGGCGGGCGCGAGCCCACCGATCGCACCCTGTTCGAGTGGGGGGCGACGGCGGTGGACCACGGCGCCGGCGAGATCCTCTACACGGGTATCCACACCGACGGGACGACCGACGGCTACGACGTCGAGGGCACCCGACGCCTGTCGGAGACGGTCGACGTACCCATCATCGCCTCCGGCGGCGCCGGCACGCTCGAGCACTTCGCGGAGGTGCTGACAGCCGGCCGGGCCGACGCCGCCCTCGCGGCGAGCGTCTTCCACTTCGGCACCTACACCGTCGGCGAGGTCAAGCGCCACCTCGACGAGCGAGGGGTCGAGGTGCGGCTATGAGCGACCTCCCGTCGGTCCAGCCGTTGCCCGAACCGCCGTGGTCGGACCTGCTCGAGCGATCGGGAGCGGACGTCGAGGCGGTCGCCGACGACGTCGCGGCGATCGTCGACGCCGTTCGCGCCCGCGGCGACGCCGCGGTGCACGAGTACACCGCTCGCTTCGACGGCGTCGACCTCGACCGCATTCGGGTCGACGACGAGGCCATCGCCGCGGCTCGCGACGAGCTCGACCCCGAGGCCGTCGAGGCCATCGAGGCCGCCGCCGGCGCGATCGACCGGTTCCACGAGCGCCAGCGCCCCGAGTCGTGGATCGAGACGGTCGCCCCCGGCGTCGAGGCCGGCACGCTCGTGCGCCCGCTCGACACCGTCGGGTGTTACGCCCCGGGCGGGGCGGCACGGTACCCCTCGAGCGTCCTCATGACGGCGGTCCCCGCCCGGGTCGCCGGCGTCGACCGGGTGGTCGCGTGCACGCCGCCGGGGCCAGCGGGGACCGTCGACGCCGCCACCCGCCTCGCTGCCGACATCGCCGGCGTGGACGACCTCTTCGCCATCGGTGGGGCCCAGGCGATCGCCGCCATGGCCTACGGGACCGCGTCCGTCCCCGCGGTCGACAAGGTGGTCGGTCCCGGCAACGTCTACGTCACCGCCGCCAAGCGCGAGGTGATGCGCGACGTCGACATCGACGTGCTCGCGGGGCCGACGGAGGTGTTGATCGTCGCCGACGACTCGGCCGACCCCACGGCCGTCGCGTGGGACCTCGTCGCGCAGTCCGAGCACGACCCGGATTGCGCGTCCGTCCTCGTGTCGACCGATGGTGACCTCGCCGAGGCGGTCAGGGCGGAGCTCGCGTCGATCCTCGACGACTTCGCGCGTGAGGCGGTGGTCTCCGAGGCGCTGGCCGCCCACGGCCGGCTCCTCGTGGCCGATTCGATCGCGGACGCGATCGCCTTCGCCAACGCCTACGCGCCGGAGCACCTCCAGTTGATGGTCGCCGACCCCGAGGCGTCCCTCGACGACGTCGAGGCCGCCGGGACGGTCTTCCTCGGCCACGCCACCTCGACCTCGGCGGGCGACTACGCGATCGGCCCCAGTCACGTGCTCCCGACCTCGGGGGCGGCGACGCGCCGAAGCGGCATCTCGACCTTCGCGTTCGTCCGGACGCCGACCGTCCAGCGCGTCACCGATGCGGGGCTGACCGCCCTGGCACCCACCATCGAGGCGCTCGCCCACCTCGAGGGCCTGCCGGGCCACGCCGAGGCGGTCCGCGTTCGCCTGGAGGACGCGCCATGACCGACCCGGCGTACCTGGCGGAACTCATGGCCGTGATTGAACGGCGTCGCGACGCGCCGAGCCCGGACTCGTACGTGAGCGGGCTGCTCGCCGAGGGGGCGGTCGGGCCCCGGTCGAAGGTCCGCGAGGAGGCCGACGAGGTCCTCGAGGCGAGCGAGGCCGGCGATCCGGCCGCGGTCGTCCACGAGTCGGCGGACCTGCTCTTTCATCTGCTCGTGTTGCTCGCAGCCCATGACCTCCACCTCGACGACGTCGTGACCGAACTGGAGGGACGGAGGCGCCATGCAACTGAGTGACGCCGAGGCCGAATCGGTCCTCGCCGAGCTCGACTTCTCCGACCGGGGACTGGTCGTCGCCATCACCCGCGACGTCGACGATGGGGCGGTCCTCATGACGGCGTTCATGGACCGCGAGGCGGTCGAGCGAACGCTCACCACGGGCGTCGTGCACTACTGGAGCCGCTCGCGGGAGGCGCTGTGGCGCAAGGGGGCGACCTCCGGGCACGAGCAGCATCTGCGGGCGGCCCACATCGACTGCGACGGCGACGCGTTGCTCCTCGACGTCGAGGCCGGCCCGGCCTGTCACACCGGTTTTCGCAGCTGCTTTCACCGACGTGTGGACGACGGCGATGTCGTCACCGAGGGGAAGCCGGTCTTCGATCCCGAGGCCGTGTACGACTGACGCCACCGACACGTTGCAATACCCGCGACGCGGGCGTGAGACCTTCAGTCCCGCGAAGCCGGTCGTCCCGGACCGCGACCGTCGGATCGAGTCCGAGATGAAGTCTACACCGAGGTTATATATCACTTCCATCGGTACCATCGAGCGGATCGATTCATGTCAACGACTATCGAAACGAGGCTACTCGGTCGGGACGTGTCGTTCCCGGTCGCCGAACCGTGGTTCGCGTACTGGCTCGTCATCATGCGCCTGGCCGTGGGCTGGTGGATGCTGCACTCCGGGTTGGACAAGTTCTTCGCCTGGCCATTCGACGCCGGTTTTTTCGTCGGTGACACGGCCGCGAATACGACCCTCGGGCCGTTCGTGACCCTGTTCAGCGAGGGGATCCTGCTCGAGTTCGTCAACATCATGATTCCCCTGGGACAGACCCTCATCGGACTCGGGCTGATCCTCGGTGCGTTGACGCGGCTGGCGTCGTTCTTCGGGGCGTTCTTGATGATGTTCTTCTTCTTCATCAACGGCGAAACCGGCGGTTGGTCCCACGGAGTCATCACCGCAGAGCTCCTCGGCCTGCTCATCTTCGCGATGATCGCCACGCTCGGCGCCGGACGGGTGCTGGGCGTGGACGCCTACCTCGCACGGCTCGATCTCTTCGAGGAGCATCCGCGGCTGCGGTACATCATCGGCTAACATGAGGTGACAACCATGAGCAACCTAACAACCGCTGACAACATCGCACTGTACGTCGGTGGCGGTCTCGTGATCCTCGGGACCTTCGTCATCGGCCTGCTGGACATGCTCTTCGGTGCCGGTCACCCCGTCGGGGGCGACGGGCAGATCGAACACGACGCGGTGATCCCCCTCGAGATCCGGTCGATGATCATCCTCCTCGGCCTGCTCGTGTGGGGGGTCTACGCCGTCTACCGCGTCGTCGCCGGTCCCCCACAGGCCGGCGGTACCTCCATCTGATCGCATCGCGGTCGGTTCGGGTGGTCGGGCCGGCTGGTCGATTGCCCGCACCGGGTCGACGGGTCCCATCTGGAAAGTCGTCGAACCTCGTCGCCGTGACCGACGCGGACCGCCCCGCGCCCGTGACCTCGCCCGGGTCGGAGCGGACGGTGGAGGTGGCGATTTGCGTCGTTGGCCGGCGGAGACCTTCGCGTCGGTAAGAGACCCTTCGCGTGTGCGCCGCCGACGCGGGTGCTCGCACGACCGTTGCAGTACCCCGACCACGTTCGGTTGGGTCACGGTCTGTTCATGGGTTGGATGCCACTGGAGGTGTGAGAGTGACGGTCGGGCGGCGATATCTTTCCTTCGAGGAGCTGGTGGGTCTCACGCAGACGGGAGACGGCGTTTGTGGCGGCGTAGACGTGCTCGTCGCTGTTGAGGTCACAGAGAGTACGATCCAGCTGGCAAAGCAGCGGGGTGAACTCACCGGCAATAGGTGCGAGGGCCCGTCTGACCCACCTGCTACTAACAACGTTCCGTTCATTGGGGGTTAACGTACGAAGCGACGATATTCATCAATGGTGGGGCCGATGCCAGCGGGACTGAATTCCCGTTCGAATGTCCCCCGTCTTCCAGTGAATTCTGTGGTTGATCCTAATCGCAATCAGCCGATTCATCGTGACAATTTCCGGGCATAATTATTTCGGTATGATATGTTCAGAGCGGCCATACCGCACGGCATTTCTGACAAAACACCAATAAATCGCTGGGCCCGTGTTGGATACAGAGCATGTAGTCAGCAGTTGATTCTCACTGGTTTCGTCCGTTACAAAGCAACCAACCGGCCGGTGGCGTGCGCATGGCTGATCTGAGCGAAATAGTATTACTCAGATCATGAGGACGCAGAGTATGACTCAGGATCAGAGACGAGAGATCTTAATCATCGCTGTAACAGCTGCCGTTGGTGCGGCAATTGGCGGTATTTTGGGAGGTACTGCACTCTGGATGGGTCTTGGTGCAGCAATTGGTGCTGGTGGCGGTGGTTCATTATTTATATTCTTATTAACCCATCTTGAAGACACCCGAAGCTCAAGTAACTAATGCTAGTAGCTAACTGCAAGATATGCGCCCTGTATCGATCACTGAAGTGGCTTCAATACCATGAGTAATACAACCACGTTGGGATCACTCAGCGGTCGATCGATCCGGGAACCAGTCTGCTGATTGCTCGCAAATAGAACCATAACTCCATTTGCCATGGCAGCCACCTCCCGCCTCAGCCATCGGCAATTATTTATCCCCTGAACGAACCAATCCAGATTCACCGTTTAGTTACCCAACTCGACAGATGGCGTTGAGCCCATTTTAAGTATGCCCGGGGAGGGCTCCGAACCCTCGATCTCCGCATGGCCCAGGTCACAGCCCCGACGGGGCGCCTGGACCGTCGCGCCGAGTCTGGTGACCCTATGAGTGCGGCGCTATGTCCGGCTAAGCCACCCGGGCGCGCCAGCAACTACCCCGAAGTCGGGCAAAAACCTGTCCATCCATCGCGCCCTTTATTGGGGCGTCGGGGGTATCCGCGGCCGATGTCCCTGCCGGGTCCCCTCGAGGCGGTCCTCGGCGACGAAGCGCCCCTCCACCGGGTCGACCTCGGCGACGAGGACCTCCTCGTGACCACGCCGACCCGGGCGCTTCGCTACCGCGACGCCTCGTTCCTCCGCGACGCCGACGTCGACGTCCACCCCACGGCGGTCGACCGCCTCGAGGTCGACGCGGGGAGACGTCGGAGCCACATCCGACTCGTGGGCGGTCCCCGCGGGACGACCGAGTTCGCCGTCCCGGCCGCGTCGACCGACGCGGCCATCGACGCGGTGCTGGCGAGCGTCCTCGTCGCCGCGGGCGTCGTCGAACCGCCCGAGCGGGTCGAGCACACCGTCCGGTTCGACGAACTCACCGTCGCCCTCACCGACCGTCGCCTCCTCAAGCACGTCGGCGACGCCGTGTGGGCCGGCGACTTCGAGTCGATCGCCTTCGACGACGTCCGTGGCGTCAGGCTCGAGGAGGGCCGCGTCGCCGGCCACGTCGTGCTCGTGCTCGCAGACGCCGCCGAGCGGATCAAGGTGCCGATGCGCGCGCTCGAGTCCGTCCGGGACGCCCTCGCGGAGACCCTCGGGGCCCACCACGGCGTCGACTCCCTCGAGGCGATGGCGCCACCGGCGGCACCCTCGGGCGGCGCGAGCAGCCCACTGTTGGACGAGGTGCCGTCGCTGTTCGAATCCGACGAGGCGGCCTCGGCGTCGATTCGGGCCGATCGACCCGACGACCTCGACGACGTGCTCGTGGACGTGCACCTCGAGATCGAGGAACTGGATCGCCGGCTCCGGTCGCTCCGGCGCCAGGTCGACCGCCTCGAGCGGGAGGTCACGGAGCGCGACCGGTGACCTTCCGGATGCACGTCGAGCCGTAGGGGCCCACCTCGGCGCGCTCGACCCGGAGGAAGTAGCCCGTCGAGAGCGCCCGCCCGCAGCGCCGGCAGCTGAACTCGCCCGCTTTGGCGACGATACCCCCGCGACGGCGTCTCGTGGCCGGCCGACCCGAGTGACGCACGCGGCGCTCGTCGCGCTCGATGAGCCCCTCGGCCTCCGCGCGCTTGAGGACCTCCCGGATGGCGTCCGGTCGCTCGAGGGCCGCCTCGAGGGCGTCGACGAGGTCGGCCACGCTCGGTTCCGCCGGCGCCAGCGCGCGCACGACCGCCAGCCCGCGCTCGAGCGTCTCGTCGTCCACGGCGATCACCAAAAGGGGTCGGAGCAGTCGACGCAGACGCCGTGATTGGGGCAGACGTACTTGCAGTGGCGCTTGCGGAGGGGGGCGTCACAACGCGGACACCGCGGCCCCCGGCTCATGCAAGAGCGTGCACCGAGGGGGCGAATAAAGCTGTTCCCGCCTCAGCACTCCGACCAGCCGCAGGCGTCGCAGGTCTTGCAGCCCTCGGCGTAGTACAGCGTCGCCGAGCCGCACTCGGGGCACTCCGGGCTCTCGCCGGCGGCGATCAGCTCGGCCGCATCGTCCCGGGTGACCGTCGCATCGCCGCCGTCGGGCTCGGTCTCGCCGGCCACGGCCTCCTCCTCGACGCGCTCGAGCTCGTGCAGCTGGCGCTGTTGGGGGTACGTCAGGTCGATCTCGTCGTCGAGGTAGCGCCGCAGCGCCGTCCCGAAGGCGTCCGGGATGGAGTTGATCTGCTCGCCCTTGTCCCAGGCGACCTTCGGCGAGCGGATGCCATGAAGCTTGTCGACGATCTCGTAGGGGTCCACCTGCGAGCGCAGCGCGATCGAGATCGTCTTCGCGAGCGCGTCGGTGAACGCGTTCGTGAACCCGCCGCTGTGGCCGGTGTTCGCGAACAGCTCGAACGGCTCGCCCGTCTCCGGGTCCTCGTTGATCGTCACGTACAGCTTGCCGTAGCCCGTCTGGATCCGCTGCGTGACGCCGGTCAGCTGGTCCGGCCGGGGCTTCTTCTGGACGTAGCCCCGCTCGCCCAGCGGTCGCCCGGCGATCGCCTCGAGCTCCTCGCCGAGGGCCTCGCGGACGGTCTCGTCCTCGAGGAAGCCCTCGAGGCCGCCGAAGACGTCCTCGATCGCCTCGACGAGTGCTTCGGCGGCCTCGGTCTCGTCCATGTCGGCGAAGTCGGCGTTGTCCGCCCGCGTCGTCAGCACCTGCTTCGAGCGCGTCCCGTCGCGGTAGTAGGTCACGCCCTTGCCGCCGTGGTCGTAGATGTACTCGAACGCCTCGCGGGTGTCGTCCATCGTGGCGTCGTTGGGGGCGTTGACCGTCTTGCTGATCGCCGAGTCGACGCCCTGCTGACAGGCCGTCTGCACGGCGGCGTGCTCGAGGGCGCTCAGGTCAGAGGTCGTCACGAACAGCTCGCCGATCGCGTCGGGGACGGTCTCGAGCCCCTCGATGCCGTCGAACTCGTTGTGTTGCATCTGCTCGACGGCCTCGGCCTGCACGGCCTCGACGTCGATGTCGTTCGCCTCCAGGACGCGCAGGAAGTAGTCGTCGAACTCGACGAGCATCTCGTCGCCCTGGACGTCGTCGGAGACGTTCTTGTAGTAGGCGACGTTGTAGATGGGTTCGCAGCCGCCGGTCGTGTTGCCCACCATCCCAGTGGTGCCGGTCGGGGCGATCGTCGTCGTGTTGTGGTTCCGTATCGGGAAGCCGTCGGCCCACTCCTCGGCGTCCAGCCCCGTCTGGTGCTCGAACCACTCGCGGTAGCGCACCGGATCGGCGTACTTCGAGTCGGGCCAGTCGGCGAAGGTGCCCCGCTCCCCGGCCAGCTCGTGGGAGGTCCACTTCGAGCCGTGGTTGATGTGGACCATCAGCTGGCGGGCGACCTCGTTCGAGGCGTCGCTACCGTACTTCATCCCGAGCTGGATGTACAGCTGGGCGAGGCCCATGATGCCCAGCCC
>JBKGZP010000001.1:0-98776 GCA_046543335.1 Halobacteriales archaeon
CCTCGCGCGCATCGCGATCAGCCGACTGGTCGGCGGCGGCGATCGCCCGCCGGTCGCGGTCCCCGACGGGGGGATGGCCGAGCTCCCGCGGCGGATGGCCGCCACCCACGATGAGGCGGTCCACCTCGACGAGGCGGTGGTGCGCCTCGAGCGAGCGGGCTCGCGCCTCGCGGTGACGACGGTCGACGCCACTTACGCGGTCGACGAGGTCGTCGTCGCCACCGATGCGCCGTCGGCGGCCGAGGTGCTGGCCGACCTGGCGCCGGACGCGGCCGAGCGCCTCAGCGCGCTGCGGTACAACCCGCTGGCGCTGGTCTACCTTGACGCGTCGATCGCGCGCGACGGCCTCGGCTACCAGGTCGCCCGCGACGAACCCCTTCGAACACTCGGCGTCGCCTGGAACGGTCGCGCCTTCGACCGGGGCGACCTCGTGACCGCGTTCCTCGGCGGGATGCACGATCCGGCGATCCTCGAGCGCCCCGACGACGAGGTCGCGGCCGTCGCCGCTCGCGAGCTCGAGACGGTCCTCGGCGTCGAGGCGCGCCCCCTCGGGGTGCATCGCGTCGAGCCGGGGATGCCCGCGTACGACCGGACCTTCGAGGCGCTTCGAGGCCTGACGCTACCCGATGGGGTCCACCTGGTCGGCAACTACACGGACCGCCTCGGCGTGCCCGGTCGGCTCCGCCAGGGCGAGCGCGTCGCCGCGGCCATCGCCGGGGAGCCGACGCGACCGGTGGCGCCGGTCCTCGAGGCCGGTGAGGGATCGGTGTGATGCAACGTCCCCTCTCGGATGCAGTGATTGATGATAAATGCAAGATTATATGGCGGATAGCAGCAAACCCGGGGACGGATTAACCGTGAAACTCCGTCGGCCCACCGATTTCCTCATTCTGGAAGCGTTGGATCGCCACGGGCGCAACGTCGCACCGAACCTGGCCGCGCACACCGGCAAGAATCGGAAGAACATCAACACCCGCTTGCCGGTGCTCTGGGACTACGGCCTCGTCGAGAAGGTCGGCCCCGCCGATCACTCCGGCCTGTACGAGATCACGGACAAGGGCCGGGTGACGCTCGGCCTGCGCGACCGGTACGGCGAGGCGGACGACTTCGACGCCCTCGTCGACGAGCGCCTCTCCGAGGCCTAGCGGCCGTCGAGCCAGCGCTTTCCGCGACCCGTCCGTCGACCTGGACGGTGACCCTTCCGGAACGGTTAAAGGCAATTCGGCCCCGACGTTCGGGGTGTGGGCCGGTGGGGTAGCCTGGTATCCTTCGGCCTTCGGGTGGCCGTAACCGCAGTTCGAATCTGCGCCGGCCCACTAGCTATATATCCTTGTTCCAGGGTTCGCTGACAGGTGAATTACCCTCGGTTATAGATCGGAGGAGCGCCGTGAGCGCCCAGCGAGCGCTGCGCACGTCGATCGACCTCGACGCGGGCACGGCCCACCTCGAGACTGAGTTCTCGATCGAGCACCGCTTCGGACGCGGCGGAACCTGGCTGCCGATCGAGACCGAGGACGGCTGGGCCGGCTTCCGGCGCGAGCTCGTCGACGGCTGTGGTCGAGCTATGCCGTGCCCCGCCACCGCTAACGGCCACCCCCACCTCGGGTCGCGACCCCCGATCAGTTCGCGGGCTCGATGTCGTACACCGCCACGTCGGTCGTCTCGCAGACCGGACAGGTGGCGTGCTCGTCGGCGAGGTTCGTCCCGCACCGACGGCACTCGTAGACCGTGACTGTGCGGTCGGAGAAGCGGTCGATCACGGAGATCAGCGGGTTGCGCATCTCAGGCGCCCCCGCGCTCGTCCTCGTGACGCGCGGTCACCGGCGTGGCTGTGGTATCCGCAGGCTCGTCCATCCCTATCCCCCTCGCCAAATGCCAACGGTCCACCGGGGTATAACTCCTGTGTCGGACCGACCGATATGTTTAATTATGTCGATGAGGTCACCGTCATGGAGATTCCGCGCCAGCGTCCGATAAACTATTTCCGCCGAACGCTCCGAGGGGGGTGCAATGGCCGACAGGTACGACGTGGCGATCGCCGGGGCGGGCCCGGCCGGCGGGCAGTGCGCGCGGGATCTGGGCGCCCGAGGCCACGACGTGGTCGTCCTCGAGGCCGAACCCGAGGCGGAGTTCCCGACGACGAGCAACAAGTCGACGGCCGGGACGTTCCCGCGCATGCTCGCGCCATTCAACGTCCCCGACGACGTCGTGATGCACCACACCCGCCGCGTCGTCCTCGAGTCGCCCAACCACCACTACGCGGCGACCCAGCCCGGAGCGGTGCTCGACTTCGGCGAGTTCAAGCGGTGGCTCGTCGAGGAGGGTCGCGACCGGGGCGTCGAGTACCGCTTCGACGCCCGGGCGACGCGACCCCTCCTCGAGGACGGCGCCGTCGAGGGGATCGTCTACAACGGCGACGAGACCGTCCGCGCCGACGTCGTCGTCGACGCCACCGGCCCGGCCGCGCCGCTGGCGAAGGCCCTCGGGGTCGTCGAGCTCCGACGGGAGAACCACGCCATCGGCATCGAGTACGAGATGGCCGGCGTCGAGCTCGAGCACCCCGGCTACGGCGACCTGACCGACGCGATGATGCTGCGCCTCGACCACCGGGTCGCGCCCGGCGGGTACGGCTGGATCTTCCACACCGGCGAGGACACGGCGAAGGTGGGTCTTTGCTACATCCAGAACGAGCGCCACCTCGAGTTCGCCGAGGAGGGCATGACCGTCGACGACTACCTCCGTCGGTGGATCGACGACGACCCCCGCCTTGTCGAGGCGTACGAGATCGAGGGGCGCCAGCAACACCGCGGCTCGGCGCACATCCAGCTCCCCGGTCGGATGACGGCCGACTCGTTCATGGCCGTCGGCGACACGGTGCCCTCGGTCGACCCCGTCTGGGGTGAGGGCATCCACAAGTGCATGGCGTCCGGGCGCGAGGCGGCCATCGTCGCCGAGCACGCCCTCGGCGCGGGCGACACCTCGGCGGAGACGATGGCCCTGTACGAGGACCGCTGGCACGAGCGCGTCGCGCCGAACGTCGAGAACCGCATGATGCTGGCCGAGCTCTTGTACCTCGCCTCGAACGAGCGCTACGACCGGTTCATGCGCGACCTGAACCGGCTGCCGGCGGACGTCCTCGGCCGGGCGAACCGCGGGGACAAGCTGGCGATGTTGAGGCTGTTGCACCTCGAGGACGTCCCGCGGCTGGTGACGTTCGCCCGCGAACGCCTCGGCCTCGGCGCGGGCTCGCGCTTCGGGGCGGCGGGCGACCCCTCGGGGTGAGCCCGCCGACGGCGACCGCCGCGGCTATGTCGGCCCTCGGCGAACGGCCGCCATGACCGACCCGGCCGACCTCCGGTGGGAGACGCTCGAGCGCGCGGCGTCCCACCGCTGCGAGGCGTTCGAGGTGTTCACCGACCGTGTGCGCCTGCCGGACGGCTCGACTGCCCGGTTCGACTTCGTCCGGGAGCCCCCGAGCGCCGTCGTCCTCGGGTTCACCCCGGCGCGCGAGGTGGTCGTCCTTCGGGAGTACCGCCACGCGGTCGAGCGGGTGGCCTTGGGCCTGCCGGGCGGCTCCGCCGAGGCCGACGACGACGACATGGCCGCGACGGCCGCCCGGGAGCTTCGAGAGGAGGCCGGGTACGACGCGGCGTCGATCGAGCCGTTGCTCGAGGCCGAGCCCGCCAACGGCCTGCTCGACTCGGTGCGCCACTACTTCGTCGCCCGGGACTGCGAGCCCCTCGCGGGTCCCGACCGCGATCGCGACGAGTCGATCGCCGTCGAGCCCATGCCCTACGCCGCGTTGCACGACCGGGTCTTCGCCGGGCGCGTTCGCGACGAGCGGACGGTGACCGCCGTGGCGGTCTACGAGGGGGTGACCGGGAACGCGCCCTGACGGGCGGCGACGGCATGACCGGACGCTTCGAGACCCGTCGGTGGGACGGCGCGGCACGACTTGGTCGGCTCGACCTCCCGGGCCGCGAGCGCGACCTTCGCACGCCGGCGCTCTTGCCGGTCATCAACCCGAACCTCGACACGGTCGCCCCGCCCGACCTCGTCGAGGAGTTCGACCCCGAGGGACTCATCACCAACGCCTACGTCATCCACCGGACCCCCGCGCTTCGCGAACGCGCGCTGGCGGAGGGGGTCCACGACCTGCTCGGCGTCGACCGCCCCGTGATGACCGACTCGGGATCGTTCCAGCTGGCCACCTACGGGGCGGTCGAGGCGACGAACGCCGAGATCGTCGACCTCCAGCGCGAGATCGGGGCGGACATCTGCACGCCGATCGACCTGCCGACGCACCCGGACGCCTCCAGGGGGCAGGCCGAGTCCGACCTCGAGACGACGCTCGAACGCATCCGGGGGGCCCGCGAGCGCGTCGGCGACGACCGGCTGCTGGCCGGCCCCGTCCAGGGCGGTGGCCACGTCGACCTCCGCGAGCGCGCCGGCCGGCGCGCCCGGGCGACCGGTGCGAACGTCTACCCGATCGGCGCCGTCGTCCCCCTCCTCGAGGACTACCGCTTCGCCGAGCTGGTCGACGTCGTCGTCGCCGCCAAGCGCGGCCTCGGGCCCGACGCCCCCGTCCACCTCTTCGGCGCGGGCCATCCCATGATGTTCGCCCTGGCGGTCGCGCTGGGGTGCGACCTGTTCGACTCGGCCGCCTACGCGCTGTACGCCCGCGACGGGCGGTACCTCACGCCGTCGGGGACGGTCCACCTCGACGACCTCACCGCCCTCCCGTGTGCCTGTCCCGTGTGCGCCTCGACGACGCCCGAGGCGCTGGCGTCGGCGCCGGAACCCGACCGGGAGCGCGACCTCGCCCGGCACAACCTCCACGTCAGCTTCGCCGAATTGCGTCGCGTCCGCCAGGCCGTCCACGCGGGCACCCTGTTCGAGCTGCTCGAGGAGCGCGCCCGGGCCCACCCCGCGATGCTCGACGGCTACCGTCGGCTGCTCGACCACGACGAGTTCCTCGAGCGGCACGACCCGGCGGTGAAGGGGACGTTCCACCACGTCTCGGGGGAGAGTGCCCGCCGACCCGAGGTCCGCCGACACCACCGCCGGCTGCGGTCGTGGACGCCGCCGGCCACGCTCGAGCTCGACGTCAACGGCGGCGGCGACGCCTGGCGCGTCATCCCGCCGTTCGGGCCGATCCCGCCCGGCCTCGAGCACACCTATCCGCTGACGGCGGAGGTCCCCGAGCGGTTCGACGAGGCGGCGTACCGCGCCGCCGTCGCGGGGATCCGCGCGCTGCTCGACGGCGCTGGGGACGTCGAGGCGACGCTCGTGCACGACGGCTGGCCGGCCTCGGCCCTCGACGCGTTGCCACCGACCGTGACGGTGCGCCGGACCGAGGCGTAACGGGTATCTGCCCGCCAGGCACGGGTACGCCCAGACGGATGACCGAGCACTTCGAGGTCCTCGAGCGCGACGGCCCCGCCCGCCTCGGCGAGCTCCGCCTCGAGGCGCCGGTGGAGACGCCGGCGCTCGTCGACGACCTCGTCGAGGACGCCGGCTCGCTCTGGTCGGCCGATAGGGCGGTCCCCGCCGGCGACCCCGCCCGGCTGACCGTGCTCCCCCACCGGGGGTTCCCGACGGGGACGCGCCCGGGGGTCCAGGCGGCGTTCGCACCGGAGGTGCCGGCACTCGACGCGCCCGCGGCGGCCGTCGTCACCCCCCACCTCGCCGAGGACCTCGGCGTCGATGCCTACGTGCTCTCGGGGGTGGGCGGCCTCCGGGGGCGCGCCCGGGACCTGGTCGAGGCGGTCGTCGCGACCCGACGGGCGATCCCGCCGGACGCCGCGTTGTACCTGCCCGGGATGGCGACACCCGCGAACGCGGCCCTGTTGATTTACCTCGGGGTCGACCTGCTGGACCGCGACCTCGCGGCCATCCGCGGGGCGAGGCGGCGCTACCTGACGCCGGAGGGCAAGCGCGATCTCGAGGCGATGCGGACGCTGCCGTGCGCCTGCCCCGTCTGTGCGGGGGCCGACCCGGACGACCTGGACGGCGAGGCCGTCGCCGACCACAACGTCCGCGTGCTCGAGGCGACCCTCCGGCTGGTCCGCGACCGCGTCCGCGCCGGCCAGCTGCGCGACCACCTCGAGGGGCAGGTCCGACACGTCCCCTGGCTCACCGCCGCGCTTCGCCACCTCGAGGACGAGTGGGCCTTCGTCGAGCGCCGCGCCCCGGTCGCCAGCGAGGCGCGGCTCAACTGCACGACCGACGACGCCCTGCGACGCGCACCCGTCCGGCGGTTCATGGCGCGCCTGCGCGACCGCTACGAGCCCCGACTCGACGACCGGCCGCTCGTGCTCGTCCCCTGCTCGGCCACGAAGCCCTACAGCCGCTCGCCCAGCCACCGCGACTTTCGCGACGCGATGGGCTACCGCGGCCACCTCGTGTCGCTGTCGAGCCCCCTCGGGGTCGTCCCCGAGGAGCTCGAGCTGACCTACCCCGCGCAGCACTACGAGACGCCCGTGACGGGCCGCTGGAGCGCGAGCGAGCGCGAGGTCGTCGCCGACGGGCTGGCGGCGTTTCTCGAGGCGACGGACCACCCCCGCGTGATCGCCCACCTCCCCAAGGCGGGCTACGGCGCCGTCCTCCGGACCGCCGTCGACCGCGCCGGGGTCGACGACCCGATCGAGACGGTGGCCGGCCACCCGACCGACCCCGAGGCGTTGGCCGCCCTCGACGAGGCACTGGCCGACGAATCGCCGATCCCCCGGTCGCGCCGTCACCGAACCATCCTGGCCGCGATCGCCGACGCGCAGTTCGGCGCGGGCGTCGGCGACGCCCTCCTGGCCGAGGCCGAGGTCCGCGGCCGGTACCCCCGGCTGCGAGCGTTCGACACCGACGGCGAGCAGCTCACCACGTTGGTCCACCAGTACGGCCAGCTGGCGCTGACGCTCGCGGGCGCCCGACGCCTCCGGTCGCACGACGAGGCGTGCCACGCGGTGGCGATCGAGGCGTTCGTCCCCCACGGCAGCGTCCTCGCCCCGGGCGTCGAGGACGCCGACGCGGGGATCCGCGTCGGCGACGAGGTCGTCGTGACCGGCCCTGCAGCCCTCGCCGTCGGCCGCGCGGCGATGTCGGGCCCGGAGATGGTCGCGAGCTCGCGCGGCGTCGCCGTCGACGTCCGCCACGTGGAGGAGCGATGAGCGACGCCGCCTACTGGTTCGACCTCGACGGGACGCTCCTCGAGTACGCGGTCCCCTTCGAGCGCCTCCTGATCGACACCCTCGGGACGGATCCGCCGGCGCCGGTCCACGGGACCTTCTCCCGCGAGGTGTTCGTCGCGCTCGAGTCGTTCGCGGATGCCCCGTTCGAGGCCGCCTTCGAGGCGCTCGTCGAGGAACACGGCCTCGAGCTCGACCCGACCGGCTCGGCGGCGGCCTTCCGCGAGCGCGAGCTCGCGGCGACGCGGCCGATCCCCGGGGCCGAGGCGGCGCTGCGCCGCGCGGGCGACCTCGGCGCCGTCGGCATCCTCACCAACGGCGACGGCGACCTCCAGCGGGCGAAGCTCCGGCGCCACGGCCTGGACGCCCTCGTCGACGAGGTGGTCGTCTCGAACGAGGTGGGCGCGCGCAAACCAGACCCGGCGATCTTCGAAGTGGCCGCCGGGCGCCTGCCCGCGGCGGTGCGCGTGTACATCGGCGACACGTACGAGGAGGACGTCCAGCCCGCGGCGGACGCCGGGTTCCTCGCCGTGCACGTCCGCCACGACGACGGCCCCGCGGTCAGCCTCGGCCAGCTCGCCGCGCTGGCGCCACTGCTCGGGGACGCGGGCGAAGCGTCTTAACCCGGGCCCCGTCTAGGGCGCGACGATGAGCCAGCCATCGCCGGCGGTCTACGACCGCGGCCGGGGCATGGACGCCCACAACCTGGCCATGCGGGAGATCCGGGCCCAGCGCGATGCGACGTACGACCCGAGGGAACCCACGCGGGTGTGGATCGACCGCGACCGCACCCCCGACGGGGTGCGCGAGAGCCTGACGATCATCCTCAACACGGGTGGCTGTCGATGGGCCCGCGCGGGCGGGTGCACGATGTGCGGCTACGTCGCCGAGTCGGTCGAGGGCGGCTCGGTCGCCCACGAGGACCTCCTCGCGCAGCTGGCGGTCGCCCTCGAACACGAGCGCGAGTCGGCCCATCGGCCGCTCGACCTCGTCAAGATCTACACCTCGGGCTCGTTCCTCGACGAGCGCGAGGTGGGGGCGGCGACCCGACGCGCCATCGCCGAGACGTTCGCCGACCGCGAGCGGATCGTCCTCGAGTCGCTGCCGGATTTCGTCGAGGCCGACCGCCTCGAGCCGTTCCTCGCCGTGGGGCTCGACGTCGACGTGGCGATCGGCCTCGAGACGGCGACGGACCGCATCCGACGCGACTGCGTCAACAAGTACTTCGACTTCGCGGCGTTCGAGGCGGCCGTCGAGACCGCCCGGGACGCCGGCGCGGGCGTCAAGGCGTACCTCCTGCTCAAACCGCCGTTTCTCACCGAGGCCGAGGCGATCGACGACATGGTCGCCTCCGTCGAGCGCTGCGCCGAACTCGATGGCTGTCACACGGTCTCGATGAACCCCACGAACGTCCAGCGGTACACCATGGTCGACGAGTTGCACTACCGCGGCGGCTATCGCCCACCGTGGCTGTGGTCCGTCGTCGAGGTGCTCGAGCGGACGGCCGACGCGGACGCGATCGTCGTCTCCGACCCCGTCGGCCACGGCAGCGATCGGGGGCCGCACAACTGCGGCGACTGCGACGACCGCGTCCACGACGCGATCAAGGCGTTCAACCTCGAGCAGGATCCCGCCCTCCTCGCGGGGCTGGCGTGCTCGTGTCGCGACGCCTGGTCGGCCGTCAAGGCCCGCGAGACGGGCTACAACCAGCCGCTATCGGGGTGAGGCCGACACGACTATCGCCCGGGCTGGCGTATCCATCGAGGCGAGGTGACCGACATGGCCCAGTGGCAACTCGTGGACACCCGACCGGACGGTCCTGCGCTGGAGGCGGCGGTGCGCGACCTGTTCGCAGGCGACGGGACGATCTACCTCGTCACGGGCTTCTTCACGGAGGCGGCCTACGGCGACCTCCGCCGGGAGATCGAACGCTTCCTCGATCGCTCGCCATCGAACCACCTCGAGGTGCTCGTCACGCCGTCGGCCGACCAGATTGCCAAGGCCATCGTCCGCGACCTCCGCGCGGACTTCGAGGACCAGGTCGGCCTCTGGACGTACCCCGGTCGGTTCGTGCACGCCAAGCTCTACCTCCGCGACGGTCCCGAGCCCGTGGCGATCATCGGCTCGGCCAACCTCACCCGGGGCGCGTTCCGGTACAACCTCGAGGTGGCCCTCGTCGTCGAGGGTGACGGCCCGGACGACCCGGCCGTGACACCGTATCGCGACTGGGTCACCTCGGTGCTGGCCGACGCGCGGCCGTTGGCCCGTCGCGACCTGGCGACCCCCGTCCGGGTGGCTCGGACGGTCCGCAACTGGACCGCCAAGGGTCGTCTCATCCCGCCAGACCAGCTGGCCGGGCGCCTCCGAACGGTCGCCGTCGGCCTGCTCGGCGCGCTCGCGCTCGCCTGGCTGATCTGAGCCGCCCTCACCCCGAGGCGCCGCGGAGGACCCCCTGGCCGTCCGTCAGCCCGAGGTCCGGCAGCGTCGCCCGTTCGGGGTGGGGCATGAGGACGGCCACGTGGGGTCGGTCCCCGATGACACCCGCGACGTTGTCGCGCGAGCCGTTGGGGTTGGCCGCCTCGGTGACGCGACCCTCGGCGTCGCAGTAGCGAAACAGCACGCGGTCGTCCGCCTCGAGGCGCGCCATCGTCTCGTCGTCGGCCTCGAAGCGCCCCTCGGCGTGGGCGATCGGCAACTCGAGCACGTCGCCGACCTCGAGCTGGGCCGTCCAGGGCGACGCGGTCGTCTCCACGCGCACGTGGACGCGCTCGCACTGAAAGCGCGCGCTCGCGTTCACGGTGAACGCCCCCGGTGCGAGGCCGGCCTCGGCGCAGATCTGCGCCCCGTTGCAGATGCCGAGCACGGGCGTGCCGTCGGCCGCCGCCGACCGGACCTCGTCCATGACGGGCGTGTGGGCGGCCATGGCGCCGGCGCGGAGGTAGTCGCCGTAGGAGAAGCCGCCGGGGACGACGACCCCCGTCGCGTCGGCGGGCAGGCCGTCCTCGTGCCAGACGATCTCGGCCTCGATGCCCAGGTGCTCGAGCGCCTGACGGGCGTCGCGGTCGCAGTTGCTGCCGCCGAAGCGCACCACCACGACCGTCATCGCGCCTCGACCTCGACCTCGTAGTCGTGGATCGTCGGGTTGGCCAGCAGGCGCGTCGCCATCTCCTGCGCCCGCTGGCGGGCCGCCTCGGCCGAGCTCGCCTCGAGGTCGATCTCGAACCGATCGGCCGAGCGGAGCGCCTCGAGCTCGAAGCCGAGGCGCTCGAGCGCTCGCGCCGTCGTGGTGGCCTCCGGGTCGAGCACGCCCGCCTTGAGGCGCACCGTCACCGTGGCCGTGAAGCTGCCCATAGGTGACCCGCGCGCGGGGGCGGTGATATGGTTTTTGCCACGCTTCCCGTCACGCCTCGGGTCGATACGCCGCCCCGGCATCGAGGCGATCGGGGCCGTCGGGGTCGTGGCTCGGGAGGACGACGAGGTCGCGCGAGCGCGCCAGGTCGTCGATCGTGTCCATGGAGCGCCGGGCGGCGCTTGGCCTTGTCGCGACCCCGTCGAGCCGGCGCGTGCGGAGGTGATCGAGGTCGTAGACGGCGTCACCGGCGAGCAGCGCGTCCGGGCCGTCGCGCTCGATGATGGTCGAGCAGTGGTGGTGGGTGTGCCCCGGCGTGTACAGGAGGCGGATACCCGGGATGCCGGGAATCTCGACCCCCTCCGGCGCGGTCGCCTCGACGGGGTCGAAGGGCGTCGACGCGGGCCACAGGCCGGGGTTGAGGCCGAGGAGGCGCCCTCGCCACGAGGTGGCGAACGCGAGCTCGCGGCGGTCGACGACGACGCGATCCGGTTCGAGCCAGGCCAGGGCCCCGACGTGGTCCGGGTGGAGATGCGTGAGGACGACGGTGCCGACGTCGCCGGCGTCGAGGTCGCGTGCCTCGAGCCCCCGCCGGAGGCCGGCGTCGGGTCCGATGCGCGACCGATAGGCGAGCGGATAGTGGGGGTGCCAGTAGTGGGTCCGCCACCTGGTCGGGTCCGCCGGGTGCGCCACGGGTCCCGCGTCGACGACCACGTGGCCGGCCGGGTGGTCGACGATCCAGGCGAAGCTTGGCCGGCTCGGGGCCCATCGCCGGTCGAGCATGGCCCACAGGTTCCGAAGCGCGACCGGCCGACGGCCGTTGAGCTGACTGCGGGTGCCTCGCACCTGGCCCGCCTCCACCGGGTGGAGGTCCACGGGCGTCACCCCGCCCGGGCGTCCGCGAGCGTCTCGCGCACCCGCTCGACGACGGCCGAGAGCGCCGGCGCGTCGAAGCGCGCCTCGTCGAGGTACCGGTTCGCCCCGCTCGCGTAGAGGTCGCGCGCCAGCTCGACGACCGCCGGCGGGAGCGGGTCGGGCGCCGACGCGCAGCGCGCCTTCCAGTCGGCCTCGCCCAGGCGCTTCGCCTCGGCCTTCGCCGCCTCGAGGTCGTCGACCCAGCCCGGGTCGTACGCCTTGTAGTACTGCCGGAGCACCTCCTTCGAGACCTGCTGGCCGTCGACGGTGAAGCGGTTCTCGTCGAACGTGCCGACGACGTCGGCGACGAGGAGCTCGCCCCGGTGGTAGACGACCTCGATCTTGCCGTCGTCGTGGCTGAACCCCCGCGCCTCGGCCCGGTCGGTGACGACGCGGTTGACCGCCCGGGCGAGCGAGGCGATGGCCTCGAGGTCCGCCGCGCCGGCGATCGCCTGTGCCTCCTCGCGGTCGAGGTAGCGGTCGGAGCGCTCGTACTTCGTCGAGAACTCGACGACGGGTTCAGGCAGCCCGACCGACTCGTCCGGCCACTCGGCTGCCTCGAGACCCACCTCGTCGGGGCGGCGTCGACGCCGCAGGCTCGAGCCCACGGGCACGCGGTTCCGGAAGATGACCTCGAGGGGGACGACGTACGCCTCCCCCGCGGCGGCGTGGAAGGCGTCGTAGTCGTAGGTGCCGCCCGCACGCGGCAGGTCCGGCACCCGCGCCAGGTCGATCGCCATCACCCGCGCCGGACCGTCGTGGGCGTCGAGCGGGACCGGCTCGTCGCCGGGGGCCGCGACCACGCCGCGGTAGTGGGTGGCGATTCCCTCGGCCTCGAGGCGCTCGAAGTTGAACGCCCCCATCGTGCAGAGGCTGGCGCCCTTGTCGGGGATCGGATCCGGCATCCGGCCCCAGTCGAAGACAGAGTAGGCGTCGGTGAAGGTGAACGTCGCGCGGCCGAGGCGACCCGCCGCCGCGGGCGTCTGGACGTCGATCTCCTTGACGCTGGTCACGGTCGCACGCCCCCCTCACCGGCCGTCGCGTCGGGCCCGTCCATGGCGGGGGGCCTATCGCCGGGGGCAAAGCCGTTTTCCTCCGACCCGACGGTTTATTGCCGGGGCTCTCGACGGGCTCGTCCATGCAGCGGCGAGGGGCCGGAGCCCCCCGCGGTCGCCGGCGGTCGTTCGGCTTCGCGCACCGACCGGTCACCGACCAGCCGTTCGAGAACGCCCTCGAGAACGCCCGGACTGGCCGTCGGCTCTCCGTCGAGGACGCGGTCGCCCTCCTGACGACCGGGACGGACGTCGACGGCATCGACCCCGCACGCAAGGAGCGCGTCCTGGAGGCGGCTGACCGGCGCCGGGCCGAGGTCGTTGGCGACGAGGTCACCTTCGTCGCCAACCTCAACAACAACGTCACGACGGCGTGCAACACGGGCTGCCTCTTTTGCAACTTCAAGGATCCGGCGGGCGCGTTCGAGACCGACGCGACGGTCGAGCACGACGGCTTCACGAAGCGACCCGCGGCGTCGCGCCGCATCGTCGACGAGGCGCTCGACCTCGGCATCTCCGAGGTGTGCTCGGTCTCGGGGCTCCACCCGGCGTTCGCGTTGGACGACGAGCACCGCGAGGCGCTCGCGGCCCACGACGATCCCGCGGCGGTGAACTACCGACCCCCGTCGGCGTACCGGGTCGACCCGGGCACCTACGTCGACCAGCTGCGGGCGATGAAGGTCGACGGGGTCCACCTCCACTCGATGACGCCTGAGGAGGCCGCCCACGCGGCCCGCGGGTGGGACCGCGACTACGTCGACGTCTACCGCCGACTCGCCGACGCGGGCCTCGATTCGGTTCCGGGGACCGCGGCGGAGGTCCTCGTCGACGAGGTCCGGGAGGTGATCTGTCCGCGCAAGATCGACGCCGCCGGCTGGGTCGCGGCGATGCGGGCGGCCGCGGCGGTCGGGCTCGACATGACCGCCACGATCATGTACGGGCACGTCGAGAACGAGCGCCACCGCGCGATGCACCTCGAGGTCGTGCGCGACCTCCAGGCCGAGACCGGCGCGATCACCGAGTTCGTCCCACTGTCGTTCGTCCACCCGGAGACGCCGCTGTACGACTACGGCTACGTCGACGGCGGGGCCACCCGCGCGGAGGACGAGCTGATGGTCGCCGTCAGCCGGCTCTTCTTGGACAACGTCGAGCACGTCCAGTCCTCGTGGGTCAAGTACGGCGACGCCTTCGGGCTCAAGCTGCTTTCGTGCGGTGCCGACGACTTCATGGGGACGGTCCTGTCCGAGGAGATCACCAAGCGCGCCGGCGGCGACCACGGCGAGGTGCGCACGGTCGAGCAGTACGTCGAGATGATCGCGGGCGTCGGGCGCACCCCCGTCGAGCGCTCGACCGACTACCGCCGCCGTCGCGTGATCGACCCCGACGACGCCCCCCACGGGCCGGCGCTCGGCCCGCGCGCCGACGGGACGCCCATGCTGGCCGGGTGACGGCGGGCCCCCCGGGGGTCACGAGGAGCGCGTCGGGTCGTCGAGGCGGGTCCGACAGGCCTCGACGACGGCGCTCGCGGGCGGTCTGACGAAGGCGCCGCCGTCGCCGTCGAGGAAGCGCTCGTAGACGGGCAGGCGCTCACGGAGGGGCACGCCCGCCTCGTCGGCGATGGCGCGCAGCTCCTCGAGGGCGGGCCACGCGTACGCCGGGTTGACGTGGTCGACGGTGACGGGGGAGACGCCGCCGAGGTCCTCGACGCCGCAGTCGAGCAGCTCGCGCACCCGGGCGAGGTTCGGCGGCACCTGCACCGCGACCTCCGGGGGGAGGACCGCCCTGGCCATCGCCACCGTGCGACGCATCGTCTCGAGGTCCGGCGACCCGCCGCCCCAGCGCTCGTTCTCGACGACCGGCTGGACGATGACCTCCTGCACGTGGTCGAAGCGCTCGTGGAGCCGGCGGATTGCGAGGAGGCTGGTCGCGCGGTCGCGGTGGTCCTCGCCGATGCCGACCAGGATACCCGTCGTGAACGCCACCCCGACGCGTCCGGCGTCGCTGATCGTGGCGAGGCGTCGCCCCGGCGACTTCCCGCGGGGGCCATCGTGGGCGCGCACCTCGGCCGTCGTCTCCAGCATCACGCCCATGCTCGCGTTGTACGGCGCCAAGGCGGCGAGCTGGTCGCGCGTCTGGTCGCCGGGGTTGGCGTGGGGCAACAGCCCCGCCTCCAGGGTCTCCCGGCAGACGTCGACGAGGTAGTCGTGGACGGTGTCGAACCCCCAGGCCGACAGCGTGGCGTGGAGGTCCGAGTACCGCGCGTCCGGCTCGTCGCCGAGGACGAACAGCGCCTCGGTGCACCCGGCGTCGACGCCGCGCTCGACGACGTCGGCGATCGCCTCGGGGGCGAGCAGCTCGGCCGCCCCGGGGGGGTCGTAGAAGGTGCAGTAGGTGCAGGTGTACCGACAGGCTGTCGTCAGCGGGATGAAGACGTTTCGCGCGAAGGTGAGCGCCTCGGCCGCCTCGACGTCGGCTGGTCCGTACCGCATGGCGCGGCGGACGGCCGCCTCGTCGAGGTCGATGTCGACGCCGTGGGCGCGCGCACCGGGGATCGAGACGGGGGACACGTGCCCGGAGGCACCGCTCGGGCGACCTTCAATCCCCCGGCGACCGCTCGACGCTCACCCGGCCGTCGGCGTGGACGATCCGGACACCGTGCGCCTCGAGCCACGCGCGAGCGCGCCCCTCGGCGTGCAATAGCACCTCCGCGAGGTCGGCGGGTTCGTCGACGTCGACCCCGAGGCGGTAGGAGTCCACGGTCGTCAAGGTGGTTCCCACGGCCGCCGCCCGCTCCCGGTGATCGCGGATCGAGCAGCCGTGGTAGTCCACCCGGAACGCCGGTTCGCGCACGACCAGGGCGTTCGTCCCACCGCCGAGGCCGGGCACCGCCACGACCGGCCCGGACGCCTCGAGCAGCCGCGCGATCGCCGTCGGCGTGGCGAGGGGGAGGTCCGCCATCACGATCGCCAGTGGTCGGTCAGCCCGAGCGAGGCGGTCGTTCACCGCCGGCGACAGCGGCCGCTCGTCGACGTCGACGGGGGCGGCTACCCGGACGTCGGCCGTCGCGACGACCCGGGGGTCGCCGCCGCCGCCGGCGACGGCCTCGAGCACGTCGGCGAGCATCGCCTCGGCGAAGTCGTGGCGCTCGTCGGCGCCCAGCACCGGCTCAAGGCGGCGTTTCGGGTCGATCGCGTCGAACGGGACCAGGACGTCCACGGCGGTTGTCGGCTCAGAACAGGGGCTCGAGCTCCTCCGACTGGCGGCGCATGAGCGACTCGAGGTTCGAGTCGCTCGCGGCGCGGATCTCGTCGATGTTCTCCTTGGCCTCGATGGCGACCTGCTGGAGCTCCTTGATGCGGGGGACGTTCGTCGCCCCGGAGAGCAACACGGTGCACGCCAGCGAGCGCGCGTTGGCGATTGGGTAGTCGCCACCGCGGACCTCCATGCTCCCGGTCTGCTCCTCGGTCCACTTGCGGCCGTACTCGATGCCCTTGCGGTTGAGGTGGTCCGGCGGTCCGCTGACGACGACGAGCGCGCGCTCGATGCCGTCGAGCTCGCAGGGGAGGGTGAGCCGACCGAGGACCGCCTTGCGGACGAGGGAGGTGATCCGGTTGGTCTTCTCGGCGGAGTCGAGCTGGTCGTCCGCGCCCGTGAACCGCGAGAGGAGGCCGCCCCGGTCGCGATCGAGCTCCTGGCGGGCGTAGCCGATGGTCGAGATGCCGCCGCTGCGGAGGGTGTTGATGATCTCGCTCGAGTCGACGACGCTCTCGCCGACCTCGTCGCCGGGGGAGACCTCACCCGCGTTGAACATCAGCCCGAACCGGGTGACGATCTCGTCGTTGATCTCGGCGTAGCTGTCCTCGATCGACTCGCCCGTCCGCCGCCAGGCGTCGTTGTCGAAGATCATCACGTTGTCCGCCTCGTTGACGAACGTCTGGAGCGATCGCGCGGTGTTCAGCGTGTAGATTCCCCCCTCGTCGTTGCTCGGGAGGATGCCGAGGCCGTAGACCGGCTCCTGGTACAGCCGCTTGAGGTGCTTGGCGAGCACGGGCGAGCCGCCGCTGCCGGTCCCGCCACCGAGGCCGGCGATGATGAGGAAGGCGTCGATCTCGTGGACCGGGACCCGGTCGATCGCGCCCTGGATCTCGTCGATGTCCTCCTCGGCGATCTGGGCGCCCAGTTCGTTGTCGGCACCGACCCCGTGGCCCTTGACGCGGGTCTCGCCGATGAGCATCCGGTTCTCCTCTGGGACCCACTCCAGCCCGAGGAGGTCGGCCTTGGCCGTGTTGATCGCGATGGCGGAGTTGACGACGTCGCCGCCGGTGCGATTGTCGTACTCGAGGAACTTGTCGAGGATCTTCCCACCGGCCTGGCCGAAGCCGATCATTGCGAGTTTCATTCTTGGTACCCCCTGTGCCCGGGGGACTATCAAAGGTTCGTACCCCGCTATCAGGCGGCGATATCGGACGGTGCAGCCGCTGAACGGTCGGCTCAGGTGGGGCTCGGCGTCTCGAGGCCGAGGTAGGCGGGGAGCGGCAGGAGCTCCGCGACGGGACGGCCGAGCCGGGCGACGGCGTTGTCCGCGGTGACGTTGTCGATATCGAGGGCCCGGCCCTGGTCCGCACCGAGGGGGAAGCCGGGTACCGCACCGGCGATGGACAGCCCGATCCTCGCCAGCCCGGTGGGAACCGGCAGCAGCCGGGCCGGCCGGCCCTCGGCGCGGTGGACCAGGCGGACGATTTCGGACAGGGTGTAGACCTCGGGCCCGCCCAGCTCGTACGTCTCGCCGACGTGCTCCTCCCCGACGGTGGCCTCGGTGAGCAGGGGGGCCATATCGCCGACCCAGATGGGTTGGAACCGCGCGCGGGCACCGGGCAGCGGCGAGACGTACGGCCAGGCCAGCCGGTCCGAGAAGGGGGGGAACGAGACCCATCGAGTGAAGCGGACGAACTCGCCGCCCTCGCCGAAGACGACCGAGGGCCGGACGATCGTCCAGTCGAGGTCGCGATCGCGGACGGCCACCTCCGCGCGGCCCTTCGCGCGGAGGTGCGACGTGGTGGCATCGGGATCGGCCCCGATACCGCTCATCTGGACGAAGCGGTCGACGCCGGCCTCCTCGGCGGCGTCCAGGAGGTGCTCGGTTCCGCGGCGGTGGACGCCGTCGTGGGTCAGGCCACGAGGCGGCTCGAACAGCGGGGAGAGGGCGACGAGGTTGACGACGGCGTCGTGTCCGGAGAGCGCCTCGACCAGGCCGTCTCGCGCGGTCACGTCGGCCTCGATGCCGTCGACACCCGCCGGCAGCGCCTCGCCGTCGACGGTGCGCGCCATGGCCGAGACCGCGTGGCCGTCCTCCGCGAGGTCGGCGCACAACGCGGATCCGATGAAGCCGGTCCCACCCGCGACGAGGACGCGCATGGTGACGGGTTCGGCCCTGTCGGTCCTAAGGATTGTCCTCCACCAGTCGGCATCCGCGACGCTTTAGGCGACGGCGCTGGAGGCGAACGCAGGGATGCTGTGCACGCTCGAGGGGCTCGACGGCTCGGGCAAGACGACCGTGTGGCGACGGCTTCGCGAGGTCTACCCCGAGGCGACGTTCACCCGCGAGCCCACGCGTTCCTGGTACGGCGAGGCGGTGCGTCGGTCGGTGGCCGACCCGGCGGCGGACCCCCTCGCCGAGTTGTTCCTGTACTGCGCGGATCACGCCGACCACGTCGCGAACGTCGTCTCCCCCGCCCTCGAGCGCGACGAGCTGGTCGTCTCCGACCGGTACGTCGACAGCCGCCTGGCCTACCAGGGCGTCACCCTCGATGGTCGTCTCGACGACCCCGTGGGGTACGTCCGGGCCATCCACGAGCCCGTCACCGTCGTCCCGGACCTGACGTGCTACCTGCGCGTCGACGTCGACACCGCCCTCGACCGCAGCGACCGGGACACCAAGTTCGAGCGTCGCGACTTCCTCGAGCGCGTCGACGCGGTCTATCGGTCGTTGGTCGAGGCCGAGCCGGGGCGCTTTCGCGTCGTCGACGCCACCCAGGACCTCGAGGCGGTCGTCGCGGACGTCACGGCCGCCATCGAGGCTGCTCTGGCCTAGGCGTCGAGCGCCACCTCGACCTCCTCGGGCGAGGCGACCCAGAGGTAGTCGATGGTGACGCCGAGGGCGCCCGGGAAGGCGATGGCGAGCAGCCACGCGAGCGTGGGATCGCCGACGTCGACGCCCAGCCCGAGGACGCCGCTGAGAAGGAGCGTCGAGGCGATCAGGGCCAGCGGGACCGCGACGACCACGGCCGTCAGCGTGCCGACGCGCGAGACCGCCCACAGCCGCGCGAACCGGGTGGCAACCCCGGCAAGGACGGTGTTGGCGGCCAGCAGGAGGAGCAGCCCCGCGAGCGCGCCTACCGAGACCATGCTGGACCTCGGCCCCGGTCGCGTTTGTGGGTATCGGAACGGCTTTGCCCGCCCCTGTCCGGGTCGTGGACATGCACCGCGTCCTCGAGGGTGGCGGCCTCGACGCCGCCGGCGTCGACGACCCGACGGCCCTCGCGATCTTCCGGGACATGGTCCGCGCGCGTCGCTTCGACGAGCGGGCCCTCGCGCTGCAACGACGCGGCTGGATGAGCGGGTACCCTCCGTTTCGCGGCCAGGAGGCGTCGCAGGTCGGCGCCGCCCACGCCATGGCCGACGAGGACTGGCTCGCCCCGACGTACCGGTCGAACGCGATGCTGCTGGCGCTTGGGGTCGACATGGCCGACCTCCTGCTCTTTCGACGCGGTTTCGGCGAGTACCGCCGCGGTGACTGGCCGGCGGGCGTCCTGCCCCAGGCCGTCCCGATCGCGACACAGATCCCACACGCGGTCGGGATCGGCATGGCCGCCCGGTACCGCGGGGGCGACCACGCCGTCGTGTGCTACCTCGGCGACGGCGCCACGAGCGAGGGCGACTTCCACGAGGGCCTCAACTTCGCGGGCGTGTTCGAGTCGCCGACGCTGTTCTTCTGCGAGAACAACCACTGGGCGATCAGCGTCCCGGAGGGGCGCCAGACCGCGAGCGAGACCCTGGCGCAGAAGGCCGAGGCGTACGGCTTCCCCGGCCGGCGCGTCGACGGCACGGACCCGTTCGCGGTCTACGACCTCGTCGGCGCGACGCTTTCGACCGTCCGCGACGGCCGGCCGCACCTCCTCGAGAGCCTCACGTACCGTCACGGGCCGCACACCACGGCAGACGACCCGGGCCGGTACCGCGAGCGAAGCGCGGTCGACCAGTGGCGCCGGCGCGACCCCCTCGAGCGGGCCGAGGCGGCCCTTCGCGACGCGGGCGTGCTCGACGACGAGGCGCTCGACGCCATCGAGTCGGCCGTCGAGGCGGAGCTCGAGGCGGCCATCGAGACGGCCGAGGCGGCCGAGCCGCTCGAACCGGGCGAGCCCGTCGACCACCTGTTCGAGACGGCCTCGCCGCGGCTTCGTCGCCAGCGCGAGGCCATCGAGGCGCAGGCCGCGTGCCGCGACCGGGAGACGGACGGCTGAGCGGCGCTAGTCGAGGGTGATGTACGTCTTCGTCTCGTCGGCCCCCTCGATCGACTGGATCGTGTCCGAGACGAGGTCGAGGATCTCGTGCACCTCGTCGGCCTCGACCTCGGCGATGAGGTCGTACTCGCCGGCGACGACGTGGGCCTCCCGGACCGCGGGGAGGTCG
Source organism: Halobacteriales archaeon (assembly GCA_046543335.1). Taxonomy (GTDB): domain Archaea; phylum Halobacteriota; class Halobacteria; order Halobacteriales; family SKSH01; genus CAZCYF01. The sequence goes on from JBKGZP010000001.1 coordinate 20,187, forward strand.
GTCAGCACCTCGAGGACCGACGGCGAGGCGGCCGCGCCCGTCTTGAGCAGCACGAAGGCGTACACCATCGGGCCGGTCGATAGGCCCCGAACCGGCAAAAGCGTTGAGCCACGGGGAAGTTTAATTGGGTCCCTCGCCAATCCCCGCACACATGCGGTTCGTCATCATCGGCGCCGGTCGCGTCGGCCTGCGAACGGCGCGCGTGTTGCAGGAGGAGGGCCACGAGGTGACCCTCGTCGAGCGCGACCCCGATCGCGCCGAGCGCGCCCGGCGGGCTGGCTTCACCGTCGTCGAGGGTGACGGGTCCCACGAGGACGTCCTGGACGCCGCCGGCGTCGACCGGGCGGACGCGCTCGGTGCGCTCACGGGCGACTTGAACGTCAACTTCGCCGCCTGTCTCATCGGGAAGCACCACGGCTGTCGAACCGTGTTGCGCATCGACGAGGACTACCGCGAGGACATCTACCGGAAGTACGCCGAGCAGGTTGACGACATCGTCTACCCGGAGCGCCTCGGCGCCATCGGCGCGAAGAACGCCATGCTCGGTGGCGACATCCGCGCCATCGCGGACATCGCGCAGAACCTGCAGGTCGTCGAGCTGAGGGTCACCGACCGGTCGCCGACGCGCGGGTACACCATCAGCGAGGTGCAGCTGCCGGCGCAGGCCCGGCTGCTCGCGTTCGGCAAGCGAGACGGCCCTCTCGCGCTGCCGGACCCCGACGAGACCCTCGAGGTGGGCGACCGGCTGGTCGTCCTGGCCGATTTCGACGTCCTGAGCGACGTCCGACAGATCGTCGTCGGCGAGCGCGAACCCGCCGTCCCGGGTGAGTGAGGATGGTCATCGCGTACGTCCTGGTGAAGGCGAGCACGGGCGACGCCGACCGTCTCCGTGAGGAGATCGAGGCGTGCGACGGCGTCGATCGCGTCCACATCGTCGCGGGCGATGTCGACCTGATCGCTCGCGCCACGGTCGACTCGCCCGCCGCGGTCAAGGCGCTCGTCACGGGTTGCATCCAGGCGATCGACGGGGTGGCCGACACGAACACCTACATCGCCATGGCCTAGCTGGCGTCGGCATCCCAGGCACCGGCGAGCAACTCGGCCAGCGGTGGGTCGTACTCGTAGCCGGGGATCGCCCCCTGGACGTACGTTCCCTGCGTGAACTCCGCGAGGGCCTTGGCGTCGGCGACACCCCCCCGGGCATCGGTCGGCTCGATGGCGTACCGGACGGTGACGGCCGTGGGCGTCCGCTCGACGTCGACGGGGGCGGCTGGCGGCGACCGTGCCACGTCGTAGCCGTCCTCGAGGCGACGGGCCAGGGTCTCGGACCACTCCTCCTCGACGACCTCGGGGACGACGGCGTCGCGCACGCTCACCCCGAGGGCGGGGAGGACGACCTCCACGACGATCGTCTCGCCCTCGACGGTGATCGTCGCCGCCACCGCCAGGGTGGTGACGCGGTAGCTCCCGTCGACCCGTTCGAGGGCGGGGTGGTCCGCGAGGGCGTCTCGGAGGGCATCGTCCATGCGTGTCATGCGAGGGATGGGATTCGAACCCACGACGAGGCTGCCCTCAGCGGGTCTTAAGCCCGCCGCCGTTGGCCTGGCTTGGCTACCCTCGCGCGGATGCGGCTACGGTCGGCGCCGTTGAAATATCCGCCGTCCGGTCACCGGCGGGCGTAGACGAAGCCCATCGTCCCCACGAAGATCATGGCGATGCCGGCGTACAGGAACAGGTTGTACCCGTCGACGACCCAGTAGGGGGTGAGGATGAAGATGATGCCGAAGGCGACGACGTTGATGGCGAGCACCTTCGGCGAGCGAAGGGGCAACGCCGCGAGCATCGCCAGGACGAACACCGCGATCAGGACCTGCCCCACGCCCAGCTCGAGGAGCAGGTTGTCGATGAAGTTCAGCGGGATCGCGACCGCGGCGTCGCCCGGGAGTGCCATCGGTGCCAGGAGATGGCCCCGAGGCGCCCATTAACGTTACTGTTCCTCCGGGGTGAGGTGCCCGATTCGCAATTCTTATGCGCCATTCGGCGGCTAGTGCCGGTACGGGCGCTGGTAGTGTAGCGGTATCACGTGACCCTGCCACGGTCGCAACCCGGGTTCAAATCCCGGCCAGCGCACACTATATAAATACGTTTTCCGGGTTCTGCTGACAGTTTTATTACCTGTGGTTATCGGTCGGAGGTGGTCGCCGTGAGCGCCCAGCGAGCGGTGCTCACGTCGATCGACCTCGACGCGAAGCCAGCGCACGTCGATGAAACTTTCCGGAGGATCACCCGCGCAGCGAAACCACCGCGGTGACGAATCACCGCGTGTCCGTCTCGCCCGATCCACGACGGGGTGGCCCCGATCTCCCCCGCGGGGGCGGTCGATCGCGAGTGCGGTTCGTCGCTCGAGGCCCCATCGACCGAGCGACCCGCCGGGGCTCGGCGTGGCTACTCGCCCTGCGCTTCCTCGCGGGCGTGCAACTTGGCACGCTCGCGGGCGCTCGGGTTGACGGACTCCTTGAAGGGGACGGTGGCGACCTTCGCGTAGACCGGCTCGCCCGGCTCTTCGGCGTACTCGTCGGGCAGGTGGACCTGGAACTCGACGTCTGGTGCGTCGTCGACCTTGTAGGCGCGGTCGTCGAGCGGCACCCCGAGGGCCTCGAGCTTCTCGGCGGGGACGAACCCCAGCGCGATGTTCGTCTCGAGGTCGGGGTTGTACCACGGCGACGTCACGTAGCCGCACTCCTCGCCGGTCTCCGGGTCGGAGATGAGCCAGAAGTCCGGGGCGTAGTCGTGGATGGGCTCGCCGGCCATCTTGAGCCCCACGAGCTTCAGGTTGAACGGGTACTCGCCGTCCTCGATCAGGGCCTTCTGGCGCTCGAGCTCCTCCTTCCCGACGTAGTCGGCCTCCTTGTCGTCCGGGACGTGGTACCCCAGGTTGACCTGGAACGGGGAGGTCTCGTGGTCCATGTCCTGGCCCCACGAGAGGATGCCGGCGGCGATCCGGCGGTGGTGCCCGGGCGCGATCACCTGGCCGCCGTGGTCCTTGACCGCGTCGGCGACCGGGGTCCAGACGTCCTCGGCGTACTTCATCGAGTCGAGCACGTACACCTCGAACCCCTTCTCGCCGGAGAAGCCGGTCTGGCTGACGAGGACGTCTCGGCCGTTGATCTCCGCCTCCATCAGACCGTAGTACGGGATGTCGCTGACCGCCTCGCCGACGAGGTCGATCATGACGTCCTCCGAGCGCGGCCCCTGGATCTGCATGGGCGAGACGTCGATCTCGTCGATCTCGACGTCGTAGCCCTCACCGACGTTGACCCCCTGGAGCCAGAGCATCAGCGTCGAATCGGAGATGGAGAACCAGAACTCGTCCTCGGCGAGGCGCAGCAGGATCGGGTCGTTGAGGATGCCGCCCTTCTCGTTGCACAGGATGACGTACCGCCCGTGCATCGGCTCGATCTCCGTGGCGTCGCGCGTGATGACGTAGTTGACGAAGGCCTCGGCGTCCGGCCCCTTGACGCGGATCTGGCGCTCGACCGCGACGTTCCACAGGGTGACGGCGTTGACGAGGGGGTCGTACTCGGCCATCGCCCCACCGTCCTCGGGTTCGACGTACCCCCGCGGGTGGTACATGCGGTTGTACACGGTCGCCCGCCAGGCGCCCTCCTCGACGGAGAGGTGCCAGAAGGCCGACTTGCGTACCCGCGTCGAGATCAGCATCTCGATGCCGGGATCGCCCGTCTGCCGGAGGTTGCGTGGAACGAGTCGGTCGGACTGGTCCACGCTCGGGTGGTTGGGGTGGTCTTCCTGCTCCTGTTGGGCCGCGGGATTTTCGGCCATTACGACGAAAGTACGCGCCGAACACGCCTTAAACTCACATATTCGCTCCCGATTCGCGAGGGACGCGCGCTCGACCGATCGACACTCAGAAGTCGTGGTCGGTCGGGGAGTAGTGCGCCCGGTGGACGGCGAAGAAGCCGAAGACGCCGACGGCCAGGAGCGGGAGACCGATGAGCGGGTTGATGAGCACGAGGACGACCCCGATGCCGGTCAGGATCACCGCCGCGATCTGGGCCTTCCGCTTGGGGCGGTTGCCACACTCCGGGCACTCGTCGACCGACGGGTCGATCGGCTCACCGCAGCGCTTGCACGGTTCGAGCGTCCCTGGTCCACCTCGGTCCATCCTCGAGCCGGGCGGACGTACGACGGGGGGTGGGTTAAGCGCTTGCGACCACCGCCGTCGACGTCCCTTTGGGCCTCCGGCTCCTGGTGGCGGCCATGACATCGCGCACGATCCGCGTCGGAGGCATGGCCTGCGAGGGCTGCGAGCAGCGGGTACGGTCGGCGCTCGAGGCGCTCGACGGCGTCGAGCGGGCGCTCGCTGACCACGAGGCGGACCGCGTCGAGGTCGCGTTCGACGCGTCGCTGGTCGCCCCAGATGACCTCGCGGACGCCATCGAGGCCGTCGGCTACGAGCCTCGCGGGTGACACCCGGCGGGACAATGCGGTTCAAGGCGGTCCCGAGGCCGCCGGGGACGGTCGCCGACCTCGAGGTGGCCTGGCGCGCGGTCGGCCTGGTGCCGGAGGGCGAGCGAAGCTGCTGTCAGCGGATCGCCGACCGGCTCGATGCCGTCGACGTGGACGAGGCCCGCCGGTGGCTGGCGCTCATGCGCGCGCTCGGCATCGTCGAACGCGGCCCCTCGGGGTACACGCGCACCCGGTCGCTACCCGCGCCGGCGACGCTCCGCGAGCGATTTCGCGATCGCGTCTTCGGTGTCGAGGAGGTCCTCCAGGCGGCCGACGGACGGGTCACCGAGGCGTCGGCCTTCGAGGCGCTCGAGCCCCACGTGCCGCCGTGGGAGCGCCATCGGGCACCGAACGCGTGGCGCGATCGCTGGCGACGCCGCACTGGGGACCTCCTCGCGTGGGGCGCCCTCCTCGGGCTGGTCGAGCGAGACGGCGACACCTTCCGGGTCCCCCCGAACGTTATTGGTGAGTCGAACGCGTAGGGGTCCGCGGATGTCCGATCAGCCCGAGGGGGTCGACTCGACGGCCGTGCAGTACGAGCCGATCAGCGTCAAGGATCTCCTCGTCGAGACGAAGGACACCTCCGAGCTCCTCATCGACCTGGCGTACTCGGCGGTCCTCCACGACAGCGCGGAGGTCGGGCGGGAGGTCATCGAGCTCGAGCGGGCCATGGACGTCCTCCAGATGCGCGCCAGGATGTCGCTCCTGCTCTCGGCGCGCAACCCGAACGAGGCCGAGCAGCTCGCGCCGGTACTGGGGATGGTCGCCGGCGCGGAGAAGATCAGCGACGCCGCGGGGGACATCGCCAAGGTCGTCCTCGACGAGATGGGCCTGCCAGAGGCCATCCGGGCCGCGCTCCCCGAGGCGATCGAGACGGTCGCTCGCGGGTCGGTCGCCGCCGACGCCGCGGCCGTCGACCGAACGCTCGGCGACGTCGACCTCGAGAGCGAGACCGGCGTCCGCGTCATCGCGATCCGTCGGGGCACCGACTGGATCCTCAACCCGGGGCCGGAGACGCACCTGCGCGGCGACGACGTCGTCATCCTCAGGGGGCCGATCGGTCCCCTGGGCGAGGTCCACGAGGCGCTCACCGGCGAGCCGTTCGAGGTGCACGTCGCCGGTGAGGAGCCGGTCCCCCCCGACCTCGAGCGGGCGGTCGACTCGATCGTCCTCATGAAGGATCTCAGCGAGCTCGCGGTCGACCTGGCGTACTCGAGCGTCCTGTTCGACAACGCCGAGCTGGCCGAGGAGGTCCACCACCTCGAGGTCGAGGTCGACGCGCTGCGGGCCCGATTCGAGGCGTGGACGCTGCAGGCCGCCGCGCAGCTCGAGGACCCCGTCCAGCTCCGCGGCCTCCTCCAGCTCGGTTTCGCCGCGGAGACGATCAGCGACGCGGCGATCGAGATCAGCGAGGGCGTCCTTCGCGACATCGAGGTCCATCCCGTCACCCAGGTCGCCGTGCGCGAGAGCGACGAGCTGATGGTCCGCGTCAGGGTCGAGGTTGGCGACCCCCTGGCGGGGACCGCGGTCGTCGAGGGCGTGCCGGAGGCGATACCGTCGATCAGCGTCCTCGCCGTTCGGCGCCCCGAGGAGGACTGGCTCTTGATGGCCGACGGGACGACCACCCTCGAACCGGGCGACGTCGTCATCGGCAAGGGCACGCGCCGGGCGATCGGCGAGTTCACCGACCTCGCCACGAGGCGCTAGAGGACGACGGTCGCCACGACGGAGAGCAGCACCACGCCGAGGATGTCGCACGTATTGGTGACGACCGGGATGGTGGTGTCGTCGGGGTCGAGCCCCATCCGGTACGAGATCCACGTGGCGGCGATGGCGAGACTGACCGCGAGGACCGCCAGCGACATGCCAGTGACGAGCGAGACGACCAGCAGCTCGGCCAGACCGGGGTGGCCGGGGTACGCCGCCAGCCCGATGGCGTACGTCGCGACGCCGAGGAGCGCGAAGACCGTCGCCGCCAGCGCGATGATCGCGAGTACGTCGACGAGGAGGCCGCGGTCGTCCGGGCGGAACGAGAGCAGGCCGAGGTGCAATCGCGTGGACAGCCGCGAGCTCATGATCGCGCCCAGGTTCCCGCCCATGGCGATCATCACCGGCACCATGACGAGCAGCGTCGGGTTGCCGAGATAGGTCTCCTCGAGGGTCTCGAGGACGAGCCCGGAGCCCATCTCGAGGACGCTCAGCCCGACGAGAATCGGGAACATCGTTCGGACGATCGACCGGGTCGACCAGGTCGATCCCACGGGGTCACGCGCGGACACCTCACAGCACCCCCCTGACGACGACCACCGCGACGTACAGGAAGACGACCCCGAAGAGGTCGCCGAGGGTGGTCACGATCGGCCCGACGAGGTTGTCGGGATCGAGCCCCCGGCGATGCCCCCAGACGACGAGCCCGATGAGCCCGGCGATCATCACGATCGAGGTCAGCACGCCGGCGAGGAGGGTGATACCGACGAGCGTCGCCAGCGACGGGTCGGCGTCGAGGAGGACGGTCGCCAGTGCCCAGCTGAGCCCGCCGATGACGACCGAGATCGACAGCGCGTTGATCACCGAGGCAAGGATGGCGCTTCGGAGGTGGTCGTCGCGGAGGAGGCCGTCGCCGATGAGGCCCTGGTGGAGGCCCGTCGCGATGCGCGCGCCCAGCGCACCGTAGACGTTCCCCCGCGTCGCCAGGAACGCCGGGAGCAACAGCAATAGCCCCGGAACCTCCCGCAGGACACCGACCATGGCCTCCGTGCCGAGGACGGTACCGGCGAACAGTCCGCCCACGAGGCTGACCGCGAGGACCGCGATGGACTCTCGGTAGATTCGCCAGACCCCCCCGCGGACGGTCATGCGCCCGAGGTTGACGGAGTGGTATGGTAAATCTGTTGAGGGTAGTGGGTTCTGCGGTAGAGACGGTCCGGGGCCGCCGGCGGTCGCGATGGGCACTGCCGGGGCGAGGGTGCGCGGGCGTTGTCGGAAGCTCTGGGCGGTCGCGCACTTCGTTTCCAACCCTGTATCGGCCGACGAACCAAACTTCATCGAGCACGACGGAGGCCGCGAACACGGGGATGAGGACGTGGCGCTCCCCGGAATCTGTTCGCTTCTCGCCTGGGCTCACTCGCACAATCCCAAACGGGGGGCTACGCCCACCACCTCTCCCGCGACCAGTTCGGTCCCGCCGGCCGCCTTCGTCACGCTGGACCGCCGGTCCGCAGGACGCGTTTTGATGCGGATGGCCCACGGGCCGTTCGGTTGGCGGTGCGAGCGCGCTCGGCGACCCCGGTCAGGACGCGCGGCGGGGATCGACGTCGAGGACCGTGCCGACCCCCTTGCTCTTGCCCTCGCGGAAGACGAAGCGCTGGCCGGGCTCGACGAGGTGCGGTCCGAACTTGAACCGGACCGTCGTCCGACCGGTGTCGCCCGGCAGCAGGTGCCGGTTCGCCGGCTCGAACCGCGCCGCCTCGCTGACCGTCTCGAGGTGGACCACCGGCTCGTACCCGGCGGTGATCTTCGTCGGGTGGTTGAGAACGACCACCTCGGCCTCGAAGGCGCGCACCGGGGTCGGGTCGACCGCCGGCGGCACGAGGGCCATTCCGCGCTCGACGGCGTCGGTCTCGATCCCCTTGAGGGCGATCCCCACGATCTGGCCGGCCCGCGCCCGGTCGACGCGGTGGTGGTGCATCTCGATCGAGCGAACGGTGACCGCCTCGAACCGGCCGTCGGGGAAGGGCCCGAGGAGGAGCTCGTCGCCCGCCGAAACCTCGCCGGAGCGGACGGTCCCCGAGGCGACGGGGCCGACGCCGGCGATCGTGTACGTCCGGTCGATGTACAGCCGGAAGGCCCCGTCCCGCCCGGCGCGCTTGGGGAGGTCCCGGAACAGCCGATCGAGCACGTCGAGGCCCTCGAGGGTGACGGCGCTGGTCGCCACGACGGGAACGACCCGGTCGCCGATCTCCTCGATCGCCGCCTCGACACCGTGGCGAGCGACGAGCAGCGGCGTTCGACCGACCTCGCGAAGCAGCCGTTCGACCTCGCCGGTGACCGCCTCGAGGCGCTCGTCGTCGACGAGGTCGACCTTCGTGACGGCGACGATCGTCGGTAGGTCCGTCGCCAGCAGTATGCCGAGGTGCTCGCGGGTCGTCCGGGTCACGCCGTCGTCGGCGGCGACGGTGAGGAGGCCGTAGTCGAGCTTGCCGCCAACGAGACCCCGGATGGTGGTGCGCAGCCAGGGGTCGTGGCCGACGGTGTCGACGAAGGAGACGACGCGGTCGGCCTCCCGGACCACCGCCGCGCGGTCCTCGCGCCGCTCCGGGCGATCGAGGCGGACCGCCTCGTCGTCGGCGAAACCGTAGACCGCGTAGGAGATGTCCGCGGACAGCCCCCGGTCGATCTCGTGGGGTTTGGTGTCGAGGTACGCCCGCGTCTCGCCGTCGCCGTCGTCGGCACGCCCCGTGATGAGGGTCCCGACCAGCGTCGACTTCCCGTGGTCGACGTGGCCCGCCGTACCGACCACCAGGTGGTCGTCGTCGATGGCCAGCACGGACCCCTCGACGACGGTGGCGACGCCGACGAGGCCGTCGCCGACGCGGTCGGTCTCCACCTCGGCGACGCGGGCGTCGGCCTCCTGGGCGAGGAGGCTGAGGACGTCCATCGACTCCGAGAACGCATCGGGGTCGATGCCCGCCAGCCCCCCGTCGTCCGTGACGCCGACGACGTAGACCGCCTCGCCGCCACCGGAGAGGATCCGGTGGCGAAGCTGCGCGGCCAGACTCTCGAAGCGGCCCTCGGCGAGGTGGATGTCCTTGCTGAGCCGGGTCTTGAATTCGACGTTGCCGGACTCCGACTCCCCGTGGGCGAGGGCCTCCCGGAGGAGGGCCCGGTCGAGGGCCATGTCGCTACCGAGCGTTGGTACCTGGCCTGTAAAAGGCTTCGCGTGAGTCCAACCGGTGCACAGTGGGTCCCAGCGCAACGTCCGCCTCGCGATGACGGCGATGGCCGTCCCGGGACCAGTAACGGCACCCGGTCAATCGCCGCGCTAAATCGTGGGAATCGTTAACCCGACGGGACGCCAAGGAGTCGTCGCGATGCCAGTCCACAAGGAGGTAACCATCACGGCGACCAGTCCGACGTCCTGGGAGGAGGCCGCGTTGAACGCCGTCGAGCGGACGCGGACGACGGTGGAGAACCTGCAATGGGCCGTCGTGCAGGACCAGTCCATCGAGATCAACACCGCTGACGAGCCGCAGTTCAAGACCAAGGTGAAGATCGGATTCGAGGTGGCCGAGTAGCGACGCACCGACCCAACCGACCGAGCTTTGCCTGTGGGCCATTACCATGGAGAAATGAGCGTCACCGGCCTGTGCGAGATCTGCGAGGCGGCACCGGCCAGACATCGGTGTGAGCGATGTGGCGCGGTGGTGTGCGACGACCACCACGACGCCCAGCTCGGGCTGTGCACGGTCTGCGCGCGCCAGGCGCGGGGCGGGCAGCCACCGGGACCGACCTGAGTCAGGCGGCCCGCTCGAGGGCCCGGCGAAGGCGCTTCGCCTCGGACCGGGCGGCCGCGTCGAAGCCCCCACCATCGCCGGCGAAGATCACGCTGCGGCTGGCGTTGACCAGGCCGACGCCATCGGCGAGTCCGAACTCGACGGCCGCCTCGAGGTCGCCGCCCTGGCTCCCGACGCCCGGCACGAGGAACGGGAGCGAGGGGGCGAGCTCGCGCACCCGCTTGAGCTCGTCGGGCGCGGTGGCACCGACGACGAGGCCGACGTTGCCGTGGCGGTCCCACACCTCGGCGAGCGTCGCCAGGCGCTCGTAGAGCGCGTCGCCCTCGGCGAGCGTCAACCCCTGCACGTCGGCGGCCCCGGGGTTCGAGGTCCGACAGAGCACGAACACCCCCGCACCCGCTCGCTGGAGGAACGGCTCGAGGCTGTCGCGCCCGAGCAGCGGGTTGACCGTGATCGCGTCGGCGAGGTCGACCAGGCGGGCGTACTGCCGGGCGGTATTGCCGATGTCGCCGCGCTTGGCGTCGAGCACGACGGGGACCCCCTTGCCGTGGGCGTACGCGATGGTCTCCTCGAGCGACCGCCAGCCATCGGCGTCCTCGTAGAAGGCGACGTTCGGCTTGTACGCGGCCACGAGGTCGTGGGTGGCGTCGATGATGCGCCGATTGAACGCCCACCGGGGGAGCTCCTCGTCGAGGAGGTGCTCGGGGAGCCGTCCGCGTTCCGAGTCGAGGCCGACGCAGAGCACCGAGGATCGCGCGTCGATGCGCTCGGCGAGGCGGTCGAAGAAGCCCATTGCCGGCGGGTCGGACCTCGAGGGCTTAACGGAATCGACCTCGACGCTCCAAGTCGCCCGGGATGACCGCCGAGGCCTTCTTGGTGGGGGGCCGCCAAGGACCGGTATGGTCGCCACGGCGGTGACGTTCGACCTCGACGACACGCTGGCCGTCGTCGCGGGCGACCGCGACGACATCCTCGAACGGGCCGCCAACGACGTCGGTGCCTCCGGTCTCTCGCGAGCGGCCTACCTGGAGGCGCACCGCCGCCACCACGCCAATCGGAGCCGCGCGCACATCTTCGCGGACCTGCTTGAGACGACGGGGCAGTCCGCGGTCGACCCCGACGTCCTCGCGGCGGCGTACCGCGAGCGCATCGGGGCGGCCCTCGAGCCCGTGCCCGGAGTCGACGCCCTGCTCGAGCGCCTCTCCGCCGAGCGCCCCATCGCCCTCGTGACGAACGGGCCGTCGCTGGCCCAGCGCGACAAGCTCGAGCGCCTCGGGTGGACGGACCGCTTCGACGCCGTCGTCATCTCCGGCGAGGTCGGGCGGGCCAAGCCCGCCGCGAGACCGTTCCACGAGGCCTGTCGACGCCTCGAGGTCGATCCAGGGACGACGCTTCACGTCGGCGACAGCCGACGGGCGGACGTCGCGGGGGCGCGAGCCGCGGGGCTATCGGCCGTGCTCGTCGCGGGCGAGGGGGACCGTCCGGCGGTGGACGTGCCCGTCGTCGAGCGCTCGAACTTGGCCGCCGGACTGGCCCGTCACGTCGCGTCCTGCTGTCCGGTCTGAGCGGCCCAGGTGGCGATCTCGTCGAGCGCTGCCTTGATTCGATCTCCGGACTCGAACCGGACGGTCGGACCATCGGGTTCGCTCGCGATCTCGACCGCCTCCGGGCGGACGGCCACCGTGGCGAGCGCGATCCCACCGGCCTCGACGGCGTACGTCTCGCCGGCGGCGCACGCGAAGTGCGCTGGGTGGTCGAGCCCGTCGACGCGGACGGCGGCGAGCGGGCCGAGGTCGCGCCCGACGAGCTCCGCGAGGAGCAACTCCGCGAGCCGCGGTCCGCCCGCTGCGTCGCTCACGTCCCGGCCCCCTCCTCGATCGACCGTCGGACGGTCCGGGCCAGGTCGGCCACGTCGAGGCCCTCCCCATGGGCGTACGCGACGGCGGCGGCGTCGCTGTCGGTACCGAGGCGTTCTTGCAGCTCGTTGATGGCCGCGACGCTGTCGCGTCGGTCGTGGCCCGCGGCCTCGAGCGCGGCGAGGACGCGCTCGAACGGCGGTTGCGACCGGAGGAGGTCCGCCGGCGGCTCGTACCCCGTCGGGATGGCAACCTCGCCGAGGTCGAACGCCGGGACGTACCCGTCGCCGTCGTCCTCGATGACACCCGCCTCGCGGCCGCGCTCGATGAGCCGGCGAACCTCCTCGGGCGTGAACCAGTCGCGATCGATCGCGAGGGCCGTCACGAACCCCGACGCCTCGAGGCGACGACGGCCGCGATGCTTGAAGGCCACGGCCAGCACGCGACGCAGCTCCATGTCCCTCCCACCGGCCGATGGTCGGGTAACGGTTTCCATCCCGATTCATTGAAGTTCGCCGCCGGCTGATGGGTGGGCATGACCTTCCACGGACGGTCCACGCGCAAGCGCACGGGCGGCCGCTTGCGCCCGCACCGGAAGAAGCGGTACCACGAGAAGGGCCGGCCCGCCGCCGAGACCGAGCTCGGCGCGACCAGGGTACGGACGATCGACACCCGCGGCGGGACCGAGAAGCGCCGGGCGCTGTCGCTCGAGACCGCCTCCGTCACGACCGAGGCCGGCGAGACGGTGGCGGCGACCATCGAGGACGTCGTCGAGAACCCCGCGAACCCGAACTACGCCCGGCGGAACATCATCACCAAGGGCGCGGTCATCGAGACGAGCGAGGGCCGGGCCCGGGTCACCTCCCGCCCGGGCCAGGACGGCCAGGTCAACGCGGTCCTGCTCGACTAGGGCCGCGGTGCCGCCTTCTGGAGCGCGGTCTCTGCGATGTTGCCGCCGTAGTCGGCGCTTCGCGACAACGAGTCGACGATGAGCCCCAGCGACTGGGCATGGTGAGGGTCGAACTCCCGGAGAAGTTGGTCGATCTGGCGGGTGTGCTCGTCGATATCGATGACCGCCGACCGGGACTCGTTGGCCAGGTCGACGGCGCGATCGGCGTCGTCGGCCAGGAGGGCCGCGACGGAGCCATCGACGATGTCGACCGCGTCATCGTGCAACGCCTCGAGCGCCTCCCGGACGGACCCCTCGACGGGATCGAGCTTGAGTGCGATCTGGGCGATCTTGACGGCGTGGTCGGCGATGCGCTCGAGCTGGCGGGCCGACGAATGGTAGTCGAAGCAGTCCTCGCGCGTGATACCGAGCGCGGTGGCCGCGGCGGGCGAGCGGAGGGTCCCCCGGAAGATGCGCGACACGACGAGCCACAGCCGGTCGACGTCGTCGTCGCGCTCGATGACGTCCCGCGCGAGTTCGTCGTCGCTCTCGGTCAGGGCCTCCACGGCGTCGACGAGCATGGACGTCGCGATGAGGTGCATGCGCTCGACGGTGTTCGTGACCGACAGCTCGGGGGCATCGAGGAGGTCCTGGATGACCACCCGGTCGGTCGTCTCCTCGAGGACCTCCACGCCGATGAGGTTCTGGGTGGCGCCCCGGATCGCCTGTCGCTGCTCGGCCGTGATGCGGTCTGCGGAGATGGTGATGACGTCGAAGCCGCTGACGTACATCGTCATCACCGCCCGCGTGAGATCGTCCCCGGTGAGGTCGGTCACGTCGAGCTCCCCCGAGGAGCGCTCCGCCTCGAGCCGGGTAGTGACGGTGAGGCTGTCGTCGTCATCGAGGAAGCCAAGCTCGGTGCCCGCGCTCACGCCGTTTCGCTCAGCCCACTCCTTGGGGAGCGAGACGGTGAACGTCGAGCCACCCGTGAGCTGGACCTTCCGGGTCTCCATGGGCACCCCTCGGGTGGATTCCCAATAAACGGTTCGATTTCTATATATTGAAGGGTGGGCTTGTCTGACCGAGCGGGAACGTCCGTCAGAACTGTGTTGGGAGCTGAATACGCATCGACGATACAGTCAACCGCGGGGGAAACCACCCCAATTTCCCCCTGTTACTGTTTGACTATATAGGGATATATATTAAACATAGTAGGTTACTTACTCAAGCCTTGGCACTGTATCGCTGATGGGAGGGCGGTCTACCCCACCGGTGACGAGGCGTCGCTTCGTCGCGCTCGCGGGACTGTCAAGCCTTGGGATCGCCGGCTGTCTCGACGTCCGCGGCCGCGATCAGGACGGCGTCACCCTCTCCGGTAGCAGCACGGTCTACCCCGTCGCCGAGGCGATCGCCGCGGCGTTCAGCCGCGAGAATCCGGCCATCACCATCTCGATCAGCCAGACCGGCTCCGGCGGGGGGTTCTCGAACTTCTTCTGCCCCGGTATGACGGACCTCAACAACGCGAGCCGTGCCATCGCCGAGGTCGAGCGCGAGCAGTGCCAGGCGAACGGCGTGACACCGATCGAGTTCCAGGTCGCCACCGACGCCCTCACCGTGGTGGTCAACCCGGACGCCGACTGGATCGACTGCCTCACCGTCGACGAGGTGCGCGAGATCTGGCGGGAGGGCGGCGCGCAGCACTGGTCGGACGTCCGCAACGACTGGCCCGACGAGCCGTTCGAGCTGTACGGCGCCGCCACCACCTCGGGCACCTTCGATTACTTCCGCGACTCGATCCTCGGCGAGGATGCCAACCACCGGGGCGACTACTACGCGACCGAGCGCGACCGGACGATCGTCCAGGGCGTGCGGGGCTCGCGCTACGCGATGGGGTACTTCGGCTTCGCGTACTACAGCGAGAACCCCGACCAGATCAAGGCGGTCGCCATCGACGACGGCGATGGCTGCGTCCTGCCCTCGCAGGAGACCGCCATGTCCGGCGAATACACGCCGCTCTCTCGCCCCCTGTTCACCTACGTGGCGAAGGAGTCCCTGGCGCGTCCGGCGGTCCAGCGCTTCACGCGGTACTTCCTCGAGCAGGCCGCAACGGCTGTCGTCGCCGATGTCGGGTACGTGCCGGTGACCGAGGCGGTGCGCGATGAAAACCTGGACCGCCTCGCCACCGCCATCGAGGAGGTGTCCTCGTGAGCACCATCGACCTCAGCCGGTCCCGCGGGCGCTCCGCGCGAGCGACGTTCGCCCGAGCGGTGTTCGCCCTCTGCGCCGCGATCTCCATCCTGACCACCGCCGGCATCGTGCTCACCCTCCTCGTCGACGCGGTCGACTTCTTCGGGACCGTCGGGGTCCTGGACTTCCTCACGGGCACGACGTGGCGGCCGACGAATCCGCCGGTCAGCTTCGGCGTCCTGCCGTTGATCTCCGGGACGCTGGTCGTCACGGTCGGTTCGGCGCTGATCGCCCTGCCGATCGGCCTGTTGACGGCGATCTACCTCTCCGAGTTCGCCAGCGACCGCCGTCGGGCGGTCCTCAAACCAGCGCTCGAGGTGCTCGCCGGGGTGCCGACGGTCATCTACGGCTACTTCGCCCTGGTGTACATCACGCCCGCGTTGGACCTCGTCCTGCCGATCTCGACGTTCAACGCGCTGTCGGCCTCGATCGTCGTCGGCATCATGATCGTCCCGATGGTCTCCTCGATCAGCGAGGACGCCATGCACGCCGTGCCGGACTCGCTTCGGCACGCGGGGTACGGCCTCGGGGCGACGAAGTTCACCGTCTCGACGAGCGTCGTCGTCCCGGCGGCGCTGTCGGGCATCTTCTCGTCGTTCATCCTGGCGCTTTCGCGCGCGATCGGCGAGACGATGGCGGTGACGATCGCCGCCGGCCAGACCCCGCGCCTCGTCGAGTTCACCGACCCGGCAGGTACGTTCCTCGAGTCGATCCAGACGATGACCGCGGCGATGGTCCAGATCGGAGCCAGCGACGTGATCGGCGACTCGATCGAGTACAAGAGCCTGTTCGCGGTCGGCCTGACCCTGTTCGTCATGACCCTCGCCATGAACGTCGTCAGCGAGTGGATCGCCCGCCGCTACCGGGAGGAGTACGAATGAGCACCGAGGACGCCCCATTCGGCCGCGTCAGCCGCGTCCGCGACGTCGTCTTGCGGAACGTGACGCTGGCGGCCACCCTCGTGGGGATCGTCTCGCTGGCCGTGTTGATGGTCTACGTCGCCATCGACGCCTTCGCGATCTTCGACGCCGATCAGGCCTCCTGGCTCGACCTCGGGTTCCTCACGTCGCCACCGCATCCCGACCCACTCCAGGCGGGCTACCTGCCCGCGATCGTCGGCTCGATCGCCCTGATGGTCCTCATCGCGGTGGTCACGTTCCCCCTCGGGATGGGCACGGCCATCTACCTGGAGGAGTACGCCAGCGGCGGTCCGCTGACCCGGGTGGTCCAGGTGAACATCGCCAACCTCGCCGGCGTCCCGTCGGTCGTCTACGGACTGCTCGGTCTCGGCCTGTTCGTCGGCCTCCTGGACCTCGGCTTCGGGACGCTGCTGGTCGCGGCACTGACGATATCGCTGTTGATCCTCCCGATCGTCATCATCGCCTCGCAGGAGGCGATCCGGGCCGTGCCCGACACCCAGCGCCAGGCCAGCTACGGCATGGGGGCGACCCGCTGGCAGACGGTCCGCCAGGTCGTGATCCCGCGGGCGCTGCCGGGCATGCTCACCGGGACGATCCTGGCGCTCGGTCGGGCCATCGGCGAGACGGCACCGTTGATCATGATCGGTGCGCCGACCGCGGTCTTCGGCATCCCCGACGGCCTGTTCAGCCGGATCACCGCGATGCCGATGCAGATCTACACCTGGTCGCAGTACCCGCAGGAGGCCTTCCAGTACGGCATCGTCGCCGCCGCCGTCGTCGTGCTGCTCGTGGTCCTCCTCGGGATGAACTCCATCGCGATCTATCTTCGCAACCGCTATCAAATCCGAACCTGATCATGACACAGCGACAAATGGCCACCGGCGACGGCGATTCGACCGACGACCGACCGAGAGCGAGGCCCGCCGAGGGCGGGTTGACCGAGGGCCGCGAGGTCCGGACGGCCTCGGCTCCGACCGTCATCGAGAGCCGGAACCTGTCGGTCTACTACGGCGACGATCGGGCCCTCGACGACGTCGACATCGCGATCCCCAAGCACCGGGTGACCGCCATCATCGGCCCCTCTGGCTGCGGCAAGTCGACGTTCCTCCGATCGATCAACCGGATGAACGACCTCATCGACGGTGCTCGCGTCGAGGGCGAGCTCCTGTTCAACGGCAAGAACGTCTACGATGACGACGTCGACCCGGTCGCGTTGCGCCGGCGCATCGGGATGGTGTTCCAGCAGCCGAATCCGTTCCCCAAGTCGATCTACGACAACGTCGCCTACGGTCTGCGCGTCCAGGGGGACACGGACGACCTCGACGCCCGCGTCGAGCAGGCACTCAAGCGCGCCGCGCTGTGGGACGAGGTGGCCGACCGCCTCGACGAATCGGGCCTCGAGCTCTCCGGCGGCCAACAACAACGCCTCTGCATCGCCCGGGCGATCGCGGTCGACCCGGAGGTCCTGCTCATGGACGAGCCCGCCAGCGCGCTCGACCCGGTGGCGACCTCCCAGATCGAGGACCTCATCGCCGAGCTCTCGGAGGACTACACGGTCATCATCGTGACGCACAACATGCAGCAGGCCGCGCGCATCTCCGATCGGACGGCGGTGTTCCTGACCGGCGGCGAGCTCGTCGAGTTCGGCGAGACGTCGCAGATCTTCGAGAACCCGGAGCACCAGCGCGTCGAGGATTACATCACGGGCAAGTTCGGTTGAGCTTCCGCCGGCCCTCTCGCCTGGTCGGGTCGGTCAGTCACCGGTCGATACGGGTTCGCGGACGGCCTCGACTACCTCGAGTTCGTCGTCGACGGTGAGCGTCAACGCCTCGCTGCCGAGCTCGAACGTGATTCGAGCCCGGAGCGGATTCGTGGACAGGATCTCCTCCTCGTACTCCCACCCCCAGTCCCACGGGTCGGAGATGGCGTTGACCCCGTGATCGGTGATAAAATCGAGCACCTCCACCGAACCGACGAGGTGCATCGACGCGATGCTCGTGAGCACGAATCGACAGTTCGTACAGCGGGTCTCGAACTGGATGGCGTGCTGCTCGCCGCATTCGTCGCAGAACATGGTGCCCGGTTCGTGATCGGCACACACCTCGATCGCTCGCTCGACGAGGGCCGAGCACCGAGGGCAGACGTCGTGTGCGGCGACGAGCCATTCGGCGTAGCCCCAGACGAACGCCGTTCTGAGGGCGTCATCGGCCGTTCGTCCGACGACTCCAGCGGGAGGCAGATGTAGCGCCTGGAGCGAGCCGTAGGTGTCGCGCTCGAAGGGGGTAGGCGGGATCCGCACGTCGCCGTAGAGGCCCTCGCACTCGGTGCAGTACCGTCCGAGCTGTTCCTGTGCGTACTCGACGACGACCTCCCCGCCACAGAACGGGCACTCCCACCAGTCGACCGTCGTCGGCTCGACCATCGGGTCGCCGGTGACCGCCCCGGACACGACCGCCTGGATGACCCGGTGACCGGGCTCGCGGAGCGCGTAGCCATCGTCGCGCTTCTCGACGAAGTGGCCGACGAGCTTGTCCAGATGGTAGTTGAACTGCTCGCCCTGGCGGAAGCCCACCAGATTGCGAAGCTCGGTGAACGAAAGCGGGTCGTCGCTCCTCCCGAGGGCGCGGAGGATATCGATCCGCGTCTCGTTCCCGAGGACGGAGAAGGCCGCCTCGGGCGAGAGCGTCCGAGGCATACCACCGTCGGGATCGGTCGACATGCCGATCGAATACTACCGCCAGCGGCTAAAACCCGCTGGCGTCCGCTCCTCGAAGACCGAACGGGCTCAGTCGAGCAATGGGCGGCGCCAGCGCTCGAGGTCGCCGACCTGGTTGAACGAGTAGAGGTGTACCCCGGCGATGTCGAGGCGGTCGTCGTCGACGTGGGGGGCCAGCCCCTCGACGAGGGCGTCGGGCTCGTACCGACCCTTGCCGCCGAGGAGCTGGCGGACCATCCCGAGGATGCCCGTCGTCTTGCGCACGAACCGGACGGACTCGCCGACGCCGACCTTCCGAGCGATGCCGAGCATGCGCTCGGTGCGCATCACCCCGGGGACGCCGATATAGACGGGTAGATCGACGCCGAGGTCGCGGATCGCGTCGATCCAGTCCACGATCGCCCCGGAATCGAAGCACAACTGGGTGACGATGTACGTGGCGTGGGGGGCCTTCTCGAGGAGGGCCTCATCCAACGTCTCGTCGTCGATGATGGGATGCCCCTCGGGGTAGCCCGTGATACCCAGCTCGGGGAAGTCGAGCCCTCGCGCATCGAGATCCGTCAGGAGTGCGTAGGACGAGTCGTACGGTCCGACGGGTTCCTCGTTGTCGCCCCCTGGCACGAAGACGTCATCGATGCCAGCCGTCTGGAACCGCTCGACGAATTCCTCGAGACGATCCTCGCTTTCGACCGCCCGGGCCGCCACGTGCGGGACGACGTCGAAACCCCGCTCGGCCGTGGCGACCGACTGGTCGACCGTCAGGTCGAGGCCCTTCTCCGGGGAGGCGGTGATCGCCACCGTCGCCCCCTCGGGGAGGTCCTCGAGGGCTCCATCGAAGCCCATGAATGGCAGCAGCTCGAAGCGCGGATCCGCCAGGAGTCGGCCGGTTTGGGTGCTCACCATCGGGCCATCACGGCCTGCATGTCGGGTCCCGGGGCATAAATAGGCGAATCACTCGTCCCGCCGGCGTCGGTAGGTGGCGACCTCGAGGTCGCCGAGGGGGTCGCGGTCGACGAGCTCCCAGACGTCGGGGTCGATCGTCGGGAAGCGAGCGTCGCCCTGGTACCTCCCAGGGACCTCCGTGATCACGAGCCGATCGGCCTCGGGGAGGAACTGCTCGTAGACGGACTGGCCCCCGACAACGTAGGCAACCTCTGCGGCCGTCGCCGCGGCGCGTTCGCGGGCCGATCGGCGGCTCGAGACCACCTCGACCGCCGTCTCGTCGTCGGGGACGTGGTCCTCGTCGACAACCGCCGCCGGTTCGCGCCGGCTCAGGACCAGGTTCGTCCGCCCGTCGAGCGCGTGCCCGAGTCGATCCACGATGGCCTCGTACGTGCGTCGCCCCATGATGACCGGAGCCCCGAGGGTGAGGCGACGGAAGTGCCGGAGGTCCTCCGGGTGGTGCCAGGGCATCTCGCCCTCGTCGCCGATCGTCCGATCCTCGGCGACGGCCGCGACGATCACCAGCTCGAGCCCGGCCATCACTCGGCCACGGCGAACCGGATGCGTGGATGGGGGTCGTAGCCCTCCAGCTCGACGTCCGCGGGACCGAGCTCGTCCAGCTGCTTGTCGACGATCCGAACCGTGGGTCGCTCGCGTGGCGCTCGCGTGAGCTGGGTGAGGAGCTGGGGGACGTGATCGTAACCCCGCTCGTCGGCCGGCTCGGCGGGGGCCTCCCGCTCGATCCATCGGCGCACCGCCCGGTAGTCGTCCGATTCGCTCGCCTCGGCCAGACGCGACCGGAACGCCTCGAGGTTGTCGCCGTACCAGGCGCCCCGATCCCCCTTGCCGCAGTAGATGTGCGCGTCGGTCAACGAGTGGGCGAAGGTTCCCGGTTCGAACCCAGTCTCCCGGGCGATCACCAGGAGCAAGAGCGAGTAGGCGGCGATGTTGAACGGCACGCCGACGGCGACGTCAGCCGAGCGCTGCTCAAGCTTGAGGTTGAGTCGGTCACCCTGGACGTTGAAGGTATAGGTGTAGTGACACGGGGGGAGCTTCGAGACGGCGGCGTTCGCGGGATGCCACGCGCTGACGACGATCCGTCTCGAATGCGGCTCGTCGCGCAGCTTCCGAAGGACGTAGGCGAGCTGGTCGAACGTGCCCTCGTCGGTGACGCATGGATGGTCCGCGTCGGGCCAGGCCTCGCCGGGGAGTCGATCCTCCTCTGGGGGGATTGGGTACCGTCGCCAGAAGCGACCGTACGCCGTCTCGAGACGGCCCTCCTCGTCGGCCCACTGGTCCCAGATCGAGGTCTGTTCGCGCAGCTCCCGGATGTGCTCCTGTCCGGAGAGGTACCAGAAGAACTCGTACAGGAGGGAGTCCCAGTACATCGCCTTCGTCGTCAACAGCGGGAACCCCTCGGCGAGATCGACCTCGTACTCGTAATGGAACGTGGAGATCGTGTCGACGGCCGTCCGGTTCGGCTTGTACCCTCCCTCTCGGAGCACCGACTCGACGAGCGTCAGGTAGGTTCGCATGGCCTCTGTGGAGGCCACGGCGGGAGGGGGCTTAATCCATGACCCTCCGGGTCGTCGGTGCCCCGGTGGTCGCCTGTCAGTCGGTCCCACGCCACCGTATATTTCAGTATCCTTATACAGACTGCCGTACTCTGTATGAACAGGAGTAATCCGCTACGTTCGTTGCTGTATCTCGGGTCGAACCGACCCGTACCGGCCGGGAACTCCCCCCGATCGCACGGGGGCCGCCGTCTTCCGTCCTACCGATTCGGCATCGAGCCGACCATCCACAACCATGACCAGATCTCACCGAAGCCGTATCTTCCCGAACGGTCCCGCATCGACCCTGTACGTAACGATCCCGGCCCAAGTCGCCTCGGACTCGCAGTTCCCGTTCGCCCCCGAAGACGAGGTCGTCGTCAGCATCGACGGCGACCGGGTCGTCGTGTCGGCGTCGGCGGTGGATGGTGAATGAACGCCATCGCGAAGATCGCCGACCCTCGACCGGATCTGATCCGCGTCCTCCACGTCGACGACGACGCGGCGTTCACGGCGCTCTCCAGCGAGGTGCTCGGTCGCATCGACGACCGGTTCCTCATCGACTCCGCGACCCGCGTGGACGAGGCGCTCGCCATGCTGGAGGATGGGACGTTCGACTGCGTGGTCTCAGACTACGACATGCCAGGTCGCAACGGGGTCGAGTTCCTGGAGGTTGTCCGAGCCCGGCACGCGGACCTTCCCTTCATCCTCTTCACCGGCAAAGGCTCCGAATCGGTCGCCAGTGAAGCCATCTCCGCGGGCGTGACGGACTACCTGCAAAAGGAGCGTGGGCTGGACCAGTTCGCCATCCTCGCCAACCGGGTCACGAACGCCATCGACCACCACCACTCGTCGCGGATCGTCCGGCGGAGCGAGCGGGGGCTGCGTCGCATCGTCGACGCGCTCCCGCACCTGTTGTTCGTCGCCGACGGGCACGGCACTCTCCGGATGGTGAATCAACCCCTGGCCGCCCTGTTCGGGGTACCGGTCGACGAGCTCGAGGGGACCAAGCTCGCGGCCCTGGTCGGAGACGATCTCGCGCGTCCGTTGCTGGCGGACATCCAGGCCGTCATCGAATCCGAAGAGGGCCGGTGTCTGGACCGACTGGAGGTCGAAGCGGCCGACGGTCACATTCACCTCCTAGAACCCCGGCTTGAGCCGTACGACACCGAAGACGCGACGGGGGCCGTCCTCGGTATCGCGATCGACGTCACCGAGGACGATCGACGTGCGCGCAATCACGAGCGCACCCGCGAGCGGATGGAGTTGGCCCTCGAGGCGACCGGCTCGATCATCTTCGAGCTCGATCTCCAAACCGGTGATGTGGTCCGGTACGGCGATCTCGAGGGGAATCTCCACCTGGTTGCGGAGGAGGTGCCGACGTTGGCCGACTACCTGGAGCGCGCCATCCACCCCGATGACCGCGACGCCGTTCGGGAACACTTCGAACGCCTCCAATCGGGCGATCTCGAGGCGGTGACCCTACGGTACCGAACGATGCCCGCTGAGGGTGTCGTCCGCTGGGTGAGTGCGAACGTCACCGTGCGGCACGACGAGCGCGGCGAACCCCGCTGGGCCGTGGGGATCGCCCGGGACGTCACCGAGGCCGAACGGCACGAACGTGAGTTGGCGGAGACCCGCGAGCGGTTCCGGAAGATCCTCGCGTACTCGTCCGACTTCGTCATGATCGTCGACGAGGACCAGACGGTGAGCTACGTCTCGCCCTCGGTCGAACACGTGATGGGCTACACCCCCGCCGAGATCCACGGAACCGATGCCATGGCGTTCTCCCATCCGGACGACCTGGAGGACGCCATGGCGGCGTTCGGAGGACTGCTCACGGAGCCCGAGGCGGAGGCCCGCCTCGAGGAGCGCTCTCGAACGGCCGACGGCGAGTGGCGCTGGGTCGAAGTCCGCGGGCGGAACTACCTCGACGATCCGCACATCGGTGGGTTGCTGGTCAACGTCCGCGACATCGACGAGCGCAAGCGACGCGAGACCGAACTCGCCCGACAGAACGATCGGCTCGAACAGTTCGCGAGCGTCGTCTCCCACGACCTTCGAAACCCGCTGAACGTGGCCACCGGACGCCTCTCGATGGCCCGAGAGGCCGCCGACACCGATGACCTCGCCGCCGTCGATGGCGCCCTCGATCGGATGGCCGCGCTCATCGACGACCTGCTGGTGCTGGCCCGGCAGGGCCGACACGTCGGCCAGCGGGCGACGGTGACGCTCGGGACGGTGGCCGAGCGCTGCTGGCGGAACGTGGAGACGGCCGACGCGAGCCTCGTCGTCGAGGCGGACGTCGACATCTCGGCCGATCGGAGTCGGCTCCAACAGCTGCTCGAGAATCTCATGCGGAACGCGGTCGAGCACGCAGGTCCGTCAGCGATGGTGACGATCGGTGCCCTCGAGGACGGCTTCTTCGTCGAGGACGACGGTCCCGGCATCCCATCTGCGGAACGAGCCGACGTCTTCGAGCCAGGGTACACTACGTCGGACACGGGGACGGGCTTCGGCCTGGCCATCGTGCGGGAGATCGCCGAGGCCCACGGGTGGACGGTCGCCGCGACGGAGGGGCGCACCGGCGGGGCCCGCTTCGAGTTCACGGGGATCGACGCGGTCCGATAGACGGGTGGTCGGTTCTCAGGCCGCGACGGAGACCACCCCAATTGATATTCGGTCGCTTTCAATTGGGAACTTGATATGACATCGCCCGACGACGAGGAATCCATGTCGACAGATTACGAGATTGCGAAGTCCATCGAGCCGAAGCCGATCTGGGAGGTCACCGAGCCGTTCGGCCTCGGGCGCGACGACCTTGAGCTCTACGGCGACGCCAAGGCGAAGCTCACGACCGACGCGGTGGAGCGGTTGCTCGAGGCCGAGGCCGAGGGCAAGCTCGTCCTGGTGACCGGGATGACGCCGACACCGCTCGGCGAGGGCAAGACGGTCACCACGGTCGGCCTCGGACAGGCGTTCAACCAGCTCGACCGACAGACGATGATCTGCATCCGTGAGCCCTCCCTCGGACCGGTCTTCGGCATCAAGGGCGGCGCCGCCGGCGGCGGCTGGTCGCAGGTGCTGCCGATGGAGGACATCAACCTCCACTTCACGGGTGACATCCACGCGCTGACCGCGGCGCACAACCTCATCTCGGCGATGCTCGACACCCACATCGCAAAGGGCAACGCGCTCGACGTCGACATCAACGAGATCGTCTGGAAGCGCTCGATAGACATGAACGACCGCGCGCTTCGCCAGACCGTGATCGGCCTCGGTGGACGCACCGGCGGGACCCCACGCGAGGACGGCTTCTTGCTCACGGCCGCCTCCGAGCTGATGGCCGTGTTGTGCCTAGCCAGCGACCTCGAGGACCTGAAGGAGCGCATCTCGCGCATCATCGTCGCCTATGACTCCGTCGGCGAGCCGATCACCGCGGGCGACATCGAGGCCGCCGGTGCGGCGGCGATCCTGCTGCGCGACGCGATTCGGCCGAACGTCGTCCAGACGATCGAGGGCACCCCCGCCTTCGTCCACGGCGGCCCCTTCGCCAACATCGCCCACGGGACGAACTCGCTCATCGCCGACAAGCTGGCCGCCGGCATGGGCGAGTACGTCGTCACCGAGGCCGGCTTCGGCTCCGACCTCGGCGCCGAGAAGTTCATGAACGTGGTCTGTCGCTTCGGCGATATGGCACCCGACGCCGTCGTCCTCGTGGCGACCGTCCGGGCGCTCAAGTACCACGGCCTCGATATGTGGCCGGCCGACCAGGACGAGCTAGCCGAGCCCGACGTCGACGCGGTCCGCGCGGGCTTCGAGAACCTCGACAAGCACGTGACCAACCTCCAGAAGTTCGGCGTCCCGGTCGTGGTCGCCGTCAACCGGTTCCCCCAGGACACGGACGAGGAGGTCGAGGCCGTCTTGGAGCACTGCCGCGATGACCTCGGCGTCCGGGCGGCCGAGTCGACCGTCTTCGGCGACGGTGGCGAGGGTGGCATCGACCTGGCCGAGCGGGTCATCGACGCCGCAGAGTCCGACGAGGCCGACTTCGGCTTCCTCTACGACGCCGACGCGCCGATCACGGAGAAGATCGAGACGATCGCGACGGAGATCTACGGCGCTGGCGAGGTCAAGTACGTCGGCAGCGCCGAGGACGACATCGCCAAGCTCGAGGAGATCGGCATGGGCGACACGCCGGTCGTGATGTCGAAGACGTTCCACTCCTTCACCGACGACTCCACGATCAAGGGCGCTCCCACGGGCTGGGAGCTCGAGGTCAAGGAGGTCTACCCGTCGGCGGGCGCCGGCTTCGTCGTCGCGCTCACCGGCGACGTGTTGACCCTCCCGGGGCTGCCCGCGCGCCCGGCGGCCGCTGACATGGACATCGATCCGGACGGCACCATCTCCGGCCTCTTCTGACCCGAATCGGATCGCACCGTACGCACTTTGATTAGCGAGTGGGTTCATGGGCGGGACGATGGCCGTGGAACCCGTCGGCGAGGACGGCACCTACGCGCGCTACTTCACGTACCTCGACGCGCACCTCCAGTTCGTCGTCCACGACGGGGCCGTCGTCGAGGTCTCCTTCCCCGATCGTCCCGCGGGGGAGGCCGTCGAGCAGCACCGGCTGTTCGACCGCGTCGAGGACTACCTCGGCGGCACGGTCGCCGACGACTTCGACGACGTACCGATCGCTCTCGACGTCCCGGACGATGTCCGCCAGGTCCTCGAGGTGGTGCGCGAGATCCCCTACGGGACCGCCGTTTCGGTCGCCGAGTTACAGCGGGAGATCGAGGGGCTCGACCCCGAGTCCGACGACGACGAGGAGTTCATCCGCGAGGCACTGGATCGCAACCCGACGCCGCTGTTCGTGCCGGACCATCGCGTCCGCGACGCGCCAAGCGGGGCCCCGCCGCCGATCGAGCAGCGCCTGCGCTCGCTCGAGCGCATCGTCACCTGAGCGAGCATGACGGCGCCACCCGGACCTATTGCGCTCGCCCGCCTCCGGGCCGAGGGACCATCCGCCGTCCCCGCCGTGGTCGATCCCCTGTACGACCTGCTCGACTTCCTGCCGCCGTCGGCCGTGGACGCCCTCGTCGCCGCGGTCGTGGTGATCCTGTCGTGGGTCCTGGGTCGAGCCGTCGTGCGTTTCGCGGGTCGACCCGTCGCGCGTCGCTTCGAGCGCCCGAGCGTGACCCGGGCGGTGTTGCAGATCATCCGCGCCACCGTGGTCGCCGTCGGGCTGATGATCGCCGCCGCGCTCGTGGGATTCTCCCCCGGCGAGATCTTGCTATCGGTGACCGTCTTCTCGGCGGTCCTGGCCGTCGTGCTCGCCCCCGTCGTCCGTCGCTTCATCGGCGGCATGTTCGTCCTCGCCGACCAGCCCTACGAGATCGGCGACATGATCGAGATCGTGGACACCGGGATGCGCGGCTTCGTGGAGGACGTCACCCTTCGGTACACCAAGTTGTTCACCCTCGACAACACGTTCATCGTGGTCGCCAACTCGAACATCCTCGAGCGCGACATCGTCAACTACTCCGCCGAGGACAAGCGGACCCGCCAGGAGGTCGAGCTCGTCGTCACCTACGAGGGCGAGCTGAACGCTGCCCGCCGGCGCATCGAGGCGGCCACCGCGTCGGTCGATGGCGTCATCGGCGGCGGACCGGCCATCCGCATCGGGAGCACCCGGTACCCCGCCGAGCCGGTGTGCCTCATCGACGCCTTCGGTGACCACGGCGTCCACCTTCGGCTCCGGTACTGGATCCGCGAGCCGTTCGTCCTCTACCGCGTGCGCTCGGACGTCTTGGAGTCGGTCTTCGCGGCCGTCGAGGACACCGAGGTGGAGATCGCGTATCCGCACAGCCACCTGGTCTTCGACGAGACGTCCGGCGAGCTCGACGTCGCCCTCAGAGACGACGGACCGTGAGGGGCCGTCAAGGCGCCTCGACGATCACGAACTCGACGTCGACCTTGTCCTGGAGGTACTCGGCGACGTCCGGGTCGTCGACCAGCCGGTTGATCGCGCGCCGCCACCGCCCCAGCTGTTTGTGGCCGAGGACGACGACGTCTGCGTCCTCTGCGACGATCTCCTCGAGGATCTGGTCCTCGACGATGAACGCCCGGTCGACGTGGAAGCGGGCGTTCGGCAGGCGTCCGAACTCGGACTCGACGGCCGCCTTGAGCTCACGCCCGGTGACCTCTTCCCCGTAGTGGTAGAGGCTCACGTGGAGCACGACCAGCTCCGCCCCCCGGTCCTCGGCCACGTCGATCGCCTTCTCGAGGGTCCGCCTCGAGTGCTCGGTGAGCGGATAGCGGACGGGTACGAGGACAGTCGTCATGTGTGGCGGCGGTCGGCCGGTTCGGGGGTGCGCCCCCGGCCGACTAAAGTTCCGCTGGTCCGTCCCCACTCGGGCATCGCCCGGGTCACGCCTCGTACGGTCGATCCCATCGCCCCGCGTGGACGACCTCCGCGAGGGGCTTGCGATCGCGCCGGTCGGCGGAGCTCACGACCTCGTCCTCGCCCGGCGGACCGATCGCCAGGGCGCCGATGGGATCGAACGCCTCGGGGACGTCGAACGTGGACCGCAGCGCCGTCCAGTCCTCCCGGGGAAGCCCGAACAACAGCGCCCCGAGGCCCTCCTCGACGGCCGCGAGCAGCATCAGCAACGCGGCCATGCCCGTGTCGACGTACCAGTACGGCACGGGCCAGCGGTCCTCGTCGCGGTCGGTCCAGCCCTTGTCAGGCTCGGCGTAGCGGTCGAGGTAGGCCTCCTTCGAGGCGAACGGCACGACCACCAGGGGCGCCCGCCGGACCGACTCGGGCTGCGGGTTGTGCTCGTTCGTCTCCCAAAACCGCGTCCGGTCGGCCTCGGCCTCGAGCACCAGGAACTCGAACCCCTGAGAGAACCCCGCCGAGGGGCCGGTGAGCCCGGCGCGAACGATTCGTTCGACCGTGTCGGCGGGGAGGGGCCCATCGCGAAACGCCCGCACCATGTGGCGTCGCTCGATGACCTCGTAGTACTCCATGGGGGCACGTTGCAGAGGGACACATTAGCGTTTGGGACCCCGGTCAGGCGGTCGACCGCGAGGTCTCGCCGAGGCGCCACAGGGCCCGCTGCAGGTCGACGAGGTCGACGCCGACGCGGTCGGCGTGCTCCCGGCAGATGCGGTGATAAGCGTCGTACGTGGCGACGTCGGGGGTGTCGGGGTACGGCCGGAGGACGAGGTGGGCCGCCTCAAGACCCGCCCACTCGCGCGGACCCATGACGACGTCCACCGTCGGCGCGAGGAAGAACAAGATCGCCGTCGCCTCCTCGAGGCCGACGCCCCGGAGGTCGGTCAGGTGGCCGAGGCGATCGGGCAGCGCCTCGGCGTCGAGCGCCGCCTCGACGGCCGGGAAGAGGATCGCCCCGGGGTTGTCCCTGAAGGCAGCCTCGACGCGCGCGCGACGCCCGCGGTGGCGGTCGTCGAGGTACCGGCGATGGTACCACCGGACGATCCACTCCAGGTCCCGCCAGAGCAACTCGCCGTCTCGTGCGGCACCCGGCAGCGTCTCGAGGCGCTCTCGCTCGACCATGGCGAACGGCTCCTCGCGCTCGTATGCCTCGACGAGCTCGGCCACGCGGTCCGCCGTGAGGTCGGTCACGGCGGGTCATTCTCGCCGTCGACGCTTGAGCGTGCCGGGGGCCGTTCACCCCGTGTGTGAGAAAGATACATGCGCGTCCGGGACGAACTCCGTCCAGTCACGGACCTGACCCCACAATGTCCACCGACCAAGACGACCTCGTCAAGACGATCTGTCCGTACTGCGGCGTCGGCTGTGGCCTCCAGCTCGAGCCGGGGGACGAGCCGGGCGACGTCTCGATCAAGCCCTGGTTCGACGCGCCCGTCAACGAGGGGGCGCTTTGCATCAAGGGGGGCGCGTCGACCGAGGTGGTGAACCACGAGGAGCGCCTGACGGAGCCGCTCATCAGGGAGGACGGCGAGTTTCGCGAGGCGACGTGGGACGAGGCGCTGTCGCGCGTGGTCGAGGAGATGGAGCGCATCCGCGACGCGTACGGGCCGGACGCGATGGGCTTCTTCGGCTCCTCGAAGGTGGTCAACGAGGAGAACTACCTCATCCAGAAGCTCGCGCGTCGATACGGGACGAACAACGTCGACAACTGCACCCGGATGTGCCACGCCTCGACGGTGTACACGCTGCGCCAGAGCCTCGGCGCGGGGGCGATGACGAACAGCATGCAGGACCTGATGGAGGCGGGCGACGTCTTCTGGATCCAGGGGGCGAACCCGGGCGAGCAGCACCCGATCGCGCACAGCAAGTACTTCCGCCAGGCCGCCCTCGACGACGCGACGATCATCCAGGTCGATCCACACGCGAACAAGACCACCCGCGACGCCGACATCCACCTCCAGCACAAACCCGGGACGGACATCCCGCTTTTGAACATCGTCATCAAGACCATCCTCGATGAGGGGCTGCACGACGAGGCGTTCATCGAGGAGCGCACCCGCGGGTTCGACCACCTGCAGGCGACCCTCGCCGACTTCGACATGCAGGAGGCCGCCGACATCTGCGGCCTGCCGCTCGAGGACATCCAGGAGGCCGCCCGGATCTACGCCGAGGCCGACAACGCCGCGATCTTCACCGGCATGGGGATGAGCCAGCACACCTGCGGCGTCGACAACGTCCAGAACGAGGTCAACCTCGCGCTCATCACCGGCAACCTCGGCCGCCCGGGTACCGGTGTCAACCCGCTTCGCGGCCAGAACAACGTCCAAGGCACCTGCGACGTGGGGGCCATGCCGAACGTCCTCCCGGGGTACATCAACGTCGACGACGACGCGGCGCGCACCGAGGTCGAGGCGGTCTGGGGCTTCGAGGTGCCGCCGGAGCCGGGGCTGACGAACGTCGAGATCTCGAACGCCATCGGCGAGCAGATCCACGGGCTGTACATCATGGGCGAGAACCCCGTGATGAGCGAGCCCGACTCCCTCGAGGTCGAAAAGCGCATGGACGACCTCGAGTTCCTCCTGGTCCAGGACATCTTCATGACCGACACCGCCGAGTTCGCCGACGTCATCCTGCCGGCGACCTCCTGGGCCGAACGCGGCGGGACGGTCACGAACACCGACCGACGCGTCCAGCTGATGCGCCCCGCGACGTCCGTGCCGGGCAACACCCGCCACGACCTCGACATCCTGTGCGAGGTCGGCACGCGCCTGTTCGGCGAGGGCTTCGACTTCGACACCCCGGAGGACGTCTTCGAGGAGCTGCGCACGGTCGCGCCGATCTATCACGGGATCACGTACGACGGCCTCGGCCACGAGGGCATCCAGTGGCCGTGTTACGAGGTGGGCGACGAGGGCGACCAGTTCCTCTACGAGGACTCCTTCGACACGGATGACGGCCTCGGGGTCATCCGGGGCGTCCTCCACCAGGAACCCAAGGAGGTGCCCGACGAGGCGTACCCCCTCGTGCTCACCACGGGCCGCCTCGAGGAGCACTACAACACCGGCACGATGAGCACGCGGTCGCCGACGCTCCTGCGGCGCACCCCGGAGAACTTCGTCGACATCCACCCGGCCGACGCCGAGGCGCGTGGCATCGAGGACGGCGACTACGTGAAGGTCGTCTCCCGCCGTGGCGCGATCGTCGTCGAGGCGAACGTCACCGAGGACATCAAGGCCGGCTCGATCTGGACGACCCCGCACTTCTCCGACGCCCGCGGCAACAACCTGACGAACAACGTGATGGATCCGCTCGCGAAGATCCCCGAGTACAAGGCCGCCGCGGCGGAGGTCCAGCCCGTCGACGGGGCGGTCGGCGACGACTGAGCCGTCACGCTATTGGTACCCCGCCGAGTCGACCCGGCCGAGTTCACCCATGTCGAAACGCCTCGCGATCGTCGGGCTCGTCGGGATGGCCGTGTTCCTGCTCGCCACCCTCGCGCTGTTGGCCATGGGCGAGATGGTCTTCGCGGGGACCACGTTGATCCTGTTCAGCTTCTCGCTGTACCTGCGCGAGTCAAACAAGTGACCCGCCCGTCGTCGGCCCGCACACACTAAGGCGTTGGCCGTCGATGGGCCCCACAGAGCGCCCCATGGCGAACGAGATGCATCCGGCGACCTTCGAGCAGCTCGGTGACCTCGAGGCGGAGTCCCCCACCCTCATCGAGGGCTTCCCAGGGCACGGCCTGGTGGCGGCGATCGCCGTCGACCAGGTCACCAACCAGCTCGGCCTCGAGCACTTCGGCAACATCTACTCCGACGACTTCCCCCCGGTGGTGACCTTCACCGATGGCCTGGTGCAGGACCTGGTCCGCGTCTACGCCGGCGAGAACCCGCCCGTGATGACGCTGAAAAGCGACCTCGCGCTCCCCCCGCAGTCGTTCGAACCCCTGAGCCAGTGCGTCCTCGGCGACCTGGCGACCGAGTTCGACCGGGCGGTCTTCCTCGCCGGCGCGGCCGCCGAGAGCGAGGAGCAAATCGGCGAGATCATCGGGGTGGCGACCGACCCGGCGGTCAAGGCTGACCTTGTGGATGCCGGCATCGAGCTCGGGGACGACCCAGGGCTCGTTGGCGGCGTCACGGGCGCCCTCGTGCGCGAGTGCTACCACGCCGGCATCCCGGCGGCACTGCTCGTCGTGCGCGCGCACCCGTTCCTGCCCGATCCGGAGGCCGCCCGATCGGTCATCGAGAACGCCCTGGAGCCGCTCGTCGACTTCGACATCGACACGGGCGAGCTCAAGGAGCAAGCCGAGGAAATCCGCAAACAGATGCAACAGATCGCGGAGCACTACCAGCAGATGGCCGCGGAGCAGGAACCGCCCCAGCCGGCCGCGGCGAGCATGTTCCAGTAGCCGGTCGTCAGTGGTACGCCTTCTCGCCCGCCTCGATCGCCACCTCGAGCCAGTTCTCAATCGGCGGCAGGGGGCACTCGTAGTGGTCGGAGTACGCGCACGTCGGGTTGTACGCCTCGTTGAAGTCGAGGATCCAGCGACCGTCGCCGAGGCGGTGGCGGTCCGCCTCGAGGTCGATGTACCGGCCGGCGCCGTACGTCTCCTCGCCGCTGGTCGCGTCCCGGAATGGCACCCACAGGCGGTCGTCGTCCGGGTCGGCCTTGTACGCCTGGAGGCCGACCATCTCGCCGTCGACCTCGAAGCGGAACTCGCCCCAGCGACGGTACGCCTGCTCGCCGCCGGTGCTCGTCCCGACGGTCACGGTCTCGGGCTCGTCGTGTTCGTGCAGCGACAGCTCGAAGCGGAGGTCGGGATCGATGGGGAAGTACCGCAGCCCGTCGAACGCCTCGCGCTCGGCTGGCGGAATCGGCGAGTGCGGGTGCGATTTGAAGTACTCGTCCTTGTGCTCGCGCTGGTGGCGAAGCGCGTCCTGCCAGTCGGTGGCCATGGCTGGACTACGCGGTCGAGGCGTTCGACCCTTGCGGTCCCGGGACGACCGCCTCGGTGCGCTTGACGACCAGCACCAGGAGGACGGCGACGACGATCAGGCCGATCGTGGCGGCCGTGTACGAGGTACCGATCCCGAGGCTCGCCGCGAACCCGAGCGCGGACGCCCCCGCGGCGAGGGCCGAGGCGAGACATCCCACGCAGGTCGCGACCCCCAACAGGCCCCCCAGTGCCGATCGGGGGGCGTTCGTCGACGCCCGCGCCAGGAGGTAGCCCAGTCCGAGGTAGCCCACCACCTGAAACGGCACGATCGAGAGGTGCACGCCCGCGAGCTCGACCACGACGAGCGGCCCCCAGCCGGGCACGGCCGGGACGACGGTGACGCCCACCGCGTCGCCGCCCAGGCGGAGCAGGCCGCTCAGCGCCGCCAGGGCGCCGGCGTAGCCGACGCCCAGCGCGATCGCCCACGGCGCCAGGCGGTCACGGGGCGTACCGACGCTCGAGACGGCTATCGCCACGGTGACGAGCCAGAACAGGGGGTGCGCGAGGCGCGTCGGGTCCACCACGTCGGGCTGGCGTACGCCGAGGTCGAGCAGGACGACCGCGAGGTAGCCGACCCCGACGAGCGCCCCCGCGAGGACGGCTCGCTTGAACCGTCGAAGCTCGACCTCGAACCGGGTCGATCTCGCACCGGCCGACGTCGTTACCTCGGCGCTCATGGCGTCCCGGTGCCGGGGCTCGTCTCGAGTCGACCCGTCATGACCGCGCCCACGTACACCCCGACGAGCACCACCACGACGACCAGCAGGTACGGGATGAGGGGCACGCTGATGCCGACGAACTCGGCCAGCGTCCGGAGCTCGTAGAGGACGATTCCGACGATCGCCAGGCCGACCAGGAGTCCGCCGCGGGTGAAGGTGTCGTCGGTCACACCACCACCCCCGAGGCGAGCCACCCGAGCGCGGTCACGATGAGGTCGATGGCGACGGGCACCGGGTTCCCGCCGGGGCCGAGCAGGCCGCTTCGTGCGACGATCGCCGCCACCGGCAACGCGTACGCGAGCAGGACGAGCACGACGGCGATCGCGGTCCACAGCCGGAGGTTGTCGAGGACGGCCGGGCCGTCGTCGGGTCCCGACAGTGCGGGCGGGAGGTCGGCCCCGTGGCCGATCGATCGCGGGCGCCACATCGTCACGACGATGTTCGCTATGAACAGCGACGCCGAGAGGAACAACAGCGTGCCACCGACGGCGATCTGCAGGTTGAGCTCCGCGAAGCCGCCGAAGGCCGTGTCGTACGCGAAGCCCGCGTACTCGGGCTCGGCGGTGCGCCGGGGCACCCCCAGCAGGCCCTGGGCGTGCATGGCGTTCGACATGAGACCCATCCCGACGAACCACATCACGACCTGCAACAACCCGACCTGCTGGCTCCAGATGGGCTGGTTGGTGATCTGCGGCCACAGCCAGTAGGTGGCGGCCATGAACGTCAGCGCGACCGCCGTCCCCACGGTGAGGTGGAAGTGGCCGGGCACCCACACGGTGTTGTGGATCAGGTAGTTGAGGTTCATTCCGGCGTTGACCATCCCCGAGAACCCGCCGGCGGCGAACATGAGCCCCGCGAGCGCCATCCCCGTGAACGCCGGGTCGCGCCACGGCAGGTGGCGAAGCCAGCCGAACAGCCCGGTCCCACCCCGGCGCCTGGCGCCGTACTCGATGCTCGCGACGACCGTGAAGGCGGTCAGGAGGCTCGGCAGCAACAGGAACATCGTGTTCGTCATGGCGATGACCTTGAAGCCCTCGGCGATCCCGGGATCGACGTACTGGTGGTGGATACCGACCGGCGTCGACAACAGCAAGAACAGCACGAAGACGACCCGGGCGAGGGGATCGCTGAACAGCCGACCACCGGCGAGCTTCGGCATGACGGTGTACCAGAGCAGGTACGCCGGCATCAGCCAGAAGTAGACCACCGGGTGGCCGAAGAACCAAAACAGCGTCCGCGTCAGGAGGTTGTTGACGTGGTCGAGCACACCCACCGACCACGGCAGGAGGAACACGAGCACCGAGATGGCGATCGCCGACGTGGCGATGTACCACATCAGCATCGTCGTCAGCACCATGAACGTCTGCAGCGGGATGCGCTCGCCGGGGTTGTCCCGGCGCCATGCGACGTAGCTGCGGAAGTAATCGACACCCGCCATCCAGGAGCCGACGAGGAAGACCGCGAGACCGGTGTAGAACAGCGGGTGCGCCTGCAGCGGCGCGTAGAAGGTGAACAGCACGTCAGCGCTCATGTCGACGAGGTCGGTGAACCCCGCGAGGATCGAGATGCCGGTCATCGTGATGCCGAGTGACATCAGGACGTACCAGGTCCAGGTGAACCGGATGTCCACGACGGGCCGGTCGAGGCTGCGCGTGACCGCCCAGAGGAACAGGCCAACGAGGAAGAAGATGGTGAAGCTGATGACGAGGAAGACCCCGTGGGCCGTCAGGACGGTGTAGTAGTCCGCGGAGTCGATGATGCGCAACACGTCCGTGCGGTGGAGGGTCTGCACGATGCCGAAGAAGGCCCCCAGCGCGAGCGCGAGGAACGACCCAACGAGTGAGGCTCGCACCACCCTGGCCTCCTCGGGGAAGCGGTCGTAGAAGGAGCGCTCCGCCGCGCTCATTCGTCGTCACCCCCGTCGAACTCATCCGGCTGGACGACCTCGAGGGTGCCCTCCATGTCGTGGTGCCCCGCGCCGCAGTACTCGTTGCAGATGATGCCGTAGGTCCCCGGCTCGTCGACCTCGACGGTGATCCGGCTGACCTCGCCGGGGACGACCATCACGTTCGCGTTCGTCCCGACGACCTCGAAGCCGTGGATCACGTCCCCGGAGGTCACCTCGAAGGTGACGGTGCTGTCCGCGGGGACGACGATCGGGTCGGGCTGGAAGATGAACTGGCGGGCGACGACGTAGGCCTCGTACTCGTCGGGGCCGACCTGCTCGACGCGCGGGTCGGCGAAGCGCTCGTCCTCGTCGAGCGCGTCCGGGTTGAGGGGGTCGTCGGCCTCCGCGATCATCGCGATGCCCGGCCCGAGTGCCCCGTAGGTGACCGTCCCGATGAGCAACAGGATCAACACCAGGGCCATGCCGAGCCAGAGCTTCTCGTACGCGTGGACGTGCATGGTCACCCGATGACCGTCAGGTCGTTGCCCAGGAACTCGACGAAGTAGAGGTACACCCACGATCCGAGCAGGATGACGAAGTACAGGGCGATCAGCGCGAGCGTCCCCCGCGGGCTGAACTCATCATCGATTGGTTCGGTTGTTGACACGCCCTCGGCGACGGGTTCACCCTCGACCATGTTCGGGTGTTTTTGCTCCCTTGAGTTAATGCTAGCCCGGCTCCCGGGCGGTGGGAGCGGCAACAGACTTTATACGACGAGTCCCGAATCGCCGACCACATGGTCCTCGCCCCGGAGCGGGTGGTGCTGCTGGCCCTGCTGGGCCTGGTGCCGCCCGTACTGTACTGGCTCGACCGCGGCGACCCCGCGATCCTCATCGCGGCCGTGAACGTCGTGCTCATCACGGCGAGCCTCGTGTACTCGATGGGCGGCGCCGAGCGATCGGCCTCCGTCGCCGCGTGAGGCGGTGATCGTCTCCCGCGATGACGCCGTGCGCCTTCTGCGGGTCGCGCCCGACCGTCGACGGTTCGGCATACTGCAGCGACGGCTGCGCCCGTCTGGCCGACGACCTCGGTGCAATGGCACCGTCTTCCGGGGCGGCCGCGTCGGCATCCGAGACCACCGCCCCCGAGGCCGAGACGGCGTACCTCCACGTCGACGGGATGCACTGCGCGACCTGCGAGCGCTTCCTCGAACGGACCGCCGAGGAGTTACCGGGGGTCGTCGAGTCGCGCGCGAGCTACGCCACTGACACCATCCGGGTGGACTACGACCCCGGCCGCCTCGACGGCGACGTCCTCCCCACACGCCTCTCGACGGCCGGCTACGAGGCGCGGCTGAAGGGGGAGGACCCGCCCGCCTCGGACGGGTCCGACCTCGTGCGGTTCCTCGTCGGCGGGGGGTTCTTCGGCATGATGACGATGCTCTGGTACGTCCTCTTCCTCTACCCGACGTACTTCGGTTACGAGCCGCTGGTCGACCTCGGCGGGGTCGACGGTCGCTACCTCTTCGCCCAAATCTGGCTGTTCGCCTCGGTCGTGCTGTTTTACACCGGCTTTCCGATCCTCCGGGGGGCGTACGTCAGCCTCCGGGCCGGTCAGCCGAACATGGACCTCCTCGTCGGGCTCGCGGCCTCGAGCGCGTACGCCTACTCCACGCTGGCGATGCTCGTCGGTCGCACGGACCTCTACTTCGACGTGACCGTGGCGATCGTCCTCGTCGTCACGGCGGGCGCGCACTACGAGACCCGGGTAAAGCGCCGGTCGATCGGGCTCGTCTCGACGCTGACGGCCAACCGCGTGACGACCGCCCGTCTCGCCGACGGGTCGACCGTCGACGTCGAGGCGGTCGAGCCCGGCGACCGCCTCGCGGTCCGCCCCGGCGAGCGGATCCCGCTCGACGGAACCGTCACCGAGGGGACCGCCGCCGTCGACGAGTCGCTGCTGACCGGCGAGTCGCTGCCGGTGACGAAGCGACCGGGTGACGAGGTCCGCGGCGGCACCCTCGTGACGGACAACCCGATCGTCGTCGAGGCGGACGCGGACCTGACGAGTACGCTCGACCGCATCGTCGAACTCCTGTGGGACGTCCAGAGCTCGGAGTCGGCCATCCAGCGCCTCGTCGACCGCGTCGCGGCGGTGTTCGTCCCGGCGGTCATCGCGCTCGCGGTCGTCGTCGGCGTCGGCCAGTTCGCCCTCGGGGCCTCGCCGACGCACGCGGCGCTGATCGCGTTGACGGTGCTCATCGTCACCTGCCCGTGCGCTCTCGGGCTGGCGACCCCCCTCGCCGTCGCCAGCGGCGTCCGCGACGCGGCGCGCCGCGGGATCGTCGTCACCTCCAACGCCGTCTTCGAGCACGGCTCCGCGATCCGGACCATCGTCTTCGACAAGACGGGGACGCTCACCGACGGGGCGATGGAGGTCGTCGACGTCGAGGTCGCGGATGGCGTCGCCCCGGAACGACTCATCGAACGCGCCGCCACCCTCGAGCGTGCCACCACCCACCCGGTCGCCGAGGCCATCGTGGCGGCGGACCCGGGGGCGGCCGACGGCGGGGCCGTCAGCGGTGGGGCACCCGCCGACGTCGAGGTGCTCGACCGCGGCGTCCGGGCGGTCGACGGCGACGCGCAGGTCGGCCACCCCGACCTGTTCGAGTCCCCCGCCTGGTCGATGTCCGGCGGGGTTCGCGACGCGGTCGACGGGGCTCGCGCCGCGGGGTGGGTACCCGTCGTCGTCGGCTGGGCGGGCGCCGTCCGCGGCGTCATCGCCGTCGGGGACCGCCCGCGAGAGGGGTGGGCCGACGTCGTCGATCGGGTGGCCGACGAGGCCGACCGCATCGTCGTGCTCACGGGCGACGACCCGCGGGCCGCCCGTCGCTACGAGGCCCACCCGGCGGTCGACGCCGTCTACGCCGAGGTCGCCCCCGCCGCGAAGACCGAGGCGGTGCGTCGGTTCGCGGCGCGCGAGCGCACGGCCATGGTCGGCGACGGAAGCAACGACGCGCCCGCGCTGGCGGCGGCGGACCTGGGGATCGCCCTGGCCGGTGGGACCGAGCTGGCCGCCGACGCGGCCGACGCCGTGCTCGTCGGCGACCGCCTCGACCGGGTGCCCGACCTGTTCGCCATCACCGCGGGGACGAACCGCCGCATCAAGCAGAACCTCGGGTGGGCGTTTTGCTACAACGCGGTGGCGATCCCGCTCGCCGTGACGGGGGTGATCAACCCGCTGTTCGCCGCCGTCGCGATGGCCTCGAGCAGCCTGCTCGTGGTGGGCAACTCGCTCCGGCCGGTGTGGTCCGGCGCGGACGACCCCGAGTCCTGACCTACGGTACCGCGACGAGCCCCTCGGTGGCGTTCGCGTGCACTCTCGTCCGGCGAGCGCGTGACGCTCCACCGGGCGAATCCCGGCGGCTCGGCGCCGTGGTCGACGGCGACCGTCGAGGTGCGATGGCGAGAGTCGGCGGTTCGGAGGTAGGGCAGCGTCCAGTAGCCGTGGAGGTGGCCCCCGTCGTCGGTCGGTTCGACGCGGGCCCATCGGATGCCGACCGAGCGCGACCCCGCGCCGGTCAGGACGTCCGCCAGGGCCCGCTCGGAGCACTCGACGTCCAGGAGCGCCTCGCGCACCTCGTCGTCGATGGACGGGTGGTCGTCGAGCAACCCCCGGACCGCCGCTCGGTCGTTCATCAGCCAGACGTCGAACGCCGACGTGGGGGTCTCGTTGGACGGGGTGGTCACCAGGGGGAACGCCCTCGACCGTCTCGATCGGGCAGGGGGGCGCGTCGGGCATCGCGTCGCCGGGGGAGTGGTCGTCCCACGAGTCGATCCGATCGTCGTGGGCGGCATCGTCGCCGACCACGGGCCGGTCGTTCGGGTGTGGCGACCCGTCGACACGGGAGTCCTCCTCGGATGGCTCGACCGTCGGCGGGGTCGCCGGGCGACGGTGATCGATCCGACGCGCCCCGATCGTGACGCAGCCGGCGCGCACGCCGGTCGTCGATGCGGCCGCCACCGCGAGGACCGATCGACGGGAGGGCATGGGCGAGACCTCCACGCTCGCCGCTGTAGGCCTCCGATTGGCTTCGATCGCCGTTTCACCGTCGCCACCCTACACGAACGACAGCGGCACCATGACGAGCACGCCCACGAGGAACCCGACGACGAGCTCCCGCCTGCCACCGCCGGGGAGCTCGGCACCGGTGTCGAGCGCCTCGGGGATGAACTCCACGAGCACCAGGAAGATCATTGCCCCCGCGGCGAAGCCGAAGCCGTAGGGGAGGAACTCGCGAGCGATGCGGACGAAGGCGAAGGCGATCACGGCCCCGATCGGCTGCGGCAGGCTCGAGAAGACGGCCCACCAGACCATCCGCCACTCCGAGACGCCCATCGCCCGAAGCGGGATGGAGATGGCCGTCCCCTCGGGGATGTTGTGGATGGAGATGGCGACGGTCATGAAGATGGCCAGCACCGGGACGGTGAACCCGAGGAACATCGGTCCCGTCCCGAGGTTCAGGTCGGCGAAGGAGACGCCGACGGCGACGCCCTCGGGGAAGCTGTGCACGGTCAGGATCCCCAGGATCAACACGAGGTTCTTGAAGTCGGCCTCCGTGTACTGCCGGGGGTCGAGGTCCGCCCCCGAGATGACGACGCGCGCGACGACGACGAGCGCCACGCCAACGGCGCCCCCCACGCCGACCTCGACGATCGTCCCCTCGGCGAGGCCCTCGTCGACGAGGCCGAAGACCGAGGCCGAGACCATGATGCCGCCGGCCAGGCCCCACAGCAGGACGTTCCACCGGTCGCGGATGTCGTCGAGGAAGAAGAACGGGAGGGCCCCGAGCCCGGTCGCCAGGGCGGTGACGAACCCCGCGGTGAACACCAGGGTCAGGTTCGCGAGCAGCTCCATCGACGATGTGGTCCCTCGGCGGTGGTACCCGGTCGCGCTACCTACGCGTTCCGGTTGCCGGGGCTCACGCCGGCGCCTCGGTCGTGCGAACCGTCAGGACCGGCACATCGGCCAGACGGACGATCTTCTCGGTGACGCTGCCGAGGAGGTACCGGTCGAGCCCCGTCCGACCGTGGGTCCCCATCACGATCATGTCGACGTCGCGCTCGTCGGCGAACTCGAGGATCGCCCGATGCGGGGTGCCCTGCAACACCGTGCCCCGGACGTCGTCCAGCCCGGCCGAGCGGGCACGCTCGACGGCGTCGGCGATGGCCCGATCGGCGGCGTCCTCGAGGGACGCGTAGATGTCGACGACGCCCGCCTCGGTCCCGACGCCCGTGTCCACGACCGAGACCACCTCGAGCCGGGCACCGTAGGCCTCGGCCAGGTCGACGGCGTGGTCGAGCGCCAAATCGCCGGGACCGCTCCCGTCGGTCGGGAACAGGATGACCTCGTACATGGCGAGACGTGGGCACCGCGACGCCATAGGTCTGTGCCATGCCCCTCCCGGTTTTCACGAACTGGGAATCGCTTCGACCCTTCTTGAGCGGGATCCGCGTATCGTTTCGTATGGCACTGGCACAACGACGGGTTCCGATCAACGTCGACGACCTGCTGGAGGCGATCGGTGGCACCCTCGGCCTCGTGGCGATCGCCCTGGCCGTGCTCATCCTCGGCTACACGCTGACGGAGACGGCCGGCGCGGACGTCTCTCCGATCCTGCTGTCGACCGCCCTGTTCGCCTTGCTCGTGCTCGTCAGCCTCCGTCTGGCGAGTCGATTCATCCCGCAGCCGAGCTGGACGACCCGGTGAGGACTCCCGCCACCGGGGACTCATGAGGGGCGCGTGACGACGGCGAGTGAATCGGTCCGGTTGCCGACGCGCTCGTGCCGAGTTCCCGGGAACCGACGCCGCGTTCTTGTGGTCGGCGTTCGTAGCGGAGGTCATGTACGAGACAATCCTGATCGCCTTCGACGGGAGCGAACCCTCACGACGGGCGCTCGAGCACGCCTTCCTCGAGGCGTCGGGGCACGACGCGACCCTCCACGCCGTCTACGTCGTCGACACCCATCGGTACGCCGAACCGGCGCTCAGTGCGAGCGAGCTCAGGACCGACGCGATCGAGGAGTGGGCCAAGTCGGAGCTCGAGGCGATCGAGGCCGAGGGGGCCGACCGCGGGGTGGCGGTCGAGACCGCCTGTCGCCACGGGACGCCGCATCAGACCATCGTCGCCTACGCCGACGATATCGACGCCGACCTCGTCGTGCTCGGCTACCAGGGTCACGGCCACCGCCGACACGGTCGGATGGGCAGCGTGACCGATCGCGTCATCCAGCAGCTGACGCGGCCGGCCCTCGTGGTCTGAGCGGGTTCACCGGGTGGTATCGAGGCCGCCGACCCGGTAGATGAGACAGCGTCGAGCGAGGCCGGTCGCGATGAGGATGGTGCCGACGACCAGCGCGATGGCGGCGATCCACGCCTCGAGGGCGAGGTAGTCGGCCAGCCCCGTGACGCCGACGACCGCCAGGAGCGCTCCCAGGACGAGGCGGAGCAGGCGGTCCCCGTCGCCGACGTTGGTGGTGCCGATCCGTGCCATAGCACCGGTACCATCCCCGCGGGGATGACGGTTTCGTCGCCGACACCCGGAACCGGACACCCCTTTACCCGTCCGGCCGATGGGACGCCCCGTGTCGACGCCCGAGCACGCCCTCGACCCCGACGAGGTCCTCGAGCGCCTCGAGAGCGATCGCTCGGGGCTGCCGTCGACCGAGGCGACGCGCCGCCTCGAGACGCACGGCCCCAACGAGATCGCCCGGGGGGAGGTGCGCTCGCTGGCGGCCATCCTCGCCGCGCAGTTCGACAACTGGCTCATCTGGATCCTGTTCGGTGCGGCGGCGCTGTCGGCCCTGGTGGGCCACCTCGTCGACGCGGTCCTCATCGCGGCGATCCTCGTCGCCAACGGCATCTTCGGGTTCGTCCAGGACTACCGGGCGGAGCGAAGCCTCGAGGCGCTGCGCGAGCTGGCCACGCCGTCGGCGACGGTCCTGCGCGACGGCGAGGCGACCGAGGTGCTGGAGACGGAGATCGTCCCCGGCGACGTCGTGCGCCTCGAGGCCGGCGACGTCGTCCCCGCCGACGCGCGAATCCTCGACGCGACCGAGCTGGCCGTCGACGAGGCCGCGTTGACCGGCGAGAGCCTCCCCGTCTCGAAGGGCCCCGCGGCGGTCTCCGCGGGGACCGACCTCGCGGAGCGAACCTCGATGGTCTACAAGGGCACCAGCGTCGCTCGCGGGCGCGCGACGGCGGTCGTCGCCGCCACCGGCATGGAGAGCGAGCTCGGTCGGATCGCCACGTCGCTCGAGGCGACTGGCGAGACGGCGACGCCGCTGCAGGTCGAGCTGGACGTCCTCGGCCGACGCCTCGGCCTCGGGGTGCTCGCCCTGTCGGTGGCCGTGGCGGCGCTGCTCCTGCTCGAAGGGACGGACGCGGTCCAGGCCGCCCTGACGGCCATCTCGCTCGCGGTCGCCGCCGTCCCCGAGGGACTGCCGGCGGTGGTCACCCTCACGCTTGCCCTCGGCGTGCGCACCATGTCGGCGGAGCGGGCCCTGGTCCGCCACCTGCCCGCCGTGGAGGGCCTCGGGAGCATCGACGTCATCTGCACGGACAAGACGGGAACGCTCACCCGCGGGGAGATGACGGTGGAACGCCTCTGGGTGCCGACCGAGGCGATCGAGGCGGGGGTGGCCGACCTCGAGGACTCCCGGGTCGACGCGCTCGCGCGGACCGTCGCGCTTTGCAACGACGCCACGGATATCGACGGCGACCCGACCGAGCGAGCCCTGGTCGAGGTGGCCGAGCGCCTCGGCCTCGACGTGGCGTCACTCCGCGAGCGCCACCACCGCACGGCTGAGGTGCCGTTCTCCTCGGAGGAGAAGTGGATGGGGACCGTCCACGGCGAGGCCGGTGGACACGTCAAGGGCGCACCCGGGGTCGTCCTCGATCGGTGCTCGCGAGTCCGCACCGCAGACGGAGTGGAGCCGATGACGCCGACGCGCCGCCGACACATCGAGGCGGCCGTCGAGGCCTTCGGTGAGGATGCGCTGCGGGTGCTCGCCGTCGCGCAGGCGCCCGAGGCCGAGTGCCCCGACGACCTCCACGACGAGCTCACCTTCGTCGGTCTCGCTGGCATGCTGGACCCGCCGCGCGAGGAGGTCCGACAGGCGATCGCGGCCACCCGCGGGGCGGGCATCGAGGTCAAGATGATCACCGGCGACAACGCGCGCACGGCCGTCGCCATCGCCGAGGCG
This sequence comes from Halobacteriales archaeon, assembly GCA_046543335.1. Lineage (GTDB taxonomy): Archaea > Halobacteriota > Halobacteria > Halobacteriales > SKSH01 > CAZCYF01. Next base: position 63,677 of record JBKGZP010000001.1, read on the forward strand.
GTCGGCATCAAGGCGCACGTCCTCGAGGGACGCGAACTCGAGGCGATGGACGACGAGGGGCTGCGCGAGCGCGTCGGCGACACGTCGGTCTTCGCCCGGGCGACCCCCGAGCACAAGCTTCGCATCCTCGACGCATTGCAGGCGAACGGCCACCGGGTCGCGATGACCGGCGACGGCGTCAACGACGCCCCCGCGATCAAGAACGCCGACGTCGGCGTCGCGATGGGCATCCGTGGGACCGAGGTCGCCCGAGAGGCCTCCGACATCGTGCTCCTGGACGATAACTACGCCACGATAGCGCGGGCCATCGAGCGTGGTCGCGCGGTCTTCGACAACATCTGGAAGTTCGTGGCGTACCTCCTCTCGGCAAACGTCGCGGAGGTGGCCATCGTCGTCATCGCCTCCCTGTTCGGCTACCTGATCCTGCCCGCCGTGCAGCTGCTGTGGATCAACCTGCTGACCGACGGCCTCCCCGCGCTGGCGATCGGGGTCGACCCCGAATCGGGCGACGTCATGGCGCATCCGCCGCGCTCGGCCGACGCGGGCATCATCGGCCACCAGATGCTCGCGCTCATCGGTGGCCTCGGTGCGGTCACGACGGCCGTCATGCTCGGGCTCATGTTCGTCGCGCTGGGGGGCGCGGAGACGACGACGGCGTACGCCATGACGGTGGTCTTCACCGCGTTCGTCGTCGCCGAGTTCGAGAAGCTGTTCGTCATTCGATGGGTGCGCGAGACGCCGACGTGGTCGAACCGGTTCCTCGGCGTGGCGATCGGCGCCTCGCTCGCGGCCCACCTGGCGATTCTGTACACGCCGCTATCGACCTACTTCGGGACCGTCGCGCTGGGGGTCGAGGGCTGGGGTCTCATCGCGGTCGCCCTGCTCGTCTGTCTACCGGGGCATCTCGTGGTCGCCATCCTCGCGAGGCGGTTGCCCACGGCCTCGACGGCCGCCTGAGCAGGCACCCCCCTCTTCGGTCGCCGAACGGGGGCCGACGCGGGGAGGAACCGTACATCACAGATATATCCATCATAAATTTTATTGTTTGTTCGGGTGAAGCCATCTGCAGGAGGGCCACCAGTGTACGACAACATCCTCATCGCGACCGACGGCAGCGAGATCGCCAAGATCGCTGCCGAGCACGGCATCGAACTCGCCAAGGCCACTGGGGCCACGGTACACGCGTTGTACGTGGTCGAGACCCAGGCGCACTACATCCTGACCGTGGGCCTCGGCGACGAGGACATGGCCGAGTACCGCGAGTACGGCGAAGACGTCGTCGAGAACGTCGTCGAGGTCGCCTCGGACACAGGTATCGACGGCGTCGGCGTCGTGAAGTCCGGCGGCGTGGCCGACGAGATCGTCGAGTACGCCGAGGAGCACGACGTCGACCTGATCGTCATGGGCGCCACGGGCCGCAGCGCCGTCGACAAGTACCTGATCGGATCGACCGCCGAGAAGGTGGTGCGCACCGCCGAGTGCCCGGTCCTGACGATCCGAGAGTAGCGGTCCTCGTTCTCATCGGCCCGACTGTCACTGCCGATGGCCTCGTGTCGACCCGTCGACGGACCTCGTCGCCGAGCGCGTGAACGGAAAACCCGAATGAGTATCCGACCGTCGGTCAGTCGCCGGAGTCGTCCGACTCGACCTGGGTTACCACGGCCCCGCCCTCGCGGCGGATGACGACACCCTCGTCGGTGTCGCCCATCATGTCGATCGCCTCGAGGAACTCCTCAGACTGGAGTATCTCGTACTCGTTGCGCAAGCCGATGTAGGTCGCGAAGGCCATGAAGATCAGGACGATCACGAACGGGAGACCGGCCGAGATCGCTGCGGCCTGCAGCGCGTTCAGCGCCGCATCACCGCCCACCCACAACAGGACTGCCGCAACGACGCCCTCGGTGACTGCCCAGAAGATCCGCATCGTCACCGGCGCGTCGTGCTTACCTCCCGAGGTCAGGTGGTCGATGACCAGCGATCCGGAGTCCGACGACGTCACGAAGAAGGTCGCGACGAGGACCACGGCCAAGATTGAAAGCGGCACGGTCAGCGCCATGTTGTCGAACATCTCGAACATGGCCACCGGCGAGCCACCGTCCTCGGCCAACACCGTCGCGAACCCGACGTTCGCGGGATCGGTACCCTCGGCGTTCAGTTCCATGTCGATCGCCGTGCCGCCCAGGATGGCGAACCAGAGGAACGAGAACAGGACCGGCAGGACGAGCACGCCGATCATGAACTCGCGAACCGTCCGGCCCCGGGAGATGCGCGCGATGAACATCCCCACGAAGGGCGACCAGGCGATCCACCAGGCCCAGTAGAAGATCGTCCAGTACGAGGTCCAGGACTCGTACACCTGGAGGCCGCCGATGGCCTCGCTGTGCATCGAGAACTGGAAGAAGTTCTGCAGGTACACCCCGATGCCCTGGGGGACGAGGCCGAGCAGGAACAGGGTCGGCCCGAGGATCAGTATCACGAGCATCATGGTGAACATCAAAAAGAGGTTGAGGTTGCTCAGGCGCCGGACGCCACCGCGAAGCCCGAGGGCAACCGAGATGGTGGCGACCGCGGTCACCCCGAGGACGATCGCGACCTGTAGCGTCGTGCTGTCACCGATGTCGAAGAGGTAGTCGAGACCGGCGTTGATCTGAGTGGCGCCCAGCCCCAGCGAGGTGACCAGCCCGAACAGCGTCGCGAACACGGTGAGGATGTCGATGAGGTGACCCCACCAGCCGTAGATCCGCTCGCCGAGGACCGGCCAGAAGATCGACCTGAACGTCAGAGGGAGTCCCCGGTTGAACGAGAAGAACGCCAGCGACAACCCGACCAGGCCGTACGTCGCCCAGGGGTGGAAGCCCCAGTGGAAGTACGACAGCCCGAGGGCCGTCATGGCGGCCTCGCCCGTCCCGGGTTCGGCCCCGAAGATGGGTTCGGCGACGCCGTCGTGGAACATGTGCCACATCGGCTCGGCGACGCCGAAGAACATCAGGCCGATGCCCATGCCGGCGCTGAACAGCATCGCGATCCAGGAGATGTCGCTGAACTCCTTGTCGGCGTCGACGCCGCCGATGCGAATCTTACCGTACTTGCTCACCGCGAAGAACACGCACACGAGAATGAAGAAGTTCGCACCGAGGATGAAGAGCCAGCCGAAGGTATCGGCGATCAGGTGTTGAAGTCCGAGTTCCCACGGCCAGTAGTCCGGAGCGGTCACCGCTTCGAAGGGATCCGCCGCCATCACCCCGAGGAGGTCGTCCGGCATCAGGAGACCCACGGCGATGAAGGCGAGGACGATGGCCGCGGAGATGATGAACACCTGCGGGTGGATATCGAAGCCGTACCCCCGCCAGTTCCTGTCGCCCGGTTCCCGGTCGGTCTCGGCGTGGAATATCTCTACCTGCAGGCCCTCACCAAACGGGCCATCGTCGTCTTGTTCACTCATGCTGTACCCCCGTACCGGTTGGATTCGACCGTCCCATTCTCATGGTGTTGCTTGAGGTCGTTCGTGCTCGGTGGTTTGCCGTCGATACGTGTCGGTTGGTTGTTATGGCTTATTTTGGTGGCTTTTGTTCACTATTGGCACCCTGAAACGACTTTTTTGTTTCGGTATCTTGGCATGCGAATGCTGGTTCCACCGTTTCCATCGTGGAATAATACCCTCAGCGCGAAAAATCGCCCGACTGCGTCGGGGTCGTGGTCGAGTCGCTCGGCGACCGGTCGGGCGAACTACCTCCGCACGTGTGAGCGAGCATGGGCAGTTGGTCCCGGTGATAACTGCCGTGAGAAATATCGGCGATACCTGTCACGTTCGGCTAGAACGCCCTACCGACCCAACAACAGGAAGAGTCGGCCGAAGCGGTAGGGCGTCGCCGCCATCGAGACGATGTACATGGGTCCGCACAGCAGGACGAATCCGGCTCCGATAATCATCAGCGGTGCGGCGAGCGTGGGTAGAAACGGCATCGAAACGATCGCCAGGATCCACAGGATCGGTCCGATCGCCAGGACGTACCCCGTGAGAAGCAACCCCCGCGATTTCGGGTCGAAGGCGCAGTTCGGGCACACCTTCGCACCGGTCTCGACGTCGTAGCCGCAGTTGGCACAGGTCTTCATGGTGTGCGCCGGGTCGTCCCAGCTACGTCCGCCATTTGCCAGGCGTTGTCAAGTCCGTTTCGACCCAGCAAGCCGTCCCGCCGGCGGCGTGAACCTATAAGTACTCATTCCGACTGTATCCGGTCACTTTGCCATCGGATGCGGGCGACGCGCCGGGGGAGTCCGCCCTGGAGGTACTCTTCTACCACACCGAACGGATTCGGTTCGTCTACTGGCGGCAGTTCTCCGGGGCGAAGCCCACCGTCGGCCTCGTCGGTATCGTCGCCATCGTCGCCTTCATCACGGGCCTTTCGAACCTCAGCCAGCCCACCGTCGCCATGGAGGGGCCGGTCGCGGCGGTCGTCGACGTGCCGGAGGGGCTGGTACGAATCTGGGGCGTCGTCTTCTCGTTCTTGCTCGGCGGCCTCGTGGTGGGACTCAACCGCCGAAAGCGCGTCGTGTGGTACGTCACCGTCGCGGTGTTGCCGCTCGCAGGATTGCTCCCGCTCGTCACGTTACAGGTCACCGACGTCCTCCTCCTGTCGCTGGTGGCGGTGGCCCTCCCGCTCCTGGTCATCAACCGAAACCAGTTCGATCAGAAGGTGGAGCTGTCCCCGATCCAGATCGCTGCACTGTCGTCGATCGTGGGCGTGCTCGCGTACGGGACCATCGGCTCGTACGTCATGCGCGAGCAGTACATCGGCATCGAGAACTGGACGGACGCGCTTTATTACGTCATCGTGACTATCGCCACGGTGGGCTATGGCGACGCGACCCCGCTCACTCAGGAGACCAAACTGTTCACGCTGTCGTTCATCGTCATCGGAACGGGCGCGTTCACCGCCGCGATCGGCTCGTTGCTCATCCCCGCCATCGAGTCGCGAATGGCGGCGGCGGTGGGCAACATGACCCCCTCCGAGTTGCGCCTCCTCGAGGACCACGTGCTGGTCCTCGGCTACGGCGAACTCACCGACCCGATCCTGGAGGAGCTCCACGACGAGGTCGACCTCGTCGTCGTGACCCCCGACACCGAAGCCGCCTCGATGCTTCGCGACCGGGGACTCAGCGTGCTCACCGAGGACCCGACGGAGAAGGAGACCCTGCTAGACGCCCGGATCGACGTCGCCCGCGGCGTCGTCGTCGCCACCGAGGACGACGCCGAGGACGTGCTGGCCATCATCGCCGTCAAGCAGACGAACCCGGACATCTTCATCGTCGCTGCCGCGAGCGACCGTCACCACGTCGACAAGCTCGAGGACGTCGGGGCGGACGAGGTCATCAGCCCGACGGTTATCGGTGGGCGGATGATCGGCCAGTCGGTCATCGAGCGAGCCAGGTCGCCACCGGAGACGGGCGACGACGCGGGCTGACCCGTCCCCATCGTTCCACCGGCTAGCGGGGCAACCAACGCAACTTATGGCGAGCGGGGGTCATGGCGTGGCATGGCCATGCACGGGGCCACGCCGGTCGAGGACGCCCTCAGGCGCCTCCTGTTACCGGTGTGCGTCCTGGCCGGGATGATCATCGTCACCGGCTTCTTCTTCCCCGAGTTCGTGGGCACGGAGGTCAGCGGCGAGGTCTGGCTGGCCCTGTCGCTCGTCTTCGTCGGCGCGGGACTGGGCTACCTCGCGCTGTTACCACTCGAAGGGGCCGGATCGGAGGCGGCCACCACGTCGGAGGAGGCCTACCTGCTGCGGATCAGGCGGCTCTCGTTCCGAGCGACGCTCGTCGAGTTCTTCGATCGGCAGGACCCGGTCGCCTTCGGGGTCCCCGTCGGGGCCATCATCGCGTTCTTCCTCGCCCAGGTGTTCGCGCCCGGGGCGACCCTCGACACCATCGAGGCCGTCCAGGCCGTCTTGCTCGGCGACCTCGGCTGGCTGTTCATCGGCCCGATGCTCCTCGCGGTCGTCGCCGCGGCGTCGTTGCTCCTGGGACCGTGGGGCGACGTCCGCCTGGGCGGTCCAGACGCCGAACCGGTCTACACCTACCCCGTGTACTTCACCATGTTCTTTACCGCCGGCATCGCTGCGGGGATCGTCTTCTGGGGTCCGGCGGAGGCGCTGTTTCACTACGACAGCCCACCACCGTTTTTCGACGTCGAGCCGCGGTCGGACGCGGCGATCACGGCCGCGTTGACCACGGCCTTGTTCCACTGGGGTGTCTCGGCCTGGAGCGCCTACATCGCGCTCGGGGTGCCCATCGCGTACTTCGTCTACCAGCGCGACGCCCCCCTGCGCGTCTCCGCGATCCTCACCCCCTTCCTGGGTATCGACGGTCTCGACGGCGTCTGGGGCCGGCTCGTCGACGTCCTGGCCATCTTCGCCACCATCGGCGGGATCGCCACCTCGGTGGCCCTCGTCGGCCAGCAGTTCCTCACGGGGATCGCCTATCAGTGGGGTGTCGCGACGGGCGACCTCGGTCCCGTGGTGTTCGTCGCCGGCTTGTCGGCCATCTTCATCCTCTCCGCGCAAAGCGGGGTCCACCGCGGTATCCGTCGGATCGCCAACGTGAACATCGTCCTCTTCGCGCTCCTCGTCGGGCTTCTCCTCCTGTTCGCCCCTCGATCGTTCGTCCTCGCCGAGGGTGGGACGGCGTTGGGGCGGTACGCGACCGAGTTCGTCCCACTCAGTCTCACCTTCGGCGACGAGTGGGTCACCGACTGGACCGTCTGGAACTGGGTGTGGTGGTTCTCATGGGCGCCGTTCGCCGGTCTCTTCCTGGCGGCGCTCTCTCGCGGTCGGACGATCCGAACGGTCGTCCTCACCGGGGTGGTCGCCACCTCGCTGGTGACGATGCTCTGGTTCGTGCTCATGGGGGCAACCTCCTTGCAGCTGCAACATACCGGCGAGGTCGACGTGCTGGCGGCGATGGCCGCCGAGGGAGGGTCGGAGGCCGTCGCTGGGTTCCCGATCCTCGACGCCCTGCCCCTGAGCGAGCTGCTCATCTTCCTGTTCCTGGGGCTGATCATCGTCTTCATGACGACCTCGGCGGACACGTCGACGTTGGCGGTGTCCATCCTCGCCTCGAGGACCCACCTCGCGCCGACGACCGGGGCGATCGTCTTCTGGGGGATCTTCCAGGGGGTGGTGGCGGTCGCGGTCCTGCTCGTCGACGGCGGGACGGCCCTGCAGACCGCGGCCGTCTTGACCGGCGGCCCCATCGCCGTGGTGGCCGTCGTCGCGCTGATCGGGCTCGCCGCGTCGCTCCGCGGGGCGGAGGATGCCGACCGAACCGCCCTCGGCGCGCTCTGGGCGATGGTACGCCGGGCCCGAGGGAGCGACTGACTCGTCGGATTCTACTCGACGTCCGGGACCCACCCGGCCGGTCGGACGTTGGCGATGGAGGTCTCGTAGCCGGCGTCGGCGATCGCGCCGGTGATGTCACGGGCGTGGCGCGAACCGGCAGTCTCGACCTGGAAGACGAGGTACGCCTCGCCGACGGCGAGGTCCTCGACGGCGCGCTCGTGGCGGACGGTCCGAATGTTGGCGTCGTGCGCGGCCAGGATACCCGCGAGCTCGCTCATCTTACCCGGGACGTCCCTGATCCGAACGCGCAGTTGCAGGAGTTGCTGGCGCTCGGCGAGGGCGTGATCGAGGACCATCTGCAGCATCGGCATGTCGAGGTTCCCGCCGCTGAGGACGGGGACGACCGTCTCGCCGGCGACGTCGACGTCCTCGTGCAACATCCCGGCCACCGTGACCGCACCGGCGCCCTCGACGAGTTGCTTCGCGCGCTCCAACAGCAGGAGGATCGATCGGGCGATCGCCTCGTCGGAGACCTCGACGACGTCGTCGACGTGACGGTCGATCAGCCCGTACGTCAGCTCGGAGATGCCACCCGTGGCGATGCCGTCGGCGATCGTGTCGACGGCCGCTCGCGATTGGGGGCCGCCCTTGTCGAGGCTGTCGGCGACCGTGGCCGCCGACTCGGCCTGGACCCCGACGACGCGCACCTCGGGGGCGAGGGTGGCGAGGGCGGTCGAGAGGCCGCCGATGAGGCCACCGCCGCCGATGGGGACGATCACGGTGTCGACGTCGGGGACCTGCTCGTACAGCTCGACCCCGAGGGTCCCCTGCCCGGCGACGATGAGCGGGTCGTCGTACGCGTGGACGAACGTCGCCTCCGGGTTCGCCTCGGCGAGATCGAGGGCGTGTGCCATCGCGGCCCGAAAGTCCCGGCCGTGTAGCTCGACCGCCGCACCGTATCCCCGCGTCGCGTCGACCTTCGTCTGGGGGGCGGTCGTGGGCATGACGATCGTCGAGTCGATCCCGAGACGGGTCGCGGCGAGCGCGACGCCCTGGGCGTGGTTCCCCGCGCTCGCCGCGATGGCGTGCTCGATGCCGTCGGTCTCGAGCGCGAACCTCAGCTTGTTGTACGCGCCGCGCGGCTTGAACGAGCCCGTCCACTGGAGGTGTTCCATCTTGAGGAACACGCGGGCGTCGACCATCCTCCCCAGGGAGAAGCTGCGCTCGATGGGCGTCCGCTTGACGACGGTTCGGTCGTCGAGGCGCTCCAGTGCCGCCTCGATGTCGTCGAACCCCACCGCCGCGCCGTCGGCCATCACCCCCCTCGATGCGGGGGACCCTAAAAAGCATCGGTGGGTCGGATCACCGTCATTGCAGCTTGGGAAATCGGTAAATACCGACGATCGATACCCCCGAGTATGCCCCCGACTGGCCTCCTGCTCGTCATCTCCGCGGTCAGCCTGGCGTTCGCTCTCTGGGGATCGATCATGGTCGTATATCCGAAGTTGGCCTTCAAGCTCGAGAACATCCTCCAGCTCCGGTCGGCGGAGTTGAGCTTCCTCGGTCTCATCATGCACAAGAGCGCCGGCGTGCTCCTGATCGCGGTGATGCTCCTCATCCCACTGTCGTACGGCCTCGTGATCCCCACCATCGCGGGACTCCTCGGGGCGGCCATCCCGCCCGTCTACTACAAGCGCACCCGTGGGGTGTTCGTGGTGCAGGGTCTCGACGGGGAGGTCACCGGTCCCGACACGTCACGGTTGGTCTAGGGGAGCGAGAGATCGATCCCTTCGAGCTCGCCGGCCGCCTTCACGGCGTTCCAAAGCAGCATCGTGATCGTCATTGGTCCGACACCACCGGGCACGGGCGTGATCGCCCCGGCGACCTCCTTGGCCCCCTCGAAGTCCACGTCGCCGACGAGTTCGTAGCCCTGCTCGTTGTCGGCCTCGACGCGGTTGACGCCGACGTCGATGACGGTCGCCCCCTCGGCGATCATGTCGGCGGTGACGAACCGCGGTCGACCGACGGCAACGACCAGGATGTCGGCCCGACGGGTCTTCTCGGCGAGGGCTCGCGTCCGCGAGTGACAGACCGTCGTGGTGGCGTTGCCCTGGGGGCCCTTCTGGAACAGGAGGTTGGCCATCGGCTTGCCGACGATGTTCGACCGACCGACGACGACGGCGTCGGCCCCCTCCGTCTCGACGTCGGCCGCGGCGAGCAGCCGCTGGATGCCGTGTGGCGTCGCGGGCTTGAAGCGCGCCTCGCCGGCGACGAGGCGACCGACGTTCTCGGGGTGAAACCCGTCGACGTCCTTGCGCGGGTCGACGTGTTCGAGGATGGCGCCGTCGTCGACGTGGTCCGGCACGGGCATCTGCACGAGGATGCCGTGCACGTCGGGGTCCTCGTTGAGCTCGGTCACCGTCTCGAACAGCGCCTCGGCCGGCTCGTCGGGATCGATCTCCCGATGGATGCCGTTGATGCCGACCTCCTCGCAGGCCCGTTGCTTCATCGAGACGTACGTCGAGCTGGCGGGGTCCTCGCTCATGAGCACCGTGGCCAGCCCCGGCGTCACGCCGTGGCCCTCGAGCTCCGCGATGCTGTCCTCGAGGTCGGCTCGGATGGCATCGCCGACGGCGTTGCCGTCGATGATGTCGGTCATGGGCGAGCCACCCCCGGGCGACGCGGATCGGTCGACGGGCGGTCGGTGGGGGTCGAGTCGGGGGAACGCGCGCGGTGCATGGTTCGCTCGCCCGCGGTGGTTGCCCGCCGGCCGGGCCCGCGGGCCGACCCGGCCGCCCGGGGGTGATGCCCCAGTGCTGCCTCCGGTCGACCCTTCGCGCGGGCGATACAAACGCCCTCCGAATCCTCGACGTCGCGCGCGGTTGGCCGCGCTTATCATCTCGGCCCCGATAGCCGGGGGCGTGACGCGACGGATCGGCGCGGCGATGGTCCTGCTCGCCGCCGCGGGCTTCGGCACGATCGCGGTCTTCGGCAAGCTCGGGTTCGCGGCGGGGTTGAACAACGCGACGATGCTCGGCTTCCGGTTCCCGATCGCGGCGGTCGTGTTGTGGGCGGTCGTCCTCGCACGTCGGGGTCTGCCCCGCGTGCCTCGGCGTCAGGCCGCCGGTGCGCTCGGCCTCGGGGTGGCGTACACCGTCCTCACGGGGGCCTTCTTCTGGGGTCTGGTGTACCTCACCGCCGGTCTGGCGGTGATCACCCTCTACACCTACCCGATATACGTCTTCATCATCGCCGTCGTCCTCCTCGGGGAGGCCGTCACCCGACGGAAGCTGGTCGCGCTGCTCCTCGCCATCGGTGGTGTCGTCGTGATCGTCGGCCTCGATACGAGCGGTGTCGACCCGCTCGGCCTGGCGCTGGTGTCGGCCGCCGCCGTGGCGTACGCGGTCTACACGACGGGCAGCCGCGTCGCGGTCGCGGACCTCAACCCGGACGTGCTCTCGACGCTCGCGATGACGGGGGCGGCGGTCCTGTTTGCCGGCTACGGCCTCCTATCGGGGACGATGTTCGTGCCATCGAGTACCGATCAGTGGGGTGTGGTCATCGGCCTCGCGTTGCTCGGAACCGCCGCGCCGATTACCCTCTTCGCGTACGGGCTCGAGCGCGTCGAGGCCAGTCGCGCGAGCGTCCTCACCACTGCGGAGCCACCGGTCGCGGTCGCCCTCGGCGTCTTGCTCCTCGACGAGAGCCTCTCCCCGGGGGTGCTGGTTGGAGGGGCGATGGTGCTGGGCGGCATCGTGCTCATCCAGTCCGAACGCACCGCCGCCCCGCCCGCGGTTGCGCCCCCGGAGTGATCCGACGCAGCGACCCACTCGGTGACCCCACGGCCCGCCGGAGTTCCCGAATGGCGGGGTCAATCGCAATAATTACTACAGGACCCTGAGAATTTCGACCATGGTTCTTTTGAGCACAATCATCCACCGAGACGTCGACGAGGGACGGGTCGCCCCGACGGCCGACCTCGTGCGGAGGTGGTGCCGATGAGCGACCTGCCGTCGTACGCCCGGACGGTCATCCTGGGGGCGGGGATCGTCGGCAACAGCGTCGCGTATCACCTCGCCGAACAGGGTCGCGAGGACATCCTGCTCGTCGACAAGGGCCCCCTGCCGGACCCCGGCGGATCGACCGGCCACGCCTCGAACTTCATCTTCCCGGTCGAGCACTCGAAGGAGATGACGCACCTCACGCAGGACGCCCGGGAGCAGTACCGGGACATGGACGTGTTCACCGCGTCGGGCGGGATCGAGGTCGCCCGGACCGACGAGCGCATGCACGAGCTCAGGCGCCGGGTGCAGTCGGCGAAGGCCTGGGGCGAGCCCGCGGAGCTGCTCACGCCCGACGAGGTCAAGGAGCTCGTTCCCTACATCAACGAGGACATCATCAAAGGCGGCTTCTACTCGCCGGACGCGGGCGTGTGCGACCCGCTCCGCGCGGGCGAGGTCATGCGCGCCCGGGCCCAGGACAAGGGGGCGCTGGACCTCGCGCCGAACACCGAGGTCGAGGACATCGTCGTCGAGGGTGGCGCCGTGCAGGCGGTCGTGACCGACCGGGGCACCGTCGAATGCGACGAGGTCGTCATCGCCGCCGGGCTGTGGAGTCCGAAGCTCGCGAAGATGGCCGGCGTGGAGATCCCCCTGACGCCGGCGGTGCACCAGATGATCAGCGTCGGCCCGATCGACCTCTTCGAGGAGGGCGAGGGCGAGATCAACTACCCGATCGTCCGCGACGTCGACACCCAGATGTACGAGCGCCAAAGCGGCAACGACATGGAGGTCGGCTCGTACGAGCACCGGCCGATCCTCTGGGACGTCGATGACGTCCCCTCCATCGAGGAGGCGCCGCTGTCGCCGACGCAGCCGCCGCTGACGCAGGACGCCTTCGAGCCGTCCATGCAACACGCCCTCGAGATCATGCCGGAGGTGCTCGACGACCCGAACGTCGAGATCCACCACGAGATCGACGGGCTCCTGTCGGTCACGCCCGACGGGGGTCCGCTCGTGGGTCGCCTCCAGGACGTCGACGGCCTGTGGTCGTGTGCGGCGATCTGGATCAAGGAGGGTCCCGCCTTCGGCAAGGCGCTCGCCCAGTTGATGACGCGGGGCTACTCCGACATCGACATCCACGCCTCGGACGTCAACCGGTTCTACGAGTACGGCAACTCGCGCCGGTTCGTGAAGAACCGCTCCCACGAGGGCTACCAGAAGATCTACGGCATCGTCCACCCGGCCGAGCAGTGGCAGTCGTCGCGGCCACTTCGCACGAGCCCGTTTTACGAGCGCCAGCGCGACCTCGACGCCTTCTTCTTCGAGGCCGCCGGCTGGGAGCGCCCGCAGTGGTTCGAGTCCAACCGCGACCTGCTCCAGCGGTACAACGCCGAGCTGGCCGACCTGATGCGCCCGCACGAGTGGGACTCGCGCTGGTGGTCGCCGATCATCCTCGCCGAGCACCTCCACATGCGCGACAAGGTCGCCATGATCGGCGACATGGGCTTCACCATCTTCGACGTCGTCGGTCCCGGTGCGATGGAGTACCTCGAGGGGCTCGCCGTCGGACGCATGGACGTCGAGCCGGGTCGATCGGTGTACACCCCGATCCTCGCGCCAAACGGCGGCTTCGTCTCCGACTTGACGATCGTGCGCCTCGCGGAGGACCGCTACCGGGTCATCACCGGTGGTGGCATGGGCGGTAGCGACAAGGCCTGGTTCAAGGACCACCTGCCCGACGACGGCTCCGTCGTCATCCACGATCAGACCTCGAGCCTGACCACGCTCGGCCTGTGGGGACCGAACGCCCGGGACGTCCTGGCGGAGGTCGCCGAAGAGGACGTCTCCCACGATGCGTTCCCGCCGTACACCAACCAGGAGATAACGATCGGCGAGGTCGACGCGTGGGCATACCGGATCTCCTACGTCGGCGAGCTCGGCTGGGAGATCTACGCGCCGATGGAGCAGGGGGCCCGGCTGTGGGATCTCATCGCCGAGGCCGGCGCGGCACACGACATCCGTCCGGCGGGCATGGGCGTCTACGGCACGACCGGCCGGATGGAGAAGGGCTATCGCCTGTACGGCCACGAGCTCGAGCTCGAGTACGACCCGGTCGAGGCTGGCCTGACCTTCCACGGCGTCAAGGACGCCGACTTCATCGGCAAGGAGGCCTACGCGGCGGCGATGGAGGACGAGCCCGCGGCCAAGCTCTGCACGCTGTCCGTCGACGACCACGTGAGCGAGGACGGCATCCGGCGCTTCCCGCTCGGTGGCGAGCCCGTCCTCGACGGCGGCGGCGCGGTGCTCGTCGACGAGGAGGGCCGGCGGTCCTACGTGACGAGCGCCGGAACCGGCCCGAGCGTCGGCAAGCACCTCCTCATGGCGTACCTGCCGACCGAGGTCGCCGAGGAGGGCGCAAGCTTCCAAGTCGAGTACGTCGGCGGGCAGCACCCCGTGACGGTCGAGGTCGTCGGCAGCCGGCCGCTGTTCGACCCGGACAACGAGCGCATCCGATCCTAGCGGCGAACCCGGTCGGGGACCTTGAAGACCCGGCCGTCCCAACCCCATCCCACACACGAGAGCCATGGACATCCTGACCTGCGTCAAGCGCGTGCCGAACACCGGCGAGCGAATCGTACTGACCGACGACCAGCGGGGGGTCGACGACCTCGGCCTCGGCTTCACCGTCAGCCCGCACGAGGAGTGTGCCGTCGAGGAGGCCATCCAGCAGATCGAGGAACACGGCGGCACCGCGACCGTGTTGACCCTCGGTCCGGACGACGCGACCGAGCAGCTGATCACGGCCATCGCGCGCGGTGCCGACGAGCCGGTGCTCCTCGAAGCCGACGACACCGACCCCGGACCGTCCGCCGTCGCCACCGAGATCGCCGCCTTCGTCGAGGACCACGGCGACGGCGAGGTGGGGTTCGACCTGTTGCTGTTCGGCAACGAGTCCGCCGACGCCGCGAACTACCAGGTCGGGGTTCGCGTGGCCCAGGCGCTGGACATCCCGGTGGTCACGGGCGTCAAGGACCTCGAGGTCGACGGCGACGTCGCCACGGCCAAGCGGGAGGTGAGCGGCGGCTGGGAGGTCTTCGAGGTCGACCTCCCGGCCGTCGTCACCGTGAAGGAGGGGATCAACCACCCGCGGTACGCCTCGATGCGCGGTCGGATGCAGGCCCAGCGCACGCCCGTCGAGGCGGTCGCGGTCGAGCCCGACGAGGACGACCGCTTCGAGCTGGTCCGCCTCGAGGTGCCCGAGGCGGAGGCGGCCGAGGCGGAGATCCTCGGCGAGGGCCCGACGGCCGCGGCGGCCGTCGTCGACGTCCTCGAGGAGCTGGAGGTGATCTGAGATGGTCCTCGCGCTCGTCGAGCACGACGACGGCGAGGCCCCCGAGGAGTCGTTGCAGGCGCTGACGCTCGCCCGATCGGTCGCCGACGGCGCCGGCGAGACGCTCTCGGCGGCAGCGTTCGGCGATGGCGTCGACGACCTCGCGCCCGCCCTCGAGGGCCAGGGGGTCGAGGCGCTCCACCGGATCGAGCACGACGACCTCGACGGGTACGCCCCGCGCGCGCTGGCCCGCGCGCTCGACCAACTCGCCGACGAGCTCGACGCCACCGCCGTCGTCGCCCCCGGCACCGACCGGGGCCAGGAGGTCCTCGCGCACCTGGGTGCACTCGCGGACCGGCCGGTGGCGGCGAACTGCCTGACCGTCGAGGTCGGCGACGAGTACGACATCACCCGCCAGCGCTGGGGTGGGAGCCTGATCGAACACGCCCGCATCGGCGGCGATCGCAAGCTGCTGACCGTGGCGTTGCACGAGCTGCCCGTCGAGGCCGACGCTGGCGGCGAATCGCCCGCCATCCAGGCCTTCGAGCCCGACCTCGACGCGGCCGACACCGCGGTGTCGGTCGAGCGCTTCGAGCCCTCCGAGGAGGAGGGCATCGCGCTCGCCGACGCGGACATCGTCATCGGCGGCGGTCGCGGCGTCGGCAGTGCCGAGGGGTTCGAGCCGCTCGAGGAGCTCGCGGCGATCCTCGACGCCGCCGTCGGCTCCTCCCGGGCGGCCGTCAACGAGGGCTGGCGTCCCCACGACGACCAGATCGGCCTCACCGGCGAGCGCATCGCCCCGGAGATCTACATCGCCGCCGGCATCAGCGGCGCCGTCCAGCACATGGTCGGCACCAAGGGGGCCAAGCACATCCTCGCGATCAACACCGATCCCGAGGCGGGCATCATCCAGAAGTCGAGCTGGGCGGTCCTGGGCGACCTGCACGAGGTCGTCCCCGCGATCACCGAGGAGCTTCGCGCCCGCGGCTACGACTGAGGCGGGTCCGAGGGGGTCGCCGATAGCGGGGTGACGCCGTCGATCGCCGCCGACAGCCCGAGTCGGTCGACGAGCTGGTGCGTCGGGCGTCCGTCGGCACCCCACCCCCGCGCGGCGTAGTACCGCTGGCGAAGGTGTGCGAACGCCGCCGGGTCGATCGAGGCCCCCGCGGTGGGACCGCCGGCGAGCGGGCGCTGGAAGGCCGCCGGGAGCGCGTCGTCGGCGGCGTCGACCCCCTCGCGGACGTTGAACAGCCGGGTCACCGTCCAGACGCGCTCGCCGATGGTCAAGAGGTCGTCGACGTCGACGTCGAGGCCGATCGCCTCGAGGTACGCGACGCCGAGGTCGTCCTCGAACGCGGGTGCGGTCACGTCGTCGGCGATGTAGCACCAAAGCAGCGATCGGCGGTCCTGCTCGCGGCGCACCGCGGCCACTCGATCGGCGTCCGACCAGTCGCCGTCGGCGACCTCCGCGAAGACCGGCCGCGACCGGCGGTGGCAGGCGCCGCGATCGCTCGTGGCGAACGCGAGCGCCATGGCGGGTGCCGGGCGGGGGTCGTACGACGCGGCCGCCATCGCCTTCACCGTCGGGACGAGCTCGTCACCGCCGAGGGCGTCCGCGGCGGCGTCGACGCCGTCGGCGAGGTGGTCGCCGAGGGGGCTCGACCGGGTGGCGATCGCCTCGATGAGCGCCGTCGCCCCCTCGGGATCGCCGAGGCGGATCCCGCCCTCGAGGACGGCCTCCTCCGTCGCGAGCATCGCCCACGCCAGCGCGCTTCCGGCCTCGATCAGGTCGATCCCGAGGGTGTCGCAGCGCGAGCCCAGCTCGAGGATCGCGTCGAAGTCGTCGATGCCGAGGTTGGCCCCGAGGGCGATGCCGAGGCCGCCGCGAGGGACGCTCCCGTCGAGATCGAAGTCGCCGGGGACGCCTGCGTCCCCCTCGCGGTCGGTCGCGCGCTCGCGGACGGCCGCGACGCCGATGCGGTCGCTCGCCTCGAAGCTGCCGGCGGTCCACGCGCGCGTCGGGAGGACGCCCGCCGCGTCGGCGGCGTCGACCGTCTCGAGCGTGCCGCTGGCGCGGTTGGCGCGGCCCTCCGGGTGGGCGCGGAAGCGGGCCTCGTACCGTGTCTCGATCGCCTCGAGGTCGGCGTGCTCGGGGGGCTCGCCCCGGGCGACGACGGCCTTGAGCCGCTTCGCACCCAACACGGCGCCCGCCCCACCGCGGCCGGCGTGGTGATCCCCCCCGTCGGTCGCGATGGTGGCGAAGCGAACCCCATGTTCGCCGGCGGGGCCGATGCCGGCGACGGCGCCGTCGAGCGCCTCGTCGAGGGCGTCGACCTCGAGGCCCCAGAGCGCGTCGGCGGGGTCGAGCGACGCGGAGCCGTCCTCGACGGTGAGCACGACCGGTCCGTCGGCGCGCCCCTCGAGGAGGATGCCGACGTGGTCGCCGAGGGCACCGACCAGCGCGTCGGCGAAGCGACCGCCGCTGTAGGAGTCGAGGAACACCCCGGTCAGCGGCGACTTCGTGACCGCCACGAAGCGGGTCTCGCCGGGGAGGTACCCCGAGAAGGGGCCGCGGAAGAGGCCGAGGACGTTCGCCGGCCCGAGCGGGTCGACGCCCGGATCGAGCAGCTCGTAGAGGTACCGCGCCCCGAGGCCCTTCCCGCCGAGGAACTGCGTCACCCAGCTGTCGGGCACCCCCTCGGACGCCACGCGTCGGTCGTCGAGGTCGACCCGGAGCACCGAGGCGGGGAGGTCCATCGCGGATTCGGGCGGAGGGAGGCCCCCGCCGCGATTAAGGGTTGTGTCGCGGGACGACGCTCGTTCGACGTCGACCGCGGCGCCTGGTCGCCTCCGGGGGGCCTCGTCGGTGTATCGACCGGTGACATGACCCGGGGCGGTCCTCCGCGAGTCACAACCCGTATTGGCGCAGCCGTCCGAGGCGGGGGTGATGACGCTGGCCGGGGCCATCGGCGTCGAGGGTGGCGTGGTGAGCGTCGTCGGTGCGGGTGGCAAGAAGTCGACGCTGTACCGACTCGCCGCCGAGCTCGAGCGAGCGGTCGTGACCGCGACGGTCCGCATCCCCATCTTCGACGCGCACGTCGCCAGGGTCGCCGTCACCACCGAGCCGACCCCGGTCCTCGACCGGGTCGACCCGGCGTCGTGGCCCCTCGGCCTCGTCCCGTCCCGCGAACGGGAGGACCGCTACCTCGGCTACGATCCGGCGGTCGTCGACCGCCTGGCCGACCACCCTGCCGTCGGGACCGTCCTCGTCAAGGCCGACGGGGCCCGGATGCGCAAGTTCAAGGCGCCTAGCGAGGACGAACCCCGAATCCCGTCGACGTCGACGATGGTCGTCCCCGTTGCGAGCGTCCACGCGATCGGCGCGCCGCTCGGGGACGACGTGGTCCACCGCGTGGAGCGCGTCCGTGCGATCACCGGCCTTGAGCGAGGGGATCCAATCACCCCAGAGGCCGTGGCCACGGTCGTCGCGAGCCCCGAGGGCGGTCACAAGGGCGTCCCCGCGGGCGCGACCGTCGTCCCGCTGCTCAACATGGTGGACGACGCGGACCTCGAGCGGGTCGCGATGCGCGCGGCCGCGGCGATCCTCGAACGGTGCGACGCACCCCGGGTCGTGCTCTCCCAGCTGACGTCGACGAACCCGGTCGTCGATGTGGTCGTGCGGGACTAGTCGTCGGTGTCCGTCCGTCGTCGAGGACGCGGACCTTCCAACCTCAATCCGCCCGGACGTGAAACGGCTGTTCGAAGTACGGGTCGTAATTAATGGTGGCCCGAGACGCCGCTTCGAGGTCGTGCAGGTCCGTTGGCCACGGGAATTCCCACTCAGTAGCGACGCCGTCGTCTACCACCGCCACCTTGATGGTGTCAGGATCACCATCGAGTGCGACGTCGTCCCCCGCCGTCTCCGCCTCCAGGTCGACCGTCTCCGCCTGTGCCCCGACCCTGACGCGGAAGGTGGTTGCCTCGTCGTGGTAGTTGAAGACGCGAACCGCGTAGTCGGAATCCTCCTCGCCGCTGATGGCGTCGAGACAGCCCGCCGTCGAACCGATGGCGGCCGCTCCGAGGCCCACCAGCAACGTCCGTCTATCGACCATTTGCGACGGCTACTCTCCCTGCACTTATAGTGCCACGCCAATCTGCAATGCGGCTTTCACCGAGGTGCGAAGACGTCTCCGCCGTCAGTCCGCCGCCGGTGGTTCCTCGATGTACTCGTCGTTGACGACCCACTCGCCGTCGGGATCTCGGACCATGTACTCACCGTAGAAGGGGACGCGGTGCGCCACGACCTCGCGAAACGCCTCGCGGATCTCCGGCTTCGTCATCGACCCCATCGAGACGTAGTCGTCGATCCGGTTCAGACAGCCCTTGAGCTCGCCCTGGGGGGTGACCCGCACCCGGTGGCAGTTGGCGCAGAAGGTCGGGTTCTCGACCGGATCGACGATCTCGACCATGCCGCCGTCGATCCAGTAGCGCTTGCGGTCGTGCATCTCGCGGGTCTCGATGCGGTCGGCGCGCTCGGCCAGCCAATCGTGCACGCGGTCGATGTCGATCGCCCACTCCTCGTTGCCGGTCAGCTCGGGCATGTACTCGATGAGCTGCAGCTGGAGACCGTCGGTCGCCGCGACGCGCTCGACCATGTCGGGGACGTGGTGGGCGGTCCGGTCGAAGACGACCATGTTGAGCTTGACCGGGTCGAGCCCCGCGCGCAAGGCGGCGTCGACGCCCTCGAGGACACGCTCGAAGGCGCCCGTCTTTGTCACCTCGGCGAACGCCTCGGGGTCCATCGCGTCCTGGGAGACGTTGACTCGTTCGAGCCCGGCCGCGACGAGCACCTCGGCCCGACCGGGGAGGAACGTCCCGTTCGTCGTCATGGACACCTCCAGTGCGTCCGGCGCGCGGGCGATGATCTCCTCGAGGTCCTGGCGCAGCATCGGCTCGCCGCCGGTGAGCTTGACGGCCTCGACGCCGAACTCCGCCGCGACCTCGAGCACCCGAACGACCTCGTCGGTCGTCATCTCGTCGTCCTGCGGGTCGAGGGGGCCGCGCGTGTCACCCAGGCCCTCGTTGTGACAGTAGATGCAATCGAAGTTGCACCGGTCGGTGAGGGAGACCCGGATCCCGGTGAGTTCGCGACCGAACCCGTCGACCAACATGGCCGTCCAGTAGCGCGAGCGTGTCAATAAAGGTCCGGGTGGTCGCCCCCGAAACGTAACCACGGTGGGTTACGCCACCCCCGTCGCGCAGTAGGTTCAAGGGAGCCCCCCGCCTGGGGGCGGCCATGAAGGTCGTCGAGGTTCGTTCGCCCGAGGCCGTCGACATCGACGCCGGGCTCGAGGCGCTCGCGGCCGTGCTCGACGCACCCGTCGCCGTCAGTCACCTCGCGGTCGTCGACGGCGAGGCGGTCGTTCGGACGCGCGTCGGGACGCGACGGTCCGCTCACCGGGCGCCGGCGCCGGAACTCGCCGAGCTCGAGGGCGACCTCGTGGACGACCTCGCCGACGACGGCGTCCGACACGCGCTGCTCGCTGGCGACGTCCGAGGCGACTGGCCCGTCGTCCACCTCGGAAGCGGCGGCGACGACGCTGGCGTCGCCGTCGACCCCGGCGATCTCGTCGGGACCGCCGACGTCCCGCCCGCGCTCCGACGGGCGCTCGACGAGGCCGAGCCCCACGAGACGCTCGCCTCGCTCATCGAAACCGCCATCGACCACCCCGAGGCCGACCGAGCCGGCGCGATCGCGACGTTCACCGGTCGCGTGCGCGCCGACAACCTCGAGGGCCACACCACGACTTACCTCGAGTACGAGAAGTACGAGACCGTCGCCGACGAGGCGCTCGTGGCGATTCGAGAGGAACTGCTCGAGCGCGACGGCGTGGTCGAGGTGCTGTTGCACCACCACACGGGGGTCGTCCCCGCCGGCGAGGACGCCGTGTACGTGGTCGTCCTGGCGGGCCACCGCGAGGAGGCCTTCGCCACCTGCGAGGACGGCATCGACCTGCTGAAGGAGCGCGTGCCGATCTTCAAGAAGGAGGTCACCGAGTCCGGCGAGTACTGGGCCCACGACCGCCCCTGACCGTCACCCCTTCACCTTCTCGACGACGCGGACGCCCTCGATGGCTGTCTCGGGGTACAGGCCGCGATCGCCCTTCTCGGCGCTTTTGACCATGTCCCAGACGGTCAACAGCGCGCCGGTGACCGCCGACAGCGCCTCCATCTCGACGCCCGTCCGGGCGGTCGTCGCCACCTCCGCCTCGACCTCGACGCGGTCCTCGCGGAGGTCGAAGCGGACGTCCACGCTCGACAGCGGGAGCTGGTGGCACATCGGGATCGCCTCCGGGGTGCGCTTGGCGGCCTGGATGGCGGCGATGCGGGCGGTGGCGAGCACCTGGCCCTTCTCGACGGTCCCCTCGCGGATGGCGTCGATCGTCGACGGCCGCAGCCGGATCGACCCGACGGCGACCGCCCGTCGGTCGACGGGCGCCTTGTCGCCGATGTCGACCATGCGGGCGCGGTCGCCCTCGACGTGGGAGAACTCGGGCATGCGCCCCCGTTGGCGGGCGGGCCCCCTGAGGGTACCGGTGGCGAGACGTGGGTGGCCGGTTCAGCGCGCGGCGAGGTCGACGACGTGGTCGAGCTCGGGGAGGATCGCCTCGCGAACGCCGAGCCCGACGGCGTCGGGGCTGCCGGGGAGGGCGAAGACGGGGGTCCGAGCGACGACGCCCGCGGTGGCCCGGGTCATGATGACCGCCGTGTCGATCTCCGCGACGCTCAGCCGGCGGAAGTGCTCCCCGAAGCCGTCGAGCTCCTTCGCGAACATGGGACGGACCGCCTCGATCGTCACGTCGTCCGGCGTGATGCCCGTCCCACCGGTCACGACCACTGCCTCGGCCGCCTCGACGGCATCTCGCACCACCTGACGGATGGTCTCCACGTCGTCGTGGACCATCGCGGACGCGACGATGCGGTGGCCCTCGTCGCGGAGGATCGCCCGGATGCGATCGCCGGCGACGTCCTCGTCGGGGTGGCGAGACGAGCTCACCGTCACCACGGCGACCTCGCGGGGGCGGTGCTCGACGTGGTCGTGGTGATGGCCGCCGTCGGCCGTCGGCAGCGGCGCCATCATCACCAGCGCGCGCATCCGCGCCTCGCCCTCGTTGGCGATGCCGTGGGGCTCGCCTCGCGGGGCGAGTGCGATCTCACCGGGGCCGAGCTCGCGCGACTCGTCGCCGACGGTCACGGTCGCTCGCCCCTCGAGCACGAGGTAGAGCTTGTCCGCGTCCGCGTGGCGGTGGGGCGCCTGGCGCTGGTCGGGTTCGAAGCAGTAGCAGTCGACGAAGAGGTCCGGCGTCTCGAAGAGGTTCACCTTCCGGAACGCCTCTGCGTCGAACGCGCCGACCTCGTCGGTGTCGAAGACCTCCATGTCGTCTGCCAGCGCCGCCACGGCCTTAGGCGTTCCCGGGCGGGCGCTTTTGGTCGGCGACCCCCAAGGCGTCCCATGCGCGCCGGCGTCATCGTCGCCGGCGGCCGGTCGACCCGATTCGAGGGTGGGGACAAGTGCCTCGCCCCCGTGGCCGGCCGCGCCATGGTCCGCCACGTCGCCGAGCGGCTGCGCCCGACCGTCGAGGTGCTGGTGGTCAACGGCCGCGTCGACCAGCGTGCGGCCGTCGAGGCGGCGATGGCGGGCTACCCCCGACCGGTCGCGTACGCCGTCGACGAGCGGGAGGACGAGGGTCCCGTCGCCGGCATCGAGCGGGGGCTGTCAGCCCTCGAGGCGGCCGTCTCGTCGGCGTTCGTCGTCGCCTGCGACATGCCCCTCGTCGAGCCGGACTTCGTGCGGTACCTCTTCGAGGTGGCCGAGGCGACCGGGGCCGAGGCGGTCGTCCCCCGGGACGCCGACGGCTGGTACCAGGCGCTCCACGCCGTCTACGACCCCACGGCGATGATCGTCGCGTGCAGACGGGCGCTCGACGCCGGCGACCGAAAGCTCATCGCCCCGCTCGAGCACCTCGACGTCGTCGTGGTCGATCCCGCGGATGTCGGCGACCGCGGTACGCCCGCCTCCTTCGAGAACGTCAACACCCGGGCGGACCTCGAGCGCCTCGAGGTGCACCTCGAGGGGGCTCAGTAGCCCGCACTCGTCGGCGGTTTGAGGTCGAGCACGGGCGTCCCGTCGACGGCATCGAGGCCGACGACCTCGAGGCCGGTCTCGGTGACGGCGTCGACCCGACAGACCGTGAGGCCGATCGGGTTGGGACGGTTCTGCGAGCGGCTCGCGAAGACGCCGGGACCGCGGCCGACGGTGAGGACCGACCGATCGGCCCGGTGGGCCCACCAGAGCACGACCACCCGGTCGTGGTCGTAGCCCGCGAGTCCCGCCCGGTACGGCTCGTCGATCTCGACGACGCCCGGCACCCCGCCCGGACCGCCCTGCCGGGGCAGCGACTCGGGGTCCCCCACCTCCGAGCGGATGGTCCCGATCGGCGTACAGTCGACCATGGCCGAGCTTCGAGGCCCACCCCAAAAGGGCTCCCGTGGCTACCAGCTGGCGACGTCCGACCCCGCGGCCGGTGCCGGCGCGTAGCCGGTGACGGCATCGAGATCGGCGGCAACGACCGCCTCGACGACCGCCTCGACCGCGGGCTTCGCGCGGCGGTCGTCGGCGACGAGCACGTCCACGGGTTCGGTCAGCACGCGCTCGACGGCCAGTCCCCGGTCGACGGCGTGGTACTCGGGGAGGAAGCCCACCGAGGCGTCGCCCGCGGTCACGGCCGCGGCGACCCCGGTGTAGGAGGGCCGATCGGCGACCCGGATCGAACGGTCCCCGAGGAGCTGCTCGAGGTGCCAGCGGACGCCGGTGCCCCGCGGCGGTGCGGCGACGACGTCGACCCCGTCGAGGATCGCCTCGGGGTCCCCCGTCGGGCCGTCCGGGCCGATCGCCAGGGCGAGGTGGCGGTCGTAGCCACGGACGCGCACCGCGTCCGAGACTCCGCGTCGGTCGAGGATGTCGTCCGGGACGTCGACGACCGCGGCGTCGAGGATGCCGTCGCGCACGCGGGTGATTCCGTCGAGGGCGCCCCCGGTGAGCAGGCGCACGCGGTGGGCCTGGTCGTCGACGAGGCCGTCGACGACGGCGCAGAACTCGCCACCGAGCAGGACCGCCGGTGGGGTCACCTCCCGGCCGAGCAGTGTGACCTCGACCGCCTCGTCGCGCTCGCGGTAGTGGACCCCCTCGGGGATCGTCACGTACCCGTCGGCATCGCCGAGGGAGGTGATCGCCCCACTGCCCTTGTCGACGCTGTACGCGAGCAACCCGCGCGTGGGCGACTCGACGAGGCCCACCGGCAGGAGCTGGGTCCGCCCGCCCGCGGACTCGACGGTCGCGGCCAGGGTGGCCTCGACGGTCGGGTCGGTCGCCTCCGATCGGCCGGCCGCCCGACGCACGAGCGGGGCACCGAACAGCCGGAAGGTCATCAGCGCGCTGATGGGGTTGCCCGGCAGCCCGAGCACGGGCGTCCCGTCGACCCGACCGATCGCCGTTGGCTTGCCCGGCTTGAGCGCCACGCCGTGCAGCAGGAGCTCGCCGGCGTCCTCGATGACGCGATAGACCACGTCCTCGGCGCTCGCGCTCGTCGACCCCGTCGAGAGGACGAGGTCGGCGTCGTCGGCGGCCGCCGCAAGCGTCGACCGGATGTCATCGTAGGCCTCCCCGGCGTGGGGGTGGATCCGAGGCTCGCCGCCGGCATCCGCGACGGCCCCGGCCAGCGCGTACGAGTTGGTATCGAAGATCTCGGCCGGCCCGAGGCGGTCGCGCTCGTCCGGTCTGACGATCTCCCGGCCGGTCGAGACGACGCCCACCCGGGGTCGCTCCAAGACGGCCACCTCGTCGACCCCGACCGCGGCCAGGAGGCCGATCCGTCGCGGGTCGAGCCGGTCGCCCCGTCGGACGATCGCGGTCCCGGCGGGGATGTCGGCCCCGGCGGTCATCACGTTCTCGCCGGGTGCGACGGGGCGCTCGACGAGGACGGCGTCGCCGTCGCGGCGGGTCCGTTCGACCATGACCACGGCGTTCGCGCCGTCGGGGATGACCGCGCCCGTGGCGATCTCGACCGCCTCGCAAGCCTCGAGGGAGGCGTCGGGCGGCTCGCCGGCGCCGACGCGGCCGGCGAGGTGCAACGCGACGGGGTCGTCGTCGTAGGCACCCTCGGTGTCGGTCGCGCGAACGGCGTAGCCGTCCATGATGGAGCGGTCGAAGCCGGGGACGTCGATCGGCGATCGGACGGTCGACGCGACGACGCGGTCGACCGCCGCTTCGAGGGCGACGGTCGCGCGATCGGGTGTCGGCGCGAGGTCGTCCAGTAGGTCGCGGACCGCCGCCAGCGAGGCCAGCTCGCGGAACTGCTTTCGCATCGTCACTCCCAGATCACCGCCTCGACGCGCTCACCCGCGTCGTAGCCCTCGACGGCCTCCGGGACCTCGACGACGGCGTCCGTCGCGGCCAGGCTCGAGAGGATGCCCGCCCCGCTGGTCATGACCGGTTCGGCGCGCACCTCACCGTCGGTGTCTCGCAGGCGGACCCGGGCGAAGGTCCGCTGGCCCACCCGGGAGGCCACCTTCCGGGTGAGCGTCGCCTCGACCGTCGGGTCGGGGAGCTCGCGGAACCGCCCCGCTCGGCGCACCGCGGGCCGGACGAAGGTGACCGCGTTGATCGCGCACGACACCGGATAGCCGGGTAACAGCGCGACGGGGGTGTCCTCGGCTCGACCGAGGCCGACGGGGTGGCCCGGCTGGATCGCCACCCCGTGGACGAGCACCTCCCCGAGGTCGCCGAGCACCTCCGGCAGGTGGTCGCGGGCGCCGACGCTCGAGCCCCCCGTGGTGACCACCAGGTCCGCGTCGAGGTCGGCCCGGATCGCCTCGCGGAGGGCCGCCGGGTCGTCGGTGACGACGTCGCGGTACCGGACGCGCCCACCCCAGGACGCGACGTATTGGGCGACCATCAGGCCGTTCGTCTCGACCACCTCACCGGGGGCTGGATCGGCGAGCACCAGTTCCTCGCCGGTGGGGATGATGGCCACCTCGGGGCGGTCGTAGACCTCGACCGCCTCGACCTCCAGGGAGCGACACAGCGCGAGCGCGCTCGGCGTGAGCGCGTGGCCCGCCTCGAGGGCGACCGACCCGGCCTCGACGTCCTCCCCGGCGGGGCCGACGTGCCGACCGCCCGCGACGGGATCGGTCACCTCGATACGCTCGCCCACCCGGGTGGCATCCTCGACCATCACGACGGCGTCCGATCCCGGCGGCATCGCGCTGCCGGTGTGCACCCGGGCGGCCTCGCCCGCCCCGACGGCCCCGTCGACCACGGACAGCGAGCGCGGCGAGCGGGCGCTCGCGCCGTGGGTATCGGCGGCTCGGAGGGCCCACCCGTCCATCGCGGCCCGGTCGTAGTGGGGGACGTCCCGTTCGGCGACGACGTCGGCGGCGAGCGTCCGTCCCCGTGCCTCGGCGATGGGGACCGTCTCCGTGCGCGAGACGGGGGTCACCGCCTCGAGGAACCGCTCGCGGGCCGTCGCCAGCGGGGTGGCCTCCCGGAAGCCGTGCTCGTGGCGCATGGGCTGCCGGTAGGGGACGGCCCACAAAAACGCCACCGCCCCGTGGAGCTTTTGGTACCCTCCGCCAAAGGCCCGCCATGGCCCGCCAGGACTACCAGTCGCAGCTCGACGAACTGCGACGGGACGTGTTGTACATGAGCGAGGTGGTGCTCGATCGCCTCCGGATGGGGCTCGACGCGCTCGAGACGAAGGACGAGGAGCTCGCGATGGACGTCATCAGGGGCGATCACGAGGTCAACGAGCTCTACCTCGACCTCGAGCAGGACTGCATCGACCTGCTCGCCCTGCAACAGCCCGTCGCGAGCGATCTCCGCTTCATCGCGGCATCGTTCAAGATCATCACCGATCTCGAGCGCATCGCCGACCTGGCGACGAACCTCGGGGAGTACGCCATCGAGGCCGAGCGCGACGCCTACCCCGAGGTCGACATCCAGGGGATCGGCGACGCCACGATGGCGATGGTCGAGGACGCGATGGAGGCCTACGGACGAGACGACGTCGAGCGAACCTACCAGATCGCCGAGCGCGACGACCGCATCGACGAGCGGTGCGAGGACGCCAGTCGGGTCATCCTGACCGACCTGCTGCAGGCGGAGCTCGACAGCGACGACGACGAGGCGGTCGAGCGGACCTTCCGCGACGTCTCCCGGATGCTCCTCACGATTCGCGACCTCGAGCGGGTGGGCGACCACGCCGTCAACATCGCCGCGCGGACGCTGTACATGGTCGAGAGCGACGACGAACTGATCTACTGACTACTCCTCGAGGTAGCGCTCGATGGCGGGCGCGTACCCCGACCGGAAGGTCGGATGCCGGAACGAGAAGCCCAGCTCGCGCAGGCGGTCGTTCGAGCAGCGCTTGGCGTCCGGTGGGTCGGCGTGTCCCGGCCGTCGCTCGGGTACCAGGCCCCCGTCGCTTCGTTTGGGCGGATAGGGCTCCCCGCAGGAGTCGGCGAGCCAGTCCGCGAAGATCCACTGGTCGACGGGCTCGTCGTCGACGACGAGGACGACCTCGCCTCGAGCCAGGTCGTGTGCGAGGAGGTACGCGATGGCGCCGGCCGCGTCCACCCGGTGGACGCGGTTTCGAACGCCCGGGTCGACCGGGCCCGAGAGGGTCGCCGATAGCCGATACCGGTTCGGCCCGTACAGGCCCGCCAGACGGGCGACCGTACCGTCGATGCCGACGGCGCGAGCTCGGTCGATCGCGACGCGCTCCGCCCGGGCGAGGATCCGCCCCCGCTCGGTTTCCGGCGTGAGCGGGGTGGACTCGTCCACCCAGCTGCCACCATCGCCCTCGTAGACGCGGGTGCTCGAGGCGTACACGAGCCTGTCCGGCGGGTTCGAGCGGTCGCCGAAGGCCTCGATGCTTGTTCGCAGCCCGTCGACGTAGATTTCGCGGGCGCGCTCGGCGTCGCCGCGTCCGGCGCTGGCGGCGTAGACGAGCCAGTCGGCGTCGGGGACCGCCTCGAGCGACGAGGGGTCGGTGACGTCGGCACGCACCGCCTCGAACCCGGCGTCGCGCAGTCGCTCGGCGCCCGCCACTGAGCGACGGACCCCGATCACGTGACAGCCGAGGCTTTGGAGCTGTCGACCCAGCTCGGTCCCGAGGTAGCCACACCCGAGGATGGCGACGTCCATACCCCCGCTCCGGCCGGCGTCACCAAAGGTTCCACCCCGAGATGGTCACGGCCGAGGGATCAGCGCCAGGCCGACGGCGACACCGACCGCGACGGCGATGCCCAGCCCGAGGTTCAACCAGCTGGGTACCCCACCGACGACGACCATCAGCGCCAGCACCACGGCGAGGACCGACGCGACGGCGCCGACGCGACGCCAGGCCGGGCCCCGCCGAGTTGACCGCCAGGTTCGGGTCGGGTGGAGCAGGTGCCACCCGCCGACGGCACCCACGGTGGCGCCGACGAGGGCCGTCGCCTGCGCGTCGAGGCCGTGCACGCCGGCGTTCAGGAGGGCGAGTGCCAGCCCCACCGCGAAGGCGACGGGGACGGCGCCCTCGTCGAGGTGGCGACGGAGGTGGAGGCCGACGGCGACCAGACCGACGCCCAGCACGAGCCCCACGATGACGTCCACGAGGTAGTGCACGCCGAGGACGACCCGGCTGGCGCCGACGAGGACCGCCAGGACGCCGGCCGCCCGAAGGCGGGTCCGGCGCCGACCGACCGAGAGCTCCGCGGCCAGGCCGAGGTAGACGACGGCGCCGAGCATGGCGTGCCCGCTGGGAAGCCCGTAGCCGTCGGCCGTCGCGGTGAGCCGGTACACCTCGGCGACCACACCGACGAGCGCCTCGGGATCGGCGCTCGCCATCGGGGGCCGGGGGCGAGCCAGCGTCGCCTTGAGCAGATCGAGCACGCCGGCACCGACGAGGCTCACGCCCGCCACGAACGCGACGCCCTCGCGGTCGCGGGGACGCAACGCGTAGGCGGCCACGAGGATGACCGCGAGGAACCAGACGTCGCCGAGCTGGGTGAACATACCGACGCCGGCCAGCGCCGACTCGGGGAGGGTCCCGCGGATCGCCTCGGCGACCCCCAGGTCGCGGCGCATGCCCGGGGCTTCGGGGACGGGCTGGCTAAACCGTTGCGACGGCTCACGCCTCGGGCTCGATCGTCACGCGCTCGATGCGCTTGCCCTCGACGGCCGCCACCGTGACGCGCAGTCCGTCGAGGTCGACGGTGTCACCGACCTGGGGCGCGCGTCCGAGCTCGTCGATCACGAGGCCGGCGACCGTCCCGTAGCCGGCCAGCTCGAACGACGTCCCGAAGGTCTCGTTGAGTCGGTCGAGGTCGGCATCGCCGTCGGCTACGTACGTCCCGTCGGGCCGGCGCGTGATCGGCTCGATCCCGGCCGTCGCGTCGAAGGCGTCGCGGATGTCGCCGACGAGCTCCTCGACGACGTCCTCGACGGTGGCGATCCCCTCGAAGGCGCCCCACTCGTCGACGACGACCACCATCTGCGACCGCTCGCGCTGCATGGTGCGCAGCAGGTCGTCGATGGGCTGGCTCTCGGGGACGACCGCGAGGTCGCGGGCGAGCTCCTCGGCGGTCGTCGAGGGGTCGTCGACGGCGCCGAGCAGGTCCTTCACGTCGAGGACGCCGACGATCCGACCGGGGTCGTCCGGGTCGACCACCGGGTAGCGCGTGTGGCCCGACTCGTCGACGACCTCGCGCAGCGCCTCGACGTCCATCCCGGGGGCGACCGCGACGACGTCCGGCCGGGGGACGATGATTTCCCGGGCGGGGATGTCGTCGAGGTCGAAGACGCGCTCGATCAGTTCGAGCTCTCCGCGGTCGACCTCGCCCCGATGGCTCGAGCGTCGCAGCACCAGGAGGAGCTCCTCCTCGCCGAGGATCTCGTCGGTCTCGTGGGCCGCCGGGAATCCCAGCAGCCCCGTGAAGTAGTTGGCGGTGCCGTTGAAGACGACGATGCCCGGCCAGAAGAGGTAGTAGAAGAAGCGCATCGGGGTCGCCACCAGCAGGGCGATGCGCTCGGCCTGGGCGATGGCCATGGTCTTCGGGGCCAACTCGCCGAAGACGACGTGGAGGAAGGTGATGAAGCCGAAGCCAAGCGCGAACGCGACCAGGTGGACGCCCGCATCCGGGAGCACGGGGGCGACGACCGGTTCGATCAGCGAGGCCACCGCGGGCTCGCCGACCCACCCGAGGCCGAGCGAGGAGATCGTGATCCCCAGTTGGGTGACGGCAAGGTAGTCGTCGAGGCTGTCGAGGATGCCCTCCAGGCGGAACGCCCCGCTCGCACCCTCCTCCTTGAGCGACGCCACGCTCGTGTCGCGCACGCGTACCAGGGCGAACTCCGCGGCGACGAAGAAGCCGTTGAGGAACACCAGTCCGAGCGCCAGCAGGAGGCCGCCCACGTCGATGAGGTCGACCACGGTTCACGCCGCCTCCGATGCGCGAACGGGCGATCCCGGCCAACCGTCTCGAGGTCGGTGCCCGACCGACGAGTTGTCGTCCATCGCTGCGAGGGTGCGAACCCCGGGCCCTAAACGGTACCGCGTCTGCACGCGAGGTGCACCTCCCGGTCGGAATCGAGCTCCACGGGGTATTTGTAACCGTCTCGAGATGGCCACCCATGGCCCCCTCGATCCCGAGGACGATCGACGCGCTGCTCGAGGGCGTGCAATCGACGGTCGACGACGCGGACGCCTCGTATCGCCTCCGGACGGCCCGCCAGCTGCTCGTCATCCTCGACGAGCAGGTCGAGGCCAGCCAGGCTGCCCTCGAGATGGTCGACCTCGACCCGGACACCCAGGCGCGCCTCCGCGAACTGGGCTACCTCGACTGACGCGGTGGACCACCTTGCCTTGCCCGCTGGTCGCTCCAACCCACTGGGAACCGGCGGCCTCGTTCAAGTCCTCGCGGGGCAAATCCTGCACCAAGGAAGTCCCCGCACCCATGGTATCTCCGATCACCCTCCTCATCGTCGCAAACACCGTCACCCTGCTCCTCGGGGGAGGGATCACCGCGATGGCCATGCGGGCCTTCAGGCGAACGGGCACGCCGGCACTTCGGGCGCTGGCGGTCGGCATCGGTCTGATCACCGTCGGGACGGCGACCGGGGGCGCCCTCCACCAGCTGTTCGAGATGGACCTCGTCGCGGCGATCCTCGTGCAGAACCTCTGTATCACCCTGGGGTTCGCCGTGCTCGCGTACTCCCTGTGGCTCCCCATCGAGGTCGACCGACGCCTCCTCCCCACGCGGCTCGAGTGATGGGCCGAAAATTCGGCACCAATGGTGGCCATACCGGCCGCCTCTCACGAAGTGAGAGGATCGGCGCACCGCTTCCCAATCGGTGAGAACCTCCCTCCTGGGTCAAGTATCCAGTCTGACTATCATCACGTGTGAGCTGACAACCATGTCGACAGAAATCCAATCGGTCGAAACCCGCCTGTTCGGGCGGAACGTAACGCTCGGGCTGGACGGTCCCTGGACGGCCTACTGGCTCGTGTTCATCCGGCTCCTGATGGGCTGGTGGTTCCTGGGCGCCGGCTTGCACAAGGTCGTGGATCAGGGCCTGTTCTACGACACGTACAGCTACCTCATGTTCGGTACCGAGGGATCGGTCCTGTACCCGGTCACGTCGTGGTTCGCAGAGAACGCCGTGTGGCTGCCCGACCTCCTCGTCCCGTGGGGTCAGATCGCCATCGGCCTCGGGCTGATCCTGGGCATCCTGACCCGGCTCGCGGCCGCAAACGGCATCTTCCTGATGACGTTCTTCTACCTCGGTGGCATGGGGTGGGAGAACGGCTTCATGACCGGCGAGCTCGCCGGCATCCTGCTGTTCGCCACGATCATCGTGTTCGGGGCCGGCCGCGCCTGGGGCGGCGACGCCTACCTTGAGAACACGAGGTTCGTCAAGAACCGCCCGAGACTGCGCTACCTCCTGGGGTGACCCAACCATGACCACATCCACCACGTCAACCGCGGACCGCATCGCCATGCTCGTCGGCGGTGGCCTCATCGTCGTCGGGGTCATCGTCCTCGGGTTCCTGAACACGATCACGAACTCCCCCCACCTCGAGGTCGTCGAGGACGGCACGGTCGTCGCCGAGCCGCTCATC
The DNA here is from genome assembly GCA_046543335.1 of Halobacteriales archaeon. Taxonomy (GTDB): domain Archaea; phylum Halobacteriota; class Halobacteria; order Halobacteriales; family SKSH01; genus CAZCYF01. The sequence continues at coordinate 95,568 of JBKGZP010000001.1, forward strand.
CCGCCCGACCTTCGGGCGTACCTCGTGCTTGCGGGCCTTCTCGTGTGGCTGCTGTTCGGCCTGTACAAGGTCACGGCCACACCCGCCGGGGAGCTCGGCGCCGCGCCGAGCCCGGCGTCGTAGCCGGACGGACCCACCGACCGCTGCGACGACGCGCCCTTTTTGCGGCCGGTTTCGCCGAGCGACGACGATGTCGACCCGGCTCCGGACCTTCCTTGACCCACCGGGTCGAATCGACCTCCATGATCGGCAAGGTGCCCCAGGAAGACCTCGAGGCGTACGTGCTCGGTCGCACCGGCGCGACCGACGATCGGGTGGTCCAGGGACCCGCCTACGGCGAGGACACGGCCGCGGTGCGCGTCGGCGGCGAGGTCCTCGTCGTCAACACGGATCCCATCTCGCTCGCGGTCGACCGCGTCGGCACCCTCGGCGTGACGGTCGCCGCGAACGACGTCGCCGCCTCTGGTGCGCGACCGGTGTGGGTCACCGTCGCGATCTTCCTACCGACGCCCGAGGCGGCGGTGCTCGACGACATCACCGCGCAGCTGGACGAGACCGCCAGGGACCTTGGCATCGCGATCGTCGGCGGTCACTCGGAGTACGCGCCCGCGCTCGAGACGCCGATGCTCGTCCTGACCTGCCTCGGCCTGACCGACCGGTACGTGTCGACCGGCGGTGCCCGTCCCGGCGATGCCATCGTCATGACGAAGGCCGCGGCCATCGAGGGGACGGCCATCCTCGCGAGCGACTTCGTCGACCGGCTCGATGACGTTGCCCCGGAGGTGATCGAGCGGGCTCGACGCCTCTACGCCTCGGTGAGCGTCGTGGCGGAGGCGGCGAAGGCGACACCGTACGCCAGTGCGATGCACGACCCCACGGAGGGTGGGCTCCTCAACGGCCTGATCGAGCTCGCGGTCGCCTCCGGGGTCGTCCTCCGCGTCGATGAAGACGCGATCCCGATTCGGGCCGAGACCGAGGCCCTGTGTGCGGCCGCCGGGGTCGACCCAATGCGCATCTTCGGGTCGGGTGCCCTCCTCGCGACCGTGCCCGAGGAGTCGATCGAACCCCTCCAGGCGACGCTCCGCGCTGCCGGCATCGAGCACGCGGTGATCGGCACGGTCGAGGCGGGTCCCGAACCGGCACTGGTACTCGGCGATCAGCGCTTCACGGGCCCGATCCGCGACGACATGTACGCGCTCTGGGCGTGACGAGCCACGGACTCGTCGGGACGGTCTCGTCGCAAAACGCCGGGACGGTTCAGTCGGTTCGCTCGCCGCCGCGCGAGAGCACCCACCGCAGGGCGAGGACCATCACGGCGAACACCACGACACCCAGCAGCACGCGCGTGGCCCGAGACGTCCCGTTCGTCGCCTCGGTCTCGACCTGCGCTTGTCCAACGACCGGCTCCTCCCCGCGCTCGTGCGGCCGGGAGGGCAGTCGGAGCTTCATCGGGCAACCTCGGCGGTCTCGCCCTCGCTCACCTCGATCTCGACCGACGAGGCGTCGTCGGTTCGGCGTCGGCGACGGGCCAGCAAGCCCATCGCGACCGCGAGGCCGATCAACGCGACCAGGCCCGGCAACGGCGATCTCGAGGCCGTTTTCTCAGCTTGCCCCGTCTCGTCCGTCTCCCCGTCGTCCCCGACCGTGGTCGGTCCGAAGCGGGCGCCGTCGAAGTGAAGCTCGAAGATGGTTATCTCGGGTACCATGGGTGGATAGTGGGGCCGAAGGGAGAAATACCAGCGTGTTCGTTCTCGATCCAGGGGACGACGTCGAATCCGACGTCGCCCCGGGTTCACGACACGACGGGAACCATCCGCCGACTCGATTGGGCCGATCCGGGGAGTCGGCACCGGGTGACCCCCGTCGCCACCGCATTGGTGCTCAGACGGTGAGTTCGGGGTGCTCGTTGTCCACCTCTGCGTCGAAGCGCTTGATGATCCGCTCCTCGGCGCGGTGGAGCGTCTCCGAACACGTCGAGGCCGCCAGGTCCAGCTGGTCGGCCAGCTCGGTGAGCGTGCACGTCCGCGGCGAGTCGTAGTAGCCCGCCTCGAGCGCCGCCTGGACCACTCGCGCCTGCTTGTCGGTCAAGATGCGCTCGAACCCGATCTCCGGTTGGATCCGCTCGACGGTGTACGCGAGGCCGAAGGTGTCGAGCTGCTCGGCGAGTGAGGAGAGCCGCTCCTGCGTCGTGACGATCTCCCACCGGAGCACCCCGTCGACCAGCTCGAAGGGCAGCCGGATCGGAGCCACCGAGGCCTCGATCGGGAACAGGAGCATCGGAAACGAGACCTCGAGTTGGACCAGGGCGCGGTCCTCGGTCCGGTCGAACACCTCGAGATCCTGCAGGGCGTCGACGGCGGCGAGGTCGTCGATGACGCGGGAGACGTCGCCACCGACTAGTTCGACGACCGCGATGCCGAGCCCGTCGTTCGACCTGGCGGACTGCACGCGAAACGTCGTCTCCGGGTGCGCGCGCGTCACCGCGCCGATCCAGACGTCCTCCGGCACCGTGACGACGAGGGTTGCCCGTGGCATTTTAGGTCAACCTAAAGGTACCGACGGCCGTTGCATAACCTTTGGGGTCGGCGACGACCTCGTCCCGGTCGGATCGGTCTACGAGGCGACCGCGTCGCCGGCGAACACGATCGCCCGTAACCCCTCGGGGCCGTGTCTGTGGACCACGTGGAGCATGTTCCCGACGAACAGGATGATGCCCCCGCCCACCATCGACATCGCGGCCAGCCCGACGACGAGCGAGAGGTCGAACAGCTCCCACGCCAGAAGCAGCAGGTTGCCACCCACCAGCAGGACGAAGTCCACGTTGGCCACCCGCTCGACGTAGAGGTCGTCGACCATCGGAACGCGCTCGAAGCCGAGTCGGTCGCCGTAGCGCTCGACCCAAACGATGAACGGGACGACGTGGTAGAGGGTCCCCATGATCACGAACACGATGACGACCCCACCGATGAGGTGGGCGCCGAGGGGCCCCCCGAAGCGGGTCTCGCTCGAGACGGGGTCGACCGCCCACGCCGGTGCGGTTGAGACCGCCCACAGCCCCAATCCGACGGCGACCACGACGTACCGCCGATGCATCGGCGTCCAGGGGACGCGCATCTCCCAGAGCTTGCGCGCGAGCACGAGCGCGAAGGCACCGACACCGATCACGACGGCCAGGCCGCCCGCGGCGGCGATCGGTGCGACGTCGACGA
>JBKGZP010000011.1:0-49746 GCA_046543335.1 Halobacteriales archaeon
AGCTTGCACGTCGCGTCGAGGGGGTCGACCTCGACGAGGGGCGTCCCGCCCGCGCCGAGGTCGACGGGCGTCGGCGGGACGAGCGCGTCGGCGACGGCGGCGAGGCCCCGGTGGGCGCGGGCGAGCTCGGTCGGCACCCCGAGGTCGACAGCGAGCTCGAGCGGGCCCCCGCACTCGCAGCGGTGGGGCTCGGCTGCGGTGGCGTCGTAGCGTCGCCCACAGTCCGCGCACCGCGTCGGCGGCACCTCAGTAGACATCGACGTCGATGCCCACGGAGCAGACGTACTCGCCGCTGGTGACGTGGGGACGGCGCCGGGCGCGCCAGAGGACGCCCGGGTCGTCGGCGGTGACCGTCTCGAGGTGCTCGCCGAGGAGGGAGTGGACGTGGTAGAGCTCGTCCCCGCGGTCGACCTCGGCGCCGAGGTCGACGGCGAGCTCGGTGAGGCCGCCGCGGGGGCTGTGGTACTGGTCGAAGCCGCGCACCCGGGTCTGGCGCCGCCGCTCGGGCTCGCCGTCGACGAGACCGTACGCGGCGAGGACGTTCTCGAGGCCGCGCAGGCCCACCTCGACGCTCGACTCGTCGACGCCGACGCTGCCCCCGAGCTCGGGGTCGACCGCGGGGACGCCCTCGTCGCAGACCGCCCGGGCGAGCTGACCGTCCGGGCCCTGCTGGTCGAGGACGTAGCCGCAGTCGAAGACCTTCGCCAGCTCGAGGCACTCCTCGTGCAGCTCGTGGTGGCGCCCGCAGCGCACGCGCACCTCGTCGATCATCCGGCTGGTCGACCCCTGGTGGAGGTCGAGCACGAGGTCCGCCCGCGCTGCCGCCTCGAACGTCGCCGCCGCGATGCGCTCGCTGGTCGACCCCTCGGGATCTCCGGGGTAGGCCCGGTTGAGCTTCGTGTCGTCGATCGGGTTGCGGTGCGTCGACTGGCGAAAGCCGGGGAGGTTCGCCACCGCCACGACGAGGATCGTCCCCGACACGGCCGCGGGGTCGAGCCGGCGAAGCAGGCGGCCGACGGTCGCGACGCCGTTGAGCTCGTCGCCGTCGCTGCCCGCCTGGACGTACAGCGTGGGGCCGTCGTCGGCCCCCTCGAGGACGGCCACCGGCAGCGACAGGGACGCCCCGTCGGGGTGCTCGCCGATCGGCAGGCGACCCACCCCGAGCTCGCCCGCTGCCGCCTCGGCCGTCCCCAGCGCCGTCATCGCGATGGCGAAGGCGACCCAGCGGTAAAGATTCTGGCGGTCCGCCCGCGGTGGACCCGAGGGGGTTTTGACCCCGGGCGGCGAACGCGCCGGCGTGTCCGAGGAGGAGGCCTCTGCCCTCGTGCCGCTGCTGCGGCGGGGTCACGCGGTTCGCAACCTCGGTTTCGGCCTGACCGTCGGGGCCGTCGTCGCCACGGGGGTCTACTACGCGTTCGTGATCTCGCCCGAGGAGACCGTCCACGATCCGCGGTACTACGTCGGCCTCGGGGTCGTGCTGGGGGTGTCCCTCGGCGTCGTGATCGCGGTCGTCATGACCGTCGGCGCCCTGTGGCGGGCGGCCGCGGGAGAGGCCCACTGAGCGGGACCAGACGGTACCCTTTTCCCCGGTCCGAGGCAAGTTTCGGTCATGTCCGAGGAGCTATACAAGGGGCTCGACGAGGTCACGGTGGCCGAGTCCGAGCTGAGCCACGTCGACGGCGAGGCGGGCGAGCTCATCTACCGGGGCTACCCCATCGAGGCGCTCGCGCGCAACGCGACCTTCGAGGAGGTCGTCTACCTCCTGTGGTACGGCGAGCTCCCCTCGGAGGCCGAGTACGAGCGCTTCCGGGCGGCGATCGCCGACCAGCGCGTCCTGCCGCCGGCCGTGCTCGAGACGCTGCGGTCGCTGGCGGCGACCGACGCCGCGCCGATGGACGCGCTTCGCACGGGCACCTCCATGCTGTCGGCGTACGACCCCGAGCCGTCGTTCGCGACGGGCGACGTCGAGACGAGCCGCGAGAAGGGCATGCGCATCCTCGGGCGGGTCCCGACGATCATCGCGGCCTTCGAGGCGTTCCGTCAGGGGCGCGAGCCGCTCGAGCCCGACCCGTCGCGCTCGCTCGCGGGCGACTTCCTGCGCATGTTCAGCGGCGACGTCGGCACGGAGCTCGCCGGCGAGACGTTCGACATGGCGCTCATCCTCCACGCCGACCACGGCCTCAACGCCTCGACGTTCACGGCGATGGTCATCGGCTCGACGATGGCCGACCTCTACGCGTCGGTGACGGGCGGCGTCGGCGCGCTGAGCGGCCCGCTTCACGGCGGGGCGAACCAGGAGGTCATGCGGATGTTCCGCGACATCGAGGACAGCGACACGGACCCGGTCGAGTGGGTCGAGGAGATGCGACGGCGCGACGAGCGCATCCCCGGCTTCGGCCACCGCGTCTACCGGGTCAAGGACCCCCGCGCGAGGATCCTCCACGAGAAGGCCGTCGCGCTCGCCGAGGCCGGCAGCGAGGACACCTACATCGGCTACGCCGAGGCGATCGAGGACCACCTCACCGAGGCGGGCCTCGTCGACAAGGGCATCGCGCCGAACGTCGACTTCTACTCCGGCGTCGTCTACGACCAGCTGGGCATCCCCATGGACCTCTTCACGCCCATCTTCGCGCTGAGCCGGACCGCCGGGTGGATCGCCCACGTGATCGAGTACCAGGCCGACAACCGGCTGATCCGCCCTCGCGGTCGATACACCGGGCCGGACTCCCTCGAGTTCGTCCCGCTCGAGAGCCGGTAGGCTCACGACCCCGCGGCGCGCACCGGCGGCCGTGATCGGACCGGAGGACGTCGAGCGAGCGCACGACCGGATCGCTGCCCACGTCCGCGAGACGCCGCTTTGGCCGTCGAGCGCGCCGTCGACCTCGACCGGCGCGGCCGTTCGCCTCAAGCTCGAGTGCCTCCAGCGCACCGGCTCGTTCAAGGTGCGCGGGGCGACGAACCGCATCGCGGCGCTCGCCGACGACGAGCGCCGCGCCGGCGTCGTCGCGGCCAGCGGGGGGAACCACGCCCAGGGGGTCGCCCTGGCCGCGCGACGCGTCGGCGTCGACGCGACGATCGTGATGCCGGTGGCGACCTCGCCCGGCAAGGTGCGAGCGACGCGCGAGCTCGGCGCGCGCGTCGTGTTGCACGGCGGTGACTACAACGAGGCGGCCGCCCACGCCCGCGAGCTGGAGGCGCGAGACGGGCTGACGTTCGTCCACGCCTTCGAGGACCCCCTCGTCGTCGCCGGGCAGGGGACCGTCGGCCTCGAGGTCCGCCGCGCCCTCGAGGCGGTCGACCTCGTCGTCGTACCCATCGGGGGCGGCGGTCTCATCGGCGGCATCGCGGCCGCATTCGCGGACGCGCCCACCCGGGTCGTCGGCGTCCAGGCCGCGGGGGCGACCTCGGCCTCGCGGTCGCTCGAGGCCGGTCGGGTCGTCGAGCTCGACGCCGTCGACACCGTCGCCGAGGGGATGGCCACCCGCCACGTCGGCGAGCTCCCGCTCGCGCTCATGGAGGCGCACGTCGACGCGGTCGTCACGGTCTCCGACGACGACCTCGAGGCGGCGATCCGCCACCTGCTCGCGACCGACCGGGTGCTGGCCGAGCACGCGGGCGCGGCCGCCGTCGCCGGTCTCCTCACCGGGGCGGTCGACGTCGACGACGCCGAGTCGGTCGTGCCCGTCGTCAGCGGCGGCAACCTCGATCTGGCCGAGCTGCGGGCGATCCTCCCGGAGGCGTGAGCCGCCGGTGGGACGAGTTAAGGCGCTCGCGGTGGCAGGCCGGGGCATGCGCGAGGTCATCGAGACGGACGCCGCACCGGCCGCGGTCGGCGCGTACAGCCAGGCGATCGCCACCGAGGAGCTCGTCTTCACCGCCGGGCAGATCCCCCTGACGCCCGCCGGCGAACTCCTCGACGACGCGAGCATCGAGGACCAGACCGAGCGCGCCCTCGAGAACGTCGCGGCCGTCCTCGAGGCGGCCGGCAGCGGTCTCGAGGAGGCGATCAAGGTCACGGTGATGCTCGACGACATCGCCGACTTCGAGGCGATGAACGCCGTGTACGCCTCGTACTTCGAGGACGATCCCCCGGCGCGAAGCGCCTTCGAGGTCGGCTCGCTCCCGAAGGGCGCCAGCGTCGAGATCGAGGCCGTGGCCCGCCGGCCGTGATCACGCGCGCCGCGGCGGCCGCGGGGGCCCTCGCGGGGCTCGTCTACCTCGGCCTGTACGGGGCGTACGCGCTGGCCAGCGGCTGGGACGTCCCCGCGTGGGTGGTGCTCGGCCTCGGCGGCGGGGTCGTCGTCACCAGCGCGATCGCGACGGAGGCGCTCGTGCGCGCCATCGAGGAACGCGCCTCCTCGCAAGACATTTAGATGGCGGCGGGGCTAGCCTCACGACGGGCCAGGATGGCCGAACGGTAAGGCGCACGCTTGGAGAGCGTGTTCCCTCACGGGATTCTGGGTTCAAATCCCAGTCCTGGCGTCCTCCCGAGGGTTCACGTCCATCGGATCGTCGGGACGGGTCGCCCCAGCCCATCGCCGTCGTTCACGGTGGCGTGGATCGGAGGCGGCCGACCTGCCACCGACGTGTTCCGAACGGACCCAGTCGGGGCGGATGGACCTGTACCCCTCCGACTCCGATCCGGACCGAGGCTTCCGTATCCCCTCGTCGACCGATTCTCGCCGTCTGGCAGTCCCCAACGGGGTCGTCACCGGTGGCGCCTGCCGACGGCGAGCACCGCGAGTTGCCTCTGCGCATCCGCGACCGAGCGTGCGACCGATACGACCTCGCGGTGACCTGCCGACCGCCGTCGGCGTGCGCGAGGCGAATACCGGCAACCGACTCCGCTTTTCGCCCCCGCGAAGAGAAGTATTGACAAGCGTGCTCCGTCGCGGTACGACCATGGCGACGACCGACTCCGCGGCGAGCGAGGTCCCGTCGGCCTACGACGACCTCCTCGAGCGATACCGGCGCATCGCGAACCTCCAGTACGGCTCGATGTACCTCGGTTGGGACCAGCAGGTCATGATGCCCGAGGGTGGCGCGCCGGCGCGCTCGCAGCAGCTGTCGGCGCTGTCGGCGACCGCCCACGAGCTGCTCGTCGACGACGCCGTCGGCGACTGGCTCGAGGCGCTCGACGGCGCCGACCTCGACGGCGGCCAGGCAGCCAACGTCCGCGAGATCCGCCGGAGGTACGAGCGCGCGGCGAGCGTTCCCGCCGAGCTGGTCGAGGCGATCACCCAGACGGCCGCGGAGAACCAGCAGATCTGGCAGGACGCCAAGGCGGACGACGACTTCGACGCCTTCGCCCCGCGCCTGGTCAAGCTGCGCGACCTGACCGTCGAGCGCGCGGCGCACATCGACCCCGACGGGACGCCGTACGAGGTACTCTACGAGGACGGCCACCCGTACATCCCGCTCGAGACGATGGAGGGCATCTACGAGACCATCCGCGAGGCGCTCCCGCCGCTGATCGAGGCGATCGAGGCATCCGACGTCGAGCCGGCTCGTCCCTTCGAGGGCACGTTCGACGAGGACGAGCAGCGCGCCCTGTGCGAGGCCGCGCTCGACTTCCTCGGGTACGACCGGGACCGCGGTCGACTCGACACCGCGCCGCATCCGTTCATGACGGGCTCGCAGTTCGACGCCCGGGTGACGACGCGCTTCAAGCCGACGGACCCGATGGACGCGCTGACGGCGACGATCCACGAGTTCGGCCACGCCACCTTCCAGCTCGGGCTGCCCAAGGAGCACTACGCGACGCCGCTCGGGAGCTCGCGGCGGTCGATCCACGAGTCGCAGTCGCGCTTTTGGGAGAACCACATCGGCCGGACGCGGCCGTTCTGGGAGGTCTTCACCCCGACGGTGCGCGAGCACCTCTCCGGCGTCGACGACCTCACACCGCAAGCCGGCTACGAGGCGGCCAACCGGGTGCGTCCGGACAACCTCATCCGGGTCGAGGCGGACGAGCTCACGTACCACATGCACATCATCCTCCGATGCGAGATCGACCGGGCGTTCGTCGAGGGCGACCTCGACGTCGAGGAGATCCCGTCGGTCTGGAACGACAAGATGGAGGCGTACCTCGGCGTGCGCCCCGAGACCGACGCGGAGGGCTGCCTGCAGGACATCCACTGGACCAATCGGTTCGCGGGCTTTCACACCTACACCCTCGGCAGCGTCGTCGCCGCCCAGCTCGACGCGGCCATCCGCGAGGACCTCGACGTCGACGCCCTGGTGCGCGATCGCGAGTTCGACCCCATCCACGAGTGGATGACCGAGCACGTCCACCGCCACGGCCAGCGCTACGAGACGCCCGAGCTCATCGAGCGCGCGACGGGCGAGCCACTGTCGGCCGAGCCGTTCGTCGAGTACATCACGGAGAAGTTCGAGGCGCTGTACGACCTGTAGCAGGTCGAGCCCCTTTTGGCCACGGCGACCGCCCGAGCGAGCATGCAGCGGCGCGCGGCGCTCGGGGCGGTCGCCGCCGGGCTGGCGGTGGCGGCGTCCGGCTGCCTCGAGGCCTTCCTGCCGGGGTCGGTCGCCGAGCCGTTCGAGCGGCGAGCGGTGGTCGACGCCGGCACGAGCGTCGCGGTGGAAAACCGCAACGGCCCCGTCCGAATCGAGCCGGCCGCGGACGACGAGCTCGTGGTGCGCGGCGAGCGTCGGGCCTCCTCGCCGTCGGCCCTCGAGACCATCCGCGTCGTGGTCGACCTCGGCGATTCGATCGTGGTGCGCGTCGTCCACGACGGCGGCGACGGCTGGCGGAACCGACAGGTCGACCTCACCGTCGAGGTGCCCGACGGCGTCGTCCTGACCGAGGCCTCGACGGCGAACGGCGACGTCACGGTCCGCGACGTCGGCGGCGACCCCCACGTGCACACCACCAACGGCGACGTCGACGTCGCGAGGGTCGACGGCTACGTCCGCGGCGCGTCGACGAACGGCGACGTGACGGTCACTGGCGGCCTCGACGGCGCGCGCACCCGAAACGGCAACCTCGACCTCGGGATCGACGCGCTGCGTCGGGACGTCACCGCCGAGACGGTCAACGGCGACGTGACCACCAGGATCGGCCCCGAGGTGGTCGCCACGGTGCGCCTGCGCGCGGGCAACGGTGCGGTCGCCGTGGAGGACCTCCCCGTCGAGGAGACGTCCTCCTCGCGAACGCGCCTCGACGGCCACCTCCGGGGCGATGACGGCCCGACGCTGCGGCTCGTCACGACCAACGGCGACGTGGTGGTTCGCCCGCCGTGAGTCGGGTCGACCGACGCGCCTAAGGCCGGCCCCCGAGCACCCCCGACGAACGGACGTCCATGCCCACCATCCTGGTCACCGGCGCCGGCGGACAGATCGGCTCCGAGCTCACCCCCGCGCTTCGCGAGCGCCACGGCCGCGACGCCGTCGTCTCGAGCGGACCCGAGCGCGTGGCCGAGCCCGGCGAGCCGTTCGAGATCCTCGACGTGACCGACCGCGACCGTCTGCGCGAGGTGGTCGACGACCACGGCGTCGACCACGTCTACCACCTGGCGGCGATCCTCTCCGCGAAGGGTGAGGACGATCCCCAGCTCGCGTACCGCGTCAACGTCGACGGGCTGCGCAACGTCCTCGAGGTGTCCCGCGAGGCGGGCGTCGAGCGCCTGGTCGTGCCGAGCTCGATCGCCGTCTTCGGCCCCGACACGCCCGACGATCCCGGCGAGCGGACCGTGCTGTGGCCGACGACGATGTACGGCATCTCGAAGGTCGTCCTCGAGCTCCTGGCGGATTACTACCACCGCACGTACGGCCTCGACACGCGGGGCGTGCGCTATCCGGGCATCCTCAGCTGGAAGACCCGCCCCGGCGGCGGCACGACCGACTACGCCGTCGAGGCCTTCTACGCGGCGGTCGAGGCGGGGCATTACACCTACTTCGTCCGCGAGGACACGATGCTCCCGATGATGTACATGCCCGACGCCATCCGGGCCATGCTCGAGCTGGCCGAGGCCGATGCCAGCGACCTGCGGTTCCGTTGCGAGTACAACGTCGGCGCCCTCGCGTTCACGCCCCGCGAGCTCACCGCGGCGATCCGTGAGCAGGTCCCCGACTTCGAGGCCAGCTACGAGCCCGACGAGCGCCAGGCCATCGCCGACAGCTGGCCGGACCGGATCGACGACACCGCCGCCCGGGAGGACTGGGGCTGGGAGCCGGCGTACGACCTCGGGGCGTTGGCGACGGACATGATCGAGAACCTCCGGCGGAAGCTCGCCTAGAGCAGGTCGAGGTCGCGACCGACGCGCTCGTAGACGCGAAGCGCCTCGTCGAGGTCCTCGCGGGTGAGACCCGCGTTGACCTGGTTGCGGATGCGCGCCTGGCCGCGGGGGACCATCGGGTAGACGATGGCGAGCGCGAAGATGCCGTTCTCGAACAGGCGGTCGGCGAGCGCCTGGGCGGTCCGGCTCTCGCCGACCATCACGGGGACGATCGGCGTCTCGCTGTTGCCCGTGTCGAAGCCGAGGCTCTCGAGCTCGGAGACGAAGTACTCCCGGAGCTCCCAGAGGCGCTCGACGCGGTCTGACTCCTCCTCGACGATCTCGAGGGCCGCGCGGTTGGCCGCGGCGATCGCCGGCGGGTAGCCCGCGCTGAGCAGCCACGTGCGCGAGGTGTTGTACGCGAAGTCGACGACGTGCCGGTCGCCCGCGAGCATGCCGCCGAAGGAGCCGAGCGCCTTCGAGAACGTCCCCATCTGGAAGTCGATGTCGTCCTCGAGGCCGAACTCCGCCGGCGAGCCGTGACCGCCACCGAGGACGCCCTCGCCGTGGGCGTCGTCGACGTACACCATCGCGCCGTACTCCTCGGCGAGCTCGTGGATCTCGTCGAGCTTCGCGATGTCGCCGTCCATCGAGAACACGCCGTCGGTGACGACGAGGAGGCGCTCGTACTCGTCGTGGACCGCCTCGAGGCTCGCCTCGAGGTCGGCCATGTCGGAGTGCCCGTAGACCTCGACGTCGGCCGCGGAGAGTCGCATGCCGTCGATGATGCTGCCGTGGTTGAGCTCGTCGGAGAGGTAGCAGTCGCCCTCGTCGAGCAGCTGGGGGATGAGGCCGGCGTTGACGGCGAAGCCGGTCTGGTAGGACAGCCCCGCCTCGGTCCCCTTGAAGTCGGCGATGGCCGCGTGCAGCTCCTCCTGGACCTCCATGTAGCCCGCGATCGACCAGTCGGAGCCCGTGCCGGCGCCGAAGGTGTCGATCGCCTCCTTCGCGGCTCGCTTGAGGCGCTCGTCGTTGGCCAGGTCGAGGTAGTTGTTCGAGGCGAGCATGATCGCCTCGCGACCCTCCACGACGACGTGGGGCTGCGTCGGGGTCTCGAGGGTCCGAAGCGGCCAGACCTCGCCCCGTTCGGCCATCGCCTCGTACCGGTCGGCCAGGTACGCGGTCCGTTCCGTCATGGTCGTGGCTTCTCGCGGTCGGGCCAAGAAGCTGGCTACTCGCCCCGCCGAACCGGTGGGCGTTTGAGCCTCGGCACCGACCGATCACTCGACGAGCCATGCTCGCCGCGCACGTCGCCCTCGCCGCGCTGCTCGTGGGCACCCAGGCGTTCTTCACCGCGCTCGCGGTCCGCAACCTCCGCTACAGCGCCGCCGCCGTCGATCGCGAACGGGACTGGCTCGCGGCCGAGCTGGGCATCGAGGACGTCGATGAGCTGCACGCGTACCACCGGCTGACGACGGGTCTGAGCCAGCTGCGCTCGTGGCTCGGCCTCGGAGTGTTGCTGCTCGGGCTGTACTCGGGCGCCTTCGCCGATACCGTCGCGGCCGTCGACGACCTCGGCCTCGGGCCGGTCGCCGAGGGGGTGGTCTTCCTCCTCGGGCTGAGCGTCGCCGTCGCGGTCTTCTCGCTGCCGTTCGACGTCGTCGACACGTTCGTCGTCGACGAGCTGTTCGACTTCAATCGACAGGGCGTGCGCCTCTGGCTGCGCGACACGGCGGTGAGCCTCGCCGTCGGCGGGGTCATCACGGCCGTCCTCGCCGGCGCGGTGCTGGCGTTCGTCGAGCTCCTCGGGGCGTGGTGGTGGGTCGCGGGCTGGGCGTTCTTCGTCGCCTTCGCGCTGGCGATGAACGTCGTCTACCCGCGGGTAATTGCCCCGCTGTTCAACGAGTTCGTCCCCGTCGAGGCCGGCGAACTCCGCGAGGCGGTCGAGTCGGTGTTCGACCGGGCGGGCTTCGAGTGCGAGCAGATCTACACGATGGACGCCAGCCGTCGCTCCTCGCGCGTGAACGCCTACTTCGTGGGCTTCGGTCGGACGAAGCGCGTCGTCCTGTTCGACACGCTCGTCGAGCGCCTCGACCTGGATGCCGTTCAAAGCGTCCTCGCCCACGAGCTCGCCCACTGGAAGCGCGCCCACGTCTGGAAGCTGCTCGCGGGCGAGTCGCTCCGGATGCTCGTGCTGTTCGCGGCGCTCGGCTACCTCGTCGGCGCCGACTGGGTCTACGCGATGTTCGATCTCGACGCGAGCTTCGTCGCCGCGGGCCTCGCCATCGGGCTGGTCTGGCTCGCCCCGCTCACCGCCTGGTCGAGTCCGCTGTCCAACCGGCTCTCGCTGCGCTTCGAGCGCGAGGCCGACCGCTTTGCCGTCGAGGTGATGGGCTCCGGCGACGGCCTGGTCGACGCGCTGGCCGACCTCACCCGGGAGAACCTCGGTAACCCCTTCCCGCACCCCTGGTACGAGGCGTTCCATTACTCCCATCCACCGGTCCCCGAGCGCATCCGGGCGATCCGCGAGCACGATTCTGCGACGGCGTAACCCTCAACCGCTCGCGGGGTGGACCCCTCGACGATGGGCGCGCGCGACCCGACCTCGCCGTCCGACGACGTCGAGGTGTTCAACCCGCTGGGCACGCTGGCCAAGGCGTTCGTCCCACAACACCTCGCCCAGCGGGCGCTGTCGGTCGCCGTGTCGGTCGACCCCGAGGTGGCGGCCGTCGACGAGCCCGTCGAGGTGGCCGTGACACTTCGAAACCGCCTGCCCCTGCCCGTCGCGCTCACCACCGCCGGGGGGCGGCTGTGGGGCTGGTCGGTCGACGGCGCCGTCAGCGCCCGGGCCGGCCCACGTCGCGTCGCCGGCGGTCCCCGGACGCTCGAGCTCGACGCTCGCGAGCGACGGACGCTCCGGCGGACCTGGCGCGGGCGCATCCGTCAGCCGGGCCCGCCCCGGCGGTGGGAGCCCGTGGCGCCGGGCGAGCACGAGGTCGTCGGCTTCGTCGACCTCTCGACCCGGTCGGTGGTGGACCGCGCGACGGTCCGGATCCGCTAGTCCGAGGGGACGGCGTCGTGGGGGAACCGCTCGTCGAAGCGGTGGCAGGCGATAATGCGCTCACCGACGGTGTACGCGGGTCGCTCCAGTGCGCACCGGCTGCTGTCCTCGAAGGTCTCGACGAGCCGCTCGGCGGCGGCGTCCCAGTCGCCCCCCGCGATCGCGGCGACGGCCTCGTCGACGACCTCGCCGACGGCGCCGTCGGGCAGGCCAACGTCCTCGAAGAAGCGCTCCTCGACGCGCCGCCGCGCGTCGTCGACCGGGATCGAGACCTGCTCCTGGTCGGGCTCGTCCGGGTCGAGCACGAAGCTACGACGTCGGACCCCCCGCGTGAAGGCGAGGACCGACGTCCAGCTGGCCTCGTCGAGCCCGTACCGGTCGAGCCGGTGGGGCGCCCCGTCGTCGGATCCCTCGACCTCCCCGGCAAACGTCCCGGGCTGGATCATCACCGGACACCGCGTGCGAAAGCGACAGCCGCTCGGCGGGTCGATCGGGCTCGGGACGTCGCCGGCCAGGGTGGCTCGCCCCTCCGTCTCGCGGGGGTCGGGCACCGGGATGGCATCGAGCAGCGCCCGGGTGTAGGGGTGGTACGGCTCGTCGAACATGGCCTCCTTCTCCCCGACCTCGACGATGTGGCCGAGGTACATCACGGCGACCCGGTCGGCGATGTAGCGCACCACGCTGAGGTCGTGGCTGATGAAGAGGTAGGTGACGCCGAACTCGTCTTGCAGCTCGCGCATCGTGTTGAGCACCTGCGCCTGGACGGAGGCGTCGAGCGCACTCACGGGCTCGTCGCACAGGACGAGGTCGGGGTCGGTGCTCAGCGCGCGGGCGAGGTTGATCCGCTGGCGCTGGCCGCCGGAGAACTCGTGGGGATAGCGGTTGTAGTGCGCGGCGTTGAGGCCGACCTTCTCGAGCAGCTCGCGGGCCCGCTCGGTGCGCTCGCGCTCGGTGTACATCCCGTGCGCGGCCATCGGCTCCTCGATGATGTCGCCGACGCGCATGCGGGGGTTCAGCGATGACTGTGGGTCCTGGAAGATGAGCTGCATGTCCCGCCGGAGCGGGCGGAGCCGCCGGTTCGAGAGGGTCGTCAGGTCGACACCCTTGAACCGGACCGACCCCGCCGTCGGCTCGTCGAGCTGCAACAGCACGCGGGCGAGCGTGCTCTTGCCACAGCCGCTCTCGCCGACGAGGGCGAGCGTCTCGCCCTTGCGGATCTCGAGGTCGACGTCGTCGACGGCCTCGACACGGGCGGATTCGAACAGTCCGGCGAGCAGGCCCGAGCTGGCGGTGAAGTGCTTGGTGACCCCCTCGGCCTCCATGAGCACCTCGCCGTCGGCGACCTGGTCGGTCTCGGGGGTGCCCCGGCCGAGCACGCGACTCATCGCTCTCCCACCTCCGATAGCTCGAGGGTCTCCCAGTAGTACTCGCTCTCCTCGTACTTCAGGCAGGACGCGGCGTGGGTCGGGTCCTCGCCGACGTCGTAGTCCTCGGGGATGATCTCGACGCACGCCTCGCGCGCGTCGGGACAGCGCGGGTGGAACCGACACCCCGTCGGGGGGTCGACCGGGGACGGCATCGTGCCCTCGATCGGCTCGATGCGGTCGACCGTCTCGTCCGGTCGGGGGATCGAGCGCAGCAGCGCCTGCGTGTAGGGGTGCTTGGTGTTGTAGAAGATGTCGTCGACGGGACCTTGCTCGACGATCTGCCCCAGGTACATCACGTTGACCCGGTCGCAGATCTCGGCGATGACGCCCATGTCGTGGGTCACCCAGATGAACGCCGTGTCGTAGGTGTCTCGCAGGTCGTTCACCAGCTCGAGGATCTGTCCCTCGACGGTGACGTCGAGCGCGGTCGTCGGCTCGTCGGCGATGATCAGGCTCGGCCGACACGCCAGCGCCATCGCGATCAGCACGCGCTGGCGCATCCCACCGGAGAACTCGTGGGGGTAGTCGTTGTAGCGGGACTCGGCCTCGGGGATGCCCACCTCCCGCAGCGTCCGGATCGCCTCGCGCTTGGCGGCCGCGCCCTCCAGGTCGCGGTTGAGCTCGATGAACTCCCGGAGCTGGCCCCCGACGGTGAAGACCGGGTTGAGGCTCTCCATCGGGTCCTGGAAGATGATCGCGATCTCGTTGCCGCGGATCTGCGTTCGCATCTCCTCGTTCGACAGCATGTCGTCCCGGGGGACCAGCTCGTCCCCCTCCGGCTCGAAGCCGACGAGGGTCGTCTCACCCCGGTAGGTGACCTCACCGGCGACGATCTGGCCGGGGTCGTCGACCAGCCGGAGGATGCTCAACGCCGTGACGCTCTTGCCGGCACCGGACTCACCGACGAGGCCGACGATCTCGCCGGGTCTGACGTCGAAGCTGACGCCGTCGACGGCGCGGACCGTCCCCTCGTCGGTGAAGAAGTGCGTCTCGAGGTCGCGCACGGACAGTAGCGGTGGGTCGTCGTCTGTCATGGATCAGTTGTCGATGCGCGGGTCGAGCGCGTCCTGCAGGCCGTCGCCCAGGAGGTTGAATCCCATGATGGTGATCAGGATGGCCAGGCCGGGCCAGACCGACAGCCACGGGCTCGGCAGCATGTAGTTTCGGGACTCGTTGAGCATCTGGCCCCAGTCGGGCGTCGGTGGCTGCGCGCCGTAGCCGAGGAAGCTCAGTCCCGCGACGATGAGGATGGTGACGCCGATCTGGAGGGTCGCGAGGACGAGCACGGGCGCGAAGCTGTTCGGGATGACGTGCCGGCGGATGATGTCGCGGTCCTTGACGCCGGCGGCGCGCGCCGCCTTGACGTACTCCATCTCGCGCACGCTCACGACCCGCGATCGGATGAGCCGTGCGAACACGGGCACGAACGCGATGCCGACGCCGATGACGGCGTACTCGATGTCGGGCCGGTTGCCGCTGACGAACACCGTGAAGACGATCACCAGGATGAGCGCCGGGATGGAGTAGAGGATCTCGACGAAGCGCATGAAGGCGTGGTCGATCCAGCCGCCGTAGTAGCCGGCGATGGCGCCGATGGCTGTCCCGCCGAGGAGCCCGACGGCCGTCGCGAAGATCCCGACGGTGACAGAGATGCGCGTTCCATAGAAGAGGCGGGTCAGGTAGTCACGCCCGTGGATGTCCGTCCCGAGTGGATACTCCCACGTACCATCCGCGTACCACGCCGGCGGCAGACGATTCGGCGTCTCCCGGGGAATCCTGGTCGGGTGGTGTCCGAGGACGTTCTCGGCGAACCAGTACCTGTCGAGCACCCCGAAGGTGAGCTCTTCGAGGTAGGTGTCGACGGTGACCAGGAGTGCCACCGCGATGACGAGGGCCACGATGATCATGCCGAGCCTGGCCGTGGTGTCCCGCTTGACGTCGCGAATCGTCGCCCGAAGCCCCCGGTCCACGTCGCGGATGGTGGGATCCTCCCCCTCGGTCGTGGCCACGGTTCAGACCTCCTCCCCGTAGCTCACCCGGGGGTCGATGTACGCGTACGAGAGGTCGGTGATGATCACGCCGATCACGAAAATGAGCCCGAAGACGATCGTCGTCCCCAGGACGAGTTGGTAGTCGAGGTTGCGGATGGCCGTGATGATGAGGCGTCCCATGCCGTTGATCGAGAAGACCGTCTCGGTGAGGACGGCCCCACCGAGCGCGGTCGTGAAGTTCAGCCCGATGATGGTGACGACCGGCAGCTGGGACACCCGGAACGCGTGCTTTCGCATGATCCGGCTCTCGGAGACGCCGTAGGCTCTGGCCAGCTTGATGTACTCCGACTGGAGGGTGTTGACCATCTCCGCACGCTCGATGCGCATGATCGTCGCCATGTAGAGGGTCCCGAGCGACACCGTCGGCATGATGAGGTGGTGGACCGACTTCGCCAGCAGGTGTGGCCACGAGTTGATGTCGCGGTAGTACTCCGGTCCGCGCCACGGGAGATACAGTCCCGAGGAGGGGAACCAACCGAGGTGGTAGGCGAAGACGATGATGAGCACCAGCCCGATCCAGAACGACGGCGTGCTGACGCCGACGAGGGCGAGGATCCTGGAGATGTGGTCGGTGGGTTTGTTGCGGCGCTTTGCGGCGATGACCCCGAGCGGGATCGCCGTCAGGATGGCGAAGGTGAACGACGAGATCACGAGCAGGATCGTCACCGGCATGCGCTCCGCGATCTTGGTGGTGACCGCCTGATCGTAGTAGATGGAGTGCCCGAGGTCTCCCTGCACGAGCCCCTCTGCGTAGGTGACGAACCGCTCGTGGATCGGTCGATCGAGCCCGTAGCGCTGCTCGAGCCGTTCGATGAGCTCGGGGCTCGCCTCCGTCTGGGCGAGCATGATGTCGACCGGGTTTCCCGGCATCGAGTTGACGAGGAGGAACGTCAGGATGGCCAGGCCGATGACGACCGGGATGGTCTGCAGGAGCCGGTTTACGGTGTACCGGAGCAGGCTCATGACACCGTCGAAATGGGGGGCAAGTCGGGTAACGTGACTCGGATTGGCATGTGTCGGGTGCGAGGGGGCGGCCGCCCCGTCAGGCGGTTATCCTACAGGGTGGCGTTGTTGTAGTGCGAGAAGATCCGCGGGTTCCACTGGCTGGCCGGGTGGGCCTGGATGTCCTCGAGTTCGTTCAGGATGCCCATCGAGTTCTGCGTCGAGTAGGCTGGGAGGTGGACCTTGTCCGCGAGAATCTGTTCGATCGCCTCGATGTACAGCCCTCGACGCTCGTCGTAGTCGGTCGACTCCCTGGCCGTCAAGATGGCGTCGTGGACCTCTTGGTTGTCGTAGAAGTGGCCCTGGTTCGTCCCGGCGTTGTCCTCGTGGAACAGCGGGTACATGAACGCGTCCGGGTCGCCAGCGCCCGCCCAGCCGAGGGCGTACATGTTGAACTCGTCGGCATCGCCGGACTGGTAGCGATCGGTGAAGGGGCCCCAGTCGATCCGCTGGACGGTCGCGTTGTACCCGATCTCCTCCAGGCCACTTTGGACGACCTCGCCGAGCAGCTCTCGAAGGTCGTCCGGGGGGACGATGATGAGCGGCTCCCAGTCGTCCGGGGCGTGCTCGTCGAGCAGTGCCTCGGCCTGGTCGTAGTCGACGTCGTAGGAGTACTCGTCGTTCCACTCCTCGACGGGGAGCTCCCACGTCTCAGCGATGCCCGGCGGCAACGTCGCGCGGGCCCGGACGCCCGCCGGTTCGAGTTGTTCCTCGATGAACTGGTCCATGTCGAAGACGTAGTCGATCGCCTCGCGGACCTCCTTCGTGGCGGTCGGCCCCTCGTTGCAGTTGAACGCGAGGTAGAAGTAGGAGATGGACTCCGTCGCTTCGATGTAGGCGTGGTCCATCTCCTCCACGTCCTCCCAGAGCTGGGCCGGGATGCCCATGATGATCTCGCTAGATTCCTCCTGGAGGCGGGTGATACGCGTCGTGTCCTCGTCGACCGGTTCGTAGACGACGGTATCGATGTTCGGCAGGCCCATCTCGTCCTCGTTCCAGTAGTCCTCGTTCACCTGGATTTCGACGAAGTCGCCCTGTTCCCAGTCGACGAACTCGTAGGGACCGGTGCCGATCGGTTCCTCGAGGTTGTACGCCTCCCGGTCCTCGAGTCGGACCTCCTTGTTGACGACGGATCGGGCCATCGTCGCCGTGGTGAACTGCCCGTACGGGAACTCGAGATCGACCTGGAGGGTGTGGTCGTCGATGATCTCCGTGTCCGAGATCATGTTCACCTCGTCGGCGTTCTCGGTTTCGTCCTCGACCGGCGCGAGGAACGTGTGCTCGACGTCCTCCGCCGTCAGCTCGTCGCCGTTGTGGAAGGTCACGCCCTCCTTGATCGGGAAGATGAACCGCGTCCCGTCCCGCTCGACCTCGGGATCGTCCTCCGCGATCCTCGGGACGAGGCTGAGGTCGTCATCGTACTCGTACAGACCGTCGTAGATGTTGATGGCGATCTGTTGCGAGTAGACGTCGTTGATGACCACCGGGTCCCACTCAAGGGGTTCCACCTGCTGGGTGATGGTGATGCTCGTCTCCTCCCCTCCTCCGCCGAAGAGATCGTCGATGCAGCCGCTCAGGGCGAGGGCGGACGACATCGCGACGCCGCTTTCGAGGAGCCGCCGACGGGACATCGCGAAGTCACGCCAATCGCCTTCGTCGTCGGTACCGCTGACCTTGTCTGGGGCCATTAGTGCCACCATATCGGTGAGTGGCTATTAAAGGTTGGCTAGACTGAATCTGGGATTGGGGGGGAACCGTTCGTCTCGTCCGGGCACGTCTTTGGTGGCGACCGACCGGTCCTCGGGCCGTCCGCTCGCGACCCGGTCGCCGACGCCGGCTCGGACCGATGACCCGTCACAGTTTTATAGAAGCCCATTCAATCTTGGTCCGACTATGAGTCAGCGACTGCGAGGCAGCCAGCCGCTCATCATCATGAGCGACGACGCGCAGCAAGTCAAGGACCGCGACGCCCAGGAGTACAACATCGCCGCCGCCCGCGCGGTCGCCGAGGCGGTACGGTCGACCCTCGGCCCGAAGGGCATGGACAAGATGCTCGTCGACTCCATGGGGAGCGTCACCGTCACCAACGACGGCGTGACCATCCTCACGGAGATGGACATCGACAACCCGACGGCCGAGATGATCGTCGAGGTCGCCGAGACCCAGGAGGACGAGGCCGGCGACGGGACGACGACCGCCGTCGCGATGGCGGGCGAGCTGCTCAAGAACGCCCAGGACCTGCTCGAGCAGGACATCCACCCCACGGCGATCATCAAGGGGTACCACCTCGCCAGCGAGTACGCCCGCGGCGAGATCGACGACATCGCCGAGTCGATCGACCCCGACGACGAAGAGACCATCCGTCGCGTCGCCGAGACGAGCATGACCGGCAAGGGCGCCGAGTACAACAAGGAGCTCTTCTCCGAGCTCGTCGTCGACGCCGTGCGCCGGGTCACCGTGGAGACGGACGAGGGCGACAACGTCGTCGACCTCGACTTCGTGAAGATCGAGACGCAGTCCGGCCAGGCCGCCGAGCAGTCCGAGCTGCTCGCGGGGGCCGTCATCGACAAGGACCCCGTCCACGACGACATGCCGCGCTTCGTCGAGGACGCCTCCGTCTTGCTCATCAACGAGCCCATCGAGGTCGAGGAGACCGACGTCGACACCGAGGTCAGTGTGAGCGACCCCGAGCAGCTGCAGAAGTTCCTCGACCAGGAGGAGGAGCAGCTGCGCGAGAAGGTCGAGCAGATCGAGGACCTCGGCGCGAACGTGGTCTTCTGCCAGAAGGGCATCGACGACCTCGCCCAGCACTTCCTGGCGCGCAAGGGCATCCTCGCGGTGCGCCGCGCCAAGAAGTCCGACATCGAGTTCCTCAAGGAGGTCCTCGGTGCGCGCATCGTCTCCGACCTCGACAGCGCGACCGAGGAGGACCTCGGCACCGGCTCGGTCACCCGCGACCCGGACGACGAGATGTTCTACGTCGAGGGCGAGGACGGCCACGGCGTGACCCTCCTCCTTCGCGGCTCGACCGAGCACGTGGTCGACGAGCTCGAGCGCTCCATCACTGACGCCCTCGAGGTCGTCGCCCAGACCGTCTCCGATGGGCGCACCCTGCCCGGCGGTGGCGCCGTCGAGACCGAGCTGGCTCGGCGCCTTCGCGACTACGCCGACAGCGTCAGCGGGCGCGAGCAGCTGGCCGTCGAGGCCTTCGCCGACTCCGTCGAGCTGGTCCCCCGCGTGCTGGCGGAGAACGCGGGACTGGACAGCATCGACACGCTGGTCGACCTCCGCGCCGCCCACGAGGACGGTCAGATTCGCGCCGGGCTCAACGTCGACACCGGCGAGGTCGAGGACACCTTCGACGCCGGCGTCATCGAGCCAGCCCACGCCAAGGAGCAGGCGATCGCCAGCGCCGCCGAGGCCGCCAACCTCGTGTTGAAGATCGACGACATCATCGCCGCCGGCGACCTCTCGACGGAGGGCGACGGCGAGGACGAGGACATGCCGGACATGGGCGGCATGGGCGGCATGGGTGGCATGGGTGGCATGGGCGGTATGGGCGGCATGATGTGACCGTCGGCTAGGCCCGCACCACCCCCGAGCAGAACGGCACCGTTTTCCGACCGCCACGACCGTTGATCGTCAGCTCTCGACGGGCACCTCGACCTGGTCGTGCTCGCTGATCACGTTGAGGACGATGCTGGTGTTCGTCTCGACGATGGCCGGATGGACCAGCAGGTCCTTGATCTGGTCGTTCATGTCCGCGGTGTCCTCGTACTTCCCGATCGCGATGATGTCGAAGTCACCGGTGACCTCGTAGACGCTGACCATCCGGTTCTCCCCCTCGAGGGCGGCGGAGATCTCGCCGATGGCGTCCCCCTCGACCTTGAGCTGGATGACCGCCGTCACGTCGTACCCGAGGGCGGCGTAGTCGATCTTCGGGGTGAAGCCGACGACCACACCCTCGGCCTGGAGCTGGTCGAGGTGGTTCGAGACGGTCGTCACGGAGACGTCGAGCGCGTCGGCCAGGCTACGAAGGCTCGCACGGCCGTCGTCGAGCAGGGCGTTGACGAGCTTGACGTCGAGGTCGTCGTAGGTCATCGTCGGACGAGACCGACGGACGCGACCTAAAGTTTACGAATGTCCATATATATCGACAAATATACCGATTTTTTCAACGAAATGGTTTTGTAAGTGGCTGAATATCCCGTCAATATCGCCATCCATGGCTGAAACTGAATCCAAACTACGCGGGAGCGACCGGTCGGCGCAGATCGAGCGGGTCCTCGAGCGCATCGACGAGGAGAACGTCACGTTCGTCCGCTTGCAGTTCACGGACATCACCGGGACGGTCAAGAACGTCTCCATCCCCGTGAGCCAGGTCGAGAAGGCCTTCGACGAGGGCATCTGGTTCGACGGGTCGAGCATCGAGGGGTTCGTGCGCATCCAGGAGTCGGACATGCGCCTCGAGCCCGACCCCTCGACGTTCTCGATCCTCCCGTGGCGCACGAACGGCGACGTGGCCAGCGCGCGCCTCATCTGCGACGTCGTGAACACCGACGGCACCCCCTTCGAGGGTGGTCCCCGACAGGTCCTCAAGCGCGTCCTCGCCGACGCCGAGGCGCTGGGCTACCAGCTCAACGTTGGCCCCGAGCCGGAGTTCTTCCTGTTCGAGACCGACGACCGTGGCCGACCGACGACGACGCCGCACGACCGCGGCGGCTACTTCGACCTCGCGCCGAAGGACCTCGCCACCGACGTCCGTCGCGACATCATCTTCGCCCTGGAGGCGATGGGCTTCGAGGTCGAGGCGAGCCACCACGAGGTGGCCGACGGCCAGCACGAGATCAACTTCACGTACGCCGACGCCCTGCGGACGGCGGACAACATCGCGACGTTCCGGGCGGTGGTGCGCGCGGTCGCCGAGGGCCACGGGCTGCACGCGACGTTCATGCCGAAGCCGATCGGGGAGATCAACGGCTCGGGGATGCACTCGCACATCAGCCTGTTCGACGGCGGCGAGAACGCCTTCGCCGACGACGCCGACGAGTTCAACCTCTCCGAGACGGCCTACCACTTCATGGGGGGCGTGCTCGAGCACGCCCCGGCGATCACGGCCGTCGCCAACCCGACGATCAACTCCTACAAGCGCCTGGTCCCCGGGTACGAGGCGCCCGTGTACATCGCCTGGTCGGACGTCAATCGCTCCGCGCTGATCCGCGTCCCTGACGCCGCGGGCACGAGTGCGCGCTTCGAGATCCGCAGCCCGGATCCCTCGTGCAACCCGTACCTCGCGTTCGCGTCGATCCTGGCCGCGGGCCTCGACGGTATCGAGCGCGAGATCGACCCGGGGGCGGCCGTCCGGGAGGACATCTACGAGTTCGACGAGGCCGCCCGCGCGGAGTACGGGATCGAGATGCTCCCCGGGTCGCTCGAGGCGGCGGTCGACGCGCTGGAGGCGGACCCGGTCATCCTCGACGCCCTCGGCGAGCACGTCGCCTCGAAGTTCGTCCAGGCGAAGCGCGAGGCCATCGCCGAGTACCGCGCGTACGTCAGCGACTGGGAGCTCGAGAAGTACCTCGGGACGTACTGACCGTCGGCCTCACCGCCGCTCGCGCAGCCGCATGAGGCGTCCCGGGAGGCCACCGCCGAGGCCAATCGCGGCGCCCACGACGAGCATGAAGACGTACAGGCCGAGCGTCGACAGCCAGATGACGATCATGGCGGCGATCGCGACCCAGCCGGCCAGGTAGTGAAACGCCCCGATGGTCATGATCACGCCGTACAGCAGCACCAGGTACGGCCCCCACCCGCGGGCGTGCCCGCGACGCTGCCGCCGACGGACGTAGGCGCGAAGCTCGCGCTCGATATCGTCGCGGTGGACCGTGCGCTCGTCAACCCGCGACTCGAGCTCCTCGAGGCGTTGGCGCATCGCGGCGAGGTCCTCGGCGGTGAGTCCCTCTCGGTCGGCGTCGTCGGGCATGGGGCCCTCCGTTGGCGCCTGAGACGGCGACCGGAAATGTAGCTGCCGGTGGCGCCCGCCGTCGGTGGCGTTCACGACCGCGCCGACGAGCAGCGCGAGGGCCACCAGGTACAGCCACGTCATGACCACGAACGTCCCCGCGAGCACGCCGTAGACGGCGAACGGCGCCGCGATGGCGACGTACAGCTGCAAACCGGCGGTGCTCAGGGCGATCCCGGCGGCCGCGACGGCCGCCCCCGGGAACGCGTCACGCGGCGATGGGGATCGGCGACCGAAGACGAGGTACAGTGGCCACAGCACGACCGCGAGCACCGGTGCGACCGCCAGCTGGACGATCGCTCCCGGTGGCGAGAGACCGAGGCCACCGAGGGTCGCGGCGGCCGCGGCGAGCGCGCCAGCGATGCCGACGATGGCCACCACCACGGCAACGGCGTCGCGAATCGCCTCGACCAGCGTGGCCCGACCAGCGCCGCCGTCGATCGCCCGGAACGACCGGTCGATCGCCCGAAAGACCTTGAGCGAGCCCCAACCGGTCACCAACAGCCCCGCGGCGGTCGCCACGGACCGCCCGGCCTCGGCCTCGAGGCCCGTCTCCACGAACGCGAGCATCTCCGTGGAGAGGAGCGCATCGAGGGCCCCGGCGATGGCGTCGACGGCCGCGTCGCCGCCGAGGGCCGCGGCGACCGCGACCAGCACCACCGCCAGCGGTACGATCGACAGGAGGGCGTAGAAGGCGATCGCCGCCGCCAGGAGCGAGATCTCCGACCGGCTCGCGACGGCGAGGATCGTGCGCCCCCGCTCGACGGCGGTCGGTGACACCACGTCGGGCCTTCGCCGTGGGCTGGCTTAAGCACTCTCCGCCAACTCGACCACGGCGGCGCGGACGGCCCCCATCGGCGCGTCCGTCTTGAACGTCGTCCCGCCGAAGTGGGTCCGCGACGCGGCGTGGCCGCCCCCGCGAAGCGCCTCGAGGACGGCCTCGATGGGGGCGGCGGTCACGTCCCACCGATCGCACAGCTCGTGATGGTCGAGGTGGGTGACGCGGTCGATCTCGCCGGCGAGGCGCTCGAGCAATCGCCTGGCGGGGGTCCGCTGGTCCATGCCCCCGTCGAGCGCCTCGATCGCGGCCTCGGCCACCTCGGCGTCCACGTATCGACCGAGCCAGAGGGGACCGATGCGCTCGACGGTGGCCTCGCAGCGGGGGCACGTGGCCGGCAGCGCCGGGGCCAGGCCGGCGACCGGTTCGCGATGCAGGCAGGCCGGGCAGTGGACCACGAAGCCGACCGCCTCGAGGGTCCGGTCGGCCTCCGTGGCGCCATCGTCGAGATCGAGGTACGTCCGGTGGTAGTGGCGGGTGGCGTGGCTGAGCACCGGCCGCGCGGCCACGTCCCGGGCGGCCGCCCGCCGGACGAGGTTGCCGAGAAGCACGCGCAGGCCGACCTCCGGGTGGTACGCGGTCGGTCGTGGCTCGGCGGCGTACCGTCGCCGGCCCGCCGCCAGGTGGGCCCCACACAGGGGCGCGGTGTCGGTCGCCGTCACGCAAAGCACGCCACGGGCGCCGTCGATGGCGGCGTCGACGAACGGCACGGGCGAGCCGAACGGGTCGAGGTCGACCACGTCGTAGCTCGCGCCGTGGAGGTGGGCGCGGACGTCGCCCAGGTGGGCCTCGGCCTCGAGGCCGTTTCGCGCGAGGTTGCGCCGGGCCGCCGCCAGGGCCGCGTCGTTCACGTCACAGACCGTCGTCCGGTAGCCGGCTGCCGCGGCGCGCGCACCGCGCACCCCGGCGGCCGTCATGGCGTCGAGGTACGTCGGCCCGTCGTCGGGGACGAACCGCCCGCGGGCGACCCGG
This sequence comes from Halobacteriales archaeon, assembly GCA_046543335.1. Lineage (GTDB taxonomy): Archaea > Halobacteriota > Halobacteria > Halobacteriales > SKSH01 > CAZCYF01. Next base: position 23,605 of record JBKGZP010000011.1, read on the forward strand.
AGGAACGCGACGGTCAGGTCCCGGTTGAGCTCCATCGCCGGGTTGTAAAAGATCGCCCCCTCCTCGGGGACCTCGAACTCGAGCCCCCCCTCGTGCACCTCCATGCGACCGTCTTCGGTGCGCGAGCGAAAAGCCCTCGGGTCCGACGACCGAACCGGTTTTGGCGGGTGCGGGTCTAGTCCGGGCGACGACGCACCCCGCATGAGCGCCATCGACGCGTGGGCCGAGGAGCTCGAGGCCGCCGGCGGGCTGACGCCAACGCTCGCCGAGCGCATCGTCGAGGTCCATGGCGACCGCGGCGCCCGGGCGATCGAGGCGGTCGCCGAGCGCCGGGTCAAGCAGTACCGCGACTTCACCGTCGTCGTCGGCCACACCGACGAGTACGTCATCGAGGGCGGACGGTGCCAGTGCAAGGACGCCCGGTTCAACCTCGACCGCGACGACCCCGACCAGCGGTGCTGGCACGAGCTGGCGACGGTCATCGCCCGCCGGACCGACGGCGTCGATCACCACGACGTGTGGTACAGCGAGGTGCGCGAGTTCCTCTAGACGAGGTCGGCGAGGTCGAGCGCGCGCTCGAGGGCGGCCTCGAAGTCGGCCGTCCTCGAGCGGTCGTACAGCGTCGCAGCGGGGTGCAGCCCGACGACGACGGTCCGGACGGACCCGCCGAGGGTGGTCGAGGCCGTCGAGCCCACCGCCTCCGTGACCTTCGTCGAGCCGTCGAGCAGCTCCTGCGTCGGGATTCGCCCCATCGTCAGGACCACCTCGGGGTCGACGACGGCCAGCTCGTGCTCGAGGTGGACGCGACAGTGGCGACGCTCGGCCACGTACGGGTCGCGGTTGTCCGGCGGTCGACACCGCACCAGGTTGGTGATCCGCACGGCCGACGGCTCGACCCCGCGCTCGCGGAGGGCCGCTTCCAGGAGGCGACCGCTTCGCCCGACGAAGGGCCGCCCCGCGGCGTCCTCCTCGCGCCCCGGTGCCTCGCCGACGAGGACCAACGCGGCGTCCACGGCCCCCCGTCCGTTGACGATCTGGGTGCGACACTCGACGAGGGCCGGACAGCGGGTGCACGCGTGGACGTCGGGGTCGCCCATGCGGCGGGGTTCGGCCCGCCCCTCAAAGAGCGTCGCGCCTTCTGGCGCGGTCGGCACCCCGCGCGGCGAGCTTGGCCACCCGCAACACCTCGGGGCGGTCGGCGCCGGTGGGGGTGGCGGCCTGGACGGTCCGCCGTGCCCGGTCCCGGTCGCACCCCGCCGCGCGGAGGAAGCGGCTCGCCCCGTCGAGCTCGAGGCGAAACCGCGGCGGCAGCGCCCGGTAGCGCTCCAGTCGGTCCGCCACGACCGCCTCGTCGTCGAACGCCTCGCGGATGGCCGCCTCGAGCCCCTCGCTCTCCTCGAAGGTCACGGCGACGACCGGTCGGTCGACGGCGGTCGACAGCCCCTCGACGTCGACGATGTTGAACCAGCTCAGCGCGACGCCCGCGAGGAGGACGGACCGCACGTCCTCGCGATCGACCGCGTCCACCAGGTCGGCGATCGCGGCGGTCGCGTCGGTCCCCCCGACGGCACACCGTGCGAAACCGAAGTCCTCGAGGCGTCCCTCGGCGGTGGCGACGACGCCGGCGAGCGTGCTCGAGCCACCCTCGTACGACTCCGCGACGCCCAGCACCCGTGAGCCGGGTTTCATCAGTCCTCGTCGTCTTTGATCTCCTGGAGCCGATCGAGCAGCTTGTCCCGGGAGGCGCCGATCTCGAAGTCGACCGAGCCGTCGTGGTCCGAGGCGTCGTCGCGCTCGGAGACGGCGTCAGCCAGGTCTTCGGCATCGTACTCCTGTCGTTCCTGTTCGGATTCGTCGTAGCTGCCGAAGCCCATCGCCTCGTCGTAGGGTCCTGAGCTACTAAGACCTGCGGGTCGATCCCCCCGCGGAGCTTTGGCCCCGGGGTCCGAGGGGTCGCCCATGGACATCGACCGCCTCAGTCGCGACGGTGGGGGCTCCGCGTCGAACGCCTACCTCGTGGCGGGGGACCGACCGACGCTCGTCGACGTCGGCACCGACCCCGGCGTCGTCTCGGCGTTGCGCCAGCGCGTCGACCACCTTGAGGCCGTCGTGCTCACGCACGACCACTGGGACCACGTCGACCAGCTCGAGGCGGTCGTCGAGGCGTTCGCGCCACGGGTGTACGCCTTCGGCGCGGTCGAGGGACGCACCGACGCGCTCGAGGACGGCCAGTCGCTGGTCGTCGGCGACGCCGATGTCGAGGTGGTGCACACGCCGGGACACGCGCCCGACCACGTCGCCCTCGTTGGGGGGTCGGCGGCCTTCACCGGCGACGTCGTTGTCTACAACGACGCCGCCTTCGACGACGGCAGCTTCGGCCGGACCGACCTGCCGGGGGCCGACCGGGAGACGCTGATCGCGTCGCTCGAGCGCGTGCTCACGCGCCTCGACGCCGACGTCTCGGCGATGTACCCCGGCCACGGCGAGCCCTTCCACGGCGACGTCCACGCGGTCGTCGACCGGGCGCTCGAGCGAGCGCGACGGTTCGAGCCGAAGTACCCGGAGGAGGCCTAGGCGCCGCGGGATTCGACGGCCTTCGGCCGGAGGTGGCCGTAGCCGCACTTGCGACAGCGCTCGGCCCGCGGGGGGTTGCGGGCGTTGCATCGCATGCAAATCTGCTTCTGGAGAAGCCGTTCCTCGGCCTCCCTGAATCGCGCCATGGGCGTTGCGTCGGCGAGGCGCGCGTTTAAGCGTGGTGATTCTCGGGGTCCGACGGGGCGAGGTAGTCGTCCTGCACCGCGACGACCTCGCTCGAGTCCGCGCAGGCGGCGTAGCGCGAGAGCGGCTCGGCGTTGAGCTCGAGGAACGTCTCGCCCCACCGGAACCGCGACATGAGCGCCGACGCGAGCTCGGGCTCGCCGAGGATGATTGCGGCGGCCGCGAGCGCCTCCGCGGTCGTCAGCCGGAACGGTCGGCCGTAGTTGACGGGGTTGGCCGCGACGAGGAAGGGGAGCGCCCGGCGCGAGCCCCGCAGGTCGAACGACGGCGGGTCCGCTGAGGCCCAGGAGCTGTCGTGGGCGACGAGGCGCACGGGTGTCACCCCCCGGTCGTCGGGAGCGAGCGCCCGCGCCGCGTACGGGTCGAGGACGAGCCCTGGGGGGACCGAGCGGTGGTGCCGGTGCAGGGTGACGAGGTCGGCGTCGGCCAGCCGACGGGCGGTGCACTTGTCGGGGTCGTCGTCGCCCACCCGGTGGACGTGGAGCTCCACGCTTGAGCGGTGGACCTCGGCGACGAAAAGCGACCCGGTGGGGCTACTCGTGCAGCCGCTCGCCCTGGCTGAGGCGCTCGGCGATCTTGAACGTCTGCTCGCCCTCGCGGCGGGTGGGCGTGTGCGCGGCCAGGTACCGCGCCGTCGCGACGAGGTGGATCCGGCCCCGCTCGGGCGAGTCCACCCGGTCGAACTGCGTGAAGGCGACCTCCACGTTCTGGCGGGGGTGGAAGCCGACGTCCTCCCGAAGCAACGCCTCGCCGAGGGCCTCGCGGAGGCGGTCGACGTCGCCATCGCTGGCGAGGTACTCCGCCGTCATCCTCCCGGCGCGATTGATCTCCCGGTCGTCCTCGACCTCGAAGGTCGCGAGGAGGTCCTCGAGGACCGCCGTCGGGTCGCCGTCGCCGTCCGGATCGGGCACGGGCTGTGGCGGGATGTTGAGGAAGCGGTCGAGGTAGACGCTCATGGCGGCGTCGAAGATCCCGCGGTACCGCTCCGGGGCGCTCGTGCGGCGGGCGAGGCCGTCCACCGCGTTGGCGTACGTGTACGTGTGGTGGACCGTGTTCCAGTCGCGGAACTCGTTCGCCGTGCCGAACTGGACGATCCGCCGGGCGGCCGCCTCGCAGACGGCGCCGGCGAGGTCGCTCGCCGCGGCGCCGGCCGCGATCGCGTCCGTGATGGTGGCCATGACGGCCCGGGGGTCGTCCGAGAGGAGGTCGTCGACGAAGCCCGCCGGTCGGGACCAGGTTCGGTCGCGACCCGCCTCGAGCAGGTCGGGGAGCTCCTCGGCCGCCTCGAAGCAGAGCGCGGCGACGTCGACGGGCTTTCGCCAGGAGGACTGCTCCTCGGCGCGGCCCGCGTCGGCCAGCCCCGGCGCGAGGCTCGCGAGCGTCGTGTCCGCGTGCTCCCACCCGACGTGCTCGAGCGTCTCGAAGGCCTTGTTGATGAAGTCGAGGCGGTGGCCGGCGTCGAGGTAGAGGTGGTCCGTCGCGGCCGCGACGAGCATCCCCGCGACCGCGTCCTCCGAGAGGTCGGCCTGCACGGCCGCCCGGAGGACCCGCTCGGCGCCGTCCGAGTCGCGGACCTCGATCGAGTCGCGGAACCACCGCTTGAGGCGCGCGGGCGCGATGTCCGGGTTGCTGAGGGGGTCCTGCGGGAACCGCGGGGGGGCACCGGCGGACTCGTCGGCGACCTCCGACAGGCCGACGTACAGCGCCCGGCGCCGGTCCGCGGGTCGGAGGGCGGGCAGCAGGTTCGCCATCACGCCGAGGGTCGTGAGCCCCCGACCCCACCCCTGCTCGCGGTAGCTCGTCCCGAACTCGACCCCCTTGGCGATCGGGACGGCGGGGTCGACCCCGGCGTCGTCGAGACCGATGGCCGCTTTCGCGACGATCAACGAGAGGTCCTCCTCGAGGCCGTGCTCGAGGCGATCGCGCCAGTGCTCCTCGGGGGTTCGGTCGCGCATCGGCGTCGGGTCGACGTAGACTCGGTCGTCGCGGACCTCGACGGGATAGGTCCGCACGTCGTCGGCGAAGGGATCGAGCGTGTCGCCGCACTCGAGCTCGAACCGGGCGTGGTGCCAGTGGCAGGTGAGGATGCCGTCCTCGATCGTCCCCTGGGTGAGCGGGAACCCCATGTGGGGACACCGGATGTCGGTCGCGTAGAACGTCCCGTCGTGGTAGAAGACCCCGATGGCCTGGCCGTCGGTGGTGAGCCGCGCCGGCGCCTCCTCACGGACCTCGTCGACGGGGCCGACCTCGACGAGGCGATCGTCGGTCGTGCTCATCGTCCTCGGGCCTCCAGAGGGCGGTCGGTCGACGTCGGTGCGGTCGGTGGCGGCGGGACCACGGGCATGGCCGGTCGGTAGGACAGCGACCCCCAAAACGGTTCCCTGAAGCGCGTTCCTGTAGCGTGCTTGAGCTGTCCGACTCACCGACCGGCGCCGAGGGCGCTCTCGCCGACCGGGTCGTGGCCCTCGATGACCGCCTGGCCGCCGAGGTACGGCCGCAGCACCTCGGGGACGGTGACCGTGCCGTCGTCGTTCTGGTAGTACTCGAGGATGGCGACGACGGTGCGCGGCAGGGCGATCCCGGAGGCGTTGAGCGTGTGGAGGTATGCCGCGGGCTCGTGGCGCTCCGGGCGGTAGCGCAGGCCCGCCCGGCGGGCCTGGTAGTCGGTGAAGTTCGAGGCGGAGGACACCTCCAGCCAGCGACCGCCGACGTCCGGGCCGTCCGGCATGTCGTCCGCGGGCGCCCAGACCTCGAGGTCGTACTGACGGTGGTGTGGCGCGCCCATGTCGCCGGTGCAGATCTCGAGCACCCGGTAGGGGAGCTCGAGGCGACGCAGCACCTCCTCGGCCTCGCGAAGCAGCTCGTCGTGTCGCTCCTCGCTCTCCTCGGGCCGGACGAAGTTGACCAGCTCGACCTTGTTGAACTGGTGGACGCGGACGTACCCCCGCGTGCTGGTCCCGTGCTCGCCCGCCTCGCGCCGGAAGTTCGGCGAGAAGGCGACGTGCTTGAGCGGGAGGTCCTCGTCGAGGAGGATCTCGTCGGCGTACATGTTCGTCACGGGGACCTCCGCCGTCGGCACCAGCCAGAGGTCGTCGTCGGCGTAGGGCTCGTCGTTGCGCCCGCCGATGCGGAAGGCGTCCTCGACGAAGAACTCGGGGAACTGTCCGGTCCCGCGCATCGCGGCGCTGTTGACCGCCAGCGGCGGGAACACGTCGGTGTAGCCGTGCTCCTCCCGGTGGAGGTCGAGCATGAACTGCAAGAGGGCGTACTCGAGGCGGGCGCCGTCGCCCTTGAGGAACTGGAACCCGCCACCGGCGACCTTCGCCCCTCGGGCGAAGTCGATGACGTCGAGTGCCTCGGCGAGGTCGTAGTGGGGGATCACCTCCTCCGGGAGGTCTCGACGGTCGTCGAACCCGACGCGGCGGCGCTCGACGTTGTCGGTCTCGTCGACACCGACGGGGGCGTCCTCGTGGGGGAGGTTCGGCAGGCGAAGCTCCAGCTCGCGGATGTGCGCCTGGAGCTCGTCGGCCTCGTCCTCGACGACGGCGAGTTCGGCCTTCAGCGCCTGGGAGGACGCGATTGCCTCCTGGGCGGCGTCATCCTCGCCGGCTTGCTTGAGCTCGCCGATGCGGTCGCTGATCTCGTTTCGCCGGTGGCGGAGGTCGTCCCCCTCGGCCTTGAGCTCGCGCCAGCGAGCGTCCAGCTCGAGCAGCTCGTCGAGGTCGACCGCCTCGATGCGCTTGGCCGCCATCGCCCGCCGGACGCGGTCGGGGTCCTCGCGCACCACGGTCCTGTCGAGCATTGATTGGCCCCCCTACTTTGGGCCCCGACAAAAACCGTGTGGCTCCTCGCGCGGCAAGCGGGAGGCCTATGGGGGGCCCCTTCGGGGCCATCACCATGGGCATCGGTGACGTTGCGGAGGTCGATTCGGCCCTCCTCGAGGACTGCTGGTACGTCGACACGGGGATGTACGACGTCGCCGGCTACGGGGCGGCGTACCTGCTCGCCGGCGAGCGGCCCGCGTTCGTCGAGACCGGCATCGGCACCAATCACGAGCGGGTCCTGGGGCTGCTCGAGGTGGCGGGGGTCGACCCCGAGGACGTTGCGTACATCTGCCCGACGCACGTCCACCTGGACCACGCCGGTGGCGCCGGCTTCCTCGCCGAGGCCTGCCCCGACGCCAAGGTGGCCGTCCACGAGCGCGGCGCCCCCCACCTCGTCGACCCCGATCGCCTCGTCGCCGGCACGAAGTCGGCCGTCGAGGACCAGTGGCGGTACTACGTCGAGCCGCGGCCGGTCCCGCCGGACCGGATCGTGGCGCTGGCCGACGGCGACCGCCTGGACCTGGGCGAGCGCACCCTCGAGGCGGTCGCCGCACCGGGGCACGCCCACCACCAGCACGCGTTCCACGTCCCCGAGGCGGACGCCGTCTTCACCGCCGACGCGGCGGGGCTTTACGACCCGACGACCGACGCCGTCCACCCCACCACGCCCCCGCCGGAGTTCGACCTCGAGCAGTGCCTCGCGGACGTGGACCGGCTCCGATCCCTCGAGCCGGCTGCGCTATTGTACACCCACTTCGGGCCGGCGCCTGCGGGCGACCGCCTCGAGCGCTACGCGCGGGTGCTCCGCGAGTGGGTGGACGCGGTCGAGACCATCGCCGCGACGGCCGAGACCGACGCCGAGGCGATCGAGGCCGTCGTCGAGGCCCACGCCCCGACGAGCACCTGGGGCGAGGAGAAGGGCCGCGCGGAAGCGCGCCTCAACGCCCGTGGGGTCCTCGGCTACCTGCACCGGTAGCGGCAAGCGTTTTTGTCCGGCACTGCCAAGCCTCCACACATGGCCGCGGCCATCGAGTCCGAACGCCGGTACGAGGACGAGGTCATCGGCGAGACGAACCTCGCACGGATGTTCGAGGATGCGGCCGGTCGCCACGAGCACCGACCGGCGCAGCACTACAAGGGGGGCGTCTACGACCGCAGCCTCGTGGGGCCGGTCCTCGAGGCCGCCCCGGACGGCGAGTTCCGTTCGATCACGTACGGGGACATGCGCACGATCGTGCGCAACCTCTCCGCCGGCTTCGTCGACATCGGCGTCGATCCCGACGACCGGGTGGCGATCGCGTCGAGCACCCGCATGGAGTGGGCCCAGGCGGACTTCGCTCTCCTCGCTACCGGCGCGACGATCACGACGGTCTACCCCGACTCGACGACCGACACCGTCCGGTACCTGCTGGACCACGCCGGTGCGACCGGCGTCGTCGCGGAGAACGCCGAGATCCTCGAGCGGGTGGCGACCGTCTGGGACGACGTCGAGACCCTGGAATGGGTGGTCGTCATGGACGATCCCGGCGACCACCCCGCCGCGGATCGCGACGACGTGATCCCCCTGGCGGACGTCCACGAGCGCGGCGACGCGTCGTTCGACCCCTCGGCGTACCACGAGCGCATCGACGCCGTCGAACTGGACGACCTCGCCAGCATCATCTACACGAGCGGGACGACCGGGCGGCCCAAGGGCGTGCGCCTCACGCACGGCAACTTCCGGGCGAACGTCAACCAGATCCGCAAGCGCTTCGGTCCCCGGCCGGACAAGCCCGCGGGAGCGAAGTCGATCACGACCGACTCGCGGGCGGTCTCGTACCTGCCGCTCGCGCACGTCTTCGAGCGCCTGGCGGGGCACTTCCTGCTGTTCGCCTCGGGCACGAGCATCGCCTACGCCGAGTCGCCGGAGACGCTGCAGGAGGACTTCGCGCTCGTCGAGCCGACGATGGCCACCTCGGTGCCGCGCGTGTACGAGCGGATCTACGCGGCCATCCGCGACGAGGCCGAGAGCTCGGCGCTCGGCGCGCGGGTCTTCCCCTGGGCGACGGCCGTCGGTCGTGAGTACCACCGCACCGACGACCCGGGCCTCGGCCTTCGCCTGCGACGCGCCGTCGCCGACCGCCTCGTCTTCAAGAAGGTGCGCGACGCGCTCGGCGGGCAGATCGAGATGCTCATCAGCGGCGGGGGCAGCCTCTCGGCGGACCTCTGCGCGCTGTACCACGGCATGGGGCTGCCCATCCTGGAGGGCTACGGCCTGACGGAGACCTCGCCGGTGCTCACCGCCAACCCGCCCGAGGCGCCCGAGATCGGCACGATCGGCCCGCTCGTCGTCGACGTCGAGGCCCGCCTCAACGACCAGGTGGAGCTCCCCGACGACGTGGCGCCGGAGGCGGACGTGGGCGAGTTGCAGGTTCGCGGCCCCAACGTGACCGACGGCTACCTCGACAACCCGGACGCCAACGCGGAGTCGTTCACCGAGGACGGGTGGTTCCGCACGGGCGACCTCGTCGAGCGCCGCGACGACGGCTACTTCGTGTTCCTCGAGCGCCTGAAGGAGGTCATCGTCCTCTCGACGGGGAAGAACCTCGCCCCCGGACCGATCGAGGACCGCTTCGCCGCGAGCGCCCTCGTCGAGCAGGCGATGCTGTGTGGCGACAGCAAGCCGTTCGTGGGCGCGCTGGTCGTCCCGAGCGTCGAGGGCTTCCAGCGCTGGGCCAAGCGAAACGGCGAGGCGCTCCCCGGGGACCGCGCGGCCCTGGCGGGACACGCGCGCGTTCGACAGGCCATCGCCGAGGAGATCGAGGCGGTCAACGAGGACCTGGAGTCGCACGAGCGCATCCGCGACTTCCGGCTCGTCCCCGAGGAGTTCACCGAGGCGAACGACCTGCTGACGCCGACGATGAAGAAGAAGCGCCGCAACATCATCGACCGCTACCGCGAGGAGCTGCGGGAGATGTACGCCGACACGGACGTCGAGATCTGATCAGGCCGGGCGGACGTCGAACTCGACCGCCGCGCCCTGGCCGAAGCCCACGCAGAGGGTCGTGAGGCCGAGGCCGCCGCCGCGACGGCCGAGCTCGTGGATGAGCGTCACGGGCAGGCGCGCACCGCTCGCGCCCAGGGGATGGCCGATGGCGATGGCCCCGCCGTTGACGTTGAGCACCTCGTCGTCGATGCCGAGCTCGCGCTTCGAGTAGACCGTCTGACTCGCGAACGCCTCGTTGATCTCGACGAGGTCGTACTCGTCGATCGATCGGCCCGTGCGCTCGAGCAGACCGCGCGTCGCGGGGACCGGGCCGATGCCCATGATCTTGGGGTCGACCCCGGCGACGTTGTTGTCGCCGACCTCGGCGAGCACGGGTAGGTCGTGCGCCTCGGCGAAGGCGGCGCTCGTGAGCAACAACGCGGCCGCGCCGTCGGAGATCTGGGAGGCGTTGCCCGGGGTGACCGTCCCGTCGCCGACGAAGACGCTCGGCAGCTGCGAGAGCACCTCGAGGCTCGTGTCCGGGCGGATGCCCTCGTCGGCGTCGACGACGCCGTCGTCGGTCTCGATGGGGAGGATCTCCTCCGCGAAGCGGCCGTCCTCCGTCGCCGCATGCGCGCGATCGTGACTGCGAAGCGCCCACTCGTCCTGGGCCTCGCGGTCGACGTCGAAGCGCTCGGCGACCGCCTCCGCGGTCATGCCCATCTGCAGCGAGGGGACGGTGTACTCCTCGTCGAGGCGCGGGTGGAGGTGCTCGTAGGCGGTGCCCATCTCGACGCGGGTCATGTGCTCGACGCCGCCGACCATGACCGCCTGGCGCTGGCCCGCACGGATGGCGTCGGCGGCGCTCATGACCGCCTGCATCGACGAGGCGCACCACCGGTTGATCGTGGTCGCCGGCACGGACTCCCCGAGGTCCGAAAGCAGCGCGATGACCCGGGCGACGTTGTTGTCCTGCTCGAGGCGCTGCTGCGCGCAGCCCCACATGAGGTCGTCGATCTGGTCCCCCTCCAGGCCGGCGCGGTCGAGGATCTCGTCGACGAGCGGGATCGAGAGGTCCTCGGGTCGGACGTCGGCGAAGACGCCCCCCTCCTTGCCCTGGGCCGTCCGCAGCGCGTGGGTGACCACCGGGGTCGAGTCGTCGGTCATGCGTGGCCGTTGCCCCCGCGGGCATTTACCCCGCCCGGTTCGTCGGTCGAATCGCTTAAGCCGTCGTATCGGGTAGCTACTACGTTATGAGCGACGAGGCCCTGGACGTCGTCGAGCTTCTCCTGACCGTCCGGACCTTCAACCAGCACTACGACCTGGACGAGAACGACCTGCCACCGCGGTACCGACGGGTCTTCTGGACCGACGAGGGCATCGAGCGGCCGCTTCGACCCACGGTCGACGTCGTGGCCGCGGCGACCGGGGTGGATGACCCCTGGGAGACCGTCGCCGACCTCATGTTCACCGATCGGGACGCGTTCGCCGACACGGTCACCCTCGCCGACGACGAGATGGCGAAGGAGTGGTTCCTCGACCGCGCCGACGACGACCGCCTCGGGTCGAACCCGACGCTCGTGTTCGCGTTCGAGGACGAGTTGGCGCCCGACGTCTCCTACGAGGCCGCCCGTGCGGCCAACCGGCCGATCCAGGCCGACCGCGTCTGGATCGACACGCTGCTCGCGGAGTACTTCGACGAGGAGGACGAGGAGATGCTCGACCTCGTCACGGTCCACGCGCCGGAGGAGGTCGAGATCACGCTCGACGACCTCGTGGTGACGGCCGACCAGGAGGAGGAGATCCAGAAGATCGCCACCGCCATCGAGCACCGCAGCTACCTCGCGGAGATCGGCCTGCGCGAGATAGGCAAGTTGCTGTTCGTCGGCCCGCCCGGGACGGGCAAGACGTCCGTCGCCCGCGCGCTCGCGCAGGACCTCGACCTGCCGATCGTGGAGGTCCGCCTCTCGATGATCACCAGCCAGTACCTCGGCGAGACGGCCAAGAACGTCGACAAGACATTCGAGGTGGCCAAGCGCCTCTCGCCGTGCATCCTCTTCATCGACGAGTTCGACTTCGTGGCCAAGACGCGCCGCAGCGACGAGCACGCCGCGTTGAAGCGCGCGGTCAACACCCTCCTCAAGTCGATCGACGACATCAGCCTCATCGAGCACGACGTCCTCCTCATCGGGGCGACGAACCACCCCGACCAGCTCGACTCGGCCGCGTGGCGCCGCTTCGACGAGATCGTCAACTTCCCCAAGCCCGACGAGGGCATGCGGGCGGACATCCTCCGGGTGATCACCCGGGAGATGACCATCGAGGGCTTCGACCCCGAGGCGGTCGCCGCCGAGACCCAGGGCTTCACCGGCAGCGACCTCCGCCTCGTCCTGCGCGAGGCCGTCCTGGAGGCGCTGACGGAGGGCCGGCGCACGCTGACGCAGGCCGACCTCCTCGAGGCGGTCGACGACTTCCACGAGCGCGACAACCTCCGCGAGCTCGACACCATCGAGGGCGACCACGAGGCGCTCGTCGCCGGCGGGGGCGACCTCGGGGGCCACGACCACTGACCGGATGCCCCTCGCCGACCTGCAGGACGCGCTGCAGTACCTCGTCGGCGGTCTGGTCGTGTACGTGGTGGTGGCACTCTGGCTCGACCTCGAGATCCCCCTGATCGGCGTCGGCGCCTTCCTGCTCGGCATCGCCTCGTTCGTCGTCGCCGGCGGCCACCTGCTTCGCGATCAGTCCTCGAACCCCTGAAGGGTCGACTGGCGTCGACGCCGGTCGGGCGGGTCGCGCCGCCACGGCTGGCGCGCGTCGCGGACGGCGGTCAGGTCGACCGCCGGTGGCGCCGCCGGTGCGTGTCCAGAACAGGCGGGGCCGCACTCGGCCGTCGGGTCGACGAGGCGGCCCTTGAACCGACACCAGGGGGCACCGGGCGCCGCGTCGTGCCGGGCGTCGACGTTCGCACACGCCGGCAGCGAGCGCGTCCGCCAGCCCTTGCCGTAGGCTCGCTCGGCGAGGCGCCGGCGCGCGTCCGCCTTCGCCGCGGCATCGACCACGGCCACGTCGGTCCACCCCGGGTGGCGCCCGCGGCGCTCGACGCCGGCGCGGTCGACCGCCAGCGCCTCGGGCGCCTGTACGACGTCCACCTCCCCGGCCTCGGGGTCGAACCGCCAGATGCCCACCTCGTCGGGCAGGCGGTGGCGGTGCGCCCGGGTGACGTGACTCGCCGTCGCGAGGACCACCGCGTCGACGAGGCCGAGGCTCACGTCGAACTGGAGCTGGCCGTACAGGTCGCCCGGCGAGGCGAGGTCCGGCTTGTTCTCGATGGCGACGACGCGGCCGAACCAGTCCTCCGGGTAGCGGTCGACGGGGCGGACGACCTCGCGCCCGCCGCGGTGCTCGCGCTCGAGGAAGCCGATGCGCTCGCCGCGATCGACGGCCCGTCGGGCCCCCATGCCGGCCCCGAGCGCCCGGCGCCAGTCGGTGAACGACCCGGGGCCGAGCTCGCCGGTCAACAGCGCGTCCGGGATCGTCGCGTCGGTCAGACGGGCGCGGTCGTCGAAGCCCGGACCGGGCTCGACGAGGAGGATGTCGAGGACGCGCCCCGTCGTGTGCACGCCGCCGCCGAGCTGGCGGGCGACGATGGCCTCCCGCTCGGCCTCGAGGTGGGTGCAAAGGCGCAGTTCGAACCCGTACTCGTCCACGACCCGTAGGTGGTCGCCCGCCAGGACATAACGCTACTGGCGGTGGAGTCGACCTACTCCGAGTAGCCTTCCTGGACGAAGCGGGTGCTCTCGTAGATCGAAAGCAGCTCCTCGATGAGCTCCTCCACGGTCTGGTCGTCCTCGAGGTGGTGACTGAGTCGCTCGTGGAGGTCGTCGTCGATCTCGATGGTGTGGGACATGCCCGTCCCTACCGGGGGCGCCCGAGGCCAAGTAAGCCTAGGGCCGTTCCTCCCGCGCGGGAGGCCTCGGCGGCCCAATACAGTACATTTATCTGGCTGACCGGGCGACTCACGACCAGCTTATTCGGCGCGTGACATGACGGAGACACACCGGCAACCCGAAGTGAACATCGGCCTCGTGGGGCACGTCGACCACGGGAAGACGACGCTGGTCCAGGCGCTCAGCGGCGCGTGGACCGACCAGCACTCGGAGGAGCTCAAGCGGGGCATCTCGATCCGGCTCGGCTACGCGGACACCACCTTCCGACGCTGCCCGGCGTGCGACGAGCCCGAGGCGTTCACCGTCGCGCAGACGTGCCCGGTCCACGACGTCGAGACCGATGTGCTGCGGACGGTCTCCTTCGTCGACGCCCCCGGCCACGAGACGCTCATGGCGACGATGCTGTCGGGGGCCGCCCTCATGGACGGCGCCGTCCTCGTCGTCAGCGCCAACGAGGACGTCCCCCAGCCCCAGACGGAGGAGCACCTCATGGCGCTGGACCTCATCGGCATCGAGAACATCGTCGTCGCGCAGAACAAGATCGACCTCGTCGACGCCGAGGCGGCGCGCCAGAACGCCGAGCAGATTCGCGTCTTCGTCGAGGGGACCGTCGCCGAGGGCGCACCGATCGTCCCCATCAGCGCCCAGCAGGACGTCAACACCGACGCCCTCATTCAGGCCATCGAGCGCGAGATCCCCACCCCGGAGCGCGACCCCGACGCCGACTCGCGCATGCTCGTCGCGCGCAGCTTCGACATCAACCGCCCGGGGACGACCTGGGAGGACCTCGTCGGCGGCGTCGTCGGCGGCAGCCTCGTGCAGGGCCGGCTCGAGGTCGACGACGCGCTGGAGCTGCGCCCCGGACGGGACGTCGACCACGAGGGCCAGCGCGCGTACGAGCCGATCCAGACCGAGGTGCGCTCCCTCCAAGCGGGCGGGCGGGCCGTCGACGTGGCGACCCCGGGCGGGCTGCTCGGCGTCGGCACCGGCCTCGATCCCGCCCAGACCAAGGGTGACGCCCTCGCCGGCCAGGTCGCCGGCGAGCCGGGGACGCTCCCCCCGACGTGGGAGACCTTCGAGATGACGGTGGCGCTGTTCGATCGGATGGTCGGCGACGAGATCGAGGAGGTCGACGAGATCAGCACCGGCGAGCCCCTCATGCTGACCGTCGGCACCGCGACCACCGTCGGGGCGGTCACGAGCGCCCGCGGGGACGAGTGCGAGGTCTCGCTCAAGCGACCGGTGTGCGCCGAGGTGGGCTCGACCATCGCGATCAACCGCCGAGTGGGCACCCGCTGGCGCCTCATCGGGATCGGGACGCTGCTCGAGTGAGGCGATGGCGACCGTCGTGGCGCTCGACACGAGCGCGCTGACGATGCCGGTCGAGCTCGACGTGCGGCTGTTCGACGAGCTCGAGCGCCACCTCGGCGCGGTCGAGCCGGTGGCCCCCGAGGCCGTGCGCGACGAGCTCGAGCGCCTCGCGGTCGGGCGCGGCCGGGTGCGCACCGCCGCCCGGGTGGGGCTCGACCTCCTCGAGCGCCGCTGCCGGGTGCTCGAGACGACGGCGTCCATCGCCGACGAGGCCGTCCTCGAGCTGGCCACGACGGGCCCCGCGACGCACCTGGCCACGGCCGACCGCGAGCTGGCCAGGCGCGCGCTCGACGCCGGGGTGACCGTCTTCTCCCCGCGCGGCGGCCAGCACCTCGCGGTGGAGCGACCGTGACGTGAGCCCGGTTTCAACAACTAGTTTAAGGGTCGTCCCGAACCAGCGGGGTACCAGACCCCCTAGCCATGTATAAACGGGTGCGGTTGCGCGATACGATCGAGGTGCCGCCCGAGGAGCTCGGCAGCGTCACCCAGGGATTGGTCAAGCGCCTGCTGCAGGACAAGCTCGAGGGCCGGATGGACGAGCAAGTCGGCAGCGTCGTCAGCGTCATCGAGGTGCACGACATCGGCGAGGGTGCCGTCTTGCCGAACCGACCCGGGGTCTACTTCGACGCCGAGTTCGACGCCGTGACCTTCGACCCCCAGATGCAGGAGGTCGTCGACGGGGTGGTCGTCGAGGTCGTCGAGTTCGGGGCGTTCGTCGGCATCGGCCCGGTCGACGGACTGTTGCACGTTTCGCAGATCTCCGACGAGTACCTCACGTACGACTCGGAGAACCAGCAACTCGTCTCGAACGAGTCGAACCAAACCCTCGGCGTCGAGGACGTGGTCCGCACCCGGATCGTCACCAAGAGCATCGACGAGCGAAACCCGCGCGACAGCAAGATCGGCCTGACGGCCAAGCAGGTCGGGCTGGGTAAGTACGGTTGGCTCACGGACGAGCACGAGTCGCGGCAGGTCGCCGCCGGTGAGTAGGCATGGCGAAACCCCGCCTCGCGTGTCGCGAGTGCCACCTGATTCAGGAGTCCGAGCACCCCGACGCCTGCCCCAACTGCAACTCGACGAGCTTCACGGAGGACTGGGCTGGCTACGTGATCATCGCCCATCCCGAGGAGAGCGACATCGCGGCGGCGATGGAGGTCACCCGGCCGGGCACCTACGCCCTCAAGGTCCGGTAGATGCCCGCGGAGGACGGCACCGACCCCGACGTGTTGTTGCGCCTGCCCGAGTCGGCCCGAGGCGCGTTCAAGGCACCAATCGGCCCGGTGTTCGCCGAGGCGGCCGAGCTGCTGGCGACCGCCGACCGCCCGCTCGTCGCCGTCGGTGACGTGGTCGCGGCGACCCTCGTCGACGCCGGTGTGAGGCCCGCGGTCATGGTCGTCGACGGGCGCACCGAGCGCGCCCCGGTCGACGAGTCGGTCGCCGCGGCCGTTGCCGGCGTCGGCACCACGGTGCGCGCGACGAATCCGCCGGCGACGATCACGCGATCGCTCGTCGAGGCGCTGGCGTCGGCCCTTCGAGCGGACGGGCCGACACGTGTCGTCGTCGACGGCGAGGAGGACCTCGCGGTGCTGCCCGCCATCTTGCTCGCGCCGACGGGGGCGACGGTCGTCTACGGCCAGCCCGGCGAGGGCATGGTCGCCGTCGCGGTGACCCCGTCGGCGCGCGAGACCGCCGAGCGCCTGCTCGATCGCCTCGAGGGCGACCATGAGGCGACGAGACGGCTGCTCGACTCGGGGTAGGTGGTGGCTTCGAAATCCTTTTACGCGATTCTGGCGACCTCTCAGGTACTTCGACCATGGAGATCGAGATCTTGGAGGAGACGGAGAATCCGATGTTGCACCGCACGGACGTGACCTTCGAGGTCGTTCACGAGGAGGCCACCCCGGAGCGCCTCTCCGTGCGCGACAGCCTCGCGGCCAAGCTCGACAAGCACGCCGACGAGGTCGTGATCCGCGACCTCAACACGAAGTTCGGCATGCGTCGCACCATCGGTCGGGCGAAGGTGTACGACGACGAGTCTTTCGCCCGAGACATCGAGCGGGAGTACGTCCTCGAGCGCAACAAGATCCTGCCGGGCTCGGAGGACGCCACCGGCGAGGCGGAGCAGGCCTGAGCATGCCGCGGTACGAGCTCTACGACGAGGACGGGACGGCGCTGAACGAGCGGTGTCCGGAGTGCGGTGACGCCTTCCTCGCCGACCACGGCGACCGGCGCCACTGCGGGCGCTGTGGTTACACCGAGTTCGACTGAACGCCCGCCCGTGGCCACCTCAGTGGGCGTGGCCCGTCAGCTCGGCGTAGCTCGCGCCGAAGCGGCGCTCGAAGTGCTCCATCGTGGCGGCCTCGACCTCGGCGAAGTGCTCGTCCGGCTCACCCTGAGCGTGGTGGACGGCGGCGTGGATCCGCTCGGCGCAGCCGAAGAGCGCCAGGTCGCCGACCACCTGCGCGGCGGGCTCGTCGTCCTCCGTCAGGAGGTCGATCATCTCCCGAGGGATCGTCACGGTGTCCTCGGAACCGTCGTCGCCCGCGATTTCGAAGGTGATGTCGTCGGCCATCGCCCGGACTCCGAACCGGGGACACAAAGGCCGTTCGGCCCGGGGTGGTGAGCGATGGGGCGCATTCTCGGCATCGAGGGGACCGCGTGGGCCGCGAGCGCGGCGCTTTACGACCCCGTCGAGGGGCCCGTGGAGATGGAGACGATGCCCTACCGCCCGGCGACCGGTGGGATCGACCCGGCGGCGGCCGCCGAACACATGGCCGAGGCGCTGCCCGCCGTCCTCGAGCGCATCCTCGAGCGGGGGGCGACCGACGTCGAGGCCGTCGCCTTCTCTCGCGGGCCCGGCCTGGGGCCGTGCCTGCGGGTTACGGGCGCGACGGCTCGCGCGGCGGCGGCTCGCCTCGACGTTCCACTCGTCGGCGTGAACCACATGGTCGCCCACGCCGAGGTCGGCCGGTTGCTCGGCGACGTCGAGGATCCGATCGTGCTGAACGCGAGCGGGGCGAACGCCCACGTGCTCGGCTTTCGCAACGGGCGGTACCGCGTCCTGGGCGAGACGATGGACACGGGCGTGGGCAATGCGCTCGACAAGTTCGCCCGCCACCTGGGGTGGTCCCATCCCGGGGGACCGAAGGTCGAGCGGCACGCGCGCGAGGGGGCCTACGTCGAGCTCCCCTACGTCGTCAAGGGGATGGACTTCTCCTTCGCGGGGCTCACGAGCGCCGCGAAGGCGACCGTCGACGAGGGAACGCCCGTCGAGGACGTCTGTTGCGGCCTCCAGGAGACGATCTTCGCGATGCTCACCGAGGTCACCGAGCGGGCGCTCGCGCTGACCCACCGCGACGAGGTCGTCCTCGGCGGCGGGGTCGCCCAGAACGAGCGCCTCCAGGCGATGATTCGCGCGATGGCCGACGAGCGCGGCGCGACCGTGGCGATCCCGCCGTCGCGGTTCCTCCGGGACAACGCGGCGATGATCGCGATGACGGGCGCGGAGATGCTCGCGTCCGGCCAGACGGTCGAGCTGGCGGACTCCCGGGTCCGCCCGGAGTACCGCCCGGAGCAGGTGGCGGTGAGATGGCGGGCGTCGCGATCCCCGGCGCGCCCGACGGACGACGGGCCGCAACGCGGCGCCGAGGCGGTCGTCGAGACGACGTCGGCCGGTCGCGTCCGCAAGCGGCGCGTCCCCCGTGCGTATCGCCACCCGGCCCTCGACGCGCGCCTTCGGCGTCGTCGGACGGTCCGGGAGGCCCGCCTCCTGCACGCGGCCCGACGCGCTGGCGTCCCGACGCCGACGGTGTACGACGTCGACCCCGACGCGGCGACGCTCGAGCTCGCACACGTCGGGCACGCGGACCTGCGCGACGCGCTCACCCGCGAGCGGGTCGAGCGCGTGGGTCGCCACCTCGCGACGCTGCACGAGGCGGCGGGCCTCGTCCACGGCGACCCGACCGTCCGCAACGTGCGCGTGGGCGACTCGCGCCTCTACCTCATCGACTTCGGCCTCGGCTTTCGCAGCGACCACGTGGAGGACCGGGCGATGGACCTGCACGTCTTCCTGCAGAGCCTGCAGGACGTGGCGACCGACCGCGAGCCGTACCGAGCGGCGCTGCTGGCGGGGTACACCGCGGTCGGCCCCACCGACGCGCGCGACCAGCTTCGCGAGATCGAGGGGCGCGGTCGGTACCGGTAGGGACGCCGGCACGAACGTTAATGGGCGTGTGGGCCCTATTGGTCGGTATGGTCAAACGAGATTCCTCTGGGTCGTTCCTCGGCGTCCCCTACAACTTTGAGGCGCCCAAGCTCTCGCGGATGCTGAAGGCGTACTGGCAGCCCGGCGAGGGCATGCTCGTGCCCAAACCCCTCGGCGTCGGGTACTCCCTCAACCTGGCGAACTGGCGCTCGTGGGTCGTCATCGCCGTGGCCGTGGCCCTGACGCTGCGCGAGCGCTCTGGGGGGTCTGAGGCGTCCGAGGAGGAACCGGCCCAAGAACCCGTCGACGTCATGGTCGATGACTGACCGGGCGACGAGGGGATGATACTTGTGGGCCGGCCGCCGTCCGGATAGGCATGCACCCGACCGACCGGCGGTGGGCGCCGTGACGCTTCGGTTCGTCACCGGCAACGAGGGCAAGGTCCGCGAGGTCGAGGCGTTGCTCGACGAGCGCGTCGAGCAAGTCGCCTTCGACTACGTCGAGCCGCAGGCCGACCGCCTCGAGGCCGTCGCCGTCAGCGGCGCGGCCGAGGCGTTCGCGCACCTCCCCGGCGATGACCCCGTCGTGGTCGAGGACTCGGGGCTGTTCGTCGAGGCGCTTGGGGGGTTCCCGGGGCCGTACTCGGCGTTCGTGGAGGCCACCCTCGGCATCGAGCGCGTCTGGCGCCTCGCCGAGGCCGAGCGCGACCGGAGCGCTCGCTTCGAGAGCGTGGTCGGGTTCGCCGACGGCCGATCGGTGCGGACGTTCGCCGGCCGCGTGGAGGGGACGATCGTGGCCCCCCGCGGGACCGGCGGCTTCGGCTACGATCCCATCTTCGAGGTGGACGGCCGCACGCTCGCGGAACGCACGACCGACGAGAAGAACGCGCTCTCGCACCGGGGGCGCGCCGTCGAGGCCTTCGCCGAGTGGTACGCCGACTACGACCGCGGGTCGACGTCGGGGCCGGGGTAGGGGGCGTCCATGGCGAGCTCGTAGACCACGGCCGGGTCGACCCGGTCGACGAAGGCGCGCGGGTGGCGAACGCTGAGGGGCATCGCCCGCCGCATGCGCACGCCGGTCGCCGCCGAGCGGAGCCGAGCGTCGTAGGTCACGACGTGGCCGGCGTTGGCTCGGTAGGCGGTGGCCAGCGCCGGTGTGTCTCCGGCGGGGTGGTCGACGAGGGTCGCCTCGGCGCGCACCCGATCGAGCCAGTCGTCCGCGAGCGACGTCTCCGACAGCTCTCCGACGGCGGCGCTCGCCGTTTCGAGTAGCTCCTCGCTGGCGTAGAGCTCGAACCAGGTGTGCGAACGAACGACGTCCATGGCGGCGCGCGCCTCGCCGTCGACGAAGAGGTCCGCGACCAGGACGTCCGCGTCGGCGACGACGCGCGTCGGCTCAGGGGTCTTGGGCATCGTCTCGCGCGTCGTCGACCGCCGCGAGCACCTCCTCCAGCTCGACCTCGTACGCCGAGGCCACCTCGAAGAGCGCCGTCCAGGTCACCGGTCGTGCACCGCCGGGCCCAGCGTCTGACAATTGTCTGACACAGCTTTATGCCCCGCCCCTCCGGACCGTCCAACCCGGGCGCGCCTGCCTCTGGCAACTCCCCCTTCCCCCTCCCACACTCCCGCGCGCCCGTCGGTTCCATCGGTCACTCGAACGCGACGCGTCGTACCCATCACGCGGCAGTCCCCTGGACGGCCTCTCGGGTGGCCCCTACCGCATCGGCCTCCACGATGAGCGCCAGCCGGTCGCCCGCCTCGAGCCGTGTGCTCGGAAGCGGCAGCGTCATGGACTCGTCGCCCCGGCCGTGGGCGTACAGGCGGGCCCCGGCGGGAAGCTGGACCCGCCCCACGGTGACACCCTCGACGGGGGCGTCGGCCTTGACGGTCAGGACGAGCAGTTGGAGGTGCTCGGCGAGCTCGGCGATAACGGCCGAGTCGCCGCCCAAGAGGGCGATTTTGGCGCCCGCCGCGCCGAGCTGGGCGGGGTAGACGATGGCGTCGGCCGCGGTCTCGTAGCGCCGGAACTCGGCGTCCGGGTAGTCCTCCTCGACGCGCAACACGGTACGGAGGTCGTGCTCCGCCGCCGCGGTGCACACCCCGTGGTTCACTCCGACGTCGCTGGTGAGCGCGGCCACCGCGTCGGCCTCCCCGAGCTGCGCCTGGGCGAGCACCTCCGGGTCGCTGGCGTCGCCGTGGATCGCGACGTACCCGGCCTTATGGGCCCGCCTGACCTTCTCCGGGTCGAGGTCGACGACGGTCACCTGGTGGCCCTCCTCCGCGAGGATTCGCGCGGTGCGGATACCGACGCGCCCGTAGCCGACGATGACCGCTCGCATACCTCGACGATACGAAAGTGTCGGTTAAAAAGCCGCGTGCCCGAGGCCGCCACCTGGTACCGTCGCCCGCGACCGAGCCGCACCGAGCGCACCGCCTCGGGCGATCGGGGGCCGGGATCGGCGCCGATTAGCCCCGCAACAGCCGGAACGCGACGTCCCGCCCGTGCTCGATGCTGAGGTCGATCCAGAGTCGACCGAGGTTCTCCAGGTGGCGCGCCATCTCGAGATCGCCCGCCACGAACGGGTCGAAGCCGAGGTCGGTGGCGAGGGCCGTCGCCGTCTCCAGGCCCGGGTCGTCGTCGCCGGCGACGAACATGGTCGCGGTCCCGTCACCGACGCTCGGGTCGGCCATGTGCTCGGCGCCGATGGTGTTGAACGCCTTGGCGACGTGCGCCTCGGGGGCGGCCGCGGCGATCCGCTCGGCCACGGCGAGGTCGTCGGCCGGGTCGGGATACTCGTTCGTCGGGTCGACGACCGCGAGATCGGCCAGGGCGCCCGCATGGCGCTCGGCGAGCTCGACGGCCGCCGCCGGCGGCACGGCCAGGACGACCGCGTCGGCACCCTCGATGGCCGACGCGTGCGACCGGACGTCCACCGACGCCTCGAGGGTCGCGTCGGCTGCCCCGGTCGACCGCGACCCGAGGACCACGTCGTGGTCCACCTCGGTCAGCGCCCGCGCGAGCGTCTCGCCGACGGTACCCGTCCCCATGATCGCAACGTGCATGTCGCCACCTACCCCTCCCGGCGGAAACGCTCTTTCGATACCCGGATGGGCGTCGGCCCGCCGGACGACGCGGGTCGATTCCGGTCCGCTACGCGTCGTCGGCCCGTACCCCGGGGCGGCCACCAATCGTCCGTCCCCACTGCGAGGTCGCCGCCAGCGATGGCGACCAACGATCCGACGTTCGACGATCGCTCCCGACGGCCTCGCCGCGGTGCCCGTGGTGACCCTGGTCGGTGCGGTCGCCCTCGCGCGCCGGGGGCGGGCCGCCCGCCAGGGAGCGGGGGTTCGGGTCGAGACGATCGCATCGCGGCCGTCGTCGCCGCAACCGACACGGTCATTTGACGCCCCAAGCGAAGTCGAGCATGGGCGACCGCCGCGAGCGGATGCTGGCCGTCTGGCGGTGGACCATCGACCTGTCGTGGCCCATCGCCATCCAGCAGACGCTGAACACGCTGATGCGGACGGTCGACCTGGTCGTCACGGGGCTGTTCTCGCCGGCGGCCATCGCGGCGGTCGGGCTGGCCGACCTCTACGCCCACTTCCCGCTCCGGGTGGGTCTCAGCCTCGGCACGGGGGCGATCGCGCTCTCGAGCCAGGACACCGGACGGGGGGCGCACGCCTCGCGCGACCGGGCGATCACCCAGGCGCTGCTCATCGGGTTCCTCTTGGGGGTCCCATTCGTGATCGTGGGGATCGTCGGCTCGGCGTTCCTGATCGACCTCCTCGGGGCGGAGGCGGCGGTCGTCCGACTCGGCGGGCTGTACCTCATGCTCGTGTTCGCCGCCTCGCCAATGCGCATCACCGCCCTCATCGGCGCCCGCTCGTTGCAGGGGACGGGCGACACCCTCACGCCGATGCTCGTCAACGGCGCGGCGAACGTCATCAACATCGCCCTCACGGTGGGTCTCGGCCTCGGCCTGTTCGGCCTCCCCCGGCTCGAGATCGTCGGCGTCGGCCTCGCCACGGCCGTGGCGCGCACCTTCGAGGCGGTCCTCATCGTCGGTGCCATCGTCGGGCCGTGGACCGACCTCGGCCTGGCTCGCCCGCGCGACCCGACCATCACCAAACAGCTCCTCGGCATCAGCGCACCGACGTTCGCCGAGGGGATGAGCTCCTCCCTGGCGGAGTTCCCCTTCAACGCGATCACGCTCCTGTTCGGGACCGAGGCGAACGCCGCCTACCACGTCGGTCGCCGGATCTACCAACAGCTGGGCGCACCGATCTACCGGTCGCTGTCGGTGGCCTCCTCCGTCATCGTCGGTCAGCTCCTTGGGCAGGGCAAGCCCGATGAGGCCCGGTTCGCGGGGTTCGCGATCACGGCCCTGGGCGTGGCGACGCTCACCGCGATCGCCGCCGTGCTCTTCGCCGTCGCAGAGCCCGTCGCGACCGTCTTCACGGACGACCCCCTCACCCGCGAGATCGCGGTCGACTTCGTGCGGCTGTTCACGGTGGCGATCGCCAGCTTCGGCGTCTTCTCGCCGATAGCGGGGAGTCTGCGCGGCGCCGGCGACACGCGCACGCCGTTTTACGCGCGCATCTCCGCGGCGGTGGTCTTCCTCCTCGGGTTCTCCTACCTCGTCGGGGTCGTGCTGGGTTTCGGCCTGTTCGGCGTCTTCGCCGGCTTGCTACTGAACTACCTCTGGTGGTCGGTGGTCGTCACCGCTGGCTTCGTCTGGGGCGACTGGGCCGAGCGGGCGGACGCGCTCATCGCCGAGCGCGCGGCGGTCGGGGACGACTGAGCGCGGCCATCCGTTGCGAGGCGACGGAATCGAACGCCGACGGTTTCGAGCCCACGAACCGGTCGCCGTCTGGCCGTCAGCTACTTGCCGGGTGCCCGTCAGCCACCGGTAATGACCGCCATCGTCCACACCGCGGACGTCCACCTCCGCGAGGGTGCCCCCGAGCGCCTCGAGGGGCTCGAGGCGGTGCTCGCGCTGGCCGAGGAACGCGACGCCCGACTGGTGACGATCGGCGGTGACCTCTTCGATCGGCCGAGCGACGTCGAGGCGCTTCGCCCCACGCTTCGCAACGAGCTCTTCACGGACCGAGACGTCGAGGTGGTCGTCATCCCCGGCAACCACGACGCCGAGGCGTTCCGGGGCGACACCTTCTTCGGCGACGCCTGCACCGTCGTCCTGACGACGCCGTTCGAGCCCCTCGAGCTCGCCGACATCGACGTCCGCATCACCGCGGTCCCGTACACCGACGCGGACCCCGAGGCGCTGCTCGTGGCGCTCGACGACCGCGAGCCGTACGACGGCACCGAGGCGTTGCTCATCCACTGCACCCTCGACGTGGGCCTGGGGTTCGAGGCCTCGGGCGCGGAGGACGCCCGGCGGTACCTCCCGGTGACACCCGCCGAGCTCGGGGAGCTCGGCTTCGAGTACGTCCTCGCCGGTCACCACCACGACCCCCGGGAGGCGCAGCTGCCGTCGGGCACGTTCGTCTACCCCGGGACGCCCGCGTCGACGCGCGCCTCGGAGACGGGTCGACGTCGAGCCGTCTGCCTCGACCTCGAGGCGGGCCCACGGTTCGAGCGCCTCTCCACCTACCACCGCGTCCGACGACGGTTCGAGGTCCTGCCCGGGGCGGAGGACGACCTGCTCGCGCGAGTCGAGGCGTGGACCGCCGCCGCCGTCGACGAGTACGCGGACGCGACCGTCGCCGTCGAGGGGTTCCACGAGCTCGACGAGGCGGCGTTCAACGAGCGTCTGCGCGCGTCGGCGGGTTCCGCCGACGTCGAGGACAACACCCGCGCGGTGCGTCACCTGCGTCGGTCGGCGCTGTTCCAGGCGTTCGAGGAGACGCTCGAGGCGCGGTCGTGGGACGACGAGGTGGCCGCGGGCGTTCGAGCGCGGGTCCTCGAGGCGTTCACCAACGTCCGGGGTGAGTTGCCGTGATGCGCCTCGTCGAGGCCGCGGTCGACCGGTACGGCCCACTCGAGGGCTGGTACCCTCACCTCGATGACGGTGTCACGGTCCTGTCTGGCCCCAACGAGGCGGGCAAGACGCTGTACCTCGAGGCCCTCGTCCACCTGCTCGACCCCGCCGCGGCCGAGGTGATGGAGCCGTCCCCGCGGGTGTCGGGATCGCCGATCGGTCGGGCGGTGGTCGCCGTCGACGGCGACCACCACGAACTCGGCGCCGATGCCGCCCTCAGCGACGTGACACCCATCGAGCCGACCGACCTCACGACCGTGTTCGTCGTCCGCGACGACGCCCTCGCCCTCCCCCAGGGGGGCGAGTACTACCGCTCCGTCGTCGAGCGCCTCGGCGAGGTCCACACCTCGGCCATCGCGGTCGTCCGGTCGGAACTGTGCGAACTCGGGCGGCTCACCCCGCGACGCCTCGACCTGTCCGACCAGGTGGACGACGCGAAGTCGACCCACGCCGCGGCCGTCGAGCTGGCGGCCGACATCCGCACGTTCGTCGAGGAGACGGTCGTCGAGGAGGGATGGGCCGACCTCCACGCGCGGCGGCTCCAGGCCAGCCGACGACGGCGGACGATCGAACGCGACCTCGCGGCACAACGCGACGCCGAGGTCCTCGACGAGGTCGAGCGCCTCGAGATCCGCCTCGAGCGCTTCGAGACGGCGACGGCCTCGCTCGATGACCTCCCCGACGTGACCCGCGAGGACCTCGAGGAGCTGCAGGACCTCCGCGCGGAGATCGAGCGCAACGAGGCCCTCCTCGAGGAGCGCTCGGCCGAGCTCGACACGGCGCGCGATGCCCTCTCGTCGGCGCGGTCGACGATCGATGCGGCCAAGGAGACCGTGACGCGCCTCGAGCATCGCGAACCAGCCGTCGAGACGGCCGAGGCCGCGCTGGCGGACCATCGCGAGGCGCGTCGCGTCGCCGACGACGCCCGCGTCCTCGAGGGGCCGGCCCGGCTGGCGGTCCCCGCCGCGCTGCTCGGGGCCGGCATCGCCGGCGGCGCGGGCGTCCTGGCCGACGCCACCGTCGCCAGCGTCCTCGGCGCGGTCCTCCTC
>JBKGZP010000035.1:0-17764 GCA_046543335.1 Halobacteriales archaeon
ACGCCGAGGTCCAGCGGACGATGATGCAGCTGCTGTCGGAGATGGACGGCTTCGAGTCCCGCGGCGAGATTCGCATCCTGGCCGCCACGAACCGCTTCGACATGCTGGATCCCGCCATCTTGCGCCCCGGACGCTTCGACCGCCTCATCGAGGTGCCCAAGCCCGACGCCGAGGGCCGGCGCGCCATCTTCGAGATCCACACCCGGGGGATGAACGTCGAGGGGGAGCTCGACTACGAAGCCCTGGCCGCGGCGACCGACGGTGCCAGCGGCGCGGAGATCGCCGCGATCTGCACCGAGGCCGGGATGTACGCCATCCGCGAGGACCGCGACCGGGTCCGCCCGGCGGACCTTGAGCAGGCCATCGAGAAGGTCCTCGCCGGCGACGATGACGACGACATCTCGAAGACGTTCGCCTGAGCGCTCGGTCTAGCCGAGCAGGCTGAAGATCGCCCAGGCACCGCCGAAGAGCACGACCGTCATGAGCGCGAGGATCGCGGCGTAGCCCAGTACCGTCGCCAGGCCGGTCACCCCGGCGGGGTGGCGAAGCGTGTCGATGACCTCCCGGACCATACCGGGCGCGATGACCGCCGCGGCCAAAGCTGTGGTGGTCGACCGGGGCCCTTATCCCCCGTTTCGTCGAAGCGACCCCCACCGATGGTGCGCATCGACGTGGTCGACCTCGAGGGGCAGTTCACCCACCTCGAGCGCCGGGCGCTTCGCGACCTCGGCGTCGACGCCGAGCTCATCGACCGGGACACCCCCGCCGAAGCGATCGACGCAGACGGCCTCGTCGTCTCCGGTGGCCCGCACTCCGCCCACGAGGACGGCGTCCTCGGAAACGTCGCGGACTACCTCGACCTCGGGGTGCCGGTGCTCGGCATCTGCCTCGGCATGCAGGTCATGGCCGAGGCCCTCGGTGGGCGCGTCGGCCCCGGCGAGTACGGCGGCTACGCCGACGTGGTCGTGGAGATCCTCGACCGGGACGACCCCATCGTCGGCCCGCTGTACCCGGAGACGGAGGTCTGGGCGAGCCACGCCGACGAGGTCAAGGAGCTGCCGCCGGGATTCGCCCACACGGCTCGCTCGGCGATCTGCGAGATCGAGGCGATGAGTCACGTCGAGCGCGAGCTCTATGGCGTCCAGTGGCACCCCGAGGTTGCCCACACGGCCGAGGGCGACGTCCTCCTCGAAGCGTTCGTCGATCGGTGTCGCTGAGCTGCCTCACTCCCCCCGAGCGGTCGTCGGAGACACGTCGCAAAGTCGGGACAGGCGTGGGCGGACGACGTCGTCGCGGGGACGGACGCCGGACCGATGTGCGGTCGTGTCCCTCGTAGCCGAGTCGCTCGAAGAAGCCCGCCGCCGTGGTCGTGAGGAGGGACAGCTCATCGACGCCGCGCGCGACGGCCACGTTCTCTAGCGCCCGGACGAGGTGCGCACCGCGGTCCTCGCCGCGGTGGGGTTCGTCGACGACGACCGAGCGTGAGCGCCCCGACCGGCCCACCTCATCCCTCGAGGAGCTCGTCGACCGCGGCCGTCCCCCGCTCGATCGCCTCGGTGACGACGTCGGCCGTGTCCTCCCCGGGCACGAGCAGGTAGACGTCGAGCGACAGCTCGCCGTCCTCGAATCGCGCGGTGACGTCCAGGTCCTCGATCGCCTCGGGGTCGTAGTGCTCGAGGATCGCGTCGACCATCGCCGAGTGAGCCACCTCGGCGGGGTCGGGTGCGTCGCTCACGCGCCCATCAGGTCGCCCATGCCGCCGAGCAGCCCCTGCAGCTCCTCCTGCAGCGACTCGAACTGCGTCTCGACGCGTTGCTCCTGGCGCTCGAGCGCCTCGACCCGGCGCTCGAGGTTGGCCTGGCGCTCCTCGAGCTCCTCCTGCGCCGCCTCGTACTCCGTCTCGATCAGCAGCTGGCCGACCTCCTGGTACATCTCCGTGTCGGCGTCGATCTCGGTGAGTTGCTCGAGCGCCTGCTCGGTCTCGCGCAGCTGTGACTCGGCCGTGGTCTTCTGGATCGCCAGCTCCTGCGCGGTCCCCTGGAGTTGGCGCAGCTCCTCGATCTTCTCCTGCGCCTCCGGGGGCAGGTTGCCTTGCATGCCTCCACGTGTCACCCGGTCGGGAAAAAGGGCTCCGGTCCGGGGCTACTCGACCGAGAGCTCCTTGACGTCTCGGCTGCGCTCCTTGAGGAGCACGCGGTGGCCGCAGTAGGGACAGCGGACCCCCCCGTACTCGTCGAGGCGGACGTCGCGCTTGCACCGCGAGCACTTGTAGCTCACTGCTCGTCGCCCTCGCCCGGCTCGGTGGCGGTCTCGATCGACCGGCTCGCCTCCATCCCCGCCGGCGTCTCCGGGACGAACGCCCCGCCGGCGAACGTGTGCCCGCACGCGCCACAGCGCCAGATGCCCGTCCCCTCGCGTTCGACCCGGCGCTCGTCGCACTCGGGGCAGGCGTGGTCGCGTCGCATCACGCGCTCGATGTCGCCCACGCGCTTTCGCGCGACGCGACCGTAGCGCGCGCCGAACCGACCGGCGCTGCCGACCTTTCCTCGCGTCTTCTTGGCCATGGTGGCCGCTGGTACCGTCGTGGCGGAAATAAACCCTGCGACCGGGTCACGCCATGTCGAGCGGGTCCACCTTGCAGTACTCCCGCATCACGACGGTCGCGTACGCTCCCGGGGGGAGTTCGAACCGGAACGTCGGCGGATCGCCCGCGACGGTCACCTCGGGGTGGATCGCCAGCGCCCGCCGGTCGCCCCCGGCGCGAAACGGTCCCGACGTCTGGAACGCGGCGGGCTCGAGGCCGAGGCCGTCGACGACCGCTCGCTCGATGCGTCCCGGTTCGCCGCCGGCGAAGCCGGTGTCCGGCCCGACCAGCGGCGCGGTGACCGCGGCCCGACCGCGCTCGCAGTGGCGTCTGGCGGCGTGCAGTCGCCGCCCGTCGACCCGCTGTGGGCGGTCCGTGCGGAGCCCGCCATCGGCGCGCATGCAGATGACGTCCCCCTCGACGGGGCGGTCGAGGGGGAGGTCTCGCCGAAGGCGCTCGCTGAGGATCTCGTTGAAGGCGTGGGACTGGACGGCGTGGACGAACAGGCGGGCGAGCGACCACCCCAGTGACTCGAGGGCCGACCGGCAGGTGTCGTCCTCGACGGCGCCCGCCCCGGCGAGCGCCTCGAGGAGGCGTCGCTCGTGCCCGAGGTAGCCCGGACAGCGCTCGAGCAGGTCCTCGAGGCGGTCCTCGCGAAGCCCCGATTCCTCGACCGCGGCGCGAAAGCGTCGGGTTCGATCGGGCTCGTGGGCCGTCGACGACCCGAGGTACCGCCGAACGGCCTCGCAGTGGCGGCCCCGCAGGATTGCCCGACCCACCCGGTGGGTGATCGGCCGTCGCGTCCCGAAGCGTTGCATGCCGAAGAAGTTCGGTACCACGGGGCGGCCGTCGTCCCCGGCGAGGTCGGCGGTGACCCTCCCCGCGCGACCCTCGTCCCTGGCGCCGCGGACGGTGATCGCGAACGCGTTTCCCGCGTGGTCGCCGAACTCGAGCTGGCGCCCGAGTCGACCGACCGGGGCGAGCTCGGCCCCCTCGATGGTGGGCAACGACGACGACTCGACTCCGCGGACGCTCAACCACTGGGTGGTGACGGCGTTGGCGTCCTTCGTCCCCGCCCAGCCGACGCGGCCGGGGTGGATGCCCATCGCCCGGGCTAGGCGGTCGACGAACCGGTGGGTGTCCCAGTCCTCGAGGGTCGCCTCGACGACGAGATACGGATAGGCGCCCGGATCGGCTTCGAGCGCCTCGAGTTCGACCCCGGGTCGCTCTTCGACGCGGAAGTCGGCCGGGTCGGCCTTGAGCCGCCCCCCGACGCCGGGCGCGTCGGACCGATAGTAGCGCATCCCGACCGGTCGCTCGCGCACGTGCCCGGGTCGCATGGTGGCCGCCTTCCGCGGCCGGGGGCACAAGCCTTTCCGAAGCGGTCCCTTTATGGCTCCGACCGGGATAGCGACCAGCAAGACCATGCCGAAGTCACACGGCCCCGCCACGGGGACCCGAAAGAAGCTCGCGAACCACCCGCGCGAGCGGGGCATCTCGCCGCCGCAGCGGGCGATCGCGAGGTACGAGGTCGGCGAGCTCGTCCACCTGGCCCTCGACCCGAGCGTACCGGAGGGGCGCTTTCACCACCGGTTCAACGGGCTGACCGGGACCGTCACCGGGACCCAGGGGGCGGCGTACACCGTGCGAATCACCGACGGGGGCAAGGAGAAGACCGTCGTGGCCCGGGCGGCCCACCTCAAGTCAGCCGGTCCCTCGGAATGACGATCTTCAAGGAGATCAAGGACGAGGAGTACCTCACCATCGCCGAGACGAAGGAGATCCTCGCGGAGATCGAGGCAGAGCGCGTCGACCAGGAGCGCGAGATGCGATACGAGCTCGCGCGAGCCATCGAGCACGTCAACCGGCTGGCGGCCCTCGACGGGGGGGAGGCCCGCGAACTCGTCGAGGAACTCCTCGCGTTCGACCACGTCGACGAGGCCATCGCCATCAAGATCGCCGACCTCCTGCCGCGCGACCGTACCGAATTGCGATCGATCTACGCACAGGAGCGCTACAGCCTCGACGGCGACGAGCTGGACGAGATCTTGGACGTCGTGCGGCAGTTCCGCTGACGTCGGGCGATTCTTTAAGTGACCGGTCGACCTATCAGCTGCTAACGATGAGTGATGCGCCGACCGGCGAGGCCGTCGTCTTGGACGTGCTGGCCCACGGGCGGTCCGACGACGACCGCCCGCGGTATCGCCGCGAGCCCGTGGCCTACGCGATGGGCGTGGGCGACTTCCAGCTGTACGAACTCGGCTTCGAGTCGACCCCCGACGTGGCCATCGGCGAGCGGATCGACCTCGACGCCGACGACGCCCCCGCGACCGTCCGACCGGTGGACTCCGACGGCCTCTCCTCCGGCGCCCGGGCCGAGCTCGAGTACGTCGTCGAGGAGATCGTCGACGAGGACCGCGATCGGTTCCTGACCTTCTTCAACGAGTCCCAGCCCATCTCGCTGCGCCTGCACCAGCTCAACCTCCTGCCGGGCATCGGCGAGAAGCTGCGCGAGGCGATCATCGAGGCGCGTCGGCGCGGTCCCTTCGCCGACTTCGACGAGCTCGAGGAGCGCGTCAACGGCCTGCACGACCCGCGGTCGATCCTGATCGAGCGGATCCTCGAGGAGCTTCACGACCCCGACCTCAAGTACTACCTCTTCGTCGGGTCCGACGCGCTTTGGACCCGACAGAACCTCGAGTGACCGTGGTTGGTGCTGGCGAGCGCGACCCCGACGCCTTGCTGCGCCGCGCCGGCGTCCGCGGCGATCCCTCGCTCGACCAGCACTTCCTGATCGACGATCGCGTGCTCGACCGCCTCGGCGGGTACGTGGCCGACCTGGGGGTCGACCTCGGGACCGTCCTCGAGGTTGGCGCCGGCGTGGGCAACCTGACCGACCGGCTGCTGGCGGTGGCCGACCACGTCGTCGCCGTCGAGCGCGACCGCCGCCTCGCGCACTTCCTCGCGCGCGAGTTCGTCGACGCCATCGGGTCCGGCTCGCTCGAGGTCGTCCACGGCGACGCGCTCGAGGTCGACCTTCCCGCGTTCGACGCCGCCGCAGCGAACCTGCCCTACGGCGTCGCCAGCGAGATCCTCTTTCGCCTCCTGCCGCGGCGCCGGCCGATGGTCGTCATGGTCCAGCGCGAGTTCGCCGACCGCCTGTGCGCCGACGCGGGCGAGGCCGACTACGGTCGGCTGACCGTCACGGCGTGGTTCTACGCCACGGCCGCGATCCTGGAGGTCGTCCCCCCGACGGCGTTCCAGCCACCGCCGCCGGTCGAGAGTGCCGTCGTCCGCCTCGACCCCCGCCCGTCGCCGCTCGCCGGGGCGACGGCCGAGGCGTTCGAGGCGATCGTTCGCGCGGTGTTCACCCAGCGGCGCAAGACCCTGCGAAACGCCATTCGCAACACGACGCACCTCTCCGGGATCGACGACCCCGACGCCGTGCTCGGCGACCTCCCGGACGGGTGGACCGACCGCCGCCCCGGTGAGCTCTCGCCCGAGGCGTACCTCGAACTGGCCGAGCGGGTCGGCCCGGGCACATGACGGGATACCGCGACGACCCGCGCCTCGATCGTGCCGTCTACCAGCCCGCGGAGGACTCCGAGCTGCTCGCGCAGGCGGCCGTCGACCAGGTCGGCGACGGTCTTCTCGTCATCGAGACCGGCGTCGGCTCGGGGTTCGTCGCCGAGCGCCTCCGCGAGGTTCGCGACGTCACGGTCGTCGGCTCGGACGTCAACCCACACGCCTGCGTCGCCGCGCGCGAGCGGGGGCTCCCCGTCGTCCGTGGCTCGCTGTTGTCGTTCCTCGTCGGCGATTCCGTCGACGTCGCGCTGTTCAACCCACCGTACCTCCCCGAGGCGCCCGGCCTGCCCGACGACTGGCTCGAGCGGGCGGTCACGGGGGGACCGAGCGGGGCCGAGGTGCTCCTCGCGTGGCTCGACGACCTGCCCCGGGTGCTTCGCCCCGGCGGGTTCGGGCTCGCACTGCTCAGCTCGATCACCGGCCGCGAGCGCGTCGAGGCCCACGCCTCACGCGCGGGCCTCGCGGTCGAGGCGGTGGCCAGCCAGCGCCTCCCGCACGAGCGACTCTGGGTGCTTCGGGTCGAGCCCGTCACCCGGTGAGGCGCTCGAGGCGATCGAGGTACGCCTCCCGGGGCAGCTGGTACAGTTCGCGGAGGTCGAACTCCCCCGCGTCGAAGGCCGCCGCGAGCTCGACGGCCGCCTCGACCGCCTCCGCCCAGCGCTCGAAGCGCCCCCGACGCTCGGACACCTCGGGCTCGAGGAAGAGCGTCACCGTCCAGGTCCCCTCGGTGCCGATGGCGGGGGCGCTTCCCGCCCGGCGCGGGTCGCGCTCGCCCTCGCGGACGTAGATGGTCGGCAGGCACGCCGCCGGAAAGGCCGACCCGTCGAAGACGTCGGGGCGGTACGCCAGGATGAGGCGGTCCGCCTCGACGTGGTCCCAGACCGTCCAGGCCTCGGGGAGACCCTCGAACGCCATCGGCCGACCGTTCGTCCCGGACGCCCAAAGCTCTCGCGCCCCGGTGGTACTATGCCGTCGCGGCCCGCGAGCGAACCCATGCGCACGACGACCGTCGAGACCGACCGGACGGTGGCCGTCGTCGACGTGACCGAGGCGGTCGCCGCGTTGGTCCCCGACGGCCACGCCGGTGCCTGCCTCGTCGACGTACCCCACACGACCGCGGGGGTGGTGGTCAACGAGCCCGAGGCGGGGCTACTCGACGACCTCGGGGACGTCCTGCGGACGGTCGTCCCGGAGGCCTCGTACGCCCACGATCGAATCGACGGCAACGCCGCGGCGCACCTGCGTTCGAGCCTGATCGGCGACGCCGTCGTGCTCCCCGTCGAGGGTGGTGCCCTCGCGCTCGGCACCTGGCAGGCGGTCCTGCTCGTCGAGTGCGACGGCCCCCGACGTCGTACCCTCCGCGTGCAGCCGCTCGCCGGGGCCGAGGCGTGAGGTAGAAGGTCGCCGACGCTGCATCCGCGACCATGACCGAGGCGACGATCGAGCGCTACACCGACGTCGACGGCGCGTGGCGGTGGCGGCTGGTCGACGACGACGAGCACGTCCTCGCCGACGGCGCGACGGCGCACGCCTCGGCCGAGGCGCTGTCGGCCCACCTCCAGCGCCTGCGCGAGGTCGCCACCGCGGCGAGGGTGGCCGTCGTCGGGGACGCCTGCGTCCTCGTCGAGCCGTCGTGGCGGGCGACGGCCATCGATGCCTCGGGGGGCGACCTGGCTCGCGCGTCGGCGGTCGGCGACCGCGACGCCGCGCGGGCGGCGGCCGAGCGCGCGGTCGCCGGCGACGCCACCGGCTGGACCACGCGACGCGACGTCGAGGTGGACCTCGATGGGGCGCCCGTGATCGAGGCCGACCCGGGCGTCGCGCTGTGTCACCGCGGCCACGACGGCGAGTGGCGGTGGACGCTGCGCGTCGAGGGGACGACCGTCGCCGAGAGCGGCGAGGGCTACGCCGACGACGCGACCGCCCGCGAACAGGCCGAGCGGACCCTCCGGGCCCTCCCCGCCGCGTCGTCGCGGACCTGGGGGTAGACCACCCCAGAACGCTTAACCCGCCCGTGTGTGTCTCCCCCGCCGGATGGATCCGTCTCCGGTGATCCCGCGATGACCTCCCTCGACGATCGGCTCGACGAGCTCGAAGCGCTTCGCGAGCGCGCCCGACTCGGCGGCGGCGAGGACCGCATCGAGCGCCAGCACGAGCGCGGCAAGCTCACCGCGCGCGAGCGCGTCGACTACCTGCTCGACGAGGGCACGTTCACGGAGGTGGACCAGCTTCGCACGCACCACTCGCAGAACTTCGACATGCCCGAGCGTCGCGTCCCCGGCGACGGGGTGGTCACCGGTCACGGCGCGATCGACGGCCGGACCGTCTTCGTCTTCGCGCACGACTTCACCGTCTTCGGCGGCTCCCTCGGGAAGGTCTTCGCGGAGAAGGTCTGCAAGGTCATGGACCGGGCGATGGAGGTCGGCGCCCCCGTGATCGGGCTCAACGACTCCGCGGGCGCTCGCATCCAGGAGGGCGTCGACAGCCTCGCCGGCTACGCCGACATCTTCCACCGCAACCAGCGCGCCAGCGGCGTGATCCCGCAGCTGTCGGCAATCATGGGCCCCTGCGCGGGAGGCGCGGTCTACTCCCCCTCCATCACCGACTTCGTCTTCATGGTCGAGGGGTCCAGCTACATGTACATCACCGGTCCCGGCGTGACCGAGACGGTCACGGGCGAGTCGGTGAGCCACGAGGACCTCGGCGGCGCGCAGGTCCACCGCAGCCGGACGGGCATCGCCCAGTTCGCGGGCGACTCCGACGAGGCCGTGCTGGATCGCCTCCGCGAGGTCCTCGCGTACCTCCCGCAGAACAACCTCGAGGACCCGCCCCGGCGGACGCCACCGGGGGACGATCCGGACCGCCGGCCCGAGTCGCTCGCGACGATCGTCCCCGACAGCCCGCAAAAGCCCTACGACGTCGCCGACGTCGTCGAGGCGGTCGTCGACGTGGACAGCTTCCTCGAGGTGGGCGACCTCTTCGCCCGGAACGTCGTCGTCGGCTTCGGGCGTCTCGACGGCCACCCCGTCGGCGTCGTCGCCAACCAGCCCCGGGTGAACGCCGGGACGCTCACGGTTGACGCGAGCCTCAAGGCGGCCCGTTTCGTCCGCTTTTGCGATGCGTTCAACCTCCCGATCGTCACCTTCGTCGACGTCCCCGGTTACATGCCCGGAACCGACCAGGAGCACCGCGGCATCATCCGCCACGGGGCCAAGCTGTTGTACGCCTACTCCGAGGCGACGGTGCCCCTGCTGACGGTCGTGCTGCGAAAGGCCTACGGCGGCGCCTACTGCGTGATGGCCTCGAAGCACATCGGCGGCGACGTCAACTACGCCTGGCCCACCGCGGAGATCGCCGTCATGGGCCCCCGCGGCGCCGTCAACATCCTCTACGACGACGAGCTCGCCGAGGCGGACGACCCGGCGGCGCTTCGAGAGGAGCTCATCGAGGAGTACCGCACGGAGTTCGCGAACCCCTACGTCGCCACCGACCGCGGCTACCTCGACGACGTGATCGACCCGCGCGACACCCGCGCGCGCCTCGTCGACGACCTGGCGGTGCTGCAGCGAAAGCGCCAGTCGACCCCGAAGAAGAAGCATGGCAACATTCCCCTTTGACCGCGACCGGCTCGTCCTCCCCGAGGGGGCGACCGACCGGGAGGCCGCCGCCATCGCCGCGGCCATCGAGCGCGCGTTGGCCGAGGAGGGACCCATGACGGGTGCGCCGTCGGTCGACCCGTGGCGGCGAGCGGCGCGTATCGAGGCCGTCGGTCACCACCTCGATCCCGGGGCGCGTCCCGCGACGGACCCGTGGCGCGTCGCCGGGCGGTGGTGACGGCCCTACCCGAAACGCTCGCGCAGCACGAACAGGCTCGGTAGGACGAACAGGCACGACAGGTACGCGAGGACGATGCTCGAGGCGGTGATGATGCCGAAGCGCTGCAGCGACGGGGGTAGCGCGAACACCAGCACGCCGAAGCCCGACGCGGTCGTGACCGCCGAGCCGAGCAAGGCGCCGCCGGTGCCCGTCACGGCCCGCTCGAGGGCGACGTCCAGCGAGTCGGCCGTGGCGCGTTCGCTGGCGAGGCGCTCGCCGAGGTGGATGCTGTAGTCCACGCCGAGGCCGATGGCGAGGCTGGCGATCACGGCCGTCTCCGCGTTCAGGGGGATGCCCAGGGCGACCATGCCGCCGAGCAACCACGAGAGCGCCACGACCACGGGCACGAGCACCATCGCTCCGAGGATCGCACTGTCGAAGCGAAGGCGGGCCCCGACGACGAGGGCGACCAGGATGACGACCAGCGTGACGGCGAACGCCTCGAGGAGCGTCTCGAGCAGGGCGTCCTGCACGATGCCGCCGGTGACGCGCTCGCCGGTGGCGACCGCCTCGACCGGGCCCGCGGCCTCGACGGCCCCCGCCAGATCGGCGACGTCGCCGGCGACGGACTGGGCATCGGCGTTCCCGCGGACGTCGACGGCGAGGCGCATCGACGCGTACCCGCCGTCGTCGGTCCGGTGCAACACGGCCGCGGCCCCCTCTGGGTCGACCTCGAACAGCGCGTCGTAGACGGACGCGAGGTCCTCGTCTGGGAGGCCGTCGCCGTCCCCGTCGCGCTCGTCGACGATCGCCGCAAAGCCGTCGTCGGCCAAGGCCGCCTCGCGGATCAGCGTCACCGGACTCGTCACCGAGGCCGCGCCGTCGGGGCCGTCGACGATCGCGGGGCCGCCCTGGAGGTCGTCCATTGCCCGCAGCGCCTCGGGGTCGGTGATCGACCCCTCGACGAGCACGTACGCCGTGCCCCGCTCGCCCCGTTCGGCGAAGGTCTCGGCGAGGTAGTCCGCATCGTCGGCGATCGTGTACGTCCCGGCGGCGAGCGGCCCCGGCAACGCCTTCGCCCAGTCCGGGGCGTCCTGCGGGAGGAAGTCCGCCTCGTTGAACCCGGTCTCGAGGCCCGTGGCGCCCACCCCACCGAGCACCGCGAGGATGAGCGCGACCGCGACGATCGCCGCCGGCGCCCGGCTCGCGAGGCGGGCGACACCGCGGAGCAGCGCCTCGAAGCGGCCGCCGCCGACGCCGGGGCGAGGCGTCGACGGGTCACGCCAGCGATCGACCTCGAGCTTGAGCGCGGGGACGAGTGTCGCGAAGACGAGGAAGGTCGCGAAGATACCGACCCCGGACATGACCGCGAAGGTCCGCACGGAGGGCAGGGGGCTGACCACGTTCGACAGGAAGCCGACGCCCGTCGTGAAGGTCGCCGCCGCGAGCGCCAGGAGCACGCTCGCCAGCGCCGCCGCCATCGCCCGTCGCGGGTCGTCGAGCACACCGTAGGCCTCGAGGCTGCCCCGACCCGCCTCGCGGTAGCGCAGCACGACGTGCAAGCCGTAGTCGATGCTCAGCCCGACCAGCAGGAAGGGGACGGCGATGGTGAGCTGGCTGGTTGGCAGGCCCAACCAGCCGATGAGCCCCGCCAGCCAGACCAGTACCGTCGCGATGCCCACCAGGGCGATGAGGACGTCGACGGGGTCGCGGTACACCACCCAGAGTAGGCCGAGGATGGCCAGGAGCGCGACGGGCGTGATGACGGCGAAGCTGTCGCCGATCGCTCTCGACGAGGTGGCGTCGGTGATGCCGGGGCCGAAGGCGAAGCCGTCGGCCAGTGAGGCCTCGGCGAGCTCCTGGACGCGGACCTGGGCGTCGAGGCTGGCCTGCTCGTCGGGGTCCGCGTGGGTGACGACCGTCAGGCGTGCCTCGCCCGAGGTCGTCCCGGGCGAC
Source organism: Halobacteriales archaeon (assembly GCA_046543335.1). Classification (GTDB taxonomy): domain Archaea; phylum Halobacteriota; class Halobacteria; order Halobacteriales; family SKSH01; genus CAZCYF01. Next base: position 11,942 of record JBKGZP010000035.1, read on the forward strand.
CAGTCGGTCGGGAGGAAGCCGGCGAGCTCGCGGGCCGAGGCGGCGTCCGGTTCCGCCACCGTCTCGAGGAGGGCCTCGACCTCGTCCGCCGTGCGCGATTCCAGCGCCGCGCGCTGCTCGGCCACCGTCGGTGGGTCCTCCTCGACGGACGCCTCACCGGCGGCGGCGCGGTCCTCGGCCACGGCGGCGGTCGCGACGACGTTCTCCACGCCGCGGATCGCCGGTTCGCCCGCGAGGGTCGGGGCCACGTCGGGATCCTCCAGGGCCGCGCGCTGCCAGTCGAGCCCCGCGATGAGCGCGTCCCGGGTGAGGACGTCACCACCGCGGTCTCTCGCGACGACCTGCGTGAGGAGGCGGTCCTCGCCGTCGTACGTCGCACGCATCTCCTCGAGGGCGTCCGTCGCGGGGTCGTCGACATCGAACTCGCCGATACCGGCACTCTCGAACTCGTTCACCGCCGCCCCGGCACCGACGGTCACCGTCACCACCAGCACGAGCAGGAGCACCACGCGGGGGTGTGCGGTCAGCGCCTCGCCCACGCGGCGGCCGACACCGGTCATCGCATCGGGATCCTCGTCCACGGCTCGTTGGGGGGTCTTGGGCCGGGTGACACGAAATCGTTGTCCCTGACGAGTCGGGTACCGCCCAATCCGGAGCGAACCGATAGAATCAGTTGGGCCACGCGATTAGCCCTGCCAAGGATGTTCGAGAGGGTACTCGTCGCCAACCGCGGCGAGATCGCCGTGCGCGTCATGCGGGCCTGCGAGGAGCTCGGCGTCGAGACCGTCGCGGTCTACTCCGACAGCGACCGCCACGCCGGGCACGTCCGATACGCCGACGAGGCCTACAACGTCGGGCCGGCGCCGGCGTCGGAGTCCTACCTCGACCAGGCGGCGATCATCGATGCCGCCGAGCGCGCCGGGGCCGAGGCGATCCACCCCGGCTACGGCTTCCTCGCGGAGAACGAGGCCTTCGCGAGGCGGGTCGAGGAGACCGAGGGGCTGACCTGGGTCGGGCCGCCGAGCGCGTCGATGGAGCGCCTCGGCGAGAAGACCTCCGCCCGCCGGACCATGCGCGACGCCGGCGTCCCGATCGTCCCCGGCGGCACCGAGGCGATCGAGGACGCCGACGCGGTGCGCGGGTTCGCCGAGGAGCACGGCTACCCCGTGGCCATCAAGGCCGCCGGGGGTGGTGGTGGCCGCGGGATGAAGATCGTCCGCGAGGCCGACGAGATCGAGGACCGCCTCGCGAGCGCCAAGCGCGAGGGCGAGGCGTACTTCGACAACCCCTCGGTCTACCTCGAGCGCTACCTCGAGCACCCTCGTCACGTCGAGGTCCAGATCCTCGCCGACCACCACGGCAACGTCCGTCACCTCGGCGAGCGCGACTGCTCGCTGCAGCGACGCCACCAGAAGGTGATCGAGGAGGGGCCCTCACCGGCGCTGTCGGACGAGCTGCGCGAGCGAATCGGCGAAGCCGCCCGAACGGGTGCGGCGGAGGCCGGCTACCGGAACGCCGGCACGTTCGAGTTCCTCGTCGAGGAGGACCCCGACCGCGACCTCGAGACTCCCCTCGGCCCGGAGACGGCCTTCTACTTCCTCGAGGTGAACACCCGCATCCAGGTCGAGCACACGGTCACCGAGATGCTCACCGGGCTCGACATCGTCAAGTGGCAGTTGCGCGTCGCCGCCGGCGAGACCCTGCCGTTCGACCAGGGCGACGTCGACCTCGACGGGCACGCGATGGAGTTCCGCATCAACGCGGAGAACGCCGCGGAGGGGTTCGCACCCGCGACGGGGGGCGAACTCGCGACGTACGACCCGCCGGGCGGCCCCGGCGTGCGCGTCGACGACGCCCTCCGCCAGGGCGACGCGCTCGTGACCGACTACGACTCGATGGTCGCGAAGTTGATCGTCCACGCCGGCGACCGCGACGAGTGCATCGCCCGGAGCCGGCGCGCCCTTCGGGAGTACGACGTCGAGGGGGTGACGACGATCATCCCCTTCCACCGACTGATGCTCGAGGACGAGACCTTCCGCGCGGGGACGCACACGACGAAGTACCTCGACGAGCACCTCGACAAGGCGCGACTCGCGGAGGCGCAAGACCGGTGGGGCGTCGAGACCGCCGCCCCGGGCGAGGCGCCCGCGACGACCCGGGAGTTCACCGTCGAGGTCAACGGCAAGCGCTTCGAGGTCGCCCTCGAGGACCGCGGCGGATCGAGCCAACCGGGGAGCGAACCGACGTCGTCGCGTCGAGAGGACGTGGACACCGCGGCCGCGAGCCCCTCCCCGCCCGAGCCGACGTCCGGCGAGGAGGTCGTCGCGGACATGCAGGGGACGATCCTCGAGGTGGCCGTCGAGGCCGGCGACGAGGTCGCCCCAGGCGACGTGCTCTGCGTCCTCGAGGCGATGAAGATGGAGAACGACGTCACGGCCGACCGCGGCGGCACCGTGACCAGCGTCGAGGTCGCCCCCGGCGATCGCGTCGACATGGGCGACCGCCTCGTGGTCATCGAGTAGCCCCCCGACCGTGGCGTATTTCCACCCGCCGGGTGGACGACCACCATGGTGCTTGGCCTGGTCGTGGCCGCGATCCTCGGCTCGGTCGCCATCTGGCTCGGCGTCGACTGGCTCGAGCCCGCGGCGGAGCGAATCGCCGTGGCCTACGGCCTCCCGTCGCTGGTCCAAGGGGCGATCCTGATCGCGGTCGCCTCGAGCTTCCCCGAGCTGGCGAGCGTGGTGCTCGCGGCCGTTCGCCACGGGGAATTCGAGCTCGGCGTCGCCGCCATCGTCGGCTCGGCCATCTTCAACGTGCTGGTGATCCCGGCCGCCTCGGTGCTCCTCGCCGGCGAGGCCATGGTCACCGACCGCGAGCTCATCTACAAGGACGCCCAGTTCTACCTGCTGTCCGTCGTCGTGATCTTCCTCACCTTCGCGCTGGCCGTGGTCTACTTCCCCACCGGCGGCGACCTGACCGTCGGTCGGGTGACGTGGTGGCTGGCGCTGGTGCCCCTCGTCCTGTACGGCATCTACCTCGGGATCCACTATCTAGAGGTGCGAGACGGTGCGCCGCCGGCGCCGGACGCGCACCGGAGCGCCGCCCGGGCGGTCGTCGGCTTCGTCGCCGGCATGGTCGCCATCCTCGTCGGCGTCGAGGGGCTGTTGCACGCCTCCATCGGCCTCGGCGAGCTGTTCGACACCCCGTCGTACCTCTGGGGGCTGACGGTGGTCGCGGTCGGGACGAGCCTGCCGGACCTCCTGCTCAGCGTCAAGGCAGCCCGCGCGGGCCATCACGACGTCAGCCTGTCCAACGTCTTCGGCTCGAACACCTTCGACCTGCTCGTGGCCGTCCCCGCCGGGGCGTTGGTCGCGGGAAGCGTCCTCGTGCGCCTCGACCGGGCGATCCCCATGTTCGCCTTCCTCACCGTCGCCACGATCGGCGTGATGGCCGCGTTGCGGACGGCGTTCGTCGTCACCAGGCGCGAGGCGGTGGCCTTCCTGCTCGGCTACCTCGTATTCGTCGCATGGATGCTCCTCGAGTCGGTGGCCGTGGTCGACCTACTCCGGTGACCGCGAGAGGACGCCCGTCGCGGCGAAGGCGGCCGCCAGCGCGCCGAGCACCGGCGCGGGGACCGACCCGTCGAGGACGCCGAGGCCGAGGCTGGCGACCGCGACGACGGCCAGGCCGGCCGCCGCCAGATGCGCACCGCGGCCGACCGAGCGGCGTCTGAGGCTCGCGACGGCCACCGCGAGGCCGAGGCTACCACCCGCGACGCCCAGCGGACCGGTCGGGTCGACCATCCTCACAGGCAGATGTCGCACCCGAGGGTCGACCCGCCCGCGGAGAGCACGGCTCCGATGCACGCCAGGCAGGTCAGCTTGCTCGGGTCGAGCACGCACGCACCACAGGCGGCGAACGTGCTCGCCCACGCGCCTGCGACGGTCAGGACGCACGCCCAGTCGAGGTCCGAACAGATCCACCACCAGACGTTGGGATCGACGGTGACCGTGGTGGTCGTGACACCATCTCCCTCGAGGGCGTGACCGCGCAGCTCGAGGCGGTCATCGCCCCGGGGGAGAAACTCGCGCGCTTGCGCCTCGAAGGGCCCCTGGTCGGTCCAGAGGACGACCGCCTGCGCGTCGTCGTGCCGACGAAACGGGATCGCCACGGTGTGGTACGCGGGGTCCTCGGTCGGGATCGTTCGCGCGACGGCGGCCATCGAGATCTCGGGACGGTAGCCGTTTTCGATGAGCTCGCGGCGCAACCGGCCGACCGCGGGATCGGCCAGCGCCCGCTCGCGAAGTGCCTCGCGGCGAGGTCCCGTCGGGTGGACCACCCGATTTGCAGGCGAGCGACCATCCGCGGTCCCGACGAGCCCTGGCGTGAGGCCGAGCAGCCCCGCGCCAGAGGCCGCGAGGACGCGCCGGCGGCTGAACGTCGGTCCGGACGGTTGCGGGTCGTCGGTCGGGGGCATGGCGACGCCACCTGGTCCCGGCTTGCGGCATAAGCCGAACGGGGGCTCAGACGAAGATGGCGATCAGCAGGTCGTGCACGGCTATTGGGCGATCCTCGGCGTCGAGGGTCCCGCTCAGGCCGTACGGCGGCGCCGTGGCCCCCTCGACGCCCGTCTCGAAGCCCAGCACGCTCGGGAAGGCAACCGGATTGCGCGTGTCCTCGTCCAAGAACGCCCGGTGGTCCGCGTCCCGGACGTCCGCCACCGCCTCGCCGGCGGGGTAGACCAGGCACCAGCTCCGACCGGCCTTCCAGTCGGCGTCGGCGCGTCGGCACCGCTGCACCCCCTCGAGGATCGCATCGCGGTCGCGCCCGGCCTCTGACGGGGCCAGTGGCGAGTCCCCCAGCCAGCGTAACGGGTCGCCATGGGTGCCGCTGGCAGGTGCAAACGTTGAGTGCCCGGGTGCCGTTACGACCGGGTAGGATGGTCGATCCGGGTGCGGTTCGTCGCGGGGACGACGCCGTCGGACGTCGCGTCGCGGCCAGACGCACGACGTGTCGGGCAGCGAGCGAGTTCCTCGAGGACCTCCCGTCAGAGGCGGTCGGGGTCGACCTCGACCGCGGGCCGGACCACCCCGCCCGCGAGCGGCTGGATGCCGCGGGGACGGCCGGGGGCGTGACCGGATCGCGCGACCCGCTGGCGCTCGCTGCGGCGTCCACCGCGGCCGACGTATCCCGGACCCGTCTGACCGCCACGCCCCCTCGGTCCGACGTCGCGGACGCAGCGTTCGCCCGGTGGTCGCCGACTCGCCTGTCGGCAGGGCCACCGAGACGAGCGATCGACTGGGACGCCCCGAAGCGGGCGCTCGCGTCCGTTATCCCACGCGTGGGGGTCGACCAGCGGTGACCGACGCGGGCGAGGTCGGCCGGACGGCCGCCCTCGATCGGTACTTCCGGCGCGAGTTCGACACCCGGGTCTCGGCCGTGGAGCTCCTCCACGACGGTCTGAATCGCAACGCCCTCGTCACGACCGCGTCGGGGGACCGCCTCGTCGTGCGCCGACCGACCGCGGTGCGTGACTCGCCGCTGTTCCTCGACATCGAGCAGGAGTACCGCCTGCTCGGTCGCCTGCACGATGGCCCGCTTCCGGTCCCCGAACCGATCGCGCTCTGCAGCGATCCCGACGTGCTCGGCGAACGCTTCGCGGTGCTCGCTCACCGCCCCGGCCGCCCGGTGCACACGGGTGAGCGACTTCCGACCCCGTTTCGGACCCCGGCGGCGAGGGGCGCCCTCGTCGAGTCGGTGATCGAGTGCCTCGCGAGCGTGCACGAGACGCCCGTCGTCCGGGTCCGCGACGTGTGTCCGCAC
>JBKGZP010000036.1:0-17171 GCA_046543335.1 Halobacteriales archaeon
GCCTTCCTCTCGTTCCTGGTCGCCGTCGGCTGGTTCCGCCTGGGTCGCTGGACCCGGGGGGTCATCGAGGAATCGCCCGGCGGGGCCGGCGGACCGACCGAGGCCGTCGACTGAGCCGGTGCCGGCTCAGTCGTGGCCGGAGACGCGGACCGGTTCGTAGGGCTCCTCGAGGAAGGCGAGGTCGGACGCGGACAGCGAGAGGTCGAGGGCACCGACGGCCTCGTCGAGGTGTTCCCGCCGCGTGGCACCGACGATCGGCGCGGTCACCGCGTCCGTGTGCAGCTGCCAGGCGAGGGCGATCTGCGCCATGCTCGCGCCGTGGTCCTCGGCGAGGCGCTCGACGCGCTCGTTCACCTCCGGACCGCCGCCCTCGCGGTAGGGGTGCTCGTAGAGGCGTCGTTCCGTCTCACCGCGGGTCGTGGCGTCGACGGCCTCGTGGGGCCGCGTGAGGTAGCCCCGCGCGAGGGGCGACCAGGGCAGCACCGCGACCCCCTCACGCTCACAGAGGGGGAGCATCTCGCGCTCCTCCTCGCGGTAGACGAGGTTGTAGTGGTTCTGCATGGACACGAACCGCTCGAGCCCGAGGCGGTCGCTCGTCGCCAGCGCGCGGGCGAACTGGTGGGCCCACATCGAGGACGCGCCGACGTGGCGCACGTGCCCGCGCCGGATGGCGTCGTCCAGCGCGCGCAGCGTCACCTCGATGTCGGTCTCGGGGTCCCACCGGTGGATCTGGTAGAGGTCGACGGTCTCCACCCCGAGGCGCTCGCGGCTGGCGGCCAACTCCTGCTCGATCTCCTTTCGCGACAGGCCGCCCGCGCCGGGGTCGTCCTCGCGCATCGGGAAGTAGACCTTGGTCGCGACGACCGACCGGTGCCGATGCCCCTCGAGCGCCGTCCCGAGGATCGACTCGGAGGTGCCGCGGGAGTACATGTTCGCGGTGTCGAAGAAGGTGAATCCGAGGTCGATCGCGTGCTCGAGCACCTCGAGGCTGTCCGCCTCGTCGAGCACCCACGGGCGCCAGTCGGGGCTCCCGAAGCCCATGCAGCCAAGGCAGAGGCGACTGACCGTCGTGCCGGTCCCACCGAGCGTGGTGTACTCCATGCCCCTCGTTTGGAGGGTGGAACCCATAGCTGTCCGGGGGTCGGCCAACGCGGAGGATTTTAAACCCCGAGCCGCGTGTATCGGGTGGACGACCATAATGGCCGAGGTCTGCCCCACGTGTGGCCTTCCCGATGACCTTTGCGTCTGCGAGGAAGTGGCGAAGGAAGAACAGACGATCACCATCCGCGTGGACGAGCGCCGGTTCGGCAAGCAGATGACCATCGTCGAGGGGTTCGACACGGACACCGTCGACGTCGGGTCGCTCGCCTCCGAGCTCAAGTCGGCGCTCGCCTGCGGCGGTACCGTCGATGGCGACCGGATCGAGCTCCAGGGCGAACACCGCCAGCGGGTCGAGGAGGAGCTCGAGAAGCGAGGTTTCACCGTCTCGTGACCATCGCCGACGCGAGCCCGCGGGCTTAACTACGTCCGCTCACAACTCGCCGCCATGCCCACGGTCGAAGTCTCCGAGGAGACCCTGGCGGCGCTCGACAACCTCCGCATTGAGGACGAGTCCCACGACGAGATCATCAGCGAGCTCGTCAACATCTACAAGGCGTCCGAGCTGAGCCTCGCCTTCGGTGGCGAGGAGAACTTCTGAGTCACAGGATCGAGCGGTTCTCCTCGGCCTCGACCGCCTCGTTCATCAGCGCGACGAGGTTCTCGTAGGGGACGAACGCCCGCAAGCGGTCGTCCTCCGTGTAGAGCTCGACGCCGTGCTCCTCGCGCTCGTATCGCGCGGCGGGGACGTTGCCGTCGGGGAGGATCGCCCGATACATGCCCGACGGTCGGTTCGCGCGAGGAATGAACCTTGTCACGGTGGCTGGTGCGCCCCAACCGCCGCGCGAAGGGCCGCCGCACCATCGGCGTCGAAGCGAAGCGGTCGACGCCACCACGGTCCCCGCCCCGAGTCGGCCGACCGCCCGGTCACGAGCACCCCGGGTTCGCTCCCCGCCTCGGCGTCGCTCAACGGCACGGCTCGCTCGAGGAGCCCCGACCGCGTCGGGTCGCCGACGACCACGACCGCGGCGTCGGGCTCGACCCGGCGGAAGTGCGCGTTCCGTCGGACGGCCTCGCGCACCGTCGCCTCGCGCTCGTCGAGGCCGTCGGGATCGACTGGGTCGACGAGGAGGCGGAACCGGCCGATGAGGTAGGCGCCCCAGTCGGGTGGTCCGCCCGGCGGCGGCTCCCCCACCGGCTCGAGTGTCGCGTAGAACCAGAGGTCGTCGCCGGCAGCCAGCTCTGACAGCGGGGCGGCCTTGACCGGGTGCTCGTCGCCGTACGTGCAGGTGTCGCCGTACGGCGCCTCGTCGAAGGAGGGGTCGAGGTGGACCGGCGTTGTCGCGAGGGACTCGGGGACCGCCAGGCCGAGGTCGGCGTACGTCGGCACCGGTCCGTCGGTCGGCGCGCGCTCGGGGATCGGCCAGTACGCGAAGCGCCCGTCGGCGTCGACCGGCGCGCGCACGCCCGGGAGCCTCGTGTTGGCACCGACGTTGATGGCCAGCGCCCGCTCAGCCGAGCTTGCTGAGGCAGTTGCCACAGTAGGTGAAGACCTTGTCCCACTGGTTGTCGAAGCCGCACTGCTCGCAGGTGACGACCGGCGCTTCGTCCCGTGGCGCCCCGGTGCTCCGACTGTCGACCTCGTTGCCCGCCTGGGTGGCCGGCCGCTGCTCGCCGGTCATCGGCCGACCGAACTGTCCGCTTCGCTGGCCGGCGCGGAGGTAGTACCAGAAGAAGACGAGCTGGAGGAGGGCGGCCACCCCGACGATCGCGAGCAGGAGGCTCCACTCCATGGTCGGGGTTGGCCTACGGACTCGACCCACTTGGTTGTTGGTATCAGGCGTCCGGTGGCTCGAGGTCGCGCTGGAACTCGTCGAACTCCTCGATATCGTCCGCGATCGGCGTCTCCAGGCGCCGGTCGGCCCGGTCTCCCGGCGCGTCGGCCTCGAGGCCCCTGGCGACGGACTCCCACCCGGGCTTGATTCGCACGCTCCGCGCGGGCGAGCCCACGGCCACGTGGTGGGCGGGGACGTCCGCCTGGACGACGGACTTCGCCCCCACGAGGGCGTTCTCGCCGATGCGAACGCCCGCGCGGACCATCGCGTCGTACGTCAGGCGAACGTCGTCCTCGATGATCGTCCGGTAGTTCGTCACGCTCGTCTGGTCGACCAGGTCGTGGTCGTGGGTGTAGACGTGGACGCCCTCGCTGATGCTGACGCGGTCGCCGATGCGCAGCTCGCCGCGGTCGTCGAGGTGGACGCCGTCGTGGATGACGGTGTTGTCGCCCACGGTGATGTTGTGGCCGTAGCTCATCGTGACCCCCCGGAAGATGCGGAGGTCGTCGCCCGCCTCCGCGAAGAGCTCCGCGGCGAGCATCTGGCGGAAGGCGAGGCCGAACGTCACGTTCACGGCCATCGGGGTGCGGTCGAACTGGCGCCAGAGCCACTGCAGCGGCTTCGACCGGGCGAACGCGGCCTCGTCCTTCTCGGCGTACCACTCGCTCTCGAGGGCCGCGTTGTCCGGATGGTAGTTGGCGAGCCGGGTCGCCTCGGCCGTGGCGACGGTCCCGCCCGATCGCCAGCGCTCGAAGCGCTCGCGATCGCCGTTGAGGTCGACCAGCACCTCCTGCACCACGTCGCCCAGGGGCTCGTCGGAGCGAAGCCGGTCGCGGACCGTCGCGACGTAGGTCTCGTACGTCTCGGCGGTCGGCTCGGGCAGCTCGACGCGGCGCTTCGTCATGGGGGCACCCTTAGCCGTCGCGACACAAAAGGCGTTCCGTCGGGGTGGTTCCAGCCGGCATCAGGCGAGGAAGACGTGGCGAGGCCGGCGCTCGAGGACGTCTCGCCCCCACTGGACGGTCTCGCGGAAGGCGTCGTCGCCGAAGAACGCCATCGCCGACTCGCGGTCGTCCCATCGGCTGGCGATGAACATGTCGCAGTCGTCGTCCACGCGGGTGTACAACCGGGTCTCCCGGTGGCCGTCCAGCTCGTCGAGGGTCTCGCCCACCTCACCGAAGGTCCGGACGAAGTCGTCGCGGTGCTCTGGCTTGACGGTGTAGAACATGCCCATCGTCTCCCAGCCGTCGCCCTCGCCAGCGCGGTCCTCGACGCCGGGGAGGTTCGCCAGGAAGCCCGCGGCGGTCTCGGCGGCGGAGGCCGTCGCCCAGAGGCTGACGACGGCGAGGTCGGCCTCGTGCTCGTACACCTCGGTGCCCTCGTGCGTGTCGTAGTGGTCGAAGTTGCCGACGAGGCGGTCGACCGCCTCGACGAGCTCCGCGCGGTCGGCCGCGGAGAACAAGACGATCGCCTGGACGTCCTCGCCGTGGGGCGTCCCGGCATAGACGCCCGCCTCCTCGAGGGTCGAGCGAACGTCCTCGCCCGGGCGGTCCTCGCCGGCTGGCGCCTCGAGGCCGATCGCCTCGCCGGCGAACAGGGCCGGCACGTCCGCCGGCTCCATGCGCCGACCGACCGTGAACGGGCCGAACTCGGCGTACCGCGAGGTCGAGGGGTCGAAGCGCATCTCCGTCAGCAGCTCCTTGATCGCCGTCGGGTCCTCGGCGAAGAGGGTCACGCCCCACTCCCAGTCCTCGAAGCCGACGCTGCCGGAGATGACCTGGGTGACCCGCCCGGCGTAGCCCTTGCCGATCTCGCCGTGGGCGGCGATGTGCTCGGCGCGCTCCTCGAAGGGCAGGTCGTACCAGTTGTGCTGCTCGCCGCGGCGCTTGGACATCGGGTAGAACGAGAGCACCTCGGCGTCGGGGATGTCGGGGTGCAAGCGGGTCTCGATGTAGCGCTCGAGGCCGGGGTCGACCTCGGCGTCCGCCTCGAAGTACGCCCGGCTCAGGTAGCCCGAGACCTCGGTGACGGAGACGTACGAGTCGACCCGCTCGGTCACCTCGCCCAGCGCGCCGGCGTCCAGCCGGCGCTCGATGGCGTCGAGGTGGCCGAGCGCCGGGCGAAGGTGGACCCCCACGAGGTCGGCCCCGTGGCCGAGGCCGACGAAGAAGCCCGAGGCCCCCTCCTCGGCGTCCTCGACCGCCTCGAGGCGGGCCAGCTCGTCGCGGATGGCCGCCTCGAGGCGGTCGCGCTCGGCCGACGAGCGCTCGCGCCAGGCCCCCCAGTCGATCCGGCGCATATCGTGCAGCATGTACCACCCCTCCTCCGTGGGCGGCGGCGTGCGTGGGTCCATGCACGGGGATTGGCGCCGGTCGACTCAAGGGTGTTGCCGTTCGACGCGACGCGATCGCGACCCCGTAGACCTTTGGCGACCGGTCGCCAAGCGGCGCCCGACATGCGGAAGGCCGGCCCGCCGACGGGGTTGATCGCCTACCTCGTGCTGGAGCTGCTCGACGAGCGACCCCGGTACGGCTACGAGCTTCTCAAGGAGATCAAGCAGCTCAGCGGGGGACACTGGGAGCCGTCGTACGGGTCCGTCTACCCGATCCTCTACAAGTTCGAGGAGAAGGGGCTGGCCACCCGGATCGAGCGCGACGACGAGCCCGACCGGAAGTACTTCGAGCTCACCGACACCGGCCGCGGGAAGCTCCAGGAGAAGCGCGAATCCGGCGACATCAGTGCCCGTGACTTCGCGGACGTCATCCTCGGCCTCCACCACGTCTTCATCGCCATCGCGACCGACGACCGCCTAGACCTGACCGTCCCCGACGGGGAGTGGCGCTTCGACGAGACGTTCTCGGCCTGGATCGCCGAGCAGATCATCCGCCACCACGAGCGCGACTTCGGCACCTTCGAGCGCATCGAGGACGCCCCCGAGGCGTTCTACGAGCGCGTCGGGGTCAGCTGATCACGGCGCCAGGATGCCCGCCCCGAAGATGAGGACGAGGAAGCTCGCCAGCATCAGCAGGGCCACCACGCCGACGATGGCGCTCACGACGCGCTCGCTCACGGGCACCGGCGCGCGCGACAGGAGGCTCTCGAGGCCCGTGCGCAGGATGTGCCCGCCGTCGAGCGGGATCGCCGGGATGCAGTTGAAGAAGCCGAGGTTGATGTTGATCCAGCCGGTCCAAAACAGCACGTTCGCCAGGAGGAACGCCCCGGGACCGAGGGCGCCCAGGGGTCCCTCCACCACGAAGAAGTTGGCCGTCTCGGCGGTGAAGCCCGGGAAGTTGTACGGGAGCGCCCCACCGAAGACGAGGCTGGCCAGCGGCAGGAAGATCGCCAGGACCATCCGACCGACGAACGAATCGGCCAGGGGGACCCCCGCGTCGCCCCCGCCGCCGAGCATCGCCAGGTAGCGCTCCGCGGGGTAGCCCCGGATGCCGAAGTCGCTGAGTTGCATGCCGGACGTCCCGACGAGGGTCACCACCCCCAGGAAGCCGCCGCCGTCGGGCGCCTCTTCGAGGGTGACGTCGATCCCGTGGCGTTCGCCGTCGCTGACGTAGACGACCTCGACGGTCTCGCCCGGGTCGCGCGCGTCCAGCACCTCGGTGAGGTCGTCCGTGTCGAGCACCCGCTCGCCGTCGACGACGGTGATGACCACCTCGGCGTCGAGGGGCGCGCCCCCGTCGGCCATCGGGCCGTCCCGGACCCCGGCGAGCGCGCCGACGGGGACGGCCGTCGACGCGACGTCCCCGTCGGCGTCGCGGTAGCCCACCTCGACCACCTCGCGCTCGCCGACGGCCTCGGCGAACCCCGTGCGGGTGTGCACCGGGTGGCCGTCGACGCTGCGGACGGTCGACCCCTCGGGGATGTCCGCGGGGCCGAGGGTCGAGCTGGCCGTGACCAGCAGCGACCGCTCGACCTGGGTCGTGCGCTCGCCGTCGACCTCGACGGTGACGGTGCGCTCGTCCGTCGACGCGAGGATGGCGTCGAGGTCGTCCTGGTCGTCGACGGGCTCGCCGTCGACGGCGGTGATCCGGTCGCCGGAGCCGATGCCGGCGGTCTCGGCGGCGGATCCCGGCAGCGCGCCGCCGACGGCGGCCCCCGGCGCCACCGCGAACGCGCCGATGACAGGTCCGAACAGCAGGGCGAAGACGACGACGGTCAGCGCGAAGTTGTTGGTCACTCCCGCGGCGAACATCCGCGCCCGCGCGCCGCGGTCGGTGCGCTCGGCGTCCGCCTCGTCCGGTTCGACGAACGCGCCGAGGGGGATGATCGCCAGCATCGCCGCCCCCATCGACTCGATCTCGATGTCCTCGACGCGACACAGCAGCCCGTGACCCGCCTCGTGCACGACCGTCCCGACGACCAGCCCGACGACGATCTCCGGGGCCACCTCCAGGGGGAGGAACTCGTTGACGCCCGGGATCACGAGGACGTTCTGGGGCTGTTGCAGCTGGTCGGGCGACGGGTCGACGGCGGACAGCATCGCCGACCAGAGCAGCATGACGAACGAGCCCACCATGACGACCAGGGCGAGCCCGAGGCCGACGTTCGCCCACGCCCGCCAGAGGCGGCGGTGTCGGGCGAGGCGCTCGATGACCCGGCGGCCCCGGTCGGTTCGCACGATCGTCACCGGTCCGTAAGTGGTGACCGAGGCCGGCATGAGCTCGAGGTGGCGGGCGACGACGAGTCCCAGCCAGTACAGGCCGACGCCGACGGCGACCCAGACCCACACGTCCATCGCCATGGCGTCGGGTGGGGACGGTCTAAGGGATTGTGCTTCTGGTGACGCTCATCCCTCGAGCCGGAGGCGCTCGACGACGAACGCCCGGTCGAGCTCCGCGAGGAACGGCCCGAGCTTGGGGCCCGCCGGCTCGTCGAACAACAGCTGGTAGCCGGCGCGAAAGACGGTGCCGGCGTCGAGGCCGTGACCCTCGGCGGCCTCGAAGATCGCCGCCTGGATCGCGTCGCCGTCGGCGCCAGCCTCGACCGCGTCGGCCACGTCGTCTAGCGCCGCTTCCACCGGCGCGTCGAAGCCATCGACGGGCAGGCGCTCGCGCTGGAGGCGGTAGTTGTACTGGTTGTCGGTCAGCGCCGCCCATCGCCCGGCGCGCTCGACCCGCCCGAGGGCCGAGGCCACGGCCCACTCGGGTGCGTCCGGCGGCAGGTGCCCCTCGCGATCGGCGATCTCGCGGCGCAACGCGGGGTCGTCCGTCATGGCCAACACCGCGGCGAAGGTGTACGGGAGCCGGATCCGCTCGGCTCGCGGCTCGTCGACGACGAAGGGGTAGATGCGCGCCGCCCGCTCGACGAGGTCGGCTGGCTCGTCGCGCTCGCCGAAGTACGCCGCCTCGAAGGCGTCGAACTCGTCGACGAGCAGGTCGATGCGCTCGACGTCGAGGTCGCGCGCCTTGCGGGGGTCCTTCGTGAAGAAGTACATGACCACCTCCCGCTCGACGAGGTCGAGCAGCTCGGGCACCGTGATCACGTTCCCCGTCGAGGACGATAGCGCCTCGCCGTTGAGGGTGAAGTACTCGTAGACCATCGGCTCGGGCGGCTCGACGTCGAGCAGGCGCTCGGCGATCTCGACGCCGCTGGGCCAGGAGCCCTCGGCGTGCTCCTTGCCGAAGGGCTCGAAGTCGACGCCGAAGATCCCCCACTGGGCGGGCCACTCGAAGCGCCAGGGGAGCTTGCCCTCGCGAAACGTCGCCGTCCCGCGGTGCCCGCAGCCGGGGATCCGGTTGCCCGCGATCTCGTGGTCCACGCACTCGTACTCGACCGTGCCGGCGTCGAGGTCGACGGCGCGCACCCGCTCGGTCAGGCGGCCGCAGTTGCCACACCGCGGGACGAACGGGACGTAGTCCTCGTCGACCTTCGCCTGGTAGCGTCCGAGCACCTCCCGGGCCCCCTCGAGGTCGGCGAGCAGCCGGCGAACGTACGGCTCGTACAGCCCCCGCTCGACCATCTCGGTCGCCGAGTGGAACTCGATGTCGAGCCCGAGGCGCTCGGCGGTCGCCTCCAGGAGGCGGGTGAAGTGCGCGCCGTAGGAGTCGCAACAGCCGAAGGGATCGGGGACGTCGGTGTAGGGCTTGCCGAGGTTGCGGCCCAGCAGTCCCCCGTCGAGCTCGCCGATGTCGACGGTCCGGAACTCGAGGTCGGCCAGCTGCCGGGGGACCTTGCGGAGGCGGTCCGTGTCGTCGCTGGTGAATACCTGCTTGACCGACCAGCCCCGCTCGCGAAGCACCGCCGCCACGAAGTACCCGCGCAGCAACTCGTTGACGTTGCCAAGGTGGGGGATGCCCGAGGGGGAGACGCCCCCTTTGACGACGATCGGCTCCGTGGGATCGCGCGCCTCGATCCGATCGGCGACCTCGTCGGCCCAGAACACGTGGACGTCACCCTCTGCCATCGGTGCTCACCAGGCCGGCGGTCGCTCCATGCCCTCGACGGTGACGTCCGTCCCGTCGTGCTCGCCCGTGAGCACCGCCCGCGCGATGGCCGATGGATCCGAACCCTGCATGACGATCGTTCGCAGCTTCGAGCGCTGGATGATCTTCGCCGCCAGGAGGTCCACCGGTGCCTTGCTCCCCGCGCTCATCTCCACCTCGGCGATCACCTTGAGCAGCTCCGTCACCGGGAGGTGGCGGTAGCGCTCGGCCTCGGCGTCTGTCGCGGGGTCGCCGCTGTAGACGCCGTCGACGCTGGTCGCGTACACGAGGAGGTGCGCGTCGACGTGCTCGGCGGTGGCCGCGCTGACGGCGTCGGTCGTCTGCGCCGGCGCGACGCCACCCAGGACCGGGATGTCCCCGCGTCGCATCGCCTGGCGCGCCTCTGCGTAGGTGGTGACCGGCCACGGGTGGGCCCGGTCGCCGAGCGCCTGGATGAGCAGGCGGGCGTTGAGCCGGGTCACCGCGATCCCGATCTCGTCGAGGCGGACCTCGTCGGCACCGAGCGCGCGTCCCGTCGCGATGTACTCCCGGGCGACGGGTCCCCCGCCGACGACGACGGCGAGGTCGTGACCGGCGTCGACGAGCTCCTCGATGGCCGCCGCGTGGGCCTCGACCGTCTCGGCCGACCGGTCGTCGAAGGCGACGCTGCCGCCCAGCGAGATGACGACTCTCATCGGAGCGTGGTACCCGAGAGGCGTCCTTAAGGGTTGCCAAGCGGCTCAGCCGGTCTCGGGGTCGACCTTGCCGTCGCGAACGTCGCGGTCGCGACGCTCGGGGTCGCGCTCGGCCGGGTCGCCGAAGCCACCACCGCCGGGGGTCAGGAGGCGAACCACCGTCCCGGCGGCCACCTCGAGGCTGACCTTCGACCCGACGCGCTCGCCGCCGACCTCGTTCACCCCGGTCGCCCCGGCCGCACCGCCGGCGGCACCCGGCGGACCGCGCCGCCGTCGGTCGCTGAGGATGGAGACCGCAGACGGCACCTCGACGCGAACGGTCCGCTCGATGCCAAGCCCACCCCGGTGGCGCCCGTCGCCGCCGCTCGTCGGCCGGAGGCCGTAGCGGAGGACGGTCAGCGGAAACGCCTGCTCGAGGGTCTCCACGGGCGTGTTGCGGGTGTTGGTCATGCCCACGTGCACGCCGTCGATGCCGTCCTTGTCCGGTCGGGCGCCGAAGCCGCCCCCGATCGTCTCGTAGTAGGTCTCGTCGTGTCCCCTGGGACCGATGAGGAGGTTGTTCATCGTGCCCTGACCGTGCGCCGGGAGGGTGGGCTCGGCGCCGCGGAACGCCTCGAGGACGACGTCCGCGACCCGCTGGCTGGTCTCGACGTTGCCGCCGCCGACCGCCGCCGGGGGGCGGGGATGCAACACCGAGCCGTGGGGGATCTCGACGGTGACCGGGTCGAAGCAGCCGGCGTTCGGGGGGATGTCCGCCCCGGTGACGCACCGGACGACGAAGTAGACCGCGCTCTTCGCGACCGCGGGCGGGGCGTTCACGTTCCCGTCGACCTGGTCGTCCGTCCCGTCGAAGTCGACGTGGACGGCGTCGCCGTCGACGGTGACGGCCACCTGGATCTCGACCGGGTCGTCCGTGCGGCCGTCGCCCTCGAGGGCGTCGACGGCCCGGTACGTCCCGTCCGCGAGCCCCCCGATCGCCGCCGTCGTCCGGCGCCGGGAGTACCGGCGGACGGCCTCGAAGCCGGCGGCGAGGCGCGCCCGACCGTGTTCCGCGGCGAGCTCGCCGAGGCGGACCTCACCGCGCTCGATGGCGCCGAGCTGGGCGTGCAAGTCGGCGCGTCGGGTGCGCGGATGGCGGACGTTCGCGAGGAGGACCCCGAGGACGTCCTCCCGGAGCTGCCCGCGTCGCCGGATGGCCACCGGTGGGACGCGAATGCCCTCGGCGTAGACGTCCCGCGCCCCCGCGGGGAGGCTGCCGGGGGTGGCGCCGCCGACGTCCGCGTGGTGGGCGCGCACCGCCCCGTAGCCGAGCGTATCGCCGTCGGGGGCGAGCGGGGCGACGAGCGTAACGTCCGGGAGGTGCGTGCCGCCGGCGAAGGGGTCGTTGAGGAGGAAGACGTCGCCGGGGGCGGGCCCGTGCTCGCGCACGGCCGCGACCGCATCGGGCAGCGCGCCCAGGTGAACCGGGATGTGCTCGGCCTGCGCCACGAGGCGCCCCTCGGGATCGAAGATCGCGGTCGAGGCGTCCCGGCGCTCCTTGATGTTGGGCGAGTACGCCCCCCGGATGAGGGTCCGGCCCATCTCGGTGGCGACCCCCTCGAGCTGGTTGCGAACGATCTCGAGGTCGACCGGGTCGAACGCCTCGGTCACGATCTCGCCTCCCGGTCGACCACGACCGTGCCGTCGGCGGCCACCGCCCCGGACCAGCCGGGCGGGACGACGACCGTGCTCTGGGATCGTTCGATGATGCACGGGACATCGAGGGTGGCCCCCGACCCCGGCGGGCCGGGGTACCGGACGAAGGCCGTCCGGTCGTGTCCCGGCACGCGGACGGAGCGGCGGCCCGCTGCGTCGTTGCCGGGGTCGCGAGCGGGCGGCGATTGCCCCGGCGTCGCCACGGTGGCGGTCGCTCGCACGGCGACCGTCTCGACGGGGTCGTCGAGTCGGTAGCCGCGTACCCGACGGTGATGCGCGTGGAAGCGATCCACCAGCGTCGGCGGGTCCGACGCCGGGGCGGCCACCGTGAGCTCGTAGCTCTGGCCGACGTAGCGGAGGTCGACCGCCGCGTCGACGGTGGCGGCATCGGGGCGCGTGCACCGACGGCGGGCGCGATCGGCCACCTCCTCGAGCGCCGCCTCGAGGCCCGCGGCGGCGTCCTGGTCGAGGCGGCCGCGATGGTGTTGGACGGCGTCGTGTCGCTCGTCGGCGTGGACCAGCCCCTCGGCGGAGAGGACGCCGCCGGCGTCGGGGAGCACGACCCGCTCGATGCCGAGACTGTCGGCGAGCCCCGCGGCGAGCATGCCGCCGGCGCCGCCGAAGGCCACCAGCGCGTGCGTCCGGGGGTCGCGCCCGGCCTCGACGGTGACCGTCCGGATGGCTCGGGCCATCGTCGCCTCGGCCACCCGGAGGATTCCGACGGCGGTGGCCTCGGCGTCGTCGAGACCCCCCACCTCGGCCAGGTCGGCCACGACCGAGCGGGCGGCGTCGGCGTCGACGTCGATCGACCCGCCCAGGGTCGCGCCATCCTCGAGGTAGCCGAGGAGGACGGCCGCGTCCGTGACGGTGGGTCGGTCCCCGCCACGACCGTAGCAGGCGGGCCCCGGCGCCGCCCCGGCCGATTCGGGGCCGACGCGCAGCGCACCGCCGTCGTCGATCCAGGCGATCGACCCGCCGCCGGCGCCCACGGTGGTGACGTCGACGACGGGCGTTCGCACGGGGACGCCGGCGATGACGGTCTCGTCCGTGTGCTCGATGCCGGCGTCGTCGACGATCGCGATGTCGGCGGAGGTGCCGCCCATGTCGAGGGTGATGGCGCCCGGATCGAGGTCGGCGTGCGCCACCGCGTACCGCCGCGCACCGACGACCCCCGCGGCGGGCCCCGAGAGCGCGGCCGTGACGGCGCGGTCGAGGACCGTCGAGACCTCGGTGAGGCCGCCGTTGGACTGCATCACCTGCGGCGTCGGCAGGCCCCGTTCCCGACACCCCTCGATGACCGCCTCGAGGTACGTCCGCATCACGGGCGTCAGGTAGGCGCTGGCGACCGTCGTCGCGGTCCGTTCGTACTCGCGGACCGTGGGCAGGACTGCGCTCGAGCGCACGACGGGGACGTCGAGGTGGGCCGCGAGTCGCTCGGCGACGGTCCGCTCGTGGTCGTCGTCGTGGTAGGCGTGCAAGAGGGCGACCGCGACGGCCTCGCTGTCGGCGAGGTCCTCGGCTAGGGCCGCGATGGCCCCGGGGTCGGGCCGGCGCCGGGGGGCCTCGCGGTCGGGCGGCGGGGTTCGCTCGGCGAGTTCGTGACGACGCCTGCGGGGGACCAGCGGCGGGGGGCGCTCGACCTCGAGGTCGTACAGGCTCGGTCGGTCCTGTCGCCCGATCTCGAGGACGTCGCGGAAGCCCTCGGTGGTGACGAGGTCGGTCCGCGCGCCATCGCGCTCGATGAGGGCGTTCGTCGCCACGGTGGAGGCGTGGCCGAGCGCGTCCACGGCCGACGGCGCGAGGCCGGCGCGGTCGAGGACCCGATCGATGGCGTGCAGCACGCCGGCCGACTGGGGCGCCGTCGTCGGGACCTTGGCGGTCGCCAGTCCGTCGGGGCCGACGACCACCGCGTCGGTGAAGGTCCCCCCGACGTCGACGCCGACGCGAACCCCACGCGGTCGGGACTGCATCCTGGGGCCGGCTTCGCGGCCGGGGCGCCAAATACCTTCGTGGTACCGCTGGCGCGCGCCGCGGTGCGCGCCACCGGCGAGGGGGTGCACCGACGGTCGACGCCACGGTCCGCCGGCCATCACCCGATTCGACGGAAACGGCACCAAACTGCTCGATAAACGCTCTAAGGGCCTCTCGTGGCTCGATGAACTGGCATAAAATGCCCTAAAACGTCCCCGATCTGGCGTCGATTGCGTGAAGTGGGACGAAACAGCGGCAACCGTCTGGGCGATATAAGGGTGCCTGGGTGTTGCACTCGGATCGAGGTGACGCACATGAGTACTGCCCAACCCGAGTCCCCGACGACCGATGCCACCAACTCCAAGCTCGAGCGCCTTGAGAACTACCTCCGCCAGCAGCTCGACGGCGAGGAGCTCTACTTCAAGAGCAAGTTCATCGCGGACGACGTCGGGCTGTCGCCGAAGGAGATCGGGGCCTTGATGGTCAAGCTTCGGGACTCGGCGACGGACCTCAACGTCGAGAAGTGGTCGTACACGAGCGCGACGACCTGGCGAGTCACCTCACCGTAGTCACACCCCCGACCCGGTTCGGACCGTACCGGCCATTCTCCCCACCCCCGTCGTGTCCGACCGATCGCCGAGTCACAAGAGGTATCCTCGCGCACCCCAATCGACCGGTCGATGGACGCGGGAGCGCTCCCGCCGGACGCCCCGTCGGTTCGCGACCTCGACGGCGTGTTTCACGTCTACGGCGTCCGCCGTGACGACGACCGCCTGCTGTACTTCGGCGAGCCCCTGGTCCCGGGCGACGAGCTCCAGTCGATGCTCTGGCCGACGTTTCGCGAGGCCGGCTACGAGGTCGACCTCCAGCGACCCTCGGGTGCCGCCGGCGACGTCGGCCACGTCCTCGTCGCCGAACCCGTCCGCCTCGGCCTCGACGGCGTCCCGTGGACCAACCTGGTCCTCTTCCTGGCGACGGTGGTGTCCACCGCCTACGTCGGGGCGATCTGGTACCACGCCGACCTGGCGGCGGACCCGCTCGGCATCGTCCGCGGCTGGCCGTTCGTGGTCTCGGTCCTCGGCGTCCTCGGCATCCACGAGCTCGGACACTACGTCGCCTCGCGATACTACGGCGTCCAGGCGAGCCTGCCGTACTTCATCCCCGTCCCCACGATCTTCGGCACCATGGGTGCGGTCATCCGGATCCGGGGGCGCATCCCAAGCCGGACGGCCCTGTTCGACATCGGCATCGCGGGGCCGATCGCGGGGCTGGTCGCGACGCTCGTCGTCACCGTCGTGGGCCTCTACCTCCCCCCGGTCACGGCACCGCCGTCGGTGATCGAGAGCGAGTCGGCCGTGGAGCTCGCCATCGGGTTTCCCCCGTTGCTCGAGCTGCTGGCCGAGCTGACCGGCCAGCCGCTTCGCTACGACGACCCAGCGACGTCGGCCAACCCCGTCGTCATCGCCGGCTGGCTCGGCATGTTCGTCACCTTCCTGAACCTGATTCCCGTGGGCCAGCTCGACGGGGGACACGTCACGCGCGCGATCCTCGGCTCCGTGCAGCGACGTCTCGGGCTGTTCGTGCCGCCGGCGCTGTTCGGCCTGGGGGTGGGGCTGTACCTCTGGTTCGACGCGGCGGCGCACGCGGTGAGCGTCTGGCTCCTGTGGGGGGTGTTCGCCGTCTTGCTGGCGGCGGCGGGACCGGCGCACCCGATCGACGACCGGTCGCTCGACCGCGGCCGGGTCGCCCTCGGCGTCGCCGTCTTCGTCGTTGGCGCCCTCTGCTTCACGCCGGTGCCCATCGAGATCGTCGCCGGCTGAACTCCGGTGGTCCCGCCATCGCCCGGCTCGCGGTGACGATGGGGTTAAATGGACCCGTCGGGAACCAACCCCCAACGATGGTCACCTTCTACGACGTCCCGGCGGACGCCCTCATCGAGGCGCTCGCCACCCACCTCGAGGACGACCTCGAGCCGCCGGCGTGGATGCGATACGCGAAGACGAGCCCCGCCAAGGAGTTCCCCCCCGAACGGGAGGACTTCTGGTACGTCAGGGGGGCCAGCATCCTCCGGAAGGTCGCGATGGCGGGACCCGTGGGGGTCTCGCGACTGTCCACGGAGTACGGCGGTCGGTCCGAGGGGACCCACCGCTACGGCACCCGGCCGGGCCGACGGGTCGACGGCAGCCGGAAGATCATCCGGACGCTCTTGCAACAGCTCGAGGACGCCGACCTCGTGTTGCTCGAGGAGGGTGCCGGCCGACGGATCGCCCCGGCGGGTCGGGAGCTCCTCGACGAGGTCGCCGCCGAGGTCCACGAGGCGCTCGACCGCGAGGAGCTCGAGCGGTACGCGTAGGCCTCCGTAATCATTTTCCGACGGCCATCCCTAGGCCGCGACACCCATGAGCAACTCCGCCGGCGACGACGAACTCGAGCGCCTCCGGGAGGAGCGCCTCGAGCAGCTCAGGACGCAGGAGGAGGGCGAGCAAGAAGCCCACGAGGCCCAGCGCGAGGCGGCCGAGCAGCAGCGAAAGGCCATCTTGCAGCAGTACCTGACCGACGGGGCCCGCAAGCGGCTGAACTCCGTCAAGATGAGCCGTCCCGAGCACGGCGAGCGCGTCGAACAGCAGCTCGTGGCGCTCATCCAAAGCGGCCGGGTCAGCTCCCAGATCGACGAGTCCCAGATGAAGCAGCTGCTCAGCGAGCTCGGGCCGGACCGGAAGAAGTTCGACATCCGCCGGCGGTGAGGCGGTCCAGGCGACCCGAAGCTTCTATTGGCGCCGTCGTCGAGGTTCTGGCCGAATGTACGAGCCGCTGAAGGGGTTTCGCGATTTCTACCCCGGGGAGATGGAGGCCCGACGGTCGGTCATCGAGACCGTCGAGTCGGTCGTGCGCGGGTACGGGTTTCGCGAGATCGGCACGCCGGCGCTCGAGCCCACGGCGCTGTACGTCGACAAAAGCGGCCCGGAGATCGTCAACGAGCTCTACAGCTTCACCGACCAGGGCGGCCGCGAGGTCGCGCTCACCCCCGAACTCACGCCGACGGTGGCGCGCATGGTCGCCGCGCGCCACCAGGCGATGACGAAGCCCATCAAGTGGTACTCCACGCGGCCCTTCTGGCGCTACGAGGAGCCGCAACAGGCCAGGTTTCGCGAGTTCTACCAGACCAACGTCGACATCTTCGGGTCGAGCGAACCGGAGGCGGACGCCGAGATCCTCGCGGTCTGCGGCGACCTCCTGACGGAGCTCGGCCTCGAGCGCGGCGACTTCGAGTTCCGGGTCTCGCACCGCGACATCCTCGGCGAGCTCGTCCGCTGGGTCGACCCGGACGCCGACGTCGTCGCGGCCATCCGGGCGATCGACCGGACCGACGCGGCCGACTGGGAGGCGACGGCGACCGAGCTGGTCGACGTGCTCAAAAGCCTTTCCGGTGAGGATACATCCCT
>JBKGZP010000012.1:0-48732 GCA_046543335.1 Halobacteriales archaeon
TCGAGGAGCCCGATGAAGCGGTCGAGTCGGAAGAGCCGGAGGACGTCGAGGAGCCCGATGAAGCGGTCGAGTCGGAAGAGCCGGAGGACGTCGAGGAGCCTCCCGAAGCGGTCGAGTCGGATGAGCCTGAACCGGATGAGGAACCTCCTGAGGAGGTCGAACCGGAGGCGGAATCCGAGATAGACGCGGTCGAGGCCGAGGCGGCAGCGGCAATCGAAGCGGAGGCGGTCGACGAGGAGTCCGAGGAATGACCGAGCGGACCTTCGTCATGGCCAAACCCGACGCGGTCCAGCGGGGCCTCGTGGGCCAGCTCATCGACCGTCTCGAGTCGCGTGGGCTCAAGCTCCTGGCCGCGAAGGTGGTCAAGCTCGACGAGGACACGGCCGCCGAGCACTACGCAGAACACGTCGACAAGCCGTTCTACGACGACCTGCTCGAGTTCATCACCTCGGGTCCGGTCGTCCCGATGGTCTGGGAGGGCGAGGACGCAACCCGGCAGGTCCGCCAGATGATCGGTGCGACGGACCCGCTCGAGGCGTCGCCCGGCACCATCCGCGGCGACTACGCGCTCGACCTCGGTCGGAACGTCGTCCACGCCGCCGACCACGAGGACCCCGGCGCGAACGAGCGGGAGATCGAGATCCACTTCGACGAGGACGAGCTCGTGGCGTACGATCGCCTCGACGAGGCCTGGCTGTACGAGTAAGCGACGCGAGCGCCTCAGCGGGTGTGCCAGTAGTCGGTCGATCGGTAGACGACGGACAGCAGCGCGTTGAGGACGCCGGTCCACGCGAGGACGGCACCCAGGCGAGGACCGTACGCCGGAAGTTGTAACCCCTCGAACTCGGCGATCCCGTACGTGGCGATCGCGACCAACCCGCCCAAGGCGAGCTGGATTCCGAGGAGCCGGAGGCCGTCGGCGAGGGAGTTCGTGATCGGGAGGGGGTTCGACGGGGAGAGTTGGAGCGACATGTTTCACGGTTGCCAGGTGTTTGTGCTAGAGCGTTCGATTCCCGCCGTCGTCCGGCTGCGTGCCCCCTCACCGTCACCATCCAGCTTCGCGACGGGCGCCGACTCACGCTCCCCCAAGCGTATATCGCGCTGGGCACGAATGGCCCCTCCGTGAGTCTTCGCCCCGCTCGCCGCCACGTCCTCGCCGCGGCGGCGGCACTCGCCGGCGGTTCGCTGGCGCACCCGACCGTCCGGAATTACCTCGACCTGCTCGCCCCGGGTTCGGGGGCGGCCTGGGACGCGCTGGAGCCCCCACCGCGCGGGTCGGTCTCGAGCCCGTACGGCACCGCGAGCGTCCGCTACGACGACGACGGCGTCCCATTCATCGAGGCGGACGACGAGCTGGCGCTCCAGTACGCCCACGGCTACGTGCAGGGTGCCGACCGGCTGTTCCAGCTCGACCTCTTCCGGCGGCAGATGCGCGGGGAGCTCTCCGCCGTGGTCGGGTCGGTCGCCCTCGACTCGGACGAGTTCCACGCGCGAATGGGCTTCGACGAGGCCGCCGGCGCGAGTAGAACGGCGATCGCCGGGACCGAGGTCGAGGCCCCCCTCGAGGCGTTCGTCGACGGCGTCAACGCCGCCCGCGAGCGGGTGGCGCGCCCGCTCGAGACGGCACTGTTGGAGTATCGCATCGAGCCGTGGACCGCGACTGACTCCCTCCTGATCGAGAAGCTCATCGGGTGGCAGCTCACGGGTCGGTTCCGGACCCTCCGTCGTGCGGCGTTCGCCGACGCGTTCGACCGGGGGCTCGCCGACGACCTGTACCCCGCCCACCTCGAGCACGATGCCACCATCATCCGGTCGGCGCGAGCCGACCCGCCAGCTCGGGCGGCCCACGCCGCGCGACCACCGGCGGCGGCCGTTCGGTGGCTCTCTCGGTTCGAGCAGCCACCCGGGATCGGCTCGAACAGCTGGATCATCGGGCCAGCGCACACCGATTCGGGCCACGCCATCGTCGCGAACGATCCCCACCTCTCCATGATAGCACCACCGATCTGGTACGAGGTGGCCCTCGAAACGCCATCGTTCGCCTCGCGCGGGATGACCTTCCCGGGCGTCCCATTCGTGGTCATCGGTCGCAACCGGGCGGGCGCGTGGGGGTTCACGAACGTCCCCGCGGACGTGATGGACTTCTACGCGTACGAGGTCGACGGCGACGAGTACCGCCACGGCGACGGCTGGCGGGCGTTCGAGACGCACGAGCGGACCATCGCGGTCGCCGACGGTGACGACCGGACGGTGACGATCCGACGAACCGTCCACGGCCCGATGATCGACCGCCACGGCGCCGAGGTGGCCGTCGCCTGGACCGGCCTCGGCGCCTCGCGGACGATCCGCGCGATCAGAGCCTTCCAGGACGCCGACGGCCTCGACGCCTTCGAGGCCGCGCTGGAGTGGTGGGACGTCCCGCCCCAGAACGTCGTCTACGCCGACCGGGACGACCGGACGCTCTATCGCGTCACCGGGAAGGTCCCCCTCCGTCGCGTCGATGGCGAGGCCGTCCGGGGGGATCGCGTCTTCGACGGTTCGGCCCGGGAGGCGGAGTGGGGAGGCTTCGAGCCCTACGGGGAGCCGACGTGGTCTGAATTTCTCCAGGGCGATGACCTTCCGCACGCCGTCGATCCGGACCTCCTCGCCACGGCCAACCAGCGTCCGGTCAACGACCACCCGCACTACTACGCCGAGGTCCACGCGCCCCCGTTCCGGGCCCGTCGCATCTGGGACCGCCTCGAGGCCGCCGTGGCCGACGGTGCCGTCGACCGGACGACCGCCCAGGCGGTCCAGCTCGACGTCCGCGACGAGCTGGCCGCCATGCTCGTGCCGGAGGTGATCGAGACCGTCGAGCCGACCACCGACGAGGAGCGCGCCGCGCGCGACGCGCTGGCGGCGTGGTCGTTCGAGATGCGCTCGGCGTCTCGCGCCGCCGTGGTGTTCGCCTTCTACGTCGACGCCCTCCGCGAGCGACTGTTCGACGAGGCGCTCGCGGCCGCCGACCTCGACGAGGCCTTCCGTCCCTCCGACTGGGTGCTCGCGACGCTACCCGCGGACCATCGCTGGTTCGACCGCGCCGGCGACCGGGCCTCGGGCGTGCAAGCCGCCTTCGAGGCGGCCGTCGAGGCCGCCGCCGACTACGAGAGCTACGGGGCGTACCACCGGGCCGACATCGACCACCCCCTCGGACTCGACTTCCTCGGCTACCGCGGACCGCCCGCACCCGGGTCGGGTCACACCGTTCGGAACTTCTCCATGGAGGCCGGCCACGGCTCCGGCCTCCGCCTGGTCGCCGAACCGGCCGCAGACGCCGCCGACGGCCGCCTGGCTGGCGGCAACGCCGGGCGGTACGGTTCGCCACACTACGACGACCAGCTGGCCGACTGGGTCGCGGGCACCTACAAGGCGCTGGACTGGACGCCCACCGCCATCACGAGACGCCTCTCCTTCGGGGGTGGGTCGGCGTGAGCCGGCCGCCGGTCGATTCCCTCCCGGCGCGGGTGCGACGGCTTCGGCGTCGACCGCGCCACCGCGGGTCGGTCGTCGTCGCCGCGTTCGCTGTCGGTGCGGCCCTGGCGCTGGTGCACTGGCTCGGGTACGTCGTCGTCGGCCTCGGCATCGCCGTCGCCGCCCCCTCGCCTCGGTGGGCCCTTCGCACCGCCGTCGTCGCCGGCGCGCTCGCGTCGGTGACCTTCATCGGGTGGCTGTGGTACCAGGGCGCGCTCGAGGCGGCCATCGGGACCGGGATCCTGCTCGCGGCGGCCGGGGCGATCCCGTTGGCGCTGGTCCTCCTCGGTGCGGCCGCCCGGCTGGTCGGGTAACCCCGCCTCTGTGCGCACGCGGCAACGCCCACGGGGCGGACCGTCGCGGAACGTTTAATCGGGGTCGGCAGGTAGCTCCCCCATGCGCAAGGGTAGCCAAGCCAGGCCAACGGCGGCGGACTCAAGATCCGCTCCCTCAGGGGTTCGTCGGTTCGAATCCGGCCCCTTGCATCGACCGAATCGGCTGGTTTCCACCTCGAGGTGAGTGCCGTGGACTTCGAGCGAGCCGTTCGAGACGGAACGGCGTGGCGGGCTTGGTGGACCACCCTCGTCGGCGGGATCCTCGTCGTCGTCGCCGGGGCCGTCGCCTTCCCCCGCGCGGTGTACGACGGCGTCATCTGGCGGTACTTCTGGGGACCGGTGGTCGCCGACGGCCACGACGTGGCCTGTGCCGTCCGGATCGATGGCACGACCGAGTTGATCGCCTCGTCGACCGCCTGCGATGCGGCGACCGGGATCGTCGCCGAACCGGGCTACACGGCCGTCTCGACGGTCAGCTACGCCGTCATCCTGCTGTTCGCGGTCGTGGGCGTCTACCTCGGGATGGTCCGGTACGACCTCGGCACGGATCGGCAGTTCTTCTTCGCGCTGGTGCCGTTCATGTTCCTCGGCGGAGCGATGCGGACCCTCGAAGACGCGACCCTCGCGGTTCCGGAGGGGACCGCGTTCGTTCCCTCGTTCCCAACCACCGCCGTCCTGATCAGCCCCTTCATCTACGTCCTCGTCTTCCTCATCGTCGTCGCGGTTCTGGCCGCCGGAATCGCGCTCGAGCGCGGTGGCCTCGTCGGCTCCTTCGATCGACCCGTGGCCGCGATCGGCGTCGCCCTGCTCGCGGCCGTGCTCGCGTACATCGCCTACCTCGCCACGCACATTCCCGACCTGACGGTCTCCGCCCCCATGCTCGTGCTCACGGTCGTCGGCGCGACCGTCGTCGCGGCCGGGGTCCACGCCGCCACGACCCGCTTCGCGCCCGTCGTCAACGAGGCGACGGGACCCATCGGCCCGGTCGTCGTGTGGGGCCACGCACTCGATGGCTTCGCGAACGTCTTGAGCCTCGACTGGGGCGGCGCCCTCGGCCTCGGCAGGACCTACGGGTCGAAGCACGTGATCAACGAGCTGGTCGTCGACGTGACCACCGCCGTCCAGCCCGCCGCCGTGACCGACGCCATCGGGAGCGCCTGGCCCTTCCTCGTGCTGAAGGTGGCGGTGGCGACGGCGATCGTCTGGCTGTTCAACGACGAGCTCTACGAGGAGAGCCCCCGGTTCTTCCTGTTGATGCTCGTCGCCGTCCTCGCCCTCGGCCTCGGCCCCGGCACGCGCGACGTCCTGCGCGCCACCCTCGGCATCTGAGCGCTCAGGGATACGGGTGGGGTCCCCGATCCAGTCGGGGGCGAAAGCCGAGCTCTCGGGGGACCGTCCGCAGGCGGTCGGCGATGGGTCCGTCGCCGCGAAGCAGCGGCTGCGCCTCGGGGATGACCACGCGCACCGCCTCGAGGCCGAGGCTGGCGACGTCCGCGGTCGTCGTTCGCGCGACGTAGGCACGCAGGTTCGCGTCGGCCAACCGGTCGGCGAGCGCCTCGAGGGCGTCGACGCCGGTGGCGATCGGCGAGGGTGCCACGGCCTCGGCGTCGAGGCGGTGGTCGGCCTCGAGCACGCCCCGGGCGGCCCGCGGGAACGTCGCGAACGTGGCGATGTCGCCCTCCTCCTTGGCCCGCTCGCGACCCATCGCGTCGAGTTCCATCCAGTTCTGCGTTGCCTCGGCGATTGCCCGCTCCGCGGCGGCGACCGGGTCGAGGGCCGCGGCCGAGCCGACCGCGAAGCGTGGCCAGTCGTCGGCATCGACCCCGGGTGCCTCGTGGAGCACGGCGCCGTCGGCGCCGCGCCGGTGGACGATCCCGGTGACCACCGGGACGTCGACGTCCTGGGTGACGAGGCGCACGCTCGCGGCCAGGCCCGCCCCGGCGAGGCGTCGCCGCCACCGATGGACCCGCTCGTCGTCGACGACCAGCTCGGCAGGCTCGTAGGTTGAGTACCACGCGAGCATGCACGCGTCGCGCTCGATCACCTCGAGCAGGCCCCGAAGGGTCGCCTCGACCGGCGAGGAGCCGAGGCCGAGCCCGGTCGTGATCGAGGGGACCGCGGCGTCCGACGGCGTCGGGAACGAGACGACCTCGGCGGGCAGGGCGACGGCCTCGCCGGTGAGCGTCCGACCCGGCCACCACCGCCCGAGGGGGGCGGCCTCGTCGGGAGCCAGCGCGAACCGCTCGAGGGGGATCGCCCGATCCGGTGGCGACTCGGGCAAGTCGTCGAGGCGGACCGTCCCAGCACAGTACCGTTCGAGGCCTTCCCCCATCGCCCGGGCGAAGGCGGCGGTCCAGTCGACGTCGACGCCCGCGGCCATCGGCGCCGCGGAGACGGCCGAGAAGCCGCTGGTGTCCGCCAGCTCGGCGAGGTAGTACGGCGCGGGGTAGGACGCTCGCTCGCCCACCTCGGTGACGACGCCCAGGCGCGCGTCGAGGGCGCGCTCCATGGCCTCGACGACCGCGTCGAGGGGGCGCTCTCGATGCGTGAATCGGAGGGCCGCGCGGTCGATCGGCTCGTGGCACCGACATCCCGGTACCGGGAGCAACCGACGCGTCGGGCCGCCGAGTTCGACGACGCGACCGACGAGGGCCCCGCCGTCGACGTCGTCCCCGAGGTGCCAGCCGGCGACGGCACCGGCGTAGCCCGCGAGTCGGTCGGCGACCACCGCCGCGTCGGCGGCCTCGGGGTCATCGCCCGCAGCGACGACGCGCGATCGCAGGCACCGGTAGCACGGGCCATCGGGGCCAAACCCAGCCACGACACCGACCAGCCCGTCCGCTCGATGCCCGCCGATACCCCCCAGTTCGATGCCGACCCAGCGACCGTCCAGGCGGTCGTCCGCCTCGGCGAGCGTCCCGTCACCCGAGGCGCCGACGACCACGGCGAGGCGTGCGGGCTCGATGGCGTCCATCGAGGCCGGGTGGGTGTCGAACCCGAGCCCTTCGAGCCCGGCGGCGACGCCAGCGTGCAGTTCGTCCGGCCCGACCAGGGGAATCGCCATGCGTCCGGGCCCTCGAGACGGCGGTGGATAAAGGGGCCTATCCCTCGTCGAGGATCGCGGCCGCGACGCGACCGTAGGCCTCCGGTGGGGAGCGCCGGAGGGCGGGGGCGTCGAGGTGGAGGCGAAGCGGCGGTCGACCCTCGCCGTCGACAACCGCGGTGGTCTCGACGAGCCCCGCGTCGACGAGGCGATCCTTCGCGCGGGAGACCTCCCCCCGGCTCGTCAACCCGACGGCCACCGCCCAGTCTCCCACATCGCGGAGGAGGCGGTCGTGGTGGGCCGCGGCGAGGAGGACCACTTCGAGGGCGGGGGGACCGGCACCATCGAGGCGAGCGCGCCACCCCGCGGCGACCGCGTCGAGCACCGCGGTCCGGACGGCCCCGCCGAGGTGCTCGTCGAGCGCGTCCGCGACCGCCTCGATCGTCGGCCCCTCGGGGTCGTATCGGGCCGCGGCCTCGAGGTGTCGGTCGACCCATCGTCGAATCGCCCCGACGAGGGTGCGGTCGCGCCCGGGCAGGCCGGCGATGCCGCCGTCGTACTCGAGCAACGCCACGACGCGGTCGGCCTCGAGGACCACGCCGGCGCCGTGCGTCGTCCGCTCGTGGAAGATCGCGAGATCGTCGGCGGTGCCGGTCGCGATGGCCCACCGGAGGTAGGCGACATCGGTGACGACCTCGAGGGCGGCGGTTCGCGTCAGGACCCGCGCCTCGAGCGGGTCGGAGTCGACCACGACGAGGTGGGCGAGCAACCGAGACGAATCGGTCACCACCGTCGGTCGACCCGGGGTGCGCTCGACGTGGCGTCGGATGTCGGCGTATCCCCGGAGCCGCGGGTCCATCGTGACGTACCGCCACCCTCGGGCCGCTTGCACCATCAATCTGCGCCCGCGCCCGTTGCGCAAAGGCTACGGTCGCCCCCCGCGCGCCTCGAGACGCGCGGACCATGGACCTAGCCACGATCCGGGCGGTCGACGCCGAGGTGGCCGACGCCATCGCCGCCGAGCGACACCGGCAAAACGACAGCCTCCAGCTGATCGCCAGCGAGAACCACGCGTCCCCGGCCGTCCTGGCGGCGCAAGGGACCCTCCTGACCAACAAGTACGCCGAGGGGTACCCCGGGCGACGGTACTACGGGGGGTGCGAGGCGGTCGATCGGGTGGAACGGGCGGCCATCGACCGGGCGAAGCGCCTCTGGGGGGCGGAGCACGTGAACGTGCAGCCCCACAGCGGCACGCAGGCGAACCAGGCCGTCTACGCGGCGATGCTCGATCCCGGCGACCGCATCCTGTCGCTCAGCCTGGAACACGGGGGGCACCTGAGCCACGGCCACCCCGCGAACTTCGCTGGCCAGCTCTACGACGTCGAGCACTACGAACTCGACGAGGCGTCCGGTCGACTCAATTACGACGCGATTCGCGCGCGTGTCGAGGCGGTCCAGCCCGACCTCGTCGTCTCCGGCTACTCCGCCTACCCGCGGACGATCGACTGGGGGGCCATCCAGGCGGCGGCGGAGACGGTCGGGGCGATCCACCTGGCCGACATGGCCCACATCACCGGCCTCGTCGCCGCGGGCTTGCACCCGTCGCCGGTCGGGATCGCCGACTTCGTGACCGGGTCGACACACAAGACCATCCGATCGGGCCGGGGTGGCCTCGTCTTGTGCGAGGAGGCACACGCCGAGGCCATCGACGCCGCGGTCTTCCCCGGGGTCCAGGGCGGTCCGATCATGCACGACATCGCGGGCAAGGCCGTGGGGTTCAAGGAGGCCCTCGAGCCGGAGTTCGAGACGTACGCCGAGGCGGTCGTGGAGAACGCGCAGGTGCTCGGGGAGGCGTTGTCGGGGGGTGGGCTCGAGCTCGTCACGGGCGGCACCGACACGCACCTCGTCCTCGTCGACCTCCGACCGAGTCATCCCTCGCTCACCGGCAAGGCGGCGGAGGCCGCGCTCGAGGACGTCGGGCTGGTTCTCAACAAGAACACCGTCCCCGGCGAGACGCGATCGCCGTTCGTCGCCAGCGGCATCCGCATCGGGACCCCGGCGGTCACGACGCGCGGGATGGGCCCCGACGAGATGCGCGAGGTCGCCTCCTGCATCCTCGAGGTGCTCGATGCGCCGTCGGACGAGGCGACGCGGGATCGCACCCGCGAGCGGGTCCGTGCCATCGCCGAGGCCCACCCGGCGTACCCCGAGGCGTCCGGGTGACCAGCCCGACCACGTCCAGCGGTTCGAGACCCCCGACGGCCACGAGGAGGTACATTTATGGTGCTGGCATTACCACATTCGGAGTGACGCTTCGTCTGGAGGGCCGAAGCGTCAGCGGGGACCAATTCAGGGCGGCACGGACCGCGCGCTTTTCTCGCGCGGTCCACCTTCACCCCGTCGAGCCGAGTGGCCGTTCCGAGGGCGCGTCGATAAGCAGTTATAGCCACCTCTAGAGTCACAGCCATGGACCGCGACACGGCCGAGCCCCGGGTCTCGAGTATCCCCGGCGAGCGCGCCTCTCGGTGGGTGGAGTACCACCACGACGTGGCGGCGACGACCACCTACGTGTACCCCTTCGTCCTGGACGCGACCGCCGACGCCATCGGCCCCTTTTGCACCGACGTCGACGGGAACGTCCTCATGGACTTCACCTGCCACGTCGCCTCCGCCCCGCTCGGGTACAACAACCCCCGCATCCGCGACCGCCTCGCCGACATCGGCCTCGTCGACCCGCTCAAGATCGCCGGCCAGGACTTCTACGTCAGCGGCGGCTGGCCGCCCGACGATCCCGACGCACCGGGGCCCACGCAGCTCATGCACCGCCTGTCGGCGCTCGGGGCAAGCTACGACCTCGACCGCGTCTTCCTCTCGAACAGCGGCGCCGAGGCCGTCGAGAACGCGATCAAGCTGGCCTACGCCGCCGGGGGTCACCGCGGCGTCACGTTCGAGGGTGCCTTCCACGGGCGCACGCTCGGCGCGCTCTCGCTGAACCGCTCCAAGGCGGTTCACCGCCGTGGCTACCCCGAGATCACCGGCGTCGTGTCCGTGCCGTACTGCAGCTGCGAGGGGACGTGTCGGTGCGGCTGGCGGACGAACGGCCCCGGCGGGAACGCCCTGGCCGACCGGCTGCACCCCTATGGCGGCTCGATCGATCCCGAGGAGGTCGCGTACCTGATCCTCGAGCCCCTGCAGGGCGAGGGGGGCTACCGAATCCCCAACGAGGCCTTCTTGGCGGACGTGCACGAGATCGTCACGGCGTACGACATCGCCCTCGTCAGCGACGAGGTCCAAGCCGGCCTGGGCCGTACCGGCAAGTTCTGGGGGATCGACCACACGCCCCTCGAACCGGATCTCATCTGCTCGGCGAAGGGGCTTCGCGTCGGGGCGACCCTCGGCCGCGAGGAGCTGTTCCCGACCGAGCAGGGGCGCATCTCGTCGACGTGGGGCGCCGGGAACGTCGTGGCCTCGATGCGCGGGGTGGCGACGATCGATGCGATCATCGAGGACGGCCTGATGGACAACGCGATCGCGCGCGGTCGCCAGTTCAAGGAGACCTTGGCCGAGGCGACGACGCCGGGGGTCACCGACGTGCGCGGTCGGGGGTTGATGCTGGCGATCGATTGCCGGAGCAAGGACCGCCGCGAGGCGATCTTGCACGCCGCCTTCGACCGCGGGCTGCTCGTCCTCGGGTGCGGCCAGCGCACGATCCGGGTGCTCCCCCCGCTCGACGTCACCGCGCGCGAGATAGAACTCGGCGCGTCCGTGCTGACCGAGGCGATTCAGGCGGCCGCCTAGAACCGGTAGCGTCGGTCGTCGGGCTCCGATGTCGGGACCTCGCCCGCCATCTCGTCGTAGGTCATCCCGGCGAGGTACTCGTCGTAGGTGATGTCGTGGCGGCGGCGAAGCTGGAGGTCGACCTGGCCGCGGTCGATGGCGTCGCGGGCCAGGAGGTGCACCGCCCGGCGAACGACCTCACCAACCGACGTCGGCTCGAAGGCGGCCAGGAGCACCGCCAGCTCCGTCCGAGTCTGCTCGTCGAGGTCGACGGTGACGGCGTCGTCCAACCCTCGATAGCGTTCGTCGACCGCCTCGGCGAAGGCGTCAAGGCTCACGGCCGAGGCAACGACCGAGGTGGACAAACGCGTTTCGACGCCGGCCGACGGACCTTTGACGGCGGTGGTCGAGGTGCCGGCCATGGCCGAGGCCACCGGCCGGCTCCCCGAGGACCTCGAGGCGGTCCGCGACGCCCTTTGCGCGTGGTACGCCGAGCACCGGCGGCCGTTCGCGTGGCGCGAGACCGACGACCCCTGGCAGCTGCTCGTCCTCGAGGTGATGAGCCAGCAGACACAGCTCGAGCGGGCCAGCGAGGCCTGGGCCGCGTTCGTCGACCGCTGGCCAACGCCCGAGGCCCTGGCGGACGAGTCGCGGGCGGCCGTCGTGTCCTTCTGGAGCGACCACCGCCTCGGGTACAACCGGCGCGCCGGCTACCTCCACGCGGCGGCGACGCAGGTGGTCGACGAGCACGACGGGCTCGTCCCGGACGACCCGACGACGCTCGAGACCCTGCCGGGGGTGGGACCGTACACGGCGAACGCGGTGGCGAACGTCGCCTACGGGACGGGCGGGCCCGTCGTCGACACCAACGTCAAGCGCGTGTTGTACCGGGCGTTCGCCATCCCCGACGACGACGCCGCCTTCGAGGCCGCCGCCGCGGCGCTTCACCCCGACGGGGACGGTCGGACCTGGACGAACGCGATCATGGAGCTCGGCGGCCTCGCCTGCACGTCGACACCCGCGTGCGACGAGGCATCCTGCCCGTGGCGCCGGTGGTGTCACGCGTACGCCACCGGCGACTTCACCGCACCGGACGTCCCCGAGCAGCCCCCGTTCGAGGGTAGCCGTCGGCAGATGCGTGGGCGGGCGATCGCGGCGCTCGGCGAGCACGGACCGCTCGCGCTGGACGACCTCGGCCCTCGCGTCCGCGTCGACTACAGCCCGGAGGGGACCGCGGGACGCGCGTGGCTTCGCGAGTTGCTCGACGACCTCGCCGACGACGGCCTCGTCGAGGTGGTCGAGGGTGGGAACGGGACAGTCGCGCGGCTGCGCGAGTGAGGCGCGTGCGGAATCCGGTACGGCTAACAGGCCGCCAGCCGGAGTGGTGCCAGCATGATCGGGCACCGCGCGGTCGATCGCGGGTACACTGGCCGGCGCCTTCGAGGTGAACCGTCGTGAACGACCCCTCGTCGCCACCACCCGGGTCGGCCGTGGGCATCCTCTGGCGGGCGTTCGCCCTCTGGGGTGCCGTCCTGGTGACCCCCTGGCGGGTGTTCCCCGACCGCGTCCGCCCCGGTGACCAGACGGCCGCGATGGTGCTCGCCGTCCTCGTCACCGGCGCCTGGGTCTCCGTCCGCGTCGTGGTCGACCCCGGGTGGGTGCCGGTGCTCGGGGGCTCGCGCCGGGCGTCCGTGGTGATCGTGGGGCTCTTGCTGTCGGTGGTCGTCGCCCCGGTCGCCGTGCACGTCCTCGCGGCGGTCTCGACGATCGTCCTCGTGGTGATCGCCCCCGACCGCGCCGGGGTGAGCGAGACCGTCCAGGTCGTCGCGTTCTCGCTGGCGCCGGTCCCCCTCGTCGCCACCGGTGTGGCGGAGCTTCAGGTGCTCGCAAGCCTGTACGGGACCGCCCTGCTCGTGGTCGGACTGCAGCGGGTCCATCACGTCAGCCCGGAGCGAGCCCTGCTCGCGGGGCTCCTCCCGGCGTACCTCTTGTTCGTCGTGGGCTACGGGGCCGACGCCGGCTTCGTCGAGCTCATGCGGCGGTGGACCCTCATCTGATCGACCCACCGATGACGCCGCGACTCGCCTCGCACCGTCGGTCGTCCCGTCGAACGCCCACCCAGGGCGTCGCGTCGCGGCGACTCGCGGGTCGACCCGTGAATATACGGCCCGTCGCCTCGCGTCGGGGGGACCCATCGGGAGGTCGAGGGCTGTGACGCGGACGGTGGCCGTGGCGCACTACTGCGAGGGGGCTGGCCACGCCAGCCGGCTGCTCGGCGTGGCCGCGGCGCTGGAGGTGCGCGAGCTGTCGGTCGCCATCGCCGGTGGCGGTCCCGGGCAACGGTTCGTCGAGCTCAACGGCTACGACGAGCCCGACCTCCCGACGGTGGAGTTCGTCCGGGGGTTCCAGCGCCCCGACTACGCAGCGCTCCTGTGGCGGACCCCGCGCGCCGCAATCGGTCGCCTCCGCGGCTTCCGCCGCTGGCTGCGAGCGGTCGAGCCGGACGCCCTCGTCAGCGACGACCCGTTCGCCACCGCGGCCGCCGCCAACCTGGACGGCCCGCGGTTCCACGTCGCCCACGACCCGCCGGCGTTCTACGACTCGCGCCTCGAGCGCGGAGGTGCCCACCTGCGGGCGTGGCTCCCGCGTCGGCTGGGGGCGACGCTCGTGCAGCCGACGATCTGGGAGGGCCCGCCCCGGCTCGACGACGCGGTCGTGGTCGGCCCGATCGCCCACGAGGGAGCCGGCGAGGCCCCCGAGGTCGACGACCTGCTCGTCCCGAGCGACTTCTCCACGGAGACGTCGGCGATCGAGGCGACCCTGCGGGGCGCCGGTCGGTCGGTGACGGTCGTCGGCGACGAGGAGTGGACGCCCGTCGCGTCGCTGTACCCCCACGTCGACCGGGCCGAGGTCGTCGTCTGCAGCGGCTACTCGACGGCGATGGAGGCCGCCGTCGCCGGGACGCCCTGCGTGCTCGTGCCGGCGACGTCGGAGCAACGGGGCGTCGCCCGCGCCCTCGCGTCCGTCCGCGGGTTCCGGCGGGCGGCGAACCCCTCGATGGTCCCGGCGTGCATCGAGTCGGTCGAGGTGCCGACGCCTCGGGCGAACGGGGCCGAGCGGGTCGGCGACCTCGTGGTCGACGCGCTCGGGTGATCCCCCGCGGTCGCCGTCAGACGGCGGTCCAGCCGCCGTCGACGGGGAGGTTCGCGCCGGTGACGTACGACGCCTCGTCGGAGGCCAGGAAGACCGCCATCGAGGCGACCTCCTCCGGTCGGCCCGGTCGGTCCATCGGCGTCTGCTGCTTGAGGTACTCGTAGAACCGCTCGTCCTCGAGGAGGTCGGCCGTCATCGGCGTCTCGATGAAGCCCGGGCAGATGCTGTTGACCCGGACGCCCTCGGTGGCGTAGTCGATCGCCACCTGCTGGGTGAAGTTGACGACGCCACCCTTGGCCGCCGAGTACGCGGCGGCGCCCTTGCCGCCGACCAGTCCGTAGATCGACCCCATGTTGATCACGTTCCCGTCGGACTCGCGCAGGTGCGGCATGGCCGCCTTGGTGCCGTGCATGACGCCATCCAGGTTGACGCGCATGACCCGGTCCCACTCCTCGAGCGGCATGTCCTCGACGGACGATTCGCTGCCGATGCCGGCGTTGTTGACCATGACGTCGAGCCGGCCGAAGCGATCGACGGTGGCCTCGACGACGGCCTCCACCTCGTCGTAGTCAGAGACGTCGCAGCGCTCGAAGTTCGCGCCGATGTCGTCGGCCGCCGAACGACCGTCGTCCTCGTCGAAGTCGGCGATGACGACGTCGGCACCCTCCTCGACGAACGCCCGCGCGATCGCCCTCCCGATGCCCATTGCGCCGCCGGTGACGATGGCCACGGATCCGGAAAGTCGCGCCATGGATCCTCTTCGCACGATGCCTCTATCAAGGTGGTGGCCGCTCGGCATGGCGGACCGGGCATCGACGGACGTGGAACGCCGCCCGTCGCGGCGTCAGTCGGTCTCGAAGACCACGGCGTCGAGGTCGTTCTCGGGGCTTCGCGCCAGGACGCGAACCGGACGGTCGTACGCCTCGGCCGACCCGTGCGGGACCAGGGCGTACCGGATGGTCGGGTCGGTCCGAAGCGCCACCGGCGTCGTCCAGGCGAGGTCGCGGTCGGCGTAGAACTCGGTGGCCATCAGCGACCGGGTGGTCGTGTTTCGCCCGAGGAAGACGTGGACGGCCCCGTCCTTGGGCACCTCGTCGGCGAGGGCCAGCCCGAGGTCGCGCTGGCCGTGGTTGTACGAGTCGTGCAGCGGTGGGCCGGACGCGGCGGCGATGCCGGCGACGAGGAGGACCACGACGGTGGCGAAGGCGGCGGCGCCCGTCGCCGACCCCGTCCTCGGTCGAGCACGATCGATCCACGCGACGAGTCGGCCGTCCACCCCCCGCCGGTGCAGCACCTCGGCGATCGTCCCGTCGGCGATGGCGGCCGGTCCGTAGCCAAGAATCACGAACCCGGGGACGTACATCGGCAGGAGGTACCAGGGCTGGTTGCCACCACCGAGGGCGAAGGTGACCGGTACCGCGAGGGCCCACCACGCCAGGACGACCTTGTCGAGGTGCGCTCGACGGCCGTCGCGTCGGATCGCCAAGACGGCCAGCCCGATGCCAGCGAGCGCGCCCACCGCGAACAGCGGCAGGAGGTACGGCCAGGGCGGGAGGACCGCGTCGATCGCGTATCGGAGGTAGGGGTAGTTGAAAAACGGCACGAGCGGCTCGACGTCCTGCTTGGTCAGCTCGCCCGCGATGCGCGAGCTGACCGCCCTCACGATGTAGTCCTGAACGAAGGCATCGGGTTCGGTCAGGTAGGCATAGAGGTGCCAGGGGAGCGCGATGGCCGCCGTCGTCGCCACGGCGGCCGCGGTCCACGGTGTGAGGTACGCCCGGTACCAGCGCACGACGAGGGGCGCGACGGCGACCACGAAGACCCCGGCGGCGAACCCCTTCGTCATCACGGCCAGGCCGGCGAAGACCGACGCCGGCACCAGCAGCCGAGGCCGCTCCCGCCCGCGCCAGGTGAGCCAGACGAAGAGGCTCCCGAAGAGGGTCATCAGGGTGTCGGGCACCCCCGCGGTGCCGCCGTGGCTGCCGAGGAGCATCCCGGGGAAGACCAGGAAGAGCGCCGCCCCCGCCAGGCCCGCGCGAGCGTCCCACGTCGCCCGCCCGAGGGCGTAGACCACGCCAGCGCAACCGAGGGTGGCCAGCGCCGTGGGGAGGCGGCCGGCGAAGGCGGTCGGTCCGAACACCAGCATCGAGAGCGCCTGCAGCCAGTACAGGAGCGGCGGCTTCTGCAGGCGTGGGGTGCGATCGAGGTCGAAGTCGAAGGTGTTGACCCGGATCTCGGGGATGAGCCAGTCCGCCCCGGTGGCCATGTCCCGCGCCGGCGAGACGTACCGCGACTCGTCCCAGACGTGGACCGGGAGGTCGCCGAGACCAGCTAGGTAGAGCCAGCCCCACAGGAGGACGAGCAGGCCGAGAAACCCCCACTCGACGCGGTCGACGCCGGCCAACCGATGAGTCAGCCGCGTCGCAGCAGGCGCGCTGTCGGGCACGGTTGCGACCTCGGTCGGCCGCGGGCGGACTTGACGGTACTGGTCTCGGTCGGTCTCAGGGTGCCTCCGGATCGCCCTCGAGCACCCGCGCCACCCGGTAGGGTCGCTCCTCGCGGTAGCGCACCTCGACGAGCATCTCCGCGATGATGCCGAACGTGAGGAGGTGCAGGCCGAACAGGATGAGTGCGACGACGAGCAACAGCCGCGGCACGTGGGGCGTGAGCGCCTCACCGAGGGCGTACTTCATCACGAGGGCGTGGGCGCCGACCGCGGTGCCGGCGGTCACCGACAGGAGGCCGAGCCCGCCCAGGAAGTGCATCGGCCGCATGCCGTAGCGGTTCCAGAAGACGTGGTACCCGAGGTCGACGAACCCGCGAAGCAGCCGGCCGGCGCCGTACTTGCTCTCGCCGAGTTCGCGCGGGCGGTGGTCGACCGGCACCTCGGTGATCCGGTAGCCTCGGTCGAACAGCTTCGCGGGGATGTAGCGG
Organism: Halobacteriales archaeon; assembly: GCA_046543335.1. Classification (GTDB taxonomy): domain Archaea; phylum Halobacteriota; class Halobacteria; order Halobacteriales; family SKSH01; genus CAZCYF01. The sequence goes on from JBKGZP010000012.1 coordinate 16,753, forward strand.
TGGCCCTCGCCCTTGAGCTGCAACGCACCGACGGCCTCCGATCGGTAGGCCTTGAGGGTGCACCCGAAGTCGTGGATGTCCGGCCCCGTCAGCTTCGCCAGCGTCGTCTGGATGCGCGAGGGGATCGTCTTCGAGGGGGGGTCCCGCCGGTCCCGGCGCCAGCCACTGACGCAGTCGTAGCCGTCCTCGAGGCGCTCGAGGAGCGTTGGGACGTCCGCGGGGTCGTTCTGGCCGTCGGCGTCGAGGGTGACGACGTACGCACCGCGGGCCATGTCGAAGCCGGCCGTGAGGGCGGCGCTCTGGCCGAAGTTGCGCGTGAGGACGATGCCGCGGACCCGCGCGTCGCGCTCGGTCAGCTCGGCGAGCACCTCGGTCGTCCCGTCGGAGCTGCCGTCGTCGACGACGAGGATCTCGACGGGTCGAAACGGGGCCATCGCCTCCGAGGCGACCACGTCGCGGATCTCCTCGACGACGCGGGGGAGGGTCTCGGCCTCGTTGAACGCGGGGAGGACGAACGAGGTCCGGACGCCGTCGTCGACGGGGTCGGCCTCCGGGACGCGCCCGGCGGCAGCCCCCGCCGCGGATTCGACGGCCTCGGGGTCCATGATCGGGCTCACTGTCGGCAGCCCGATAAACGCCTCGACTACCCCGCCCGCCGTCGCGAACCGCTTATCCCGACCGACCGGGAACCCCCCGTCGGTGTCGATCGCCGACGGTCGCGCCGAGCTCGCACCCATGTCACCGACGTCGCGCACGCGGTCCCGGCTCTCGCTCGCCGGTCGGATCGTCGTCAGTGCCGGGTTGCTGTGGTACGTGGTGTCCACCGTCGGCCTGGCGACGATCGTCGAGCACGTCCTCGAGCTCCCCGCGTGGGTGCTTCCCATCGCGCTCGGCCTGGCGGTCCTCAACATCGTCATCAGCACCTACAAGTGGCGACTGCTGTTGCGCCTGCGGGGCATCGACCTCCCGGTGCGGACCCTGTTCGTCTACTACTACGTGGGCCAGTTCTTCAACGCCTTCTTGCCGACGACGATCGGCGGCGACGGCGTCCGGATGTACTACCTCCACGACCGCCACGGGACCGGGGCGGACGCGGTCTCGTCGGTGGTCCTCGAGCGGGTGACGGGGCTGGTGTCGGTCTTCGTCCTCGCGGGCCTCGGGGCCGTCGTGCTGTTCGACCGGCTGCCGCGCTGGCTGGCCACCGGCGTCGTCCTCGGGGCGACGCTGGGGACGACGCTCGCGCTCCTGGTGCTGTTCGACCGGCGGGTTCGGTCGCTCCTGGATGTCACCGTCTTCCGGCTGCCTCACCTCGACCTCGGCGACCGCCTGGCGGGAATCCACGACGCCCTCATGGACTACCGAGACCGACGTCGCGGCCTCGCGATCGCGCTCGGGTTGTCGCTCCTGTTTCGCTTCATCGTCGTCGCGAACACGGTCGTCGTGGCCGCCGGTCTCGGCATGGACCTGTCACCCTGGTACTTCGTCGTGATCGTGCCCGTCGTCGAGGTGCTCCTCCTCGTCCCCGTCTCCATCCAGGGCGTCGGGGTCCGCGAGACGGCCTACCTCCACCTGTTCACGGCCGTCGGCGCCGACGCCGGCCTCGCGGTCGTCCTCGGGGTGGTGATGCAGCTCGTCCTCGGCGTGTTCAACAACGTCCTCGGCGGCGCGATCTACGTCCTCGAGGGGCTCCGCTCGCCCCCCTGAGGTGTCAGTCGACGTACCCGAGGGCGGCCAGCATCTCCTCGGTCTCCTCGTCGACGGACTGCTCGGCGACCGTCTCGTTGCGCTCGAGCCAGGGTCGGAGGTGGACCAGGAGGCGTTCGACCAGCTCGGGCGACGCGTCGGCGATGTCCCGCCGCTCCCGGGGGTCCGCCTCGAGGTCGTAGAGCTCGACGGTACCGGCGTCGCGGTCGACGACCAGCTTGTGCGCCGGCGTCCTGACGGCGTAGCGCTCGCCGAAGGGCGGGTAGGCCATCGCGACGAGGGGGCGGTCCTCCGGCCCGTCGACCGCGCGGTCGGCGAGCAACGTCGCACCGTCGAGCGGCCCGGTGTCGACGCCGAGCGTCGCGAGGATCGTCGGTGCGATGTCGATGGTCCGTACCTGGGCCTTGACCGTCTGCGCGGGGATGCCGGGGTGCGCGAGGAGGAGCGGCACGTGGAGCTCCTCGTCGAAGAGGGTCCGCCCGTGGCCGGTGTAGCCGTGCTCGCCGAGCGCCTCGCCGTGGTCGGCGGTGAGCACCACGAGGGTCTCCTCGAGGGCGTCGCGAGCCTCGAGCGCCTCGACGAGTCGGCCGACGTGGGCGTCGACGTGGCGAAGCGCGGCGGTGTAGCGGTCGTCGTGCTCGCGGCGCAACCGACGCGGGGCGTTTCGCGGTTCGTGGAGGTCGAAGTAGTGGACCCAGGCGAAGAACGGCTCGTCCACCGCGTCGATGGCCTCGATGGCGTCGGCGGTGACGTGCGTCGCGGGGCGCTCGTGCAGCTGGATGAGGCCGAGGCGTCGAAGCAGGTCCTTCACCGTGACGCCACCGACGCCCCGGTCCTTGACGGCACCGAAGGCGAGGTTGAACGCCCGCGTGTCGTAGATGCGACTCAGAATCGGGTAGATGGCGTCGTACTTGCCGTCGCCGTCGGCGTAGCGCGCGAAGCCGTGGCCGAGGCCGGAGTGCTCGTGCGCGAGGTGGTCGACGCTGACGATGCCGGCCGTGTCGAAGCCGGCGTCGCGGAGTCGGTGGGCCACCGTCGGCACGGCGGCGTCGAGACCCCACCCGTTTTGCAGCACGCCGTGGTTGGGCGGGATGCGGCCCGTCAGCATCGAGGTGAGGCTCGGGTCCGTGGCGTTCGCCACGGTGAACGCGCGGTCGAACCGAGTCGCCTCGGCCGCGAGCGCCTCGATGTTCGGCGCGAGACCGTCCGATATGGCCGACGCGAGTCGGTCCGCCCGGAGGCAATCGACCGTCACCAGCAGGACGTTTCGCGGACGGGACATGGCCTGACTACCGCGGTCTGGACGCCGGGTGGGCGTGAATGTCCCGGTTCGATGACGGCCGGCAGCTGTCGCGAGGGCGTGCGACCCCGCGCCGTCGGTTCGAGGGATCTCGCCGGATCGGGCCGATTTCGTGGCCGTTCGGCGGTCGGCGGCGCGGTTGATCGGACTCGCTGCGGTCGGCGTCACCGGGGCATGCCGCGTCCGGTCGTGGCTGTACGTCTCTCCGAACGAGGTCCCCGCCACCTGGGCGCTCACGGCGACCACCTCCGACCTATAACCGAGGGTAATTCACCTGTCAGCGGACCCCGCAAAAATGATACATATCCTCTGGGTCGGGGCGGATTCGAACCGCCGGGCTCCTCCGTGTGAAGGAGGCGTCATAACCGGGCTAGACCACCGACCCGTCGGTCGCCAGCTTGGGCAGTTTCCGCAATAGGTCTTTCTTTTACCCCGCCGATCAGGTGCGTCGGGGAAGTCGGTGTATGGCGGCTCGGCCGACCTCGCTGGCCGAACGGGTCACGCGATTCGTGGTGGTCTCGAGCCGTCGGGTCAGCGCATCGCGTCGGTCGCTCGGCGCCGCCTCGACCTCGTTGGTCACCCGCCGACGGACGGCTCCGGTCGTCGCTTCGAGGCCGGCGCGCAGGTGTCGTGCGGACCACCGGAGGTGGTACGCGGCGTCTCGGTAGTGCTCGTTCATCGTCGGCCGTGGCTACGGCCGCGGCGGCGATAACCCTGCCGGCAGACCGGTCGCCTTTAGGCCGCTCGCCGGCTCGTCCCGGACGATGTTCGAGCGGATGGTGGTCCCGGTGCCGTTCCAGATCGGGACGGTGAACTGCTACCGGAGCGGGCGGACCCTCGTCGACCCCGGTCCCGACAGCGACGAGGCCTGGGAGACCCTCGAGGCGGGCCTCGCCGAGGCCGACCTCACACCGGGCGACGTCGAGCAGGTCCTCATCACGCACCCCCACCCCGACCACTTCGGGGTGGCGGGTCGGTTCCGAGAACGCGGGGCCGAGGTCGTCGCCAGCCCGGTCGGCGGCGACATCATCGAGGCGTTCGCCGACCGCCTCGCGCACGAGCAGCGCCACCTCGGCCCGCTGCTGGTCCGCCACGGCGTGGACCCCGACCTGGCGGAGACGGTCGTGGAGCTGCCCGAGGTGTACCTCGAGTTCGCCCCCGACACCCCCGTCGACCGGCGGGTCGGCGACGGCGAGCGCATCGCCATCGACGACGCGGCCGTGCGCGCCGAGGCCGTCGCCGGCCACGCGCCGGGCGAGCTCATCTACACGTTCGAGGGGGACGACGGCGAGGCGGCGATCGTCGGCGACCACGTCCTCGATCCGATCACGCCCAACCCGTTCCTCCAGCCGCCGACCGAGACGGGCGGCCCGCGACCCCGGGTTCTGCCCGCGTACAACCGATCGCTCGATCGGCTCGCCGACCGCGGCTTCGTGCGCCTGCTGCCCGGGCATCGGGCGGTCATCGAGGAGCCGACCCACCGCATCCGCCAGCTCCGACGGTTCCACGAGCACCGCACCGAGCAGGTCTACGATATCCTCGACGAGCCGATGTCGGCCGCGGCGGTCATGCGCGAGCTCTTCGGTCACCTCCCGGCCACCGAGGTCTTCCCGGGCATGAGCGAGGCGATCGGCCACCTCGACGTCCTCGAGGAGCGCGGCGAGGTCGTCCGGACGGGAGACGCCCCCGTGCGATACGAGCGGACCCCGGGTCAGTACGACGGGGGTCGCTCCTCGTAGCCCTCGCGGGCGTTGACCTGTCTCGCGATCGTGAACAGGAGGTCGGACAGCCGGTTCAGGTACGCCACCGGCCGGCCGAGGTCGCGGTCGCTCTCCTCGGCGAGCGCGACGACCCGGCGCTCCGCTCGACGACAGACGGTCCGCGCGAGGTGGAGGCGCGCGCCGGCGTCGAACCCCCCGGGCAGGACGAACGAGCGAAGCGGCTCGAGCTCCTCGTCGGCCGCGTCGATCCAGGCCTCGAGGCGCTCGACGTGGGCCGCCTCGATGGCGGGGTCGTCCTCGTCGGTCGCCGGGTTCGCGAGTTCCGCCTGGACGACGTGGAGGTGGTGCTGGACCCGCCGAAGCCGGTCGTCGACGTCCGCGTGGCCGGTCGGGAGGATCGTCCCGACGAGCGCGTTGACCTCGTCGACGGCGCCGGCGGCCTCGACGACCGGCGAGGCCTTCGAGATGCGCGTTCGGTCGTAGAGGTCGGTCTCGCCGCGGTCGCCGCGGCCGGTGTAGATGCGCATGGGCGACCCTCGGGCGCCGGGACCTTGAGGTTGTACCCGCGCGGACGGAGACGAAAAGACGTTTGAGGACAGACCGCCCAGGTCGAGCCATGCCGCCGCGGGCCTCGCTATACTGCCCCGGGTGCGCGACGACGACGGACCACCGCCTCGTCGCCAGCACGCGGTTGCACCTCGGGCGAAAGCGCAAGTGGCGCTGCCTGGCGTGCGAGCGACAGAGCGTCACCGTCGACGGACGCGTCGCGCCCGACGACGTCTCCCAGGACTAGAACTCGATCTGGTCCACGAGTCGGTCGTCCCCGTCGACCCGGAGGGCGACGATGCGGATGAACCCCTCGAGGCCGGAGCCCTCGACCTTCGACCGGAGGAGCTCGTCCACCTGGTAGATGCCCGCGGCGGAGGTCATCTCGATCTCGATGTCGACCGCGTGGTCGTCGCCCCGTCGGACGGAGACCGACTGGATCGCCCGGCTCGACAGCGTGTTGATCCCACGCCCGCCGAGCTCGTAGGGCTGGCGCGAGCGCCCGCGCTCCATGTCGAGCGCGTCGGCCACCCGGACGACGCCCGCCTCACGGGTGAGGGGGTTGATCTCCTCGTGGTGCGAGACGATCGCGTGCAGGACCTCGCCGGCGATCGTCGTCGCCATCGCGCGGTCGTAGACCGCCGTGAGCAGCTCGTCGAGCACCCCCCACGCGAGTGCCACCGAGTAGTGGGTGTGGTGGTCCCGGTGGACGACGTGGCCGACGTCGTGGAAGATCGCCCCGAGCGCGATGATCACCGGTTCGTCGGCGACGTCGAGGCCGTGGTCAGCGGCGCCGTTGAACGCGACGTCGGCGGCCTTGAGGTGGCCGTAGAGCTCCATCGCCCGCTCGAGCACCGTCCGAATGTGCTTGGGCCCGTGGTCGTTGTACCGGAGGCGGACGACCGGGTTGACGTTCTGCGCCGCCACGAGCGCGCCGGTGCGGTCGTCCGCGTTGACGACCTCGAGGACGGCGTTGAGTCGGTCGACGGGGAACGGTCGGGCGTCGGGGTCGAACGTGGGCACCTCGAGGTCGGCCATGCCAGGGGCATCGCCCCGGGTCACAAAAAGCCCGTCCTACGCGGCGCCGGGGAGGCCGAGGTGGTCGAGCACCTCGTCGTACGGTGGCTCCTGACCGGGGTGGTCCGCGACCCACGCGTACGTCACGGTGCGTGCCTCGTCGACGCAGACGACCGCCCGCTGGGCGAGTCCCTCGAGCCCGAGGGCCTCGAAGGCGATGTCGAGGCCGAGGTCGCGGGTGAGCGTCCGGTTGAAGTCGCTCGCGAGGGGCTGCACCAGGTCGTGTTCGTCGCGGTACGCCCGCAGCACGTAGGGGCTGTCGACGCTGACCCCGACGACCCGACCGGCGGCCGGTCCCGCGGCGAGGGCGTCTCGGAACGTGCACAGTTCCGTGGTGCACACGCTCGAGAAGGCCGCGGGGAAGAACGCCAGCGCCACCGACGACCGACCCTCGAGGACGCCGTCGAGGTCGGTCGGGTGCATCCCGTCGTCCGTGACGAGCACGAGGTCCCGGTTCGAGACGGTATCGCCGATCGCGACCATGCGATACCCTCGCATGGCATCGATTTAGGCGGATCGCCCCCGGCGCGAGGCAGGGGACACACTTATAGTCGCATCCGGACTAGGAGGATTCGTAATGGCACTGATACCGATAGTCCCGATGTTCATCGGGCCGCTGGGTCCCGTCGAGCTCGGCGTGATCTTCCTCATCGCCGTCCTCCTGTTTGGGGCGAACAAGATCCCCGAGCTCGCCCGGTCGACCGGCGAAGCGATGGGGGAGTTCAAGAAGGGGCGCGAGGAGGTCGAGCGCGAGCTCGAGGAGATCAGAGAAGCGACCGAGGAGGAGGTCGAGGCCGCCGAGGAGAGCGTGCGCGACGACGAGCCCTCCGGCCAGTCGAGCGCCTGAACCCCCGCCGACGCTTCCCGCGATCGCGCGCACAACGGTTTTAGGGAGCCCCACCCGAGCCAGCCGTGCGGGCATGTGGCCTAGCGGATAGGGCGGGAGGTTCCTAACCTCCCGATCGCGGGTTCGAATCCCGTCATGCCCGCCTCCGGGGGTGCACCCCGGCGTCCGCGGCCCTTCCCCGATGGCCGCGACCCCGAGGGCGTCTCGCATGTCACCGACTAGCAAACTCTTTATCAAGTGATATAATTTGGGTAACGGTTTTTAACCCAGGCCAGTCGAACGCTGGTGCAATGAGCACCGACAACGAGGCCGCGACCGTCCGGTCGGCGGCCGAGGGGGGCCGGTCGTCGGGCGCCCCCACGCGAGGCGACGGGCACCGAGGGTCCGACGCGGTCGACCGATTGCGCGCGGCCGCATCGACCGCCAAGTGGCTCGACCAGGTGATCGACGATCGAACCGTCAACGTCCAGCCAGCGCTCGACGAGGACGCGTTCTTCACCACGGTCGACGGCCAGACCACCGTGGTCAACCGGTACGACCTCGAGCGAGCGGTGCCGTTTTCGAAGAAGGCGCACTTCGTCGAGGAGCAACGCTACTGGGTCAACAAGCCCTACGCCTTCGTCATCATCTTCCACTCCGAGCGGGAGAACGAGAAGAAGTACTTCGTCGTCGAGCCGCACCTGTCGCCCATCGAGAAGCGGGTCCGGGAGTTCGTCGCCGGGAAGCTTCGCACGTCCATCAAGTACGCCGAGGAGCGCCTCACCGAGGAACACGGGGAACCGGGCGTGCGCGAGGCGGTCATCGAGCGTGAGACGCGCGACCTCATCGACCGCTACGGCCTGGCCAAAGGCGGGGGCGATGGCCCCACGATGGTCGACAAGCTCGTCGCGAAGCTCCCCGGCCGCGAGCTGCCACCGGCCGACGAGGGCAGCGTGCCGACCGAGCAGGTCCGCCCCGAGCCCGTCATCTTGGACGAGAATCCCTCGACCCTGTCCCCGTACCAGGTCGACAAGCTGCTGTACTACCTCAAGCGAGACTTCGTGGGCTACGAGCGCATCGACCCCATCAAGCACGACATCAACGTCGAGGACATCTCCTGCGACGGCTGGAACTCTCGCGTCTTCGTCTACCACACCGACTACGAGCAGATTATCTCGAACATCCACCACGGGACCGACGAGCTGGACAACTTCGTGGTCAAGCTCGCCCAGCGCTCGGGCAAGGGGATCAGCAAGCGCCGCCCCCAGGTCGACGCGACGCTGCCAGACGGGTCGCGCGCGCAGCTCACCCTCGGCAAGCAGGTCTCCGACCACGGCACCAACTACACGATCAGGCAGTTCAAGGACGTCCCGTTCACCCCGGTCGACCTGATCAACTGGCGGACGTTCTCGCTGGACCAGATGGCCTTCCTCTGGCTGTGCATCGAGAACAACAAGTCGCTGCTGTTCGCGGGGGGCACCGCCTCCGGGAAGACCACCTCGCTGAACGCGATCTCGCTGTTCATCCCGAGCAACTCGAAGCTCGTCTCCATCGAGGACACCCGCGAGGTCGAGCTACCCCAGCGCAACTGGGTCGCCAGCGTGACGCGGCCGTCGTTCACCGGCGACGAGGTCGACAGCGTCGACGAGTTCGACCTCCTGGAGGCGGCGCTGCGCCAGCGGCCCGACTACATCGTCATGGGCGAGGTGCGCGGCGAGGAGGGACGAACGCTGTTCCAGGTGATGTCGACCGGGCACACGACGTACACCACCTTCCACGCGGACAGCGTCGGTGAGGTCCTCAAGCGCTTCACGACGGACCCGATCAACGTCTCGAAGACGATGTTCACCGCGCTCGACCTGGTCTCGATCCAGGCGTCGACCCGGGTCAAGGGGCGCAAGGTCCGTCGGAACAAGGTGCTCACCGAGATCAACCGCTACGACGCCGAGAACGACGAGATCAACGTCCAGGACATCTACCAGTGGGAGGCGGAGACGGACGAGTTCTACCGATTGGGGCAGTCGAACGTCCTCGAGGACATCAAGTTCGACCGCGGCTGGTCGAGCGAGCGCATCCAGCGCGAGCTCGAACTCCGAAAGCTCGTCCTCGCGTACCTCATCGACCACGGCCTCAACGAGTACGCCGAGGTGGCCGCGACCGTACAGGCGTTCATCAACGACCCCGACACGGTGCTGGCCCTGCTGGCGAACGACCAGCTCGAGCGCAGCCTCGACGAGCTGCGGGAGATGGAGAGCGTCGTCATCGACATCGACCCCGAGATCGAGGCGCTCGTGCCCAGGCCCGACCCCTCCGAGGAGGTCCGGGACCTGACGCGCGCGATCCTCGAGAAGGCCGAGGAGACGATCCTCCCCGAGTACCGCGAGGAGTCGCCGGACCAGATCGCCGAGGCCCTGGCCCACATCGACCCGGTCGACGACGCCGAGGGAGACTCCTTCGTCTGGTCGGACGCCGAGGACTCCCCGCCGTCGGACGGCGGGGGGTGAGCGACGGTGAGCCTCGACTTCCCCGGTGGCATCGACGGCGACGGTAGCATCGGACAGCGGCGCAACCTCCTCGGAGACGCGTTCTTCCCGGTCTACCGGCGGGTGTTCGACGAGGACAGCACCTTCGTCGCCAACCTCGACCGGAAGCTCCGCCAGTCGCGCATGGCGACACCGGTCGAGCTCTACCTCTCGCGATCGCTCGGCATCGGCGTGCTCGCGGGCGGCGGCCTGTGGATCCTCGGGACCGTCCTCGGCTACTGGCTCTTCGCCACCGGCATCGTCGACGTGGGACCGCTCCTCGGCGCGCACATCCCAAGCGACGAGGTGCTGGCCGTCATCCAGGCCCTTCGCGTGCCGTTTCTGATCGCCATCACGGGCATCATCTTCGGGTCGATCGGGTTCGCGGCCGGGTTCGGGTGGTTGGTGACCAAACCGTACCTCCGGGCGAACTCGCGGGCGCGCGAGATCAACCTGCTCCTGAGCGACGCGGTGTCGTTCATGTACGCGCTGTCGGTGGGTGGGCTCAACCAGCTCGAGATCATCGAGTCGATCGCCCAGGCCGAGGACACCTACGGGGAGATCTCCCGCGAGTTCCAGTCCATCGTCTACGAGACGGACTACTTCGGGACCGACTACCGGACGGCGATTCGCGAGCAGGCGCTCTTGACACCGAGCATCGAGCTGAGCCAGTTCCTGACGGACATGCTGTCGATCATCAACAGCGGCGGCGACCTCGAGGCGTTCCTCGACGACAAGAAGGAGAAGCACATGCGCACCGCCCAGCACGAGCAGGAGCAGACGCTCGAGTCGCTCGAGCTCTTCGGCGAGATGTACATGACGCTGTCGCTCTTCCCGCTGTTGCTCATCGTGATCCTGGTGGTCATGATGATGATGGGCCAGGTCACGATGACGGTGATGTACATCACCGTCTACGCGCTCATCCCGCTCACCGGCGTGGGCTTCCTCGTCCTCGTCGCGACGGTCAAGAAGGACGAGCCCGGCGACGGCTACCTCGATTTGCCCGCCGGGACGACGACGCTCGGGACGGAACGTCGCAGCGGCCTGCTGGACCTCGGGCTGGTCGACCGGTTCGTCTCCCAGACGGACTTCTCCGTCTTCCGGCGAATCAAGAGCCGCGAGGGGACCCGGACGACCGTGAACCTGCTATTGCATCCGCACCACTTCTTCCTCGAGAATCCCATGTACACGCTCGCGGTCTCCGTCCCGACGTCGATCGTCTTCCTCGGGGTGGCCTTCCTGGCCGGGACCGTCCCGACCTCCTGGGACGCCATGATCGACAGTGCCGTCTGGGGGACGTTCATATGGATGTTCCTGCCGGCGTACCTCATCCTGGTCCCCCTCGGGGTCTTCGTGGAGTGGGACCGCCGCAAGCGCCACTCGATCACCAACAACCTCTCCGAGGAGCTGCGCAAGCTCTCGAGCGCCAACGACACCGGCATGACGCTCCTCGAGTCGTTCAAGACCGTCGCGGAGACCTCCCGCGGCAAGCTGAGCACGGAGTTCCACGAGATCCACGCCAAGGTCAGCTACGGGATGACGCTCAAGGAGGCCCTCATCGAGTTCAACAACAAGTACCACATCCCCCGGCTGGCCCGGACGGTCAAGCTGGTGGCGAAGGCGCAGGAGGCCTCCAGCGAGATCACCGACGTGCTGACGACCGCGGCCAAGACCAGCGAGAACCACGACGAGATCGAACGCGAGCGCAAGGCGCGCACGCGGATGCAGATCACGATCATCGTCATGACGTTCCTGACGATGCTGGCGGTCATCGCCATCCTGAAGGTCCAGTTCCTCGACGTCATGGGCGGCCTGGCGATGGAGGCCGCGGAGGACGCCCCCTCCGTCGGGGGCATGGGCTTCTCCGGGAGCATCGACACGGCGTCGTTGAACCTGCTGTTCTTCCACGCGGTCACCATCCACGCCGCCATGTCGGGGTTCATCGCGGGCTACATGCGCGAGGCCGACCTCCGTAGCGGGATCAAGTACGCCGTTGCGCTGATGACCGTCGCGCTGGCCGTGTGGATCGTGATCGGCTGACGCCACCATGCGCGCACCACGCACCCGGGACCGGGGACAGACGACGCAGGACTACGCCATCGGCATCGGGCTGTTCCTCCTGATCGTCATCTTCGCGCTGACGTTCGTGCCGTCGGTCCTCGCCCCGTTCGAGGACGTCGACGCGAACGAGCGCGCCGCCCAGGCCGAGCGGGCGGCGAACACGATCGTCGAGCGGGCGGCCCTCGACGACGAGCGCGTCCACCTGGAGGACGAGGCGTTCGCGGCCGAGCTCGCGTCCCTCGGTCCGACGAACCTCGGCCTGCCGTCGACGGCGACGATCAACGTCACCGTCACGGACCTCGACGACGAGACGGTCGAGCGGCGCGCTGGCCGCCCCTACGACGGCCAGGACGCGGGCTCGTGGACGCGAATCGTGACCACGGACGAGGGTTCGTGCGTCGAGGGCTGTCGGATGCTCGTCAGGGTGTGGTGATCACGTGATGATCGACCCCCGTGACGACCGGGCGCAGGCGTTCACCCTCGAGGCGCTCGTGGCGGGCCTGCTGGTCGTCGCCGCGCTGCTGTACGCCATGCAGGCGGTGGTGGTCGCTCCCGGCATCCCCGGCGCCGACGTCGAGCCCGACATCCGACAGCAGGCGACGGACGCGATGGACATCGCCCAGCGCGAGGGGGCGATCAGCGAGATGGTTCGGTACTACAACAACTCCACGTCGGAGGAGACCTTCGCCCACGCCCGGGGGGAGGACACCGGCTACGGGTCCGGCGTGCCGCCCACCCGCTTCGGAGAGCTCATCAACCAGACCTTCCACCAGCGCGGGATGGTCGTCAACGTCGACGTCCAGTACCAACGACCGAACGCGACCTCGACCGACACCGAACGGCTCATCTACCAGGGCGCGCCACCCGACGCCGCGACGGTCGCCACCACGACGGTGACGCTGTACAGCAATCAGACGCTGACCGGCCCGGACGGTGACAACGTCACGCTCGCCGAGGCCGCCTCGACGGGCGCGTACCCGATCCACGACGTCGATCCGGGCGGTCCGCTGCACAACGTCGTCCAGGTCAGGGTGGTCGTATGGTGACCGCCGGGACCGACCGCGGCCAGATGCTGCTGCTCGCGGCGATCACCCTCGCGGTCGTCCTCCTCGGGATGGCGGTGTTGCTGAACGCCGCCGTGACCACCGAGGTCCGGGCGCCCGACGATCCCTCGACGGATCTCGACGAGGCCGAGCGCATCGCCTCCGACGTCGAGGCCGGGCTGTCCGGTCTCGCCGCCCGAATCAACCTCGACGGCCAGCATGCCCAGAACGCGGCGCTGACGGACGCCTTCGAGGCGAACGACTCGACCTTCGCCAACTACGTCGAGATGTCGATGGGCCGGCACCGGGCCTCGTTGCTCGATCATTCGTTTGCCAACGTCACACTCGGTGCGTACGTGGCGGATGGCGACCGGACGACGGACCTGCGATTTCGCACCGGTTCGCCATCGGACCACAGCACCCGGGTGGACCGGAGCGATGCGACGACGATCCGGGGGATGACGTTCTCCCTGAACAAGACCGAGATTCGGCGGTCGACGGTGGACGACGTGGCCGTGGGATTCCAGTTCTGGGGCGATTCGGACTGCCAGCTCTTCACCGTGGAGGCCCCGACGGTCACGAACAACGTGACCGTCCAGAAACAAGACATCGATTGCACGGCGCCGAACTCGGCGATCGAGAACAGCACGAGTTCCGACACCACCGAGGTGGCGGAGTGCAGCCTCGACGACTCGACGCAGTTCGCCCGCGTCGAATTCCGGGAGGAACCGACGAGCGACGACGTCTGCCACGTCGACCCGTTCGTCGACCTCGACCCCGTGGACGGCTCCGGCTACGGCTTCTCGATCCGCAACCCCACGTCCGTCGAGGGTGGATACAGCTACCTGCTCGGTTCGCAGACCTTCCGCGGGTACGGTGACGACGACTACTACGCGGACTCGCCGGACGACGACCCGTACGCGCTCCCCGTCGTCTGGTCGTTCGACCTGACCCTCGAACAGCGGGCCCGGGCGAGCAGCCGGAGCGTGACCTCACCCGTCGTCGTCTACGACGACCCCGACAACGTCGCCGCGATGGGGGTGCCCTGGACGTGACGGTCGACCGGTTCACCGACGATCGCCGAGGCGTCTCGACGACCATCTCCTTCATCCTGGCCACTGGCATCACCGTCATCCTCGTCGCCGGCTTGCTGCTGAGCTTCGGCGCGATGATGGATGGCCAGGAGAACCGCGCGATCGACAGCGAGCTCTCGACGGTCGCCGAGGGGCTCGCCGTCGACGTCGAGCGCGCCGCCCACCAGGCGGACCGGCTCGAGGGGGACGACTCCATGGCGATGCGGATCGAGGCGCCACAGCGCATCGCGGGGGCGTTCTACACGATTGAGGTCGACGGCTCGACCGACCAGCTGACGGTCTACACCGACGAGCGCACCCGCTCCGTCGAGCTCGCGAACGCCTCGGCCGTCGGGTCGAGCTCGGTCGCTGGCGGGACGATATGGATCGTCGCCGACGGCTCGACGGTGACGCTGCAGGAGGACCCCCCATGAGGTACGACGAGCGGGCGGTGAGCGACCTGCTGGCGTTCATCCTCATCTTCACGGTGATGCTCGCGAGCGTCGGTCTCATCGCCACGTTCGGATGGGAGGCCGTCGGCGACGCCCGCGACCAGGCGCAGCTCGACAGCGCCGAACGCGCCATCATCAACGTCAACGACCAGCTCAACGGCATCGCCGACCACGAGGCGCCCGCGCGGGCGACGGAGCTGCGCCTCGGCGGTGGGACGTTGCACGTGGCCGACGGGCCGAACGTCACGGTGGACGTCTGGGAGAACGAGACGCACAACACGACGCTGATTCGCGACCTCGGGTCGCTCGAGTACCGCATGGACGATCGGTACGTCGAGGCCGCCGGTGGGGCGGTGCTTCGCGGTCGACCGGACGCGTCGGTGATGCGCAGCGACCCGCCGTTCGTCTGCGACGGTGACAGCGCCCGGCTCAACGTGATCCGCGTGGTCCCGGAGACGATCTCGAACATCGACAGCACGGCGACCGTCCAGGTGCAAAGCCGGCACGCGAGGACCCAGCTCTGGACCCCCTCGAGTTGGTCGCTCAGGGAGACCGCGCGGAACGTGACCGTCGCCGTCAACGACTCGCGCAATCAGGCCGCCTGGGAGCGATACTTCGAGGACGCCGGCTGGAGCGACGGCGAGTCCCCCGGCGAGTTCCGCTGCGACCCGCCGGGCGACTCCATGCGGGTGATCGTGCGCTACACTCGCGTCGAGTTCCGCTTCATCCGCTGATCGACCCCCGGTCCCTCAGCCCGATCGAGCGGCCGTCGGCGGCCCACCCGGCAGGCGCCCGCGGTCGTGCGGCGCTCGAAGGTCGGCGGCGTACGGGACGGCGACCAGCCCCGTCGGGTTGATGTCCGCGTGACTGCGGTAGTAGTGCACGCGGACGTGCTCGAGGTCGATGGTCCGGCGGATCGCCGGCAGCTGGGCGAGCTCCTTGCAGTAGTTCCAGAGGTTCGGGTAGTCGACGATCCGACGCCGCGAGCACTTGAAGTGGACGTGGTACACGGGGTCGAACCGGACCAGGGTCGTGAACAGACAGACGTCGGCCTCCGTCAGGCGCTCGCCGAGGAGGTAGCGTCGGTCCGCCAGAACGTCGTCCCAGCGGTCGAGACCCGCGAAGAGGTCGTCGACGGCCGCCTCGTAGGCCGACTGCGTCTCGGCGAATCCCGCCCGGTAGACGCCGTCGTTGATCGGCCCGTACAGGTGCTCGATGGTCCCGTCGATCTCGGCGGCGAGGTCCTCGGGGTACAGCGTGGTCTCGACCCCGGCGGTCGAGGCGACCGCCGTGTCGAGCATCCGCATGATCTCGGCCGACTCGTTGTTGACGATCGTCTCGCGCTCGCGGTCCCACAACACGGGCACCGTCGGTCGACCGGTGAACGTCGGGTCGGCCCGGGTGTAGACGTCGCGGAGGTAGTCCGTGCCGTTGACGGTGTCCGGCGTACAGCCGGACTTCTCGGGGGAGAACTCCCAGCCGTCGTCGCGACGGATCGGATCGACGACGTCGACCGAGACGACCGACTCGAGGCCGAGGATCGATCGCGTGATGAGGGTGCGATGGGCCCACGGACAGGCGTAGCTCACGTAGAGGTGGTACCGACCAGGCGCCGCCGGGTGGGTGGCAGACGGGTCGTCTCGCACGCGGTCGCGAAACGCGGACTCCTGCCGGACGAAGGCGCCCGTCTCGTCGGTCTCGAGCGTCTCGTCGGGCTTCCAGTCGCCATCGACGAGCATCGGTGTCCGGGGTACCGGGCGACGCCACCTAAGCCCGTCGACGGCGTCACTTGAGGCGCTCTTGGAGGATGGAGGGATGGGCGGCCTCGACGCCGGGGATCGCGAGGATCTGGTCCTGGATGACCCGGCCGAGGTCGTCGCCGTCGCGACCGCGGACCTCGGCCATGAGCATGTGGTCGCCGCTGGACGTGTACAAGGCGTGGACCGCCGTGATCGCCTTGAGCGCCATCGCCGCCTCGACGTAGCGCTCGCTCTCGACCTCGATCCCGACCAGGGCGATGGTCTGTCCGGCGATCTTCTTCGGGTCGACCTCGGCCGAGTAGCCGACGATCACGCCCTCGCGCTCGAGCTTGTCGATGTACTTCCGGACCGTCGGCTTGGAGACCCCGACGCGATCGGCGATTTCGCCGTAGGACGACTGGGCGTCCTCCTCGAGGACCTCGAGGATTCTGGCCTCCGTCGACTCCGCCGCCATGGGTGGAGGTTTTCCTCGGAGAGAAAAATTCTTTTGGATTCGATAAGGTATCTCTGGCCTTCGGAAACGCCTCAGGTGTGGCGCTGGACGATGTCGTACGACCGCTCCCACTCGGCGTCCGCCTCGAAGTAGCGCTCGGCCAACGGCTCCTCCGGGACCTCTCCGATGGCGCGCTTCTCCTGGCCGTACGACGGTCGGTCGCCGTCGACGTAGAACCGCCCGGTGAGGATCTCACCCTCGTACAGCGCCCGCTCGGTGCGATGCATCATCTCCGCCGCCTCGCGCCGGTCGCCGACGTCGAAGTCGAACTCGTCGCTCTCCTGGACGTCCGTGTAGGGGACGTACTGGCGGGCGTCCTTGTTCCAGGTGGGACACTGCGTCAGGAAGTCGATGTGGGCGAAGCCGTCGTGCTCGATCGCCTCGATCAGGATCTCCTGGGCCTGGTTCGGGTTGACCGCGGCGGTTCGAGCGATGAAGGAGGCGCCGCTCGCCAGCGCGAGCGACAGCGGCCGCACCGGGTCCTTGGCGCTGCCGGACGGTTGGGACTTCGACTTGTGGCCCTTGGGGCTGGTCGGCGAGGTCTGGCCCTTCGTCAGGCCGAAGACCTCGTTGTTGAACACGATGTAGGTCATGTCGTGGTTCTCCCGGGCGGTGTGCATGAAGTGGTTGCCGCCGATGCCGTAGCCGTCGCCGTCGCCGCCCGCGGCGACGACCTCGAGGCCGGGGTTGACGAGCTTGGCCGCGCGGGCGAGCGGCAGCGTGCGACCGTGGATCGAGTGGAAGCCGTAGCTCTCGAAGTAGCTCGAGAGCTTGCCGGAGCAGCCGATGCCCGAGACGAGCAGCACCTCCTCGGGGTCACGGCCGAGGTCGGCCATGGCGCCCTTGAGGGCCTTCAGGACGCCGAAGTCGCCACAGCCCGGACACCACGTCGGCTGGGGCTCGAGCCGTGGGGTGAACGATTCGCCGCTCGATTCGCCGTCCGCGCCGATGGCACTGAATGCACTCATGGTCAGTCTCCGATGGCAGGTTCGATCCGGGTGGTCGCGGTCGCCGTCTCCGTGTCGCCGCCGAGGTGCGTCTCGAAGCCCTCGACGACCTCGCCGGGCTCGAAGGGGTTCCCGTCGTACTTGAGCAGGCTCGTGAGGCGGTCGCCGTAGGCGCCGAGCTCGCGCTGGGTGAGCCCCCGAAACTGCCCGGTGGCGTTCATCTCGACGACGAGCACCTCGTCGACGCTCTCGATGAACGCGGCGACCTCCTCAACGGGGTACGGTGCGAGGTCGCTGACGGACAGGGCGCGCACGGCGTGGCCGTCGTCGTTCAACCGGTCGGTGGCCTCCTCGACGACCCCCTGTGTGGAGCCCCAGCAGAGGAGACCGAAGTCGGCATCCTCCGGCCCGTACAGCCGCTGATGGCTGGTCTCGAGGTCGTCGAGGTCGGCCCGGATGGCCTCGAACTTGCTGAGGCGGCGGTCCATCTGTCGCACCCGGTCCATCGGGTCCTCGGTGATGTGCCCGGCCTCGTTGTGCTCGTTGCCCGTCGCGAGGAAGCGGCCCCCTCGCTGACCGGGTATCGGACGCGGACTGACGCCGTCCTCGCCGTCGAACCGGAAGCGCTTGAACTTGCCCGCGACCGTCTCGCCAGCCTCGGCGATCTCCGCCTCGGTGAGGGTTGATCCGAGGCCCGGATCCGGCTCCCGGTCGAAGAACGACGCGGGGACGTTGGTGTTCATGCCGACGAGCATCTGGTCCGTCATGACGATCGCGGGAATCTGGTACTCGTACGCGATCTCGAAGGCGACTCGCGTCTGCTCGTAGGACTCCTCGGGCGTTCCGGGGGCGAAGACGACCCGCGAGGAGTCGCCCTGGCTCGTGTACAGCACGTGCTCGAGGTCGCCCTGCTCGGGTTTGGTCGGCATCCCGGTGGATGGCCCCGCGCGCATGGCCTCGACGAACACCAGCGGCGTCTCCGTCATCTCGGCCAGGCCGAGGGGCTCCGACATGAGCGCGAAGCCGCCCCCGGAGGAGCCCGTCAGCGCCTTGGCGCCGGCGTGACTGGCGCCGAGCGCCATCGTCGCCGCGGCGATCTCGTCCTCCACCTGTTCGGCGATGCCGCCGACTTTCGGGAGCTCGACGGAGAGGATGTGAAAGACCTCGGACCACGGCGTCATGGGGTACCCGGCGATGAACCGACAGCCCGAGTCGAGGGCGCCGAAGGCGATGCCCTGGGACCCGTTGATGAACGCCTGCGGCTCGTCGTGCTCGCCGGTGGGGATGCGCCACTCGTGGGTCATCTCGAGCTCCTCCGTCGCGAGGTCGTACGCCTCGCGGATGATGGTGCGGTTCTGCTCGAGCACCTCGCCGCCCATGGCGTCGGACATGAGGTCCTCGATGATCTCGAGATCGAGGTCGAGCAGCCCCGCGGTGACCCCGACGCCGGCGGTGTTTCGCATCACCTCGCGGCCGTGCTCGCGGGCCATGGCGCGGAGGTCGACGGGATAGACGTGCCAGCCGTTCCGGTCGGCCCGGTCGTCGAAGTCGGGGACGTCCTCGATGTCGATCACGCCAGCGTCGTAGACGACGATGCCGTCCTCGCGGAGCTCGTCGAGGTTCTCGGTGAGGGGTTTGACCTCCTCGTTGCCGTAGTAGGCCTCCTCCTGGGGGTTCCGGGCGAAGGAGTCGCCGAGGGCGAGCAGGAAGTTGTAGCCGTCGCCCCGGCTCTTGATGGGCTCCGGCCCGGCGCGAATCTCGACGTAGGTGTGACCGCCCCGGATCCGCGACGGGTAGTGGCGGTGGGTGAACACGTGCAGCCCCGACCGCATGAGCGCCATCGCGAAGTTGTGGCTCGTCGAGTCCACCCCGTCGCCGGACCCCCCCGCAATCCGCCAGATGAGTTCGGTTTGGGTCATGGGTTTGGTCGGTGGAGTCCCGTGGATGGGTTGTCCGACCGCAAGGTAGTCATTTAAGAACCAAAAGGCTTTGCCATCGTTTGACACACATTATTCATGATGGATTCCGTCCGAAGGCGATTTGGCGGCATGTTCCGTCCTGCGAGCCGCTCTACGGGGTACCGATCGGATGCGATTCGTATGCGAATATCGACACGTCAGTCGGTTCGGGCTGGCTCCGGATGGTACGCCGAGTCGTACCGGCCCGGGCGGTCGTCGACCCGATCCGGGTTGAGGTGACCGCCGAGGAGGGCGAAGTCGACGAGGACCAGGGCGAGCACCGCCTCGACGACCGGTACCCCCCGCGGGGGCAGCGACGGGTCGTGTCGGCCGAGGACCTGTATCTCCCGCGGCTCGTTCGTGGTCCAGTCGACGGAGACCTGGGGGCGCGGGATCGACGCGGGCGCGTGGAAGGTGACCTCGCCGGTGATCGGTCGCCCGGTGGTGATCCCTCCCTGGATGCCGCCGTGGGCGTTCGACGCCGGGACCACCTCGTCGCCCTCGACGGTGAACGGGTCGTTGCTCGTTGCGGCGGACGTCGTCCGAGCCGCGGTCCCGAGCCCGTACTCGACGGCCGTCGTCGCCGGAATCGCCAGCATGCCCGCGCCGAGGCGCGCGTCGACCGCGTCGAATCGGGGCGCCCCGAGCCCTCGCGGGACACCGCGGGCCTCGAAGGCGACGCTCCCACCGAGGCTGTCGCCCTCGCGGCGGTGCGCCTCGATGGCCTCGCGCATCGCCGCCGCAGCCTCGGGGTCGGCACAGCGCACCGGCGAGCGCTCCGCGTCCGTCCGCATCGCCTCGAAGGTGGGCTCGGGCGCCCGCACGTCGCCGATTTGCTGTACCTGGGCGGCGATGCGCACCCCGAGGCGGTGGAGGAGCTTCTTCGCGATCGCCCCCGCCGCGACCCAGTTCGCCGTCTCGCGCCCGGAGGCTCGACCCCCACCGGCCCAGCTGCGCGTGCCGAACTTGGCGGAGACGGCGTAGTCGGCGTGTCCCGGTCGTGGGGTGGTGACGAAGGCCTCGTACTTCCCGGGGCGGGCGTCCTCGTTCGGAAGGCGCATCGCGATGGGCATGCCCGTCGTGTGGCCGTCCTGGAGGCCGCTTTCGATCGCCACGGCATCCGGCTCGTCGCGGCTCGAGGTGAGCATCGACTGCCCGGGTCGCCGTCTGTCCAGCTCGGCCTGGACGTCCCGCTCGTGCAGCGCCAAGCCGGCGGGACAGCCCGAGACCGTCGCCCCGATCGCCGGCCCGTGGCTCTCGCCCCACGTGGTCACCTGGAAGAGCCGGCCGAATCGGTTGCCGTTCATGGCCCAGCCTGGACGAGGGTCCCCATAAAGATCCCCGGCGGGCTAGCGCACCGGCCGGACGTCGGCGCCGAGGTCGGCGAGCGCCTCGAAGAAGTCGGGGTACGAGACCGCGACGGCATCGCCATCCCGGACGCGCACCGGTCGACTGGCGGCGAGGCCGGCCACGGCGCCCGCCATCGCGAGGCGGTGGTCCCCTTCGCTCTCGACGACGCCCCCCTCGAAGCCCGCCGGTCGACCCTCGACGACGAGGCCATCGGCGAGTTCGCGAACCTCGACGCCCAGGCATCGAAGGAGGTCGGCGGTCGCGGCGATCCGGTCGGACTCCTTGTGCCTGGCCTGGGGGCAGTTCACGAGGCGTGACGTCCCGTCGCCGACACCGGCGAGGACCCCCACCGTCGGCAGGAGGTCGGGACAGGCTCCGAGATCGACCGTGGCGGGCGCGGGCCGCCCCTGACCGACGACGAGGGCGTCGCCGTCCGCCTCGAGTGGGAGGTCCATCGCGGCGAGGTGGTCGCGCACGGGCAGCGGGCGGCGGAGGCCGCCGTCGAGCCCGGTGACGCCGACGTCCGGCCGTCCGGCGAGCGCACCCGCCGCGAGCAGGTACGAGGCCGACGTCGGGTCGACGCCAACCGTGAACCCCGCCGGCGGCGTCCGGGGGGTCGCCCCCGCGGGCACGACGTACCACCCGTCGCCGTCGGTCACCTCCACGCCCGCGAGCGCCAGCGCCTCGCGCGTCAGCGTCACGTACGGCCGCGAGGCGACGCCATCCACCACCTCGACCGCGAGCTCGCGGTGCACGAGGCTGCCGGCCAGGAGGAGGCTCGAGAGGAACTGCGAGGAGGTCGACGCCTCGAGCGTGGTGGGCCCGCCCTCGATCGGGCCGGCGACGGTCACGGGGGCCTCGCCCATCGCCCCGGAACCCTCGGCCGTGGCGCCGAGGCGCTCGAGCGCCCCGAGCAGGGGGGCGTTGGGCCGTCGGCGGAGGGAGGCGTCCCCCGTGAGCACGGTCCGACCGTCGACCGTCGCGGCCAAGCCGGCGCCCAGGCGGAGGGTCGTCCCGCTGTTGGCGCAGTCGACGACCTCGGTCGGGGGTCGGAGGCGACCGGCGGGCGGCGCGTCGACGACCGCCGGCTCGGCGTCGAGCGACACCGATGCCCCCATGGCCTCGAGCAGCGTGGCCGTCGCGCGGGTGTCCGCACTTCGAAGCGGCCGGTGGACGCGGCCACCGCCACCGACGGCCGCGAGGACGAGCGCGCGGTGGGTGGCGCTCTTCGACGGCGGCGGCCGTGCGCGACCCGCGACGCCACCCGGCGCCACCTCGACGTCCATGGCGTCGCCAGGCGGTCGGCGGGTATGAGCGTGGCGACCCGCCGTGGGATAGTGAGTCCTATAGGGGCGCGCGACCCCCTCACGGCCATGCGCGGCAACCTGGATCCGGTGGACGACCACCTGGCGACGGTCGGCGCCGACGGCTACCTCATCGAGGCCGACGGCGATACGGCCGAGCAGTACTACCTCAGCGGCTTCTGGGCGCCCGACCCGTTCGTCACGCTGTACGCCGACGGCGAGGTTCACGGCCTCGTCTCGCCGCTCGAGTTCGGCCGGGCGACGGCGGTCGGCGGGTTCGATACCGTCGAGAGCGTCGCGGCGTACGACTTCCACGAGCGCCTCGATCACGCCGACCGGCACGAGGCCTGGGCGGGCATGATCGCCGACTTCTGTGGGTCGCACGGCGTCGAGTCGGTCTCGTCGCCACCCCGGTTCCCCCTCGGGGTGGCTCGAGGCCTCGAGGCCGAGGGTGTCGACGTGGCGGTCGACCACGACGGGATCGTCGACGAGGTCCGCGCCGTGAAGACCGAGCCCGAACTCGAGGCGATCGCGGCGACCCAGGCCGCGGCAGAAGCCGCTATGGCCCGGGCCGAGGCGGTCATCGCCGAGGCCGAGGTCGCGGACGACGGCACGCTGCGGTACGATGGCGAGCCGCTCACGAGCGAGCGCGTGAAGCTGGCGATCGAGCGACAGCTGCTCGACGACCGATGCGCCCTCGAGGACGTCATCGTCGCGAGCGGGGCCGACGCGGCGAACCCCCACGACAGCGGCAGCGGCGGGATCGCCGCCGGGGAGACCATCATCGTCGACATCTTCCCGTCTCACAAGGAGACGCGATACTTCGGCGATCTCACCCGGACGTTCGTCAAGGGCGAGCCGACGGAGACGCAACGCGCCTGGTACGAGGACACCCTCGCCGCCCAGGAGGCCGCCCTCGAGGCGCTGGCGGCCGGGACGACCGGCGAGGCGGTCCACGACGCCGTCTGCGACGTCTACGAGGCCCGCGACCACCCCACGTTGCGATCCGACCCGACGACCGAGGCCGGGTTCATCCACTCGACCGGCCACGGCGTCGGCCTCGCCATCCACGAGAGCCCCTCGCTCTCGCAGACCGGCGAGGAGCTCGCGGTCAACCACGTCGTTACCGTCGAGCCCGGGCTGTACGACCCCGCCGTCGGCGGGGTGCGCATCGAGGACCTCGTCGTCGTCACCGAGGACGGCCACCACAACCTCACCGAGTACCCGAAGCGCCTGCAGGTCGACTGATTCCCACCATGGCGACCGTGGAGGAGGAGGTCCTCGACGCCGCGCGGTACCTGCGGGAGGTCAGGCCCCTCGATCCGGCGGAGCTTCGCGCGTACGTCGAGTCGCGACCAACGTCGGACGAGGTCCGGGCCATCCTCCGGTCGCACGCGTGGGAGCTTCGCCTCGTCGAGACGCCCGACGGCACGTTCGAGCCCGTCCGATCCCCCCCGGTGACGACGCCGCCATCCCCCCCGGAGCGGCTCCCGACGGGGCTGACCGAGGTCATCCTCGAGTGGCTGCGCGAGGCCTTCGGACCCGACTGGGCGACGGGGCGCTCCGGCGAGCGGCTCCGGTCGCGCGTACGCGCCCTGAAGGCGGCCTACCTCCGCGCCGGCACCACCCACTACGAGGACGAGTCGGACGCGGCCGCGTACCTCCTCTACCACCTCCCCCGAAGCTACGCCGCCACCGCGACGGTCCTCGGCGAGGTGATCGCCGGTGCGGGCCTCCCACGGACGCTTCGCGTCCTCGACGTCGGCGCCGGGGTCGGGGCGCACCTCGCGGCGATCACTGACGTCCTGCCCGACGACGCGCTCGTGCGGTACGAGGCGGTCGAGCCCACGCCGTCGGCCGCGGTGCTCGACCACCTCGCCGGGGCGTACCGCGGACGGAACGTCCACGTGCACCTCCAAGACCGCCCGATCGAGGCCGTCGACCTCGACGGCCGGTACGATCTCGTGCTCCTCGGCAACGTCCTCTCCGAGCTCGAGGTGCCGACCGCGGTGGCCGGTCGGACCTTCGAGGCGGTCGCCTCCGACGGCACCTGGGTGGCAATCGCGCCGGCGGATCCGCGCACCAGCACCCAGCTGTACGACGTCGCGCGGTCGCTCGAACCGCCCGCCACCGTCTACGCGCCCGACCTGCGGCTGTGGGAGGGCCGGCGACCGACCGACGAGCACTGGGCGTTCATCGAGGGACCACGACTCGAGGTCCCGCCCTTTCAGCGACGTCTCGGTGCGGCCGTCCCGGCCGACGAGCGGGGGGCGTTTCGGAACGTCGCGGTCCGCTTCAGCTACGCCGTGCTCCGGCGGGACGGGGTTCGTCGCTTCGACGTCCGGGGGGACCCACGCCGGCACGTCCCCCTGGCGACGGCCGCCGAGGCGGTCGGATCGCGGGTGAACCTGCTCGCCGTCAAGCTGACGCGCGACCTCGCCGACGGCGAGAACGCGCTATTCCGCCTCGGCGACGGGAGCCAATCCGCCCCCTGGTTCGCCAGCTTGGTCAGGCCGACCCCGACGAACCGGGCCCTGCTCGAGGCGCCCCACGGGGCGGTCCTGGCGTTCGAGCGGGCGTTGGTCCTCTGGAACGCCGACGAGGGGGCCTACAACGCCGTGGTCGACGACGATGTCCGGGTCACGCGGGTCGCCCCCTAGCGGTGGCCTTATTCGCCCGAGGGACCCACCTGCGGGTACATGGACGACCCGACCATCGTCGTGACGAACGACGACGGCATCGACAGCGCGGGCTTCCGGCGGCTGTACGACGCGCTGTCGCCGCTCGGGACGGTCGTCGCGGTCGCGCCGGTGTCAGACCAGAGCGCGGTCGGGCGGTCGATCGACATGGTAACCGGGATCGAGGAGCACCCCCTCGGGTACGTCGTCGAGGGGACGCCCGCGGCGTGCGCCCTCGCCGCCGTCTCCGCCCTGGAGCTCGACCCCGACGTCCTCGTCTCTGGCATCAACAAGGGGGCGAACCTCGGGTCGTCCGTCCTCACCCGGTCGGGGACGGTCTCCGCGGCGATCGAGGCGGCGTACCTCGGCACCCCCGCGATCGCCGTCTCGACGTACATCCCGTTCGAGCGAATCGAGGGCGACTTCCGCGACTACGAGCCATCCGTCGACGAGTTCGACCTCGCCGCGCGGGTGGCCCACGGCCTCGTCCGCGGCGTCGACGCCGGCCTCTTCGACGGCGTCGACTACTACAACGTCAACGTGCCGATGACGGCGGCGGTGTCGTCGCCGACCGTGGCCGTCACCGCGCCCGCAGACGGCTACCACACCGAGGCCGAGGTGGATGGCGACCAGATCGTCTTCCAGGACCGGCAGTTCGAACACCTCTACGCCGGCCGCGTCGACGACGGCCTCGCGACGGACCGGGGGGCCATCGCCGAGGACGCGGTGAGCGTCACCCCGATTCGCCTGCCCACCCAGGGGCTCGACGCGACCGAGCGGTCGGCCGTCGAGCGGGCCATCCGGGCGCAACTCGACGGGTCGTTGACGGCGAGGTCGTGAGGCAGCTCGGCCCTCAGGTGTAGATGGTCGGCTCGAAGGTGATGTCCGAGAGCTCGAAGCGGGTGCCCCCGGCGTCGCTCTCGCCGACGTCGACCTCCCAGCCGTGCCCGAGGGCGATCTGCTTCACGATGGCGAGCCCGTAGCCGAGGTTGCCGTTGGTGGAAAAGCCGGGGTCGAAGATCTCCTCGCGGTTCTCCCGCGGGATGGGCTGGCCGTCGTCCGCAACGATGATCCCGTTGTCCGTGGTCCGGACCGTGATCGTCACGTCGGGCCCGCCGTGCTCGACGGCGTTGCGGAACAGGTTCTCGAACAGCTGCTGGAGGCGGCTCGGGTCCGCCTGGAACTGCTTCGAGTCCTCGATCTGCAGCGTCGCGTTGGCCGTCTCGACCATGTCCCAGGCCTTCCGTGCGACGTCCTCCAGGCGCACGAGCACCGTCTCGGTGATCTCCTCGCCCTGACTGGACAGGTTGACCATCTGGTCGATGATCTGATCGACACGGTGGAGCGCCCGCTCGAGCTTGGCCATCTGCTCCGGGTCGCCGCTTTCCTGGTACAGCTCGAGCGAGCCGAACGCGACGTTGAGCGGTCCCCGGAGGTCGTGCATGACGCTCTTCTTCATGTTCTCGAGCTGGTTCTTCTGGCGCTTCAGCTCGTTCTCTCGCTCCTTCGCCGTGGTGATGTCGCGCGTGTTGACGACGAAGCCCTGGATCACGTCGTCGTCGAGGAGGTTCTTCGCGCGCGCCTCCAGCACGGGCCAGTTCCGGTCGGGGTCCTTGAACCGGAACTCCACGTTGGGCATCGTGTCCGGGTTCTCGATGATGGAGTAGAACTTCTCCATCGCCTCGGGGCGGTCGTCGGGGTGGGCGTAATCGAAGACGTTCTCCCCCTCGAGCTCCCCCGGGTCGTAGCCGAGGATGTGCCGGGCCGACGGCGAGAGGTACTCGAACCGGGCGCTCTCGTTGATGAT
The DNA here is from genome assembly GCA_046543335.1 of Halobacteriales archaeon. GTDB lineage: Archaea > Halobacteriota > Halobacteria > Halobacteriales > SKSH01 > CAZCYF01. The sequence continues at coordinate 43,375 of JBKGZP010000012.1, forward strand.
GGCGATGACGTCCGTCGAGTGCTCGACCAGCTTGCTGAACTTGGCCTCGGACTTCTGCAGTGCGATCTCCGTGCGGTACTGCTGCACCGCGTTGTGCAGCCGGTTCGCGAGGACCGAGTACTGCGACGACTTCGTACCCTTCTGCAGGTAGTCGGTCACGCCCTTCTTGATGGCCTTGCTGGCGATCTGCTCGGACCCCTTGCCCGTGAAGAGGATGAACGGGAGGTTCGGGTAGTCGCCACGGACCAGCTCGAGGAACTCGAGCCCGTCGATCTCGGGCATGTCGTAGTCGCTGACGATGGCCTCGAACGCACGCTCTTCGAGCAGCTCGAGCGCATCGTCGACCGACGTTGCGGTCTCGACCCGGAAGCCCTGTTGCTCGCGCTCGAGGAACGTCGCGGTCAAGTCGACCAGGTCGGCGTCGTCGTCGACGGCGAGGACGTCGATCGGGTCCTCCTCGAGCCGTCGCTCGGAGACGTCGTGGCTCGTCGGCTCGGCCACGGGTTCGTTGGCGGATTCAGTCGTCGTCATGGGTGTGCTCTCGAAGGATTCGCGTGTAGTAGGGGACCATCACATCCACGGCCTGTCTCGCGTAGGCGGGGTCGCGCATGTCGTGCAGCTCGATGGCGAGGGCGTAGCGAGCCGGTTCGGGTCCGAAGCCGCCCCGTCCGTATCGGGGCTTGTCCGGGTAGGAGGGGTCCTGCAACGCGGTGCGCAGCTCGTACATCTGCGCGCGCTGGATCGGGGTCCAGTAGTCGCCACCGGTCTTGTGATGCTTCCAGGCATCCGTGGCGGCGACGGCGTACTCCGGGTCGATGTCGGCGACGGCAGCTCGAACGCGAAAGCTGTTTCGTACCGTCCCCCAGTCGGCCTCGGCAAGCCCCGCGGCGTCGATGTCGCCGTTGCGGAGGTACGCGAACTCGACCTCGTCCTTCTCGAAGAGGGCGTCGACGTACGCCTCGGCTGCCAGCCGGGCGTCCCCCGCGTCCAGGTGCTGGAACTGGTGTGCGTCGACCGCGGCGAACGCCCGGACGGCGTCTGCCCGGCGGCCGTCGTCGTGGGCCTGGAACCCCCGGATAACCTGCGTCGCCATCTCCCTCGCGGTGGCCACGAGGGGCGACACCGGCGATGACCCACGGGGGCCAAAGGACCCTCCGGGTGCGTGCCTCGACCTGCTGTCCATACGGTTACATCGGAAGTATCGGTGGGAACATTTAAATCCTTAGGCAAAAGACACCGCAATCTCGACAGGTGTCCGACGGCGGTCTGACGGGGACGACGCGGTCGATCCTCGCCGTGGTCGGCGGTCGATCCTATGGGGGAACCCTTTTCCCGATGACGTGAGAACTCCAACCGCTATGTCCGACGACGACCGGTTCGAGCGAGTGGACCGAGCCCTCGATCGACTCCGGGAGGAGCTCGACGAGGTCATCGAGGAGGGGCGGGAGGCCGGCGGCAAGGCCGCGACCGAGGTGCGCGAGGCGATCGACGACGTCGAGGAGCGCCTCGCTCGCCTTCGCGACCGCGACGAGGACTGACGGTGGACGCCGGGTGACCCCGGCGACGAGGTCAACGTTTAAGCGCATGCCTCGAGCAACCCGGGGTACAACCCGCGTCCGTGCGTCGATCGCCGCATCAAGGAGCATTCATGGTGTCACCCGACCTCCCCCTCCGTCGCCTCGTGGTCGACCTGGCCGGTAACGACGGCGGTGCGCCAGCGCGACGACTCATCGCCCAGTCGGGCGATGTGATCGAGCCGATCGCCCAGGAGCAACTGCTCTGGGTGTTCGTCATGCTGACGCTGCTTTTGCTCACGGCTCGCCTCCTCGGCGAGGCGGCCACTCGCCTCGGCCTTCCAGCGGTCGTTGGCGAGCTGACCGCGGGCATCGTGCTCGGGCCGTCGCTCCTCGATGCCACGACCCGCGTCTTCGACTTCGCGTTCCCCGCCGGGACCGCGCTCGACCCGCAGTTCCACCTCCTCGAGGTGGTCTCCTGGATCGGTCTGTTGATGCTGATCGTCCTCACCGGCTTGGAGACCGACCTCGACTTGATCATCAGCCGTGGCCTCGAGGCGGTGGTCATCGCGGTGGCGAGCATCGCCATCCCGTTCGCCGTCGGCTTCGCGTTCGGGTGGGTCCTTCCCGAACGCTACATCGCCGCGGAGGCCGGCCGCTTGGTGTTCAGCCTCTTCCTCGGGACCGCCCTCTCGATCTCCGCCATCCCGGTCATCGCGAAGATCCTGATGGACATGGACGTCATCCGGCGGGACTTCAGCCAGATCAAGCTCGCCGCGGGGATGATCAACGACACCCTGGGGTGGATCCTGCTGGCGCTGGTCGCGGGGCTCGCTCGGACGGGCCAGGTCGACCTCACCTCGACGGGACTGACCGTGTTGTACCTCGTCGTCTTCCTCGGCGTGGGGCTCACCGTCGGCCAGCGGGTGGTGCGAGAGCTCTTTCGTCTCGTGGACAACCTCGTCGGTGGCCAGGTGGCCAAGATCACCACGCTGATGGTCCTGTCGCTCGCCGTCGGCTCGTTCACCCACTACCTCCACCTCGAGGCGGTCCTTGGGGCGTTCGTCGTCGGCATCCTGGTCGGCCAGGTCAAGCGGTTCGACTACGAGACCGAGCACACCTTCGAGATGATGACGCTCGGGATCTTCGCACCGATCTTCTTCGCCATCGCCGGCCTCCGGGTCGACCTCTGGACCATGGCCGATCCCGAGGTGTTCGGCGTCGCCGTGGCCGCGCTGGTGATCGCGATCGTGGGCAAGTTCGTCGGCGCCTACCTCGGTGCGTACGCCGTCGGCCTCTCCCACTGGGAGTGCATCACCATGGGCGCCGGTCTCAACGCCCGCGGGGCGATGGAGATCATCGTGGCGATGATCGGCCTCGGCCTCGGCGTGTTGACGATCGAGGTCTACTCGATCATCGTGGTCATCGCCATCGTCACCTCCCTCATGGCCCCCCCGATGCTCGGGTACACCATCCCCCGCCTGCCGATGTCCCCGGAGGAACGCGAGCGCCTCGAGCGGGAGGAGCGAGAGGCAAAGAGCTTCATCGGGACCATGACGACGGTCCTCCAGCCGACGCGCTGCAGCGTCGACTCCCAGTACGCGGCCATGCTCCTCGGCCTGCTGACCCGCGACAACGACATCGAGGTGACCGCGATGTACCTCGAGGAACCGCCCGTCGAGGAGGTGGCCCACGGCCGCGTCCGACGGTACGTCGACAAGCTCCTCCTCAAGCTCCACTTGGCGCGGCGGCGCGAGCCCGAGGTCCCTCCGGACGACCGGCCGATCCCCGACGAGGCGGCGGAGTGCCTCGAGCGGATGCAACGGCGGTTCGACCCGACCGGCGAGCGAAACCTGCGCCGGATCGCCCGCCCCGAGCGCGGGAGTCTCCAGCAGACGGTGCTTCGAGCGGCCGAGCGGGACTTCGACCTGCTCGTGATCGGGACCGCCGAGCGCGGTGCCCGGCCCGACGACCCGCCCTTCGGCGACCTCGTCGACACGATCATCCGGGACGCCCCGTGCCCGTGCATGACCGTCCACGCCAACCTCGAGGGGGCCGACGAACTCGAGGAGGCGCGCGTCGAGCGCGTCCTCCTGCCGACGACGGGCGTCGAGTTCAACAAGCCCGCGGCGGAGGTCGCCTTCGCCATCGCCCGGAATCGCGATGCCACCGTGGAGATCCTCCACGTGGTCACCGAACCTCGCGTCCACGACCGCTTCGTGGACGAACCCGACATGCGAGAGTCCCGGCGCATCGGCGAGGAGATCGTCGATGAGGAGGCCGAGCTCGGCCGCGAGATGGGCGCCGAGGTGTCGACGAGCGTCGTGGTCTCCGACGAGGAGCCGGAGGACGTGATCGTCGACCACGCCGCGGCGCACGGGACGGACCTCATCGTCATGGGGACGAGCGTGCGCTCGATCTCGCGACGGGCCTACCTCGGTCAGACGCCCGAGGCGATCATCCGCAACGCGGACGCCGCCGTCGCGGTGGTCGCGTCGCGGTGAGGAACCCGCCGTTCGGCCTCGATTCCCCCGACCACCGCCGACCCACGCATCCCTCCCGTTGCCGACCGCGGTGAATCCGTCTCGCTACCACCGACAACCTTCGAGGGGGCCCAGATGGTTCCAATTCGCGGCTATGGTCCGAACGGTCGTCCGAGAGCCGGTGGGGACCCTGAGCCGTGAGGGCCTGGTCTTCTAACCGCCACTGCTGGCATCACTAGCGACAATGACGCCCGGGTTGTGTCTCTACGTCAGTGCATCGCAGATCCGGACGGATGCCGAGACAACGGGGGAACGGGGACGGTGAACCGTGGCGCGAGGCCGCCGACCAGACGCAGGATCGACGCATGGCGCCATACACGCCCGGCAACTTGGCTGGGGGCGTCGGGGGTGCCAGCGGTGCGGTCTACATCACCCGAAGTGGCCCGGCCGACGTCCGCTACGTCCCGCCGACGCTTCGGGCCAACGACCAGCGTATCGATATCGACGGCTGGAGTACGAGCACGACGACCAAGGCCCAGGACTACAACGCCTCGCGCTCGAACAAGCCGCGCTCGATCTGGGTCCCCGATCCCAACGATGACGACTCCGACGACGACGGCATCCTCGACGGAATGCCAGTGGCGGTACTCGACATCGAGCGAGCACTGCTGGTCTACGCCGACGCTGCCATCGCGGCCGTGGACGATCGATCGATCGATGATTCCACGAGCACCCTCGACGCCTTCATCAACGCGACGACGAAGGCCCGTGCGGAACTCGAAGACTGTTCCCCCGAGCCCTGCGTCGACGTCCACGAGAACGCCGACGAACGGGTGGGCCTCGCCGAGGAGGCCCGCGACGCCGTCGAGGCCGGCGAGTGGGACAGCGCGAGGCGTGCCATCCAGCAGGCCCGTCGGATCGTCCAGGGCAACGTCGATGACACCTTCGACGACATCGACGACGACGGCGACGGCATCCCCGACGTGGCGGCACCGCTGTACGACTACCTCGACGGGACCCCCTGTGGCACGTGACAGACGTTCGAGCCCGCCGAGCCCCGCGCCGAGGACGAGGCCCCACTCCTCGCGGATCTCGAACCGATGGGGGCCGACCGCGTTTCCGGCGGGACGCGCTCGCGTAGCCGGGTCGAGAGGTACCGAACGGGGTTTCGCGGGACGGGCACCCGCCCGTCGACGTACGTCTTGCCTCCGGGTTCGCTCACGCGACCACCCCCGCTGTCGGGCCGCTGTAGATACCGGCTGAATCGGCGAAACCAGGCGGTAGGGGCTTTTAACCTGGTATATCGAGCCGGAGGGGGGATTTGAACCCCCGACCTATTCCTTACGAAGGAATCGCTCTAG
>JBKGZP010000037.1:0-16683 GCA_046543335.1 Halobacteriales archaeon
CGGCGGGGTCCATGCCGACACCGGGGCCCCCTGGGGCAAAAGCCCCGCGGGCGGCCGCGGGAGTTAACACCGGCCGGTCGGAACACGTCGACCGTGACCGACCGTCCGGCAATCTACCCCCGCCACCAGCGCCTGATCGCCTTCCTCCGGCACAACCGGGACCAGTTCGTCGTCGACGGCGCGATCCTGCTCGCGTGGATCCTCGCCTCGGCGGCGGTCTTCCGGTGGCTCGATCTTCCGCAGTGGCTGCACTACGTCGTCCTCTTCGTCGGCATCTACGTCTACGCCAAGATCACCCCCGAGTGGGAACGCCCCTACCGGAGCCCCGACTGATCAGACCGGCAGCGGCGTGTGGCGAAGCATCGGCAGCAACATCCCGACGAGCCACAGCAACACGCCCACCCGAAGGGGGTCGACGACGTCCGGGTGGTGCCGGACCGATCGCGAGGCGCCGACGGCGATCAGCCCGAGGGCGACGGCCAGCCCCGCCCGGTGCACGAGCACCTGCAGCGACAGCTGCGTGACGCCGAGGTAGGTCATGTCGAGTAGCAGGCCCACGGCGAAGCCGGCGGCGGCGCCGACGAACGCCCACGACCGGGGGAGCTGGCGCGCGGGGAGGTACGCCGCGACGGGGAGGCCGACGAACAGGACCGGGTACAGCACCACCGAGACGAGCATGAAGGGGGCGTCGGTCTGGCGCTCCAGGCCGATCCCGGCGAAGCGGACCGCGAGCAACACGGCGATCAGGGCCGACGCCAGGAGGATCGAGCGAAGCTCCTGCGCCAGCCGAGGCGAACCACCCTGGACCACCTCGGGGAGACGCCGGACGCCGGGCACGCCGACGAGCAACCCACCGAGGAGTGCCGCGGGGACGGCGCCCTCGCGGAGGTCGACGACGGTGAGCCAGCCGTCGAAGTCGACGGGATCGCGGTGGCCAACGTGCGTGCGCACGACCGCGTCGAGGCCGACGTTGTCGATGAACTCGCTCTCAAGGAAGCGCTGCGAGCTCTGGACGCTGGTCACGTGGTGGCGCCCGCTGAACCAGTCCCAGTACTCCTGGTGGGCCTGCATCGCCGTCCAGTCGGCCTCGTCGGGTGGCGTGTACGCCCGGATGTGGTGACGGCTGCCGAAGTAGTCCCCCCGGTGGATCTGGTAGTCCTCGCGGAGCCACCGGCCCCCGTCGTCGTCGAGGTAGACGAAGCGATCGGCACCCTCGGCGGCCTCCCACTGGATGAAGGTCGAATTGACGTCCTCGGCCGTCTCCGCCGGCTGGACGTCGCGCTCATCGCCCTCGGTCTCCTCCCAGTCACCGACGTCGACCAGGAGGCGCTCGACCCGGTCGGGCTCGCCGTAGACCAGGACGTTCAGCGCCAGCTTCCCGTCCTCGAAGGATGGCGAGGCGCTGGTGTACAGCCACAGGTCGTGGTCGTCCTCGAGCGCGATGGTCGCCTGGTCGGCCACGCCACCGGGGGCGGTGGCGTCGGTGAAGACGATGGACCCAGAGAGCCCGGCGAGGAGGACGACCCCGAGGACGAGCGCCGCGAGCGCGGGGTGGACTTCGATCGCCATGGCGGGTCCCGACACCGGACAGTAGTGGCTCGGGGAGATAAGGATGTGGCCCGTGCGCCGCGCTGGATGATATCGGAGCAATTTCGGACTGATGTCGGACAACCTTCATGCCGACGTCCCGGGATGGCCCACTCGTGCGGCGGTACCCGGGGTGGTGGTGCGCCGCGAGCGAGGAGCCCATGTTCCGACGCGTCAACCCGAGCGGCCTCGTGATCGCCGGCATCGGGTTCTTCATAACCCGCTTCACGGTCACGCTCGCCATCTACGACGACCCGATCCGGTTCTACCTGGCCGGCGTCGCCCCGCTCGTGCTCGGTCTCGGCCTGGCCGCCTTCGGGGTGGCCCTCGTCGTGGCCGACGTCGACGCGGAAACTGTCCGGACGACGGCCGCCTGGTGCGCGATCGGGTTCGCGACAATGCTCGTGCTCGTCCTCCTCACGCTCGCGGGGTCGCAGCCGAGCGAGCAGATCGGCCTCTCCACCATTCGCTCGCAGGCGTACCTCTCGAACTTCCTCATCGGCGGCAGCGTCGGCGGGACCATGACCGGCCTGTACGCCGCCCGGAACCGCCACCAGCGCAGGGCGCTCGCCCTGCAGGCGAACCGCCTCGAAATCCTGAACCGGATCCTCCGACACGAGGTCCTCAACGCCGTGACGGCCATCCGCGGCTACGCGACGGCCGCCCCCGACGAGTCCACGGCCGGTGCGGTCATCGCGGACCGCTCCGAGGTCATCCAACGGACCATCGACGAGGTCAAGCACCTCACGCGCCGCGCCGGCGACGGCGAGGCCGCCGAGGCGGTTCGCCTCCGGGAGCACCTCGAGGCGAGCGTCGAGGCCGTCGCCAGCCGGCACCCCGGGGTCGACGTGCACCTCGACGACGTCCCGACCGACCTCGTGGTGCTGGCGAACGACCGGCTGCCGCGCGTGTTCGTCGAACTCCTCGAGAACGCCGTCGTCCACGGCCGCGACGACACCCCCCGACTCGAGGTCGACCGTCGCGATCGGTCGGTGACGGTGCGCGTCGTCGACCGCGGCCCCGGCCTGCCGGCGGACCAGCGCCGCCTCCTCGAGTCGGGCGCAATCGAGCGCTTCGACGACCCGACCTCGGGCTTCGGGCTCAACGTCGTCCACCTCCTCGTCGAGAGCTACGGGGGTGCCGTCGAGACCGACGTCGATCCCGGGGGCACGCGCATCGAGGTCGACCTGCCGCGCGCCAGCCCCACGAGCGAGCGATCGGGCCCGAACCCGGCGGACCTGGCGAGGGCTCGCCCCGCGATGCCCCACCTCGTGGTCGCCCTCGGGGCCGCCCTCGTCGCGGGCGTCGTCTACGGGGCCGTCTCCGAGACCCTCGGGGGGTCGATAGCCGCCATCGGCGTCTTCTACGGCATCGAGGACGCCTTCGTCGGCTGGTTCACCCACGAGTTCCACAGCGTCGTCTTCGGGTTCATCTACGTGGGGCTATTGTCGGTGGCGGTCAGGCCGGGTCGGGCCTCGACGGCCGTCTACCTGGGCGTCGCCGTGGCGTGGGCGCTGGTGCTGTGGCTCGGCGCCGCCGGGGTCATCGCACCCCTCTGGCTGCGCCTCCTCGGCATCCCGGCCGCCGTCCCGAACGTCTCGACGGACCTGCTGTGGAGCCACCTCGCGTGGGGGGTCAGCCTCGGCCTGCTCACGCGGACGGGGTACCGTCGCGTGCTGCCCTGGACCGCCCGGCTCCGCCAGCTCCTCCCGGGGCGGATCTGGGCCCGGGTCGTCGGCGAGCGCGCCTGAGCCCCGGTCGAGGCCGCGTCAGCGCGACGGGACGGCGCCCGTCACGGCGCCGTCGGCCGCGCTCTCGAACAGCGGGGGGTACTTCGCGAGCACGCCTCGCTCGTACGTCGGCGGGGGCGGCTCGTAGCGCTCGAGGCGTCGGTCGATCTCGGCGGCGGCCACCCCGAGGTCGAGGCGGCGCGCGGCCAGGTCGAGGACGACCTCGTCGCCGTCGCGGACGACCGCGATCGGCCCGCCGGCGACGGCCTCCGGCGCGACGTGGCCGACCATCGGCCCCCGGGTCGCCCCCGAGAAGCGCCCGTCGGTCACGAGGATGACCTCGTCGTACCCGGCGCCGACGATGGCGGCCGTCACCGTCAGCATCTCGCGCATGCCCGGCCCGCCGCGGGGTCCCTCGTGGCGGATCACGAGCGCCTCGCCCTCCGCGAGCTCGCCCGCCTCGACGGCGGCGTACGCCGCCTCCTCGCCGTCGAAGACCCGGGCGGGGCCGACGAAGCGTCGGTCCACGCCGTCGGTGACCTTGATGACGGCGCCGCGGGGCGCGAGCGACCCGCGAAGCACCGATATCGCCCCCGAGGGTCGAACCGGGTCGGCCACCGTCGCGACCGTCCGACCGTCGGACGTCGGCGGGTCGGCCGCGTCGAGCGCCGCCGCCAGGGTGACGCCGGCGATCGTCGCCGCCGCGCCGTCGAGGTGGTCCGCGGCGAGCAAGGTCGCGAGCACGGTCGGGACGCCCCCGGCGGCCTCGAGGTCGTGCATGGTCCCACGCCCGCCCGGCTTGAGGTCGCACAGCTGTGGCGTCGCGCGCGACGTCGCCTCCACGTCGTCGAGGTCGAGGTCGACGCCCGCCTCGGACGCGATCGCCAGCAGGTGGAGCACGGCGTTCGTGGAGCCGCCAAGCGCCGCCAGCAGGGCCAGGGCGTTCCGAAAGGACCGCCGGTCGAGGGTGGTGCGCGGCCGGCGATCAGCCGCGACGGCGTCGACGTCCAGCGCCCCGGCACGATGGGCGATGCGCGCTCTCGCCGGCGTGCCCGCGGCGGGGCCCGCGGAGCCAAGCGGCGCGAGGCCGAGCACCTCGGCGACGGCCGCCATCGTGTTCGCCGTCGCCATCTCCGCGCAGGCGCCCACGCCCGGGCAGGCCGCGCGCTCGATCGCCGCGAGCTCGTCACGGGAGACCGACCCGGCGAGGACGCCACCGACGCCCTCGACGACGTCGACGCCACTGACGGACGCGCCATCGACGGTCCCGGTCGGGCGGGACCCGCCGTACAGGAGGACGGTCGGCACGTCGAGGCGACAGCCAGCCATCAGCATCCCGGGGAGGTTCTTGTCGCAGCCGGCGACACCGACGAGGCCATCGAGGCGGTGGGCGAAGGCCACCAGCTCGACGGAGTCGGCGATGACCTCGCGAGACAGCAGCGACCCCTTCATGCCCTCGTGGCCCATGGCGATGGCGTCTGAGACGGTGATCGTGCCGAACTCGACCGGGAGCCCGCCGGCGTCGCGGACCCCCGCCTTGGCCGCGTCGGCGACCTCGTCGAGGTGGGCGTTGCAAGGGGTGAACTCGGCCGCGGTGTTGGCCACCCCGATCAGCGGCCGATCGAGGTCATCGTCGTCGAGGTCCAGTGCATGGAACATCGCCCGCTGGGGCGCCCGCTCGAGGCCCTCGACGAGCTCGCGGCTCCGACGGCCATCCGAGCGGTCGAGGCTCATGTGACGGCGGTGACGATGTCGACCAGCTCGGGCACGAGGTCGAGCCGGACGGCGGCCCCCATGAGACCGAAGATCAGGACCGCCACGAGGCTGAGCACGTAGTAGGCGATCCAGGTCCGCGAGGGGTGGAACCGTTCCGGGAGGTTTCGGACGACGATGTACCAGTTCGCGGGGTAGAAGACGATCTCCGTGACCGCCAGGATGGCCGCGATGGCGACGATGTAGGTCACGGGGACGTTGCCGAGGGCGAGCACCACGGCGCTCGTGATCACCACGAAGGCCACGAGGACCGCCCGTCGGATCGCGTCGCCGTCCAGGTCGGGACGGTCGAGCGCCATCGGCAGGGTGTCGCCGGTGGCCCGGCTCGCCCCGTCGAGCAGGGTGATGACCGTGGAGTACAGCGCCGCGAACGCCCCGACCGTCATCGCCCAGTAGGACCACTCGCCGAAGGACTCGGAGAGGATCTCGCCGACGGCCAGCGCGAAGTTCGCATCGCCCGGCGGTTCGGGGTACAGCACGTTCGAGGCGAGGACGATCATCGCCGCGAGCAACACGAAGCTGAAGGCGTACCCGATGTTGAAGTCGCGGCGCCCGGTGCGGATCCAGGCGGCGATGTAGTCGTGGTAGCGCTCGTCCTCGGGGTCGAGACCACGCTCGCGGAGCTGCCCGGCGCCCTCGCCCTTGGCCATGCTCCAGCTCCCGATGAGCACGCTCGTCGAGAAGCCCGTCGGGGCGAACCCCGCCAGGGCCGCGAACAGCCCGACGAACAGCACGGTCCGGTCGCCCCCGAGGTCCGGACTGAAGGCCGTCTCCGCGATGACGTCCGTCGAGGGGGGTCCGACGACGACGCCGAGGACCAGGAGCACCCCGAGCGCAACGGTGAACGCCATCAGGATCTTCTCGAGCAGGTTGTACCGGGTGAAGAAGACCAGCACACCCGCGATCCCCACGAGGACGACGAACCACTGTGGGACCGAGAGCTGGGGATAGACCCCCGCCGCGAGGGCGGCGGTGCTCATCCCGACGCCGGCGGTGATGCCGATGTAGGCGAGGGTGAAGACCGCGACGGTGTACCACTGCATCCAGTTCTTCGGTCCGGGGAGCTGGTCGTAGGCCTCGACGGGGTTGCCCCCCACGCCGTAGTTGTACCGGATGCCGAGCTCCCAGGCGCCGTACTTCGCCAGGTAGACGATGGCGACGAGCCAGACGGCGAACAGGCCGAAGGTCGCCCCCATCTCCGGGCCGAGCACGATGTGGCTCGCACCGATGCTGATCAGGGCCCACAGCATCGAGGGGCCGAAGTGGTCGGCGAAGAAGCCTCGCCAGTCGCTCGCGGGATAGTCGAGGCCGTCGGCGGTCTCAGCGGCCATCCGTGGCCCCCCGGTGTCTCGTTCGGTCGCCCCGGTCGCCCGGCAGCCCGGCCGTTCGGGGTCGTCGGTGCCTCCGTGCTCCTCCGTGGTGGTGTGACATGTGCGGTGATCGTGACGCTGTAACTGACGGCGATGCAGCGACGGAAGGAGGCAGAGGGAGCGTCGGGCCGGTTCCGGCCGGGTGAGGGCCGCGACCGTTACGGCATCGACACTGTCCGCTCCCGGCGGGGGTGCCAGCGGCGATAGCGGCCCTCGGGAACGGACATGGGTGGCTAGTCCTGTCGAGGTGAGACGCTTAAGTGTTGTTTTCCGAACCGCCGGGCGTCGGCGGTTATCGTCCGTAGGTGACGTAGGAGTGGGCGAGGAACGCGACGGCCATCCCGAGGACGGCGGCGCCGAGGGCGAGCGCGTCGTCGCCGGTCGCGAGGCTCGTCTTCCACCCGAGGAGCAAGCCCGCCAGGATCGTCCCGAAGACGACCAACGAGCCGTACTGCAACTCGTCGATCGACTCGCTGGCGGCTTTCTCGACCATACGATGTCTCCGCCCCGGACCGCCTTAGCCCCTTGGGCCGAGCGGGGCGCCCCCTCGACGGCGTCGCCCCGAGTTCCATCGAGGTCGACCGGGGCGGTAAGGGCCGTGTAGTTATCGCGTCGGCGGCGAAACCACGGCCCGATGAAGGCCGACTTCGCCGCACTCCTCGATGGGCTTTCCTTCCCGATCAGCGCGAAGGACCTGATCGCCGCGATCGGTTCCACGCGGGTGTCGTACCCCACCGGCACGGTCGAGACCCTCGAGCAGATCTGTCGGCGCGTCGAGGTCGACCGGTACGCCTCCGCCGAGGACGCCGATCTCGCCATCCGGTCGGGCCTGGACGCCGACGCCGTCGGCCGTCCGGGCTACTCCGACCGCGATCCGCCCCTGCCGGGCGTGGACGACTACGACCAGGTGTCGTTCTGAGCCGGGCAATCGATCGCGACCGCCTGACCTCGAAACGGACCGCTTGCGTAGGGCGAAGTGAACGGGCGAGCGCGTCGGGCACGCTTTTTAACACCGGCATCCCAGGGCCGCCATGGCCAGGCTCGTCAGGCACGACGCCACCGGGCCGCGCAAGCTCGACGCGTCTGACGTCGACCCGGAGAAGGGAAACATCGCCCTCTGTCAGTGCGGTCTCTCCGCGGAGTACCCCTTTTGCGACGGCACCCACCGGGTCACCTGGGACGAGGATGCGGACACGCTGTACAGGTACGAGGGTGACGCGGAGGGACTCCGCCACGTGGTCGAGGAGGTCCGCTACCGGGACGACTGAGCGGATCGGTCGGGCATTTGCGCTCGGAGGTGCCAGGTCGTCGGGTTCTGGCGGCGCACCTCGACGGGCTCGAGCGCGCCCGCCTCGGCGTCCAGGAGCTCGATGAGGTATCCACGGACCGGACGTGGATCGCGATCGCTCACGAGGTGGAACGTCTCGCCGGGATCGAGGTCAACGAAGGCGCTCGCCACCCGATCGTGGCGCTCCTCTGGGGGCGTCCCCCGAAGGTCGACCGCGCCGGCCGGGACCTCGACGGACCAGATGTCGTCGAGCCGGTCGAGGACCGCGTCGGCCAGCTCCTCGGCCACCGCCGGGACGCCCCCCGGCGCGGGGGCGGGGGTCCGCTGCCAGGCGGGGTCGAACGCCAGGCGGGCCAGTAGAGGCGCTTCGAAGTGGTCGACCGGGTCCGATCCCTCGAACAGGGCGTGGGTGTTCCCACAGTCGTCACAGACGTACGCGTCCATGTTCGAGACGACGCCCAGCACAGGGACGTCGTTCTCCTCGAACAGTTGGACCGACCGGTGGGTGTCCGTGATCGCCGCCTGGAACGGCGTCGTCACGAACACGACGCCGTCGATCGCGACCTCCTGGAGGGTGGTCAGGACGACGTCGCCGCTGCCCGGGGGGAGGTCGATCACGACCACCTCGGGGTCGACCCAGGCCGTCTCCTCGAGGAGCTCCGAGAGGGCGTCGTGGGCCATCGCGCCCCGCCAGGCGAGGGGAGCCTCGGACGCCATGAACCCGACGCTCATCACCTCGAGGCCGTCGGTCGCGACCGGGAGGGGCCGACCCTCGTCGTCGGAGTACACCGGACCCGAGAGATCGAGGAGTTCCGGAACGTTCGGTCCGTGGATGTCGGCATCGAAGAGGCCGACCGAACGCCCGGTCGCCGCCAGCGCGCAGGCGAGGTGCGTCGTGACCGTGGACTTTCCGACGCCACCCTTCGCGCTCCCGACCGCGACGACCCAATCGGCGCTGGCGATGCCGGCGGACCGTCAGGCCGGCGCCGGTCGACGGTCGACGCGCTCGACGTGGACGCGGTCGACGCCCTCGACCTCGTCGATTGCCCGCACCATGGTCGCCGAGACCGCCTCCGCGGCCTCGGGATCGAACCCGTTGAGGTCGACCTCAACGACGACGTCGCCGTCGGCGACCCGGAGGTCGTCGATCAGCCCCGCCTCGAAGGCCGACACGTCGGCCTCCGGATCGCGCACCAGGCGCAGGACGCGCTCGACCCGCGATCGAAGGTCGTTGTCGGTCATGGTCACAGGTCCGGTTGTCGGTTCAGCCGGCTCTTGGACGGGTCGTCGGCGCCGTCATTCTCGAGCCCGCCCGTGAACTGGCGCCGGAACGTCCCCGGGTCGGCCCGCAGCGAGCGGGCGGCGGTGCTCGAGACGACCGATGGCTCGTCGGGGTCGGCGGCGAGCTCGCGAAGGCGGGCCTCGGCGCGGGGGTCGTCGACCCCGGCCAGTAGGTGGGCCGCCCACTCGCGAACGCGCTCGCTGTCGTCGTGGGTGAGCGCCAATAGCTCCTCGAGAAGGGCCGGGCCACGCCACTTGAACAGCGAGATGGCGGCGTTGCGGCGCACGGCATGGTGGTCGTCCGCCAGCGCCGCCTCGAGGCGGTCCTCGAAGCGACCGCGGTCGATCCGATCGAGGGCTACGACGGCCTCCGCCCGGACCCACGGGTTCGAATCGGCGAGGCTCGCCACGGCCCCCTCTTCGGCGCGTGCGCCGCCGAGGGTCCCGAGGGACTCGACGGCGAACTGGCGGACGTCGGCGTCGTCGTCCGTCAGTCCGACCTCGACGAGGGTGCCCACCACTCCGTCGGTGGCGGGGTGATCGCCCAGGGCCAGAGCCGCTCGGCGGCGCTCGACGACGTCACCCTCGTGGAGATTTCGAACTGTCTCGGCCGTCGAGGCGTCTGCGAGGGGCGCGACGTCGGTCGCTTGGAGCTCGCGGGGGTCGGCCTCCCCGAGGGTGACGTCGCGGCCGACGTCGATGTCGGCGAGCCCCTCGAGGTCCGACCCGAAGCCCGGACTCGCCTCGGGGTGGACCCGTGGGTCGGTCGGTCCGTCCCCGGGAGTTTCATCCGGCACGGGCGATCCCTCCTGTCGATCGATTCTCCGCCCGGCGTACCGCCTCCATCCCGGCGAGCACGACCACGGCGCCCAGGAGGAACGGAACGGCGCGAACGACGGTGACGGGCATGCCGGCGGCGAGGAGCAACCCCACGCCCAGCACCGGCGTGGCCCGTCCGGCCCGGAGGCCGTGGACGGCGTGCGCGACCGCACCGCCGAGGCCGACGGCCACCACGACCAGCGGGATGTCGACGACCCCGAAGCCCACGAGCAGGGCGCTCCCGGCGGCGAACGGGGCGCCGGCGACCGCCGCCACGAACCCGAGTGCCACCGCCACGCCCCAGAGCAGGGCTACCCGGTCCTCGGCGACCCGGACGGCGAGGCTCGCGAGTCCGAGCAGGACCAGCCACCCGCCAATGGTGCGGGCGGTCCCGTCGAGCACTCCGATCATGCTCGCGAGGGTTACGGCCGTCCCGGCGAGGAGCAATCCACCGGGGAGGTACGTGTCGCCGATTCCGCGGTCGCGATCCGTGCCGAAGACCGCCACCGCCGACCCGCCGATGATGCCGACGGTCGCCGGGAGGGCGGCAGCCTCCGCGACGGCGCCAAGCAGGCCGAACGTCCCCGCGAACAGCGCCCCGACCCGAACGGTGCCGTGGGGGGTGGCGACCGCGATCGCGACGAAGCCGAGCACCGCGGCGACCAGAGCGACGATCGTCACGGTGTGCAGGAGCCCCGTGTCGGTCACCAGCGGGTCGAACGGGGCGTTTCGCGCCACCACGACGCCGGCACGCACGCCCGCCGTTAGGGTCGCGAGGGCGACTGTCAGGAGGACCACCGTCGACCGGCCGAGGCCGTGGTGGCCCGGTCGGGGCCACCTCGTGGCCGCCTCGTCCGCCATCGGGGGTCCCTCGTTCATGGGTCGTCCCCCGCATATCGATCGGCGAGGTCAGCCTGGTCGACGGCACTGAACCGATCGAGGAACCGTCCAAGCCGGCCGTACAGGCCGGTTCCGACCTCGTCCTCGAGGCACTCGGCCAGACCCGCGGTGATGACGCGCAGGTGGCGGTCGTGGAAGTCGAGGCGGGCCCGGCCGATGTCGGGGTCGACTGCGGCCTCGCGCCGACAGAGGTAGCCCATGAACTCGAGCTCGAGACGGAGATGGTCGTGGTTTCGCCGCTCGGCCTCGTCGACCGACAGCCCGAAGTAGTCGTACGCCCGGGCGAGATCGAGGTTCACGTCGTTCCAGGACACCTCGGGGCGATACCCCGACTCGTACAGCGAGACCGGCGGTCCCTGGTTCGCCATCGTCCCGTCGGTCGGGTCGACCACCTCGCTGTAGCCGATCACGAACAGGTCGTTGAAACGGGCCGACAGCGTTTCGTGGTCGTCGTCGACCCGGAGGTCCGGCGCGGATACCGCGAGCCCGGTTCGACCGAGGAGCCGGTGCATCCCGGCGTGGACCACCCCCGCCTCGAGGGCGGCGTACCGATCCGCGTCCGGATCCGTGAAGAGAGAGGCACACAGCTCGTAGACACCCCCGCGGGCCGCGGCCTCGTGGTCGAGGTCCACCTCGGCCATCCAGCCGGGGACCGCCTCGGTGCCGGATCGGTCGGCCATCAGCCCTCCCCCCGCGTCCGCCGTATGCCCTCGATGGTCACGAGCGTCGTGAAAACGATCGCCAGACCGGCGATCGTCCAGAGAATCATCTCGAAGGGCGGTCCGCTCGGGCCCGGCCCCAGGGCCAGATGGTACCACTCGCTGGCAGCCTTCTGGCCCGATCGCTCGAGGTTCGACCCGTTCCATGCCGCCAGGGCCACGTCGACGTCCGTCTCGGTGCTGATCGCGGTCCGGTTCGACCCCGTCGGTTCCAGCGGCCGGTCCATGACCACCCGCCACCGGCCGTCGGCGTGGGTCGCGTCGGCGTTGAGCATCGGGTCCTCGAACCGGGTCGTGGTCCCGACGCCCCCGGCGAGCAACTCCTCCACGGTCCCGTCGGCCCGCCAGAACCAGACGTTCACCTGGTTGTCGAGTCCCCCCATCGCGATGGGCGGTCGTTCGGTTTCCTCGACCGGTAGCTGGACGGCGACCGCGTCGGCGAAGGCCCGGATCCGGTCGGTCGACCGATCCGGCGACGGGTCCGGCCAGGCGAGTCGAAGGTAGAGCCGGTCGTCCGTCCGGGCGGCCTTGACGTCGATGCGGTCGACGGTCGTGTCCTCGCCTCCGGGAACCGCGGCACCAGCGCTCGCCAGGGGGACCGAGGCCGCGGGGGTCGCCGTCCAGTCCGTCCCGTCGACACGGTCGAGGTCGCCCGCCTCGTCCGCGTGATAGACCGGGATCTCGAAGGCGGGGCGCGCCTCGGTCACCGCGGGGAGAGCGACGGCGGCCACAAGGACGACCGCGGACAGCACCAGGAGCGCCGCGAGCACCTCACGGCGCATCGAAGACCTCCAGTCGGTACTGGTCGGCGGCGTCGACGGCCGTCAGGAGCTCCATCAGCTCGCTCTCCTCGCCGCGGCGCACCCGATCGCGCTCGCGCTGGATGGTCGTGAGGGCCTCGTTCACGTCGGGGCCGAACAGCTCCTCGAGGTACGTCCGCGGGATGCGCTCGGCGGCGACCGATTCCCCACCCTCGGAGTGTTGGGGCGGTGCGAACGGGGGGATGTAGAAGACGTTCGGCTCGGTGCGGAACTCGGGGTGGAGCCGGACGGCGACCCCGTACTCGTTGACCAGCTTGTGGATGGGGCCGTCCTCGTCGTCCAGATAGCCAACGTAACGCAGCTGCGGGGGACAGTCCGCCGCGCACGAGGGCGGGTGGACCTCCCCGTCGGGTCCGGCGCCCTCGATGCGGGGGTAACAGAAGATGCACTTCTCGGCGGTCTTCTTCATCGCGTTGTAGTACACCTTCTTGTAGGGACAGCCCTCGACGCAGTAGCGATAGCCCCTACAGCGGTCCTGGTCGACGAGCACGATGCCGTCCTCCTCGCGCTTGTACAGCGCCGATCGGGGGCAGGCCTCCACGCAGGAGGGGTGGGTGCAGTGGTTGCAGATGCGCGGGAGATAGAAGTAGTACGAGTTCGGGTATTCGCCGGCGCCCTCGTCCTCGTCCCAGTTCGGCCCCCAGTCGGCCGCGTCCATCGGCCGGAGGGGCTCGTCGCTGCCCTCGTACATGATCTGTCTGTGGTTGAAGTCCCACGGCCGACCGTAGGCCTCCTCGTCGGGGAGCTCCCCGGGCTCGCGTTCCTGGCCGGCATCGTCCCACCCGCCGCCGAGGGCCTCCCAGTCGCGGGGATAGCCCGCACCGGGCTTCGTCTCGACGTTGTTCCAGTACATGTACTCGCGCCCGCCGCCGTCGGTCCAGTTCGTCTTGCAGGCGATGGTGCAAGTCTGACAGCCGATGCACTTGTTGAGATCCATCACCATCGCCACCTGGTGATCGATGCCCTCCGCGAGCGCCACCGCGCGCTCGTCGGCCGCGCGGCTCATCCGTCCGCACCCCCCTCGACGGGCTCGACCTCGACGCGGACGTCGCTGTTGACCCCCGTCGGCCCCCAGTAGTTGGGGAAGAAGTACAGGTGCTCGCCGGTATCCTCGGGGTACTGGACCAGCTGCGTCGGCTTGAGGTACAGCGGGACGAGCGAGTTGAAGTTGCCCCGGCTCGGATACTGGAAGCGCTCCCAGGCGAAGAACATCCGCGCTGTGCCGGGCTCGCCGCTCGGATAGCGCTTGGCTTGGACCTCGACCTCGGCGAGGTCGTTATAGATGCGAACGGTGTCGCCGTCCTCGATGTCGCGGTCGGCCATGTCCTTCGGGTTGAGGTAGACCACCGGTTCGCCGCGCTGGAGACGCAACATCTTCTCGTTCTCGCGCCAGGTCGAGTGGATCGACCATCGCCCATGGGGCGTGTTGTACCGTAGGGGGTACTCGGATCGGTCCTGCAGCGTGGGCGCGTCCTTGTGCGTCGGCAGCGCCTCGCCGACGTCGAGGAACCAGTCGTGGTCGATGTAGTACTGCTGGCGCCCGGTGAAGGTGGGCCAGGGCCGCTTGTCCTGGACGTAGTTTTTCCACGGCGCGTAAGCCTCCTCGTCCTCGATGTCCGAGGTCCAGTGGTCGCCGGTGGCCAGGAATCGACGGGGGTGCTCGACGATGTCGTCGAAGGTCACCTGCGCGTCCGTGCCCGCCGGGTTCGTCTCCTCGGAGTGCTCGAGGATGAACTCCGCGGCCGCCCGGTCCTCGACGAGGGCGTCGGACGTGCCCGTCTCCCAGTCGCGCACGAAATCGTCGTGGACCGATCGCAGGTCGATGTCGCGCTCGAACGATCGGTCGGAAACGGCGTCGAGGTCGCGCTCGCGGGCGATCTCCTGGATCTTAGCCGCGAGTTCGCGGAAGATCTGCCAGTCGCTCTTCGACTCGCCCAGCGGTTCGACCGCGGGCGTGAACGGGTGGACGTAGGAGTGCATGTCCGTCATCGAGAGGTCGACCTTCTCGTAGTGGCTCGCGGTGGGGAGGACGATGTCGGCGTACAGCGCCGAGGAGTCCATGCGGAAGTTGATGTCGACGACGAGGTCCAGCTTCGGCCACAGCACCTCCTCGATGGCGACGTTGCCCTTGGCCTGGTTGAAGTAGTTGCCCCGCCAGATGAACAGGACGCTCGGGTTCGGGCGCGACCCGTCGGTGCGTTCGGCCGGGTAGACGGGCATCCACCCGCGGTCGATCGCCTCCCTGACGCGCTCGGCCGTCTCCGGGTCGGCGTTGTCGAGGACGTCGCAGTGGTAGTATGTCCACAGCGTGGTGGGCACCCCCCGGACGCTGCCCGTGGGGAACGATAGCCGCTGCCAACCGTGGAACGTCCAGATCTTCTCCTGGCCGACGTAATGGTCGACGCCCGTACCCTGGCGGCCGATGTGGCCGGTCAGGGTCACGAGCAGCTGGATCGCCCGGTTGCCGAGGTCGTTGTGGTACCAGTCGTTCACGCCCTTGCCGTGGATGATCTTCCCCCGGTCGGCCCCGGCGAACTCCCGGGCGATCTCCTGGTGGGTCTCCGGCCCGACGCCGGTGACCTCCTGGACGTGCTCGGGGGTGTACGTGGCGAGTTCCTCCTGGAGGCGAGCCCAGACCGACCGGACGGCCACCGGCCCGTCGACGGTCTCGACGGTCGTCTCGACCGCGAGGTCGGGCTCGAAGTCCAGCTCGATGCTGGCGTCGGCGTCGTGTTGGCCGTCGCGCAGCCCGAGGGAGCCGGGTGCGGCCCGCAAACCGCCCCCGGCGTCGTGCATCACGAAGACGTGGTCAGGGCGGTCGGTCTCGACCTCGAGGTCGGGCACCTCGTCCGCGCGGAGGAACTTGCCGGTGTCCTCGCGGACCAGCAGCGGCATGTCGGACTGCTCGCGGAGGTGCTCGGCGTCGTACAGCCCCTCGTCGACGATCGTCCGGGCCATGCCCAGCGCTAGGGCGGTGTCGGTGCCCGGGTCCGGGGCGAGCCACTCGTCGCAGTGGATGGCCGTCTGGGAGTAATCAGAGAAGATGCCGACGCGCTTGGTGCCGTTGTAGGCGGCCTCGAGGAAGTACTTCGCGTCGGGGATGCGCGTGACGTTGACGTTCGAGCCCCAGGCGATGAGGTAGTCCGCGTTGTACCAGTCGGCACTCTCGGCGTTGTCGGTCTGGGTGCCCCACGTGATCGGCTGGCCGGGCGGGAGGTCCGAGTACCAGTCGTAGAACGAGTGTGACACCCCGCCCAGCAGGTTGATTAGGCGGCTCCCCGCCGCGAACGACACCGGGCTCATCGCCGGGATGGGCGTGAACCCACTGATCGCGTCGTAGTTCTCCTCCTGGACGGTCTCGATGACGTGCTCGGCGATCTCGGTAAGCGCCTCGTCCCAGCTGATGCGCTGCCACTTCCCCTCACCGCGCTCGCCGGTCCGACGAAGCGGGTGGAGGACGCGGTGGTCGGCGTTGACGTAGTCGGAGTAACACGCTCCCTTCTGACAGCCACGTGGGTTGGGGTCGGGGAGGTCCTCGTCGAAGCGGGGATAGTCGCCCGCCTGCGACTCGCGCCAGACCTGGCCGTTCCTGACGAAGACCTCCCAGGAACAGCTGCCGGTGCAGTTCACGCTATGCGTCGACCGGGCGGTCGAGTCCCAGTCCCACTCCTCGCGGTAAAGGTCCTCCCACGCCCGGTAGGGGTACTCGCCGATCGGTTCGTCGACGACCTGCAGCCCCTGCAGGCCGAGGTGCTCGTCGGCGAGACCGACGCCGGTGAGCCCGAGCGCGGCCGAGAGGCCGACGCCCTTCAGGAAGCTCCGTCGGGCGGTGTCGATGCCGTCGGTGGTCGTGCGACCGTCAGGTGGTGCGTCGCTCATGGTCGGTCGATGGTGATGGTGAGGAGGCCGAGGCCCGCGCCGACGACGGCGAGGGCCAGGCCGAGCGGGGTGGCGCCGCCGACGTGGAGCCCGGCGGCGATCAGCGCCACCCCCAGCAGCTTCGTCGAGCGATCGAGCCAACGATACCGTCGGGGCGAGAGGGACGGCGGCCGCCACACCTCCGTCACGGCTCGCCACCCCCGCGTTCGAGGAGCAGGTACGTCATACCGCCGGCGACCGGTGGGGCGAGAATCACCAACGCGGTGAGGAACGGCCGAATGTCCGCCGTCTTACTGCCCAGGATGTCGGCGACGATGACGTCCATGCCGGCGATCGACGCGGCCATCACGAAGACGACGCCGGCAATCCCGACGGCCGTCTGCCAGGGCCGGTCGAGGGGGTTCGCCGTGAAGTGGATGGGCTCGCGACGGTAGTCGACGAACGGCCACAGGAGGACGGCCCCGAAGACCAGTCCGGGGAGGACGACTCCGCCGACGAACTCCGAGCTGAGGTGGA
>JBKGZP010000038.1:0-16621 GCA_046543335.1 Halobacteriales archaeon
TCGAGGACGAGATGGAGCAGTCGTACATCGACTACGCGATGAGCGTCATCGCCGGGCGCGCGCTCCCCTCCGCCAAGGACGGGCTCAAACCGGTGCACCGGCGCATCCTCTACGCGATGCACGAGGCGGGCATCACGAGCGGCTCCGGCCACCGCAAGTCGTCGTCCATCGTCGGCGAGACGATGGGGAACTACCACCCCCACGGGGACCAGGCCATCTACGACGCGCTCGTGCGCATGGCCCAGCCATTCGCCATGCGCTACCCCCTGATCGACGGCCAGGGCAACTTCGGCTCCCTCGACGACGATCCCCCGGCGGCGATGCGCTACACCGAGGCGCGCATGGCGCCCATCGCCGAGGAACTGCTCGAGGACATCGAGAAGGACACCGTCGACTTCGTCCCGAACTACGACGACCGCCTCGAGGAGCCGGAGGTGCTTCCCGCGGGCGTCCCGAACCTGCTCGTGAACGGCTCCTCCGGCATCGCGGTCGGGATGAGCACGAACATCCCCCCGCACAACCTCGGCGAGATCGTCGACGCCACGGTCGCGCTCATCGGGGACCCCCAGCTCACGGTCGCGGACCTCATGGAGCACGTCCAGGGGCCGGACTTCCCGACGGGCGCGAACATCGTGGGCTTCGAGTCGGTGCGCGAGGCGTACGAGACCGGTCGCGCCCGCCTCACGGTGCGCGCGGAGTACGAGGTCGAGGAGCGCGAGGGGGCGAACGACCGCATCGTCATCACCGAGGTCCCCTACCAGACGAACAAGGCGCGCCTCGTCGAGCGCATCGCCGACGACGTCAACGAGGGCCGCATCGAGGGCGTCACCGACCTGCGCGACGAGTCGGACCGCACCGGCGTCCGGGTCGTCGTCGAGGTGAGCCGCGGGGCGGTCACCGACGTCGTCGAGAACCGCCTGCTCGAGCACCACCTCGAGCGCACCTTCTCCTACATCTGCCTCGCGCTGGTCGACGGCCAGCCGCGCGTGCTCAACCTCAAGGAGGCACTCGAGGCCTACGTCGATCACCGCCTCGAGGTCGTCCGTCGCCGGAGCGAGTACGACCTCGGCGAGGCCGAGGACCGCGCCCACATCCTGGAGGGGCGCCTTCGCGCGCTCGACCGCGTCGACGACGTCATCGAGGCCATCCGCGAGTCCGACGACCGGGCGGCGGCGATCGCGGTGCTGCAAGCCGACTTCGCGTTCTCCGAGGCGCAGGCGGAGCACGTCGTTCGCATGCAACTCGGCAGCCTGACCTCGCTCGAGGTCGAGGAGGTGGAGGCGGAGTACGAGGCGGTCACCGCCGAGATCGAGCGCCTCGAGGCGATCCTCGCCGACGAGTCGGCGCTGCGGGCGGTCGTCGTCGAGGAGCTCGAGGCGATGAAGGCCGGATACGCCGACGAGCGGCGCACGCGCATCATCGAGGGCGGCCCGCGCCGGATGCACGCCGACCTCATCCCGGAGCGGGACGTCCTCGTCGTGCTCACGCGCGACGGCTACGTCAAGCGCATGGACGCCGACGGGTTCGACCCCCAGCGACGCGGCGGGAAGGGGATCATCGGCGCCGACGTGAAGGAGGACGACCGGATCTGCGTGCTGCGTCGGGTCAGCAGCCACGACCGGCTGCTTTGCTTCACCGACGCGGGCAAGGTCCACGAGCGCACGGCCTTCGAGCTGCCGGACATGGGTCGGACCGCCCGGGGTCGCTCCGCGGTCAACCTCTTCGCCCTCGATGACGACGAGTGCATCACCCACGTCGTGGCCGCGAGCGACCTCGAGGCGGACGGCTACGTGACGCTGGTGACTCGCGACGGCTACGTCAAGCGCCTCGAGGCCTCGGCCTTCGAGAACGTCCTCTCGACCGGCATCATCGCGACCGACCTCGAGGCGGGCGACGAGGTGGTCGACGCCGTCGTCACGAACGGCTCGATGGACCTCGTGGTGTTCACCGCCGACGGCATGGCGATCCGCTTCGACGAGGACGACGTCCGCCCGATGGGCCGTACCGCCCGGGGGGTCCGGGCCGTTCAGCTCGCCGAGGGGGCGGCGGTCGTCGCCGTCGAGGCCGCCGAGCCCGATGCGGACGTCGACGCGTTGACCGTGACCGACCGCGGCTTCGGGAAGCGCACCCCCCTCGGGGAGTACCGTCGCCAGTCGCGCTACGGCAAGGGCCTCATGGACATCAAGACCGGCGGACGAAACGGCGAAGTCGCCGACGCCGCGCTGGTCGCGCCCGGCGACGAGGTGGTCCTCCTCACCGAGCGCGGACAGATCATGCGGACCTGGGCCGACGAGATCTCCCGGTCGGGGCGCAACACGATGGGCGTGACGGTCATGCGGGTCGACCCCGACGACCGCCTCGCCGCGGTGGCCGTCTTCCCGCCCGCGCCGGCCGCCGACGACTAGAGGATCCGCTTGCCGAAGGCACTCGCCGCCAGCTCGACCGCCAGCCGGGCGGTCTCGTTCGACCGGTCGAGGATGGGGTTCACCTCGACGAGCTCCATCGACCGAAGACCGTCGTCGGCGACCACCTCGGCCAGGGACTCCATCGCCGTGTGCGCCTCGCGGTAGCTGACGCCCCCGCGCACGCGTGTGCCGACGCCGGGGGCCTCGTTCGGGTCGAGCCAGTCGAGGTCGAGGCTCACGTGGATCGCCCCGTCGCCTCCACCGGTGGCCACCGCGATGGCGTCCTCGACGACCGCGAGCATGCCCCGGCGGTCGATGTCGGTCATCGTGAACACGGTGACGTCGCTGTCGCGCAGCGGGCCGGCCTCCGTCTCGTCCACGTCGCGCAGCCCGACGAGGGCGACGCGGTCCTCGCGGAGGTTCGGTGCGTACGCCCAGGCGCGCTCGCGGAACTCCCCGTGGCCGAGCACGGCCGCCAACGGCATGCCGTGGATGTTGCCGCTCGGCGAGGTCGCGGGCGTGTTGAAGTCGGCGTGCGCGTCGAACCAGATCGCCCCGATCGGGCCGACCTGGGCGCTGGCCCCGACCGTCCCGATGGCGATCGAGTGGTCGCCGCCGAGGACGAGCGGGACGTGCCCGTCCTCGAATGCCGACCCCGCGCGCTCGGCGAGGCGAGAGCACACCTCGGCGGTCTCCTCGAGGTGTCGGATCCGGCCGTGCGACGCCTCGCGCGGGCCGGCCGTCGCGATGCGTGGCGTGCGGAGGTCCCCCTCGTCGTGCCACTCGACGCCCGCCGCGTCGAGCCCCTCGTACAGCCCGCCGTAGCGGATCGCCGAGGGGCCCATGTCGACGCCGCGTCGGTTCGCCCCGAAGTCGGTCGGCACGCCGATGATGGAGACCGGTCGCATCGTCACAGGGCTCGTCGCCTGGGGGCATCAAACCCCCGCGTTCGGCCGGGGTCGTCGGGATTAAGTACGCCAGCGGCCAACCCCCCGCCATGTCGTCGATCGAGTTGACCCCGAGCCAGCGCAGCATCCTCGGGGCGCTGGTGTACCTCCACGCGGAGGCCGAGTCGGCGGTCAAGGGCGAGACGATCGCCGAGGAGGTCGACCGGAACCCGGGGACGATCCGCAACCAGATGCAGAGTCTGAAGGCGTTGCAGCTGGTCGAGGGCGTCCCGGGACCCAAGGGTGGGTACCGGCCCACCGCCACGGCCTACGAGGTCCTCGAGATCCAGCAGGTCGAGGACCCGGCGGAGGTCGCGCTCACGGTCGACGGCGAGCCCGTCGCCGACGTCAACGTGGTGGGGATCAACCTGACGAACGTCCACCACCCGACGCTCTGTCGCGCGGAGGTGTCCATCCGGGGCTCCGTGCGCGACCTCCACGAGGGGGACGCGGTCTCCGTCGGCCCCACGCCCGTCTCGGCGCTGGTCATCGACGGGGTGATCGACGGGAAGGACGACACGGAGAGCGTCCTGATCCTTCGCATCGAGGACATGGTCGCGCCCGCCGGCGAGGGCGCCCACTGACGCCTTACAGCTCGACGCCGCTGGGGATGAGGCTGTGCTGGCGGAGCAGGCTGCCGTCGGCGTTGTAGACCAGGAACGTGCCCTTCTCGAAGACGAGCGAGCTCCCCTCGCCGGGGCGGATCTCGAGCGCGTAGCGTCCCTCGGCGTCGGCCTCGGCCTCGCAGTAGCGTCGGGCCGCCCGCAGGAACGTCAGCACCGGGTCGACGTCGGTGTTGACCTCGATCAGGAAGTCGCCGGTGAGGCGGTCGCTCACGCTCAACACGCCGTCGGCGTCGCTCGCGTCGATCGAGCCCTGCAGGCGGAACGCCACGTCGATGGTGCCGGCGCCGCGCGGCTCGGCACCGATTTCGAATACGGATCGAAGCGTGTCCCGGGGGCCGTCGTAGGTGATGACTAAACGGGGCATGGCCGGCGAGCCGTCCGAGTCGACCCACTCGGCCTCGGTGACAGCGAGGTCGAAGTAGTCACGCCTCATCCGCTTGGAGGCCATATGGGGCCCCCTACTAAGTACGTAACGCCGGTGTCAGACGATTCGTCAGACGCCGGCGCGTTTTTGCACCCTCGACGCGAGCCTCCGACGCGACCATGGTGACCGACCGCCCGAGGGAGCCGCCCGCGGTGCGCGCGACCTTCGAGCGCATCGCCGCCCACTTCGACGCCACCCGCCGGCGACCCTGGCCGGCGGTCGAGGCGTTCCTGGGGTCGGCCCCGCGGGGCGCGTGCGGGCTGGACCTCGGGTGCGGCAACGGCCGACACCTCCGCCCCCTCTCGGCCACGGTCGAGCGAGCCGTCGGCGTCGACGTCAGCCGGGCGATGCTCGGCCACGCCCGAACCAACGCGCCGGGCGTCGACCTGCTCGAGGGCTCCGCGCTGGCGGTGCCGCTGCGGTCGGGGGCGGTCGACGTGGCGCTGTACGTCGCGACCCTGCACCATCTCCCCGACCGACGGCGGCGGGTGGCCAGCCTCGACGAGCTCGCACGCGTCCTGGCCGCCGACGGCGTCGGCCTGATCAGCGTCTGGTCGGTCCACCACGAGCGCTTCGACGACCTCGAGACGGCCACCGCCACGACGGTCGACTGGACGCTGCCGGACGGGACGGTCGTGCCGCGGTTTTACCACCTATACGACCGCGAGACCCTCGACGCGGAGCTCGCCGCGAGCGACCTCGCCGTCGAGCGACGCTGGGCGGAGGCGGGCAACCTCTACGCGCGCGTCCGTGGCGCGGACCCGTGACGGAACCCCCATTAGCCTCCGGTCGGTAGGAGCACCCGCGCGCCGGTGGTCTAGCGGTAGGACTAGGGCCTTCCAAGCCCTCAGCCCGGGTTCGACTCCCGGCCGGCGCAACCCCTCCCCCATGCCCTCGTCACCCACGTTCCGGGTGTCCAGCCGTCCGGGCGAACCGGACGACCTCTCGCTCTCGCACGAGCGCGTTCCCTTCGCCGGCCACTTCGGGCGGCGACGGACGGGAACGGCCGTCCTGACGGTCGACGACCAGGTGGTCGCGGCCGTGGCCTTCTCGTCGGACCGCCGCGACACCGCGCGGTGTCGGGTGCGCCACTGGGCGGTCCGTCGCGATCGCCAGGGCGAGGGCCTCGGACCGACGGCCATCGACGAGTTCGCCGACTGGGCGCTCGACGGTGCGTACGACGCTGTGCTCGTCAACGCGGCGACGCCACATGCGGCGGTCGCCCTCCACCGGGCGGGCTTCGGATTCACCGGCGAGTGCGGGCCGCAGGGCGAGGTGGCGTTCGCCCGACCGACGCCGGCGGGTGGATCGCTCGAGGACGCCCTTGAAGCGCTCCTTGAGCGGCCGCTCCCCTCGTCGCAGCGGCGCTACGCCCGCGAACACCTCCGCCGCAGCTGACGGGGCTATAGCCGCTCGATGTTGGTCGCGCGGGGACCTTCGTCCGTCTGCTGGATGTCGAACTCCAGTTCCTGACCCTCCTCGACGTCCGGACCGCCGAGGTCTTCCATGTGGAAGAAGATGTCCTCGTCCGCATCCTCCGTCTCGATGAACCCGTAGCCCTTCCGATCGTGGAAGAAGGCCACCGTACCTCGTGCCATGGAACCTCCCGTGTCCGTGGTGCGTCAAGTTACTTATAGATGATGTTCGGGTGGGACCCAGGACCACATCGCCTTTGTCCCGCCGGAGCCACGGTCGACGCGATGGGAAACGCGGCGCTGCGCGAGCTGGCGGTCATCGAGCCGGTCGCCATCGAGGAGCTGCGCGGGTGGACGCTGGCGGTCGACGCCCACAACTGGCTGTACCGATACCTCACCATCACCGTCCGGTTCACCGACTCGCGGGCGTACACGACCGGAGCCGGCGACGAGGTCGCCAACCTCATCGGCATCCTTCAGGGGGTCGCGAAGCTGCTCGAGGGGTCGATCCGACCGCTGTTCGTCTTCGACGGCGAGCCGTCGGTGCTCAAGACCGACGAGATCGAGCGCCGTCGGGAGGCGCGCGAGGCACGCGAGGCCGAGATGGAGGCCGCGCGCGAGCGAGGCGACGCCATCGAGGCGGCCCGCCTCGACTCGCAGTCACAGCGCCTCACCGACGTGATCCAGACGACCAGCCGGGGGCTGCTCGAGCGCCTCGACCTGCCCTACCTGGAGGCCCCCGCGGAGGGCGAGGCCCAGGCGGCCGACCTGGCCGCTCGCGGGGTCGTCGACGCGGCGGGGACGGAGGACTACGACGCGTTGCTCTTCGGCGCACCGGTGACGATCCGCCAGCTCACCAGCTCCGGCAACCCCGAGCGGATGGACCTCGCCGCCACGCTCGACGGGCTCGATCTCTCTCGCGAGCAGCTCGTCGACGTGGCCATCCTCGTCGGGACCGACTACAACGACGGCCTCAGCGGGTACGGCCCGAAGACGGCCGTCGAGGCGGTCCGCGAGCACGGCGATCTGTGGGGCGTCCTCGAGAGCGACGGTCGCGTCATCCCCCGGGCCGACGGCATCCGCGAGCTCTTCCTCGACCCCCGCGTCGACGCCAGCTACGAGGGGACCCCGACGACGCCGTCGCCCGACCTCGACGCGGTCAGGCGATACGTCGTCGACGAGTGGGAGGTCGACCCCGACGCCGTCGAGCGCCCCCTCGAGCGCATCGCCGAGGCGACCGCCCAGACCGGCCTCGGTCGATTCGGCTAGGCCGGTTCCGGTGGGTTTAGTGCCCGCGCGGGCCGACCGCTCACCATGGACGAGGACACACGCATCGAGCGCGACAGCCTCGGCGAGGTGGCCGTCCCGGCAGAAGCCTACTGGGGCGCGCAGACCCAGCGCGCCGTCGAGAACTTCCCCATCTCGGGGCTGACGTTCGACCGACGGTTCATCCGGGCGCTCGGGCTCGTCAAGCTCGCCGCCGCGCGGGCCAACCGCGAGCTGGGCCACCTGGAGGCGGAGACGGCCGAGGCCATCGTCGAGGCCGCGCGCGAGGTCGTCGCCGGCGAGCACGACGACCAGTTCCCGGTCGACGTCTTCCAGACCGGGTCGGGGACCTCCTCGAACATGAACGCCAACGAGGTCATCGCCAACCGCGCCGCGGAGCTGCTCGGCGCCGCGGTGGGCGAGCGGTCGGTCCACCCGAACGACCACGTCAACTTCGGGCAGTCGTCGAACGACGTCATCCCGACCGCGATGCACGTCGCGACGTACGAGGCGATCGAGCGCGACGTCCGCCCGGCACTCGAGACGCTTCGAGACGCCCTCGACGCGAAGGCCGAGGCGTTCGACGATGTCGTCAAGACGGGCCGGACCCACCTCCAGGACGCCACGCCGGTGCGCCTGGGCCAGGAGTTCGGCGGCTACCGGACGCAGATGGCGAAGGGGCTCGACCGCCTCGACGCCGTCGGTGACCACCTCGCGGAGCTCGCCCTCGGCGGGACCGCCGTCGGGACGGGGCTCAACACCGACCCTGCGTTCCCCGCGCTCGCCGCGGAGTTCCTCGCCGGGGAGACCGGGCTGGCGTTTCGCGAGGCGGACGACCACTTCGAGGCGCAGGCGGCGCACGACGCGATGGCCGAGGCGCACGGCGCGTTGCGGACCATCGCCGGCTCGATGAACAAGATCGCGAACGACCTGCGCCTGCTCGCCTCCGGCCCGCGAAACGGCCTCGGCGAGATCGACCAGCCGGAGAACCAGCCCGGGTCGTCCATCATGCCCGGCAAGATCAACCCCGTCGTCGCCGAGGCGGTCAACCAGGTCCACAAGCAGGTCGTCGGCAACGACGCCGCGATCGCCGCCGGGGCCGCCCGCGGCGAGCTCGACCTCAACCTCTACAAGCCGGTCATCGCGCACAACGCCCTCGAGTCGGCGCGCCTCATCGCCAACGCCGCCGAGGTCTTCGCCGAGCGCTTCGTCGCGCGACTCGACGCCGACGTCGCCCACTGCGCCAGACAGGTCGAGCGGTCGATGGCCCTCGCGACGGCGCTCAACCCGGCGATCGGCTACGATGCCGCGGCGACGGTCGCGAAGACGGCGCTCGAGACGGACCGAACCGTCCGCGAGGTCGCCATCGAGGAGGGGTACCTCACCGAGGCGCAGGCGGACGCCGTGCTCGACCCCCGCGCGATGACCGAGCGGGGCATCCTCGGCGAGGACTGAGGTCGAACGCCCCCTTTTTGTGGTCGCTCCGCGAGGGGTCGACCGATGAGCGCGGACGAGCCGGACCTGGTCGCCGGCCTCGAGATTCACCAGCAGCTTGACACGCCGACGAAGCTGTTCTGCGGGTGTCCCACCCGGCTGCGCGAGCCCGAGGACGCCGTCCGGGTGTTCCACCGGTTCCTGCACCCGACGCGCAGCGAGCTCGGCGAGATTGACGCGGCCGCCCTGGAGGAGGCGCGCGTCGAGCGCCGGTTCGAGTACCTCGCCTACGACTCGACGTGCCTCGTCGAGGAGGACGACGAGCCACCCGGGCCGCTGAACGAGGACGCGATCGAGACGGCCCTCCAGATCGCGGACCTCCTCGAGATGTCGCCCGTGGACGAGGCGCACGTCATGCGCAAGATCGTCGTCGACGGCTCGAACACCAGCGGCTTCCAGCGGACGGTCAAGCTGGCAACCGACGGTGCGGTCGAGACCGACCACGGCACCGTCCGCATCGACGACCTCCAGCTCGAGGAGGAAAGCGCCCAGCGGGTCGAGGCCCTCGAGGACGGCGTGCGCTACAGCCTCGACCGACTGGGCATCCCACTGGTCGAGATCGGGACCGCACCGGACATCTCGAGCCCCGAGGAGGCGCGCGCGGTCGCCGAGCACCTCGGGATGGTGCTCCGCTCGACGCGGGCGGTCAGACGCGGTCTCGGCACCATCCGCCAGGACGTCAACATCTCCACCCCGGACGGTGCCCGGGTCGAGCTCAAGGGCGTCCAGGCGCTCGACCTCATCGACGAGATCGTCCGCCTCGAGGTGCGCCGACAGGCGGCGCTCCTCTCGATCGCCGGGGCGCTTCGCGACCGAGATGCCGCCGTCGGCGACCCCGTCGACGTCACCGACGCCGTCCGCGGCACCGACTCCGAGATCGTCACGTCGGCCCTAGAGGCGGGCGGTCGGGCGGTTGGCCTTCGCCTCGTCGGCTTCGACGGGCTCGTCGGGCGCGAGATCCAGCCCGACCGCCGCCTCGGGAGCGAGCTCGCCGACCACGCCCGACGCCACGGCGTGGACGGGCTGTTCCACACCGACGAGCTCCCTGGTTACGGCCTCGAGGCCGCCGACGTCGAGGCGCTTCGCGCGGCCGTCGGCGCGGATCCGGCGGACGCCGTCGCCCTCGTCGTCGGCGACGGGGAGACGGCCGCGGCCGCCTTGGCGGCCGTCGCCGAGCGGGCCGCGGCCGCGATCGAGGGCGTCCCGGAGGAGACCCGCGACGCCCGGGAGGACGGGACGAGTCGCTACCTCCGACCGCTACCCGGCGCCGCGAGGATGTACCCGGAGACGGACGTCCCCCCGGTGGACCTCGGCGGGTTCGACGTCGAGCGACCGGAGCTCCTGACGGACACCGTCGAGCGCTACGTCGAGGCGTACGGCCTCGACCCCGACCTCGCGGAGCAGGTGGCCACCGGCGAACGCGCGGAGATCTTCGAGGCAGCCGTGGAGGACCTGGGGGTGGCGCCGACGGTCGCCGCCACCACGCTGGCGAGCACGCTCACCGAGATGCGTCGAGACGGCGTCGACGTCGGGACGCTGACGGACGACCGCCTCCGCGAGGTCTTCGTGCTGCACGCGGCGGGCGACGTCTCGAAAGACGGGCTTCCCGAGCTCCTCGCGGCCGTCGCGCGCCGACCGGCGGCGTCGGTGGCGGCCGTCGCCGAGGCCGAGGGCTTCGGCGGCGTCGACGAGGACGCCGTGCGCGACGTGGTGCACGGGGTGGTCGAGGCGAACGCCGCCCAGGTCGAGGCCGAGGGCATGGGTGCCTTCTCGGCGCTCATGGGCGAGTGCATGGCCGAGCTGCGCGGGCGCGCCGATGGCGAGCTCGTGAGCGACCTGCTGCGCGAGGCGATCCGGGCGCGCGCCGACGGGGCCTAGTCGCCCCCGGGGTGCTCGACGAAGTCGGCGGCCCGGCGGAAGACGCCGGTGAGCGTGCGCACCTCGCGCTCGGTCGGGTGCGCCCGGCCGAGGAGGCGCCGCCACAGCCGCATCGCCTTCGTGCGCTTCTCGACGGGGTGGCCGACCGCGAGCAGCAACCCCTCGAAGCGGTCGTGCAGGCGCTCGATCTCGGCCGCCGGGGCGCGCTCGTGGATCTCGACCGCGGGCTCGACGCCCGACAGCCCGCGGAGCTCGTACAGGGCGACGGTCACCGCCTGGCCCAGGTTCAACGACGGGTACGCAGGGTCGGCAGGAATGGTGCACACCCGGTCGAGCTGGCCGAGCTCGTCGTTCGTGAGGCCGATGCGCTCGCGACCGAAGACGAGGGCGACCGAGGCGTCGAGGCCGGCGAGCTCATCGCGCACCGCCGCGGGGGGCACCGCGGGGTACCGAACGTGGCGTCGGGCGTCCGTGCCGGGTCGGGCGGTGAAGCCGACCGTGTAGTGCGACTCGACGACCGCCTCGAACGTCGTCTCCGTCGCCGCCGGCAGGACGTCCTCGCGGGCCTGCGCGGCGAAGCCGTAGGCCTCGCCGTCGCGGTCGAGCGCCGGCGGGTCGATCAGGCGGAGGTCCTCGAAGCCGAAGTTCTTCATCGCCCGGGCGGCCGTCCCGACGTTGCCCGGCTCCGACGGGTCGACGAGGACGACCCGGGGTGCGTCACTCATCGCGCTTGAGCGCGCGGAGGTCGAGGCGGTCGCGCTCGAGGCCGAGGTCCTCGGGCGTCACCTCCGGCTCCATGTCGCCGACGGGGCCGAACGAGGGCAGCGCCTCGGGGTCGGTCTCGACGTGGCGGTCGGGGCCGTACCCCTCGGGGGCGCGCCCGCCGTCGGCGAACCACTCGTGGAACGCGTCCCGGAACGACGCCTCCCCCCGGTGGGCGGCGCCGCCGCGCTCGCGGTACCAGTACAGCAGGTCGGCCTCGTGCTCCGCGCAGACGACCACCTCCGACATCGGCTCGCCGTAGACCACCTCGGCGACGTTGCAGCGCTCGATGTGCTCGTCGCCGTGGACGAGCCAGCAGCAGTCACACGGCGCGTCGATCAGGTTCGTCAGGCGGTTGAGCCGGTTTCGCACGTCCCGGGGCATCTCCTCCAGGGGGCGCAACTCGCCCTCGTCGGTGAAGACGTCGTCCTCGTCGAAGCGCCAGCCCCGCAGGCCGATGCTCACCTTGCCCATGGTCGATCCTGTCGCCCGCCGCCATTAAGGGCCGCGCCACGCGCGTGGTCGATGCGGTCGCCTCGGGGCGGGCGTCGACGGGGCCGAAACCCGCCTCCATCGTGGCCGATGGCCCGTCGGCCACCTCGAGGACCGAGTCCCTCGCTGCCCCCGGCGCTCGTCCACGCGCGAGATCCCTCGATACCGAGGGTGCCGCACGCACCGAAGGGGAGCCGTTTAGTCCTCCCGGGGACTCCCGGTCGGTATGCGGACGGTCGAGGCGGCCGGCCTGGCCATCGGGCCGGGTGCCCCCACGCGGATCATGGGCGTCGTCAACGTCAGCGCGCGCTCGCCGTACGAGCCGAGCGTGACGACGGCGGCGGACGACGCCGCCGAGCGCATCGACGACCTCGTCGACGAGGGCGCCGACATCGTCGACGTCGGCCTGTCGACGGCGAACAAGCGCTACGAGCCGCTGTCGGTCGAGGCGGAGCTCGATCGCCTCGCGGTGGCCGCCGACGCCATCGCGAGCGCCTCGCGCTCGGCGGTATACTCGATCGAGACCCGCTACCACGAGGTCGCCGCTGCCGCGCTCGATCGCGGCTTCGAGATGGTCAACGACGTCTGCGGCTTCGCCGACCCCGAGATGCCGAGGGTCTGCGCCGACCACGACGTCGCCGTCGTCAAGATGGCGTCGCCGCCGGATCTCTCTCGACCCGGCGCGCTCGAGTCCGTCCGGGCCATCCACGAGGCGCTCGCCCGCGGGGGGTTCACGGACAAGACGATCGTCGACCCCGCCTTCGGCGGCTGGAGCGAGGGCAAGACCCTCGCGGACGACCGCGAGACGTTCCGCCGCCTGTCGGAGTTCCGGGCCTATCGACGACCGATCCTCGTCTCGATCAACCGAAAGAACTTCCTGCGCGAGCTGGCCGGTCGCTCGACCGAAAAGGCCCTCCCCGTCTCGCTGGCGGCGACGGCACTCGCCGTCGAACGTGGCGCGAGCGTGGTGCGCACCCACGACGTCGCCGCGACGCGCGACGCGGCCGTCGTCGGCGACGACCTCGGCGACGAGCGCCTCGTGCGCGAGGGCGACGTCGACGTGATCGAGTTCGACGCCCCGCCGGCATCGACGCTTCGCGCCCAGCTGCGACGCAGTTCCGCCGACCCGGCGAGGGCGGCCGACTGGACCTGGCGGGCGTTCGAGCTGGCGGGACTGGGCGACGAGGCCCCCTGGCTGCGCGACCGCCTCGCCGATGCCGGCGTCCAGGTCCAGGGCGAGGATCCGATGGTGCTCGCCGGCTCGACGCGGACCCTCCGACGGATCCAGCGCGTCGTCGGCGATGCCCCGCCCGAGATCGCCGACGCGCTCGAGGCGGTCGTGGCCGCGGCGAGGTGATCTATCGTGGACGTCGCGGCGTGGGAGCCGGTGTACCGCGCCATCGCGGCCGACCTCGGCTACGACCGCGACGCCGACGTGCGGGCGCGCCGCCTGGCGGATCGCCACCTCCGACCGTTCGCCGTCGACCGCCTCGACTTGTCCGACGCCCGCGTGGCGGTCGTCGTCGGCGCTGACCTCGACGCCGAGGGCATCCGCCGGGCGCGCCGGGCCGACGACGTCGTCGCCACCGGCGACGCCCTCACCAGACTCGAGGCCGCCGGGCGGCCACCGCGCCTCGTCGTCACGGACCTCGACTCCGATCCGCCGCGGAGCTGTGCCCGGACGCGGTGCGGTCGCGTCGTCGCCGTCCACGCCCACGGCGACAACCGACGGGCACTGCGCCGGTGGCTGCCTCGCATGCGACCGTCGGCCGTCCTCGGTACCACGCAGGTGCACCCGGGGCCGGCGACGATCAACGCCGGCGGCTTCACCGACGGCGACCGGGCGGCGTACCTGGCCGACCACCTCGGCGCCACCGAGCTCGACCTCGTCGGCTGGGACCTCGGCGACCGCTCGGTCTCGGTGGAGAAGCGCCGCAAGCTCGACTGGGCGGCGCGCCTCCTCACCCACCTCGAGGCGACACGCGGCGAGCGCTACGGAGCCCTCGACGGCCACCGGGCCCCCCTCCGGGTGAGCTGATCCCTCACGCGCCGGGCGCGAGGGCCTCGAGCGTGGCCCGTTGCTCCTCGCGGTCGGCACCCCGCGGGAACGAGATGGCCACCGCGTCCACGCCGGGAAGCGCCTCGAGGCGCCCGAGTGCCGATCGAGCCGTCTCGGGCGTGCCGGCCGCGGCGAGGTCGTCGAGGAGGTCGTCGTCGAAGGCGGCCATCGCCCGCTCGCGATCGCCCGCCTGCCACGCCTCGACGACGGTGCGCGCCGTCGCCTCGTGGCCCTGCCGAGCGAGCGCCTTCGCGTAGTACGGCCCCATGCCGCCGACGTAGAACGCCAGGTGACCTCGGGCGAGCCGTCGGGCGCGATCGCCGTCGTCGAGCGCGCACGCGGGGATCGACAGCGTCACCCGGTGGGCAGCGTCCTCGCGACCGGCCTTTCGGGCCCCCCGGTCGAGGTCGTCGAGGCGGTCGGCCAGTCCGTCGGGCGTGACGAACAGGGCGTGCCAGCCATCGCCCGCGAAGCCGGCGAGCTCGACCGCCTTCGGGCCGAGCCCGGTGAGGTCGATCGGGACGGGCGCCGCTGGCGGGTCGCACCGGAGGCGGAAGCCCTCGAGCTGGAACACCTCGCCGTCGTAGTCGACGACCTCGCCAGAGAGGACCGCCCGGGCGATCTCCGCCGCCTCCCGGGTGCGCCGCAGGGGACGATCGTGGGTGAGGCCGTGCCAGCGCTCGACGAGCGCCGGGCCGCTCGGACCGAGGCCGAGGCGGAAGTCGCCGTCGGACAGCTCCGCGAGGGTCGCCGCCGTCTGCCCGAGGAGCGCCGGCGAGCGCGAGTAGACGTTGAGGATGCTCGCGCCGAGGCCGACGTCGTCGAGGCGGTCGGCCAGTACCGCCAGCGTCGACACCGCGTCGCGGCCCCACGTCTCGGGTGCCCACACCCGGTCGTAGCCGAGGGACCCGGCGCGCTCGGCCAGCGCGAGCGTCGTCTCGATCGACTCCTGGGCTGCCACCGGGAGGTGGACGTCGCGAGTGGCCATGGCTACCGCGGCACGACGCGGCCCGTCGGGATAGGGCTTTCCGGCGACGATCGCCCGACGCCCGCGTCCATGGGGACGACCCGACCCGACGGACGACGAATCGGAACCGGTCCGGAGCCACCCCGGAGGCGGTCGCCACACTCGTCGGATTCCGGGGTGTGACCGGTCACATCGGCCGTCATCGGAAAATTTACCCGTCCTACGTATGTAGGGGAACCCGGTGTCCACCCGATGAGTCATCACCACGAGTTGCCCGACCTGCCGTACGACTACGACGCCCTCGAACCGCACATCAGCGAACAGGTGCTTCGATGGCACCACGACCGCCACCACCAGGGCTACGTCAACGGCCTCGTCGCCGCCGACGAGACCCTCGAGGAGAACCGCGCCGCGGGTACGACCGACGGCACGGCCGCCGCGTTGCGCAGCGTGACGCACAACGGCTCCGGCCACATCCTGCACGACCTCTTCTGGCAGAACATGTCGCCCGACGGCGGCGACGAGCCCGAGGGCGCGCTCCGCGACCGGATCGAGGAAGACTTCGGCTCGTACGATGCCTGGGAGCAGGAGTTCCGCGCGGCCGCCGGCGCCGCCGGCGGCTGGGCGCTTTTGGTGTACGACTCCTTCTCGAACCACCTCCGGAACGTCGTCGTCGACAAGCACGACCAGGGCGCGCTGTGGGGTTCGCACCCCGTCCTCGCGCTCGACGTGTGGGAGCACTCGTACTACCACGACTACGGTCCCGACCGCGGCGACTTCGTCGACGCCTTCTTCAACGTCGTCGACTGGGCGGAGCCGAGCCGTCGCTACGAGCAGTACGTCGAGCTGTTCGAGTAGGTCCCGCTCGTTTTTTGTCGCTCTCGCCGTTGCTGGCCGCATGCCCGTCCCGAAGGCCGACTTCGAGGAGCTGTACCCCTGCGACTTCTACCGCCCACACGAGGTGCTCGAGCCGGACCGCATGTACACCGTTCCCGAGGTGGCCCGCCGCCTGCAGGGCCTCGAGCCCGACGCCGACCTCGACCGCGAGACGGAGGCCGTCCTCGTCGACTGGGCCATCCCCTGGATCGTGCGCTTCGGCGACGAGCTCGTCGTAGGCGAGCCGGCCGACGGGGGGCCGGGGTACTACGGCGTCCGCCCCGACTAGAGCGAGCGCGCCATCCGTCGCGCGGCCTGGAGGTGGTGCATCGCCTCGGCCTCGACGGCCGGGCCGTGGCCGGGGTACAGCCCGCCCAGGTCGTCGGCGACCAGGTCGACGACGCGCTCGATGCTGCGCCGCAGCTGGTCGCCGTCGGCGCCTGGGAGGTCGACCCGGCCGACGCCACCGTTTGCGAAGACCAGGTCGCCGCTGAACAGCACCCCCGGCTCGCGAGCGAACGCGCAGAGGTGGTCGGGGGCGTGCCCGGGCGTGTGGACGACCTCGTACGTGTGGTCGCCGAGGGCGATCCGGTCACCGTCGTCGAGGCTGTGGTCGACGAGGGGCGACGCCGAATCCACCCCCACGGTCTCGATCCCGAGGCGATCGCGAACGTCGTCGAGGTTGCCGACGTGGTCCGGATGGGTGTGCGTGATGAGCACCCGTTCGGGAGCGACGTCGAGGGACTGCAGGCGATCGACGAGGTCGAACTGCGCGCCGACATCGACGATCGCGGGGCGCTCACCCCGGACGAGGAAGACGTTGCTGGTCAGGGCGCTGACCGCCCCAGCGAGGTTCTCGATTGTCACACACACCATTTGCGGACGGCGGGTTCAACCCTTTCGGGGTCGGATTCAAAACCGTTATACGCGACTCAACGCCAACCATCTCCTGCGGCGCTCCGATAGTGTAGTCCGGCCAATCATATTGCCCTCTCGAGGCAATGACCGGG
>JBKGZP010000039.1:0-16577 GCA_046543335.1 Halobacteriales archaeon
CCTGGCCTCCAGCGGCGGCCCTGGAGGCGGAGGTGCTCGTCATCGGCCACGAGCACCCGCGGGTGCGCCTGGAGGACGAGGTCGGCGGGGCCGCGGTCCATCGCGTCTGGCTCCGCGGTCTCCTCGACGGCGACCTCGTGGCCGAGCACCTCGGGGTCGACCCTCCGGCGGTCGCGCCACGGCTCGTCGTCCTCCCGGCGTTCAACGAGCTCTCCGGGGGCACCTGGATCAACGTCGAGGGGGAGTCGTTCCTCGTCCCGTACCTCCCGGCGGGGCTTCGCGAGCCCGAGGGCTACCTCCTCGACGGCACGCGCCTCGGCCGCGTGGCGCTGGCGTAGGGCAACGACCTTATCCGCGTTTCGCCCCCACCGTCCGTCGATGACCGACGGCGACGTCGCCGCCTTCGCCGAGCTGGGTGCCCCGGTGCGAGCGGCCCTCTCCGCGCGGGGGTTCGACCGCCCGACGCGGCCCCAGCGCCTCGCGATCCCTCCGATCGCCGCCCGCGCGCACACGCTCGTCGTCGCGCCGACGGGGACGGGCAAGACGGAGGCGGCGATGCTGCCGATCTTCGACCACCTCGTCGCGGCGGGGGCGCGCACCGGGATCGGCGCGCTGTACGTCACGCCGCTTCGGGCGCTCAACCGCGACATGCTCGAGCGCCTCGAGTGGTGGGGCGACCAGCTCGACCTCGACGTCCAGGTGCGCCACGGCGACACCGGTGACTACCGCCGGCGGAAGCAGGCGACCGATCCACCCGATGTCCTCATCACCACGCCGGAGACGGTCCAGGCGATGCTGACGGGCTCGCGCCTTCGCGAGGCGCTCGCCGACGTGGCGCACGTGGTCGTCGACGAGGTCCACGAGCTGGCCGCCTCCAAGCGCGGCGCCCAGCTGAGCGTCGCCCTCGAGCGCCTGGTCGACCTGGCCGGGTCGTTCCAGCGCGTCGGCCTCTCGGCGACCGTCGGCGAGCCCCGCACCGTCGCGCGCTTCCTCGGGGGTCGCGACCGCGAGGTGACCGTCCGCCAGCTCGACGTCGGGGGCGACCTCGAGGTGTCGGTGCGTCTGCCCGAGCCGACGGAGGCGGACGAGGCGCTCGCCGACCGCCTCCTGGTCGACCCGACGATGGCCCGCCAGGTGCGCGAGATCGTCGACCTGGTCGAGGCACACGACTCGACGCTCGTCTTCGTGAACACCCGCCAGACGGCCGAGGCGCTCGGCTCGCGCTTCGCCGCGCTCGAGGCCAACATCGGCGTGCACCACGGGTCGCTGTCGAAGGCCGCCCGCCTCGAGGTCGAGGACGCGTTCAAGGCGGGCGAGCTGGACGGCCTCGTGTGCACCTCGTCGATGGAGCTCGGCATCGACGTCGGCCACGTCGACCACGTCGTCCAGTACGGCAGTCCCCGGCAGGTGACCCGCCTCGTCCAGCGCGTCGGTCGCGCCGGCCACGCCGCGGGGCGGACCTCCCGTGGGACGATCGTCGCGACCGACCCCGACGACGCCCTCGAGTCGGTCGTCATCGCCCGTCGAGCGGGCGAGGGGCGCATCGAGCCCGTCGACCTCCACGAGGGCAGCCTCGACACCGTGGCGAACCAGCTCGCCGCGATGACCCACAGCCGCGATGGGGTCGACCTCGAGGTGGCGCACGCGACCCTCCGTCGGGCGTACCCCTTCCGCGACCTCGGCCTCGACCGGGTGTCGGCGGTCGTCGAGGAGCTCGCGCGAAACGGCGTCGTCTGGTGGGACGAGGACGCCCGACGCCTCGAGACGACGGGACGCACCTGGCGGTACGTCTACGACAACCTCTCCATGATCCCTGACGAGGCGACCTACGAGGTGACCGACGTCGCCAGCGGCGGCCCCGTCGGCACGCTCGACGAACGCTTCGTCGTGGGGTTCGCGGAGCCGGGCGCGACGTTCATCCAGGGCGGCGAGATGTGGCGCGTCGTCGCCGTCGAGGACGACGCCGTGCAGGTGGCCCCGGTCGAGGACCCGACCGGCGAGGTGCCATCGTGGGTGGGCGAGGAGATCCCCGTCCCGAGGGCCGTCGCCCAGGACGTCGGCCGGCTGCGCGGCGACGTCGAGACGGCCCTCACCGGCGGTCCGGTCGGCGACCCCGAGGCCGCCCTGGCCGACCTCGCCGAGGCGTCCGGCGTCGACCGACTGACCCTCTCGCGCGCCGCGGCGGACGTCGTCGACCAGCTCGAGGCGGGCCAGCCCGTGCCGACGCACGAGCACCTCCTCGTCGACGAGACCGACGAGGGCGTCGTCGTCAACGTCTGCGGCGGCCACCAGGTGAACGAGACCCTCGGTCGGCTGCTGTCGGCGCTGCTCGGCCAGCGCACCGGCTCGACCGTCGGCCTCGAGGCCGATCCGTACCGGGTGACGCTCACCCTCCCCGCCGCCCTCGACGGCCGGGCGGTCGTCGAGCAGCTGCGCTCGGTCGATCCCGACCACGTCGAGCCGTTGCTCGAGCTGAGCCTCAAGGGCTCGCAGGAGGTCGGCTACCGCCTCGCCCACGTCGGCAAGAAGTTCGGTGCCATCGAGGACGTCCGCGGCGAGGGTCCCACCGCGTCCTGGCGGCGCCTCGTGCGCTTCTTCGAGGACACGCCCCTGTTCGACGAGGCCGTCCGGGAGATCTTCCACGACGACCTCGACCCCGCGGGCGCGAGCGCGCTCCTCGACGACCTCGCCGAGGGGGTCGTGACGCTCGAGGTCGTCCGGGGACCGACGCCACTTTCGACCGCGGGTCGGACCGCCGGCAGCGAGCTGTTGCGCCCCGAGCGAGCGGACGCCTCCGTGGTCGACACCGTCCACGAGCGCCTCCTCGAGACGGAGCTGCGCCTGGTCTGCCTGCACTGCCGGGAGTACGACGCCACGCGTCGCGTGGGCGGCCTCCCCGACCAGCCGCGGTGTCCCCGGTGCGAGTCGACCCGCCTCGCCGTCGTCAGCCCGTGGGCCGACGAGCTCGTCGCGGCCCTCGACGATCCCGAGGCGCCCGAGCGCGACCGGGAGCGCCTGTACCGCTCCGCGAGCCTCGTCCAGAGCCACGGCCGCCGGGCGGTCGTCGCCCTCGCCGGCCGCGGGGTCGGCCCGCAGACGGCCGCGCGCATCATCAACCACCACCGCGAGGACGAGCGCGACTTCGTGCGCGACATCCTCGAGGCCGAGCGCGAGTACGCACGGACCCGGTCGTTCTGGGACTGAGGCGACCGAAACGGGTTAGGGCGGACCCGACCCGACCTCGGACATGCGCCTCGCTCCCGGCGGTGCCCGGCTCGTCGCGGTCTGGCTGGCCGTGGCGCTCCTCGGCGCCATCGCGGTCCACCCGGCGGCTGGCCTGCTCGCGGGCGCCCTCGCCCTGGCGATGGCGGCGTTCTACCGCGACCCGGACCGGGCGCCCCCGGCCGAGGGGATCGTCGCCCCGGCGGACGGTCGCGTGCACGCCGTCGAGGCGACCGACGACGGCCGCCTCGAGGTCGTGATCTTCCTGAACCTCTGGCACGTCCACGTCGTGCGGGCACCCTGGGCCGGTCGGGTCGACCGCGTCGAGCGCGTCGCGGGCCACCGCCGGCCGGCATTCCTCGCGTCCGCGGCCGAGAACGCGGGCATCCGCCTCGACCTCGACGGGGGGCGGGTGACGATGCAAGCCGGCCTCGTCGCCCGGCGGGTACGCGCGTACGTCGCCGCCGGCGAGGCCGTCGATCGCGGCGAGCGCGTCGGGCACATCGCCTTCGGCAGCCGGGTGGCGGTGACCCTTCCCGAGGGGGTCGACCGCGAGGCGGTGCGGGTCGCGGTCGGCGACCGGACGCGCGCCGGCGAGACGCGACTGACGGCCGATTCGGTGGCGTAACCGCTTTCGGGGGTGCCGACGAAGCCCGACCGACCGGAATGGATCTCACGCGTCGGCAGGTCCTGCTCGGCGCGGGGGGTGCGGGCGCCCTCCTGGCCGGCGGCCGGGCGGTGGACAACGTCCTC
Source organism: Halobacteriales archaeon (assembly GCA_046543335.1). Taxonomy (GTDB): domain Archaea; phylum Halobacteriota; class Halobacteria; order Halobacteriales; family SKSH01; genus CAZCYF01. Next base: position 3,976 of record JBKGZP010000039.1, read on the forward strand.
CTCGGCTACGGCGTCGTCACCGGCACCAACCTCCGCCGGCAGGACCTCGACCCGCTCGTCCTCGCGGACCTGCGCCCCAGGGACGGCCCGCTCGGCCGCGTGGCCGACACCGACATCCACCTCGAGGGCGACGCGCTCCGCCTCGTGACGACCGATGGCGAGGACCGCACCGTGCCCCTCGATACCGACCTGCCCGACGCGTCCCCGGCGGTCCGCGACGCCGTCGCCGGCGTCGCCCGCGACCTCCGCGACCTCGACCGCGGTGCGGCCACCCTCGAGTACCACGACTACCCGGCGTTCTTCGAGCGCCTGCGCCGCGCCGACGCGCGGCCGCTGACGGTCGGGGCGCTTCGCGGGCCCCGCCGCGGGGATCCGGCGGCCGTCGAGGCCGTCGCGGAGGTCGATCCCGCCCGGACGCCCGAGCTGGCGGCGGCGCTGGCCGCCGGCCTTCGCGAACACACCCACTACGACCTCCCCCGGTACCTCGCCGGATCGGTCGAGGACAACGTGCTCTTCGGCTTGGGGGACCTCCGCGAGCCCTTCGAGTCGCCGACGGACTTCGAGGCCATCGCCGACGACGCGGACTCCGGGCTGTTCTGCTACGAGCTCGTCTACCGCTCGATCGAGGCGTTCCACGCCGTGGCCCCCACCTCGCAGGTGGTGCCCGTCCTCGCCGGGTACGTCCGCGACCGTAGGCACAAGCACGCCTACACCGCGCTCGCCGGGGCGATCCGCGAGGCGGGCGAGCTCGTCATGCCGGTCACGTTCCTCGATTACACCCACGCGACGCTGTACGACGACCTCGGCGTTCGCTGGCTCCTCGGCGACGGTCTCGACGCCTACACCGAGCGCCACCGCGCGACGAGCCTCCACTGGGGCTGGTAGGGACGGGGTAACGACTTTACCCTCGCCGCGTCCACGTCGGGGTATGGTTGTCGAGACCGAGCGCGACGACATGGTGTGGTACGAGTGCGAGGAGTGTGGCCTGCTGTTCGACGACCGCAACGACGCCCTCGAGCACGAGCGCAACTGCGACGCCGAGGAACCGGCGTACATCCAGTGAGGGCCTACCCCTCGTGGCGCGTGCGGTGGTCGGCGACGAGGCGCTCGGCCGCCCGCCGGTTCGGCGTGATCTCGTAGCGCACCTTCGCGGCGTCGCCGTACGCGAGCGCCTCCTTGAGCGCGTCGCGAAGCGGGCCGTGGTCGATCGCGACGATCTCGCCGGCCTCGTCGGCGAGCTCGTACATGCCGTAGCGGTCCGGAACGGTGCGCACGGTCTCGCGTTCGAGCGAGCGCCACGGCCTTCGAAGGGGCATCACTCGGCCCCCCGGGGCACGAGCTCGTGGGCGTCGGCGCCGAGTTGTCCCTCCTCGAAGCAGAAGACGCGCGCGTCGACTGCCGCGAAGTCGACGTCGACGACCGCGCTGTAGCCGTCCATCTCGACGGTGACCCCGGGCAGGACCGACACGTGGTCGTCGGGGTCGAGGTTCACGCGCCCGACGCCGCTTTCCTCCAGGATTTCCGCCTCGGTGTCGGGGTCGTTGACGAAAACGAGGACGCCCTCGGTGAGCGCCTCGTCGGCCAGCAGGACCTGCACGATGCGCCCGGGCTTCGTCCGAAGCGGTGGCGTCGAGGGCGCCGGGTCGCGACGGTAGACCGTCCGGCGGCCGTCGAGGTAGCGCACCTCGAGGCCGCGGTCGGTCGCCTCGAGGCGCAGCGTCGACGGCGAGACGGACTCCCGACCGGCCATGCCCGCCGCTACCCACAGCGGGCCAAAAACGGTGCCGGTCGGCCGACCGGCAGGGGTTAATCCCCCCGCGGCGAAGGCGACCGACGGATGGAGGGGCGAGCCCGCGCGCCGGGCGCCGTGTCGGTGGTCAACGCCATCATGGGCGGCCGCGGTGCGGCGATGGCGATCGACCGCCACGTCGAGGCGCGCGTCTCGCTCGACCCCGACGTCGACGGGGTCTCCGGCCTGGCGGCCGACCGACCCGACGTCGACGCGAGCCTCGTCGAGCGCTGCGTCGAGGTGACGACCGCGAGGTACGGTGACGGCGAGGGCGGCGCGGTCGAGACGCGCTCGGCGCTGCCCCCGTCTGTCGGCCTGAAGACCTCGAGCGCGGCGGCGAACGCGGCGGTGCTCGCCACGCTCGACGCCCTCGAGGTGACCGAGGTCGACCCCCTCCAGGCGGCCCGCCTCGGGGTGCTCGCCGCGCGAGCCGTCGGCGTGACCGCCACGGGTGCGCTCGACGACGCGGCCGCGAGCATGCTCGGTGGGGTTGCCGTGACGGACAACGACTCGGACGCGCTCCTGGCGCGGGGGTCGTGGGATCGTGATCTCGTCGTGCTCGTCCCGCCCGGGCGGACGCCGACGGCGACCGTCGATGTCGCCGCCCTCGAGCGCTTCGCCCCCCTCGGCGCGGTGGCCACCGAGAGCGCGCTCGCGGGCGACTACGCCCGGGCGATGGCCTGCAACGCCGTCGGCGTGACCGCCGCGCTCGCGCTCGACATCGAGCCCGTGCTCGAGGGGCTGCGGACGACGGGCGCGGCCTCGCCGTCGGGGACGGGTCCGGCGGTGGCGGCGGTGGGGGCGTCGTCGGCGTGCGATCGACTCGCCGCGGCGTGGGCCGACCGGGGTCGCGTCATCCGCACCCGGTCGGATCGCCGCGGTGCCCGGCCTCGAGGCGGTCCATCTCCAGCCAGCGAAAGCCCGCGCGGGTGACCTCGAGGTGGTCCTGGAGCCGGTCGTGGACGGTCTCGCGCAGCGCGCTCGCGGTCGTCGCGTCGAGGTCGACCGCCACGGCGTCCTGGCCGACGAGGGCGCGCGCACCTGCGGTGTCGATGCGGACCGAGGCCAGGTGGCGACGGCGCTGGAAGATGGTCTGGCGCTGGAAGACCGTCTGCACGCGGTGGTAGGGGACGACGTACGTCCGCCGGTTCCAGAAGCCCGCCCGGGTGATGACGTGGTCGTCCTGGAGGGCGTAGCCGAGGTTTCGCCACTTCAGGTGGGCCGCGAGCGGAACGGGCACAATGGCCGCGAGCAGCCAGTACCACGCGTCGACGGGGTAGAGCCCGAGGGCGTCGATGGCGTACGCCACCGCCGTCGCCGCGAGGACGACGAGGGAGTAGCGCACGACGTATCGCTCGCGGGCGCGCTTGGGCGGGCGCGCGAACGCCGGCGCCTCGAACGCCTCGACCGTCCGGGCGAGGTCGACGACCCGGTCGGTGCGCGCCAGCGGCACCGCCGTCTGCGAGCCCGAGGTCTCCCCGGGCGAGAACCCAGCGGTCTCGATGACGAGGCTGGCGTAGCCGACCTGCCGGGCGAGGACGTTCTCGTCAACCGTCAGCGACTGGATCTTCTCGAGGGGGATCGACCCGCCGAAGCGTCGCAACAGGCCCCGCTCGTAGCGCAGCTCCTCGCCGAGGCGGTCCAGCCGGAACCCGTAGTAGTTGGTCACGGCGACGACGCCGCTGACCGCCGCCATGGCCAGGTACAAGACCACGACTGCCGCGGGAGCGAGCGCCACGACGGGCACCGCGACGAGCACCTCGGTGAGCGTCTGGGGGTCGAGGACGGTCGCGGCGAACAGCACGAACACGGCCGTGCGGATGTCGAAGGAGACGAGGCCGAGCAGGGCGAGCTCCGTGCCCGTGATCGTGAACAATCGCTCGCCGCGCTCGGGCGACGTCGCCTCGGGCTCGACCGACGACCGCTCGGCGGTCTCCGACCGCTTTCGCTCGGTGATCGTCTCCTGCAGCCGTCTCGCCTCGGCCTCGGAGACGTACCGGAGGTGGATCTCGGTCTCGTCGGCGCCGGCGGTCTCGACGCGGACCTCGGCGATGCCCACGAGGCGCTGGACGAGGTTCCGGGCGATGCTGACGTTCTGGATGCGGTGGTAGGGGACCTCCCGGTCGCGGCGGGTGAAGACGCCCCAGGAGACGTCGAAGGTGTCCGCGGTGGGCTCGTACTCGAAGCGGCGGTGGTAGGCGACCGCGTACCCAACGCTGATCGCCAGCGCGAGGAGGACGCCCAGTGCGACGACCGCGACCCGCAGGCGCCCCTCGAGGGTCGCCCCCGCGACGAAGACGGCGAAGACCGCGAGCGTCCCGAGCCCGACGAGCAGCTCGAACGCCCGAAACGCGATGGACAGCGGCGAGAGCCTCAACGGCCGCACCTCCGGCTAGACGGCATCGTCCCGTCCGCTCACGTTCGCGAGGTCCTTCAGGCGCTCCTGGAGGCGACGCGCCCGGTCGCGCTCGAGGCCGGGGATCTGCACGTCCGCGCCGCGCGAGCCGGCGGTGTAGACCACCGAGGAGGCCAGCCCCAGGGTGCGTTCGAACGGCGATCGGCGGGTGTCGACGTGCTGGATCCGCACGTAGGGCACGACGGTCTGCACCCGCACGAGGACGCCGCGTTGGAGGTACAGCGAGTCCTCCCGGAGCACGAACCCCCAGACGCGGTAGCGAAGCAGCGTGTGCGGCACGCCCACGAGGAGACCGAGGGCGAAGGCACCCGCGGCGACCTCGACCAGCGGCGCCTCCAGGACGAACGCGCCGCCGGCGGCCAGCGCCGCGAGCACGGCCGCCGCGACGGCGACGCGGGCGAGCCACAGGAGCTGGACCTTCGGGTTCAACCGTTCGAGCTCGGCGGGGTCGACATCGACGGCCGCCGGCGCGTCGTCGCTCATCGGCGAACACTCGCGATGCGCGGGCCAAAACCGTTGTGGCATCGCGACCGACTCAGCGGCGGTTGCGCCGGCGCGTGACGACCCCGACCGCGTCGGCGACGTCCGCGGCGATCGCGCGAAACGCCTCGCCGGCGGCCGCCTCCTCGTCGAGGACGACCGGTCGGTCGCCGGTGCGCACCCGCGGGTCGAGCGGGACGGACCCCAGGAAGGGCAGGTCGACCTCCTCGGCGAGCGCGCGCCCACCGCCGGCACCGAAGACGTCGTGGATCGACCCGCAGTCGGGACAGCGAAAGCCCGCCATGTTCTCGACGATGCCGAGCACGGCCGTCTCGTGTCGGCCGAACATCTCGAGGCCCTTGCGGGCGTCGTGCAGCGCGACGCGCTGGGGGGTGGTCACGATGACGGCGCCCGTCAGGGGGACCGTCTGCAGCAGGGTCAGCTGCGTGTCGCCCGTGCCCGGCGGGAGGTCGACGACGAGGTAGTCGAGCGCGCCCCACTCGACGTCCTCGACCAGCTGGGTGATGACCTTGTGGACCATGGGGCCGCGCCAGATGACGGGGTCCTGCTCACCGACGAGGTAGGCCATGCTCATCACCCGCACCCCGTGAGCCGTGGGGGGCACGAGCGTCTCCTCGGGCGTGGCCGACGGCGGGCCGTGCTCGCCCACGGCCATCGGCGCGTTCGGCCCGTAGACGTCGGCGTCGAAGAGGCCGACCGTCGCGCCACGGTCGGCGAGGCCGACCGCGAGGTTGACCGCGACGCTCGTCTTGCCCACGCCGCCCTTGCCCGAGGCGACGGCGACGACGTTCGAGACGCCGTCGAGGACGGCCCCGACCTCGTCGGTGCCCCCGGGGGCGACCCGCTCGACGGCGACGTCGAGGTCCTCGACGGCGGCGTCAACCGCCGCGAGTAGCGCCGCCTCCGTCGGCGAGCCAATCGCCCCCAGGCGCACCTCGACGACCGCCGATCCGTCGCGATCGACGACCTCGAGCAGGCCGCGGTCGAGGAGGCGTCCGCCGAGGTCGGGGTCCTCGAGATCGCACAGGCGCTCGCGGACGGTGGCGGCGTCCATGCGAGGAGGGTGTCCGAGGGTGCCGAAAAGGGTTGCGTCGCGGGCCCTACAGCGAGCCGTACAGGCGGTCGAACTGCTCGGGGTCGTGCCCGAAGAGGACGATTCCGCCGGTGCGTCGCTCGAGCTCGCGCAGGCGACGGTTGTTCTCGGCGAACGCGCGGTTGTCGTACAGCAAGCTCGCGCCCATCGAGCGCCCCGCCTCGTAGTTCGGCGCCAGGAACGCCTGGTCGCCCGCGATGATGACGTCGTCGCCCTCGCGGCGAATGTGAGCCCCGAGGAGGCCCGGGGTATGACTCGGCAGGTGCAACAGCTCGACGCCGTCGACGAGCGTGCGCTCGCCCTCGACGACGCGCCAGTTCAGGTCGAGGTCGAAGTCGGCGGGCCAGTAGGCCATCCCGCCGGCGTCGGTCTTGGCGCTGAGGTAGGCGTGCTCGATCTCGCGTCGGTGGACGTAGACCGGGACGTCGGTCCCCTCGAAGTGGTACAGCCCGCCGGCATGGTCGAGGTGCAGGTGCGACTGGACGACCACATCGACGTCGTCGACGGCGTAGCCGACATCGTCGAGGGCGGTCTCGAGGTCGCGCTCGTCGGCGTCGACGTGGGCGAACGCCTCGAACAGCGGGGTCGGCCAGTAGCCGTCGGCCGCCTCGGGGTGCGAGCCCGTGTCCCACAGGATCGTCCCCTCGGGGTGGTCGATGAGGAGGTTCCAGACGGCGTACTCGTCGTACGCGAGGTCGGGGTTTCGCGCGCTGTGGACGGCGACGACCTCGCCGTCGAGGGCGAAGTTGAGGTCGGCCATGATGCGACCGCGGTCGAGCAGGTGCAGCTCCATGGGCGACCGTCGGCGGCCGGTCGTCAAAGGTGTTGCAGATTCCCTCGGCTACCGCCGTCGAAACCGACCGCGGACGAAGGGGTACACCGGCGTGACGGCCATCTCGAGTCGCTCGACCTCGAGCCCCTCGAAGGCGGGGTGCTCGAGGAGCGCCTCGCCCGTGCGCCGGGTGAGGCGACAGCCACCGGCGACGCGCGCCCAGGCCGGCGCGACGGCCCCCTGCACCCGACGGCGCCAGCCGTCGGCGGCGACGTGCTCGAAGATCCGCACCTCGCCGCCGGGGCGCACCACGCGAGCGAGCTCGTCGATCGCACCCGCCTGGTCGCGGACGGTGCAAAGGACCATCGAGGCGACGGCGGCGTCGACGCTGTCGTCGCGGAGGGGGAGGGCCGCCCCGTCCGCGGCGACGATGGTCACGTCCAGATCGAGCGACGCGGCCCTCCCGATGGCTCGGCGACGCATCGCCGGGTCCGGTTCGACGGCCAGGATGGTCGGCCCGTCCGCCTCGCGATCGTAGTGGGGCAACATCGCACCCGTCCCGGCGCCGAGGTCGAGCACCCGCCCCTCGAGCTCCTCGGCGAGGTGCCGGCGTTGGTCCGAGAACCAGAGCCATTCGGCGGGTGCCGTGAGGCGGTCGTAGGTACCGGCGAGCAGTGGGTGGTGCAGGTCCGACACGTCGACCCGCGATTCGGTTCCCAGGGGTATAGGCACTCGTCCGACCCGGGACGACGCGGTGTGAGTCATCGACCCCAACCTGATTCTTCTATCTGCGTTCACGAACACGCCTCATCGGGACCTGGACGGTCGGCATCGAGACGGATGGGCACGACCGACCGAAGGCCAGAACGCACGTGAACGACCACGTCACGGCTGGCGTCGACCGATCGCTGGGCGGGCGCCCCCGCGTTGCGCGATGGCGTCGGTCGGCACCCCTCGGTACCGGGTGATCACCTCGCAACGCATCGGGTCACCTCCTGAGTGCGACCACCGGCCGAAGCACCCAGGGAACGTAGTCATCGTGGGGGTCGTACCGCACGAACAGGAGGCTGTTCGTCATCACCGAGACGCTCGAGGCCGCCATCGCGATGCCCGCCAACGCGGGGTTGAGCAGGCCGAGGGAGGCGACGGGCAGGAGCGTTGCGTTGTAGGCGAACGCCCAGAAGAGGTTCTGCCACACCTTCGCGATGGTCGCCTCGGCCAGCCGGAGCACCTTGAGCACGTCGGCGGGGTCGTCGCGCATGAGCGTCACGTCGGCGCTCTCGATGGCGACGTCGGTCCCCGAGCCGATCGCGACGCCGACGTGCGCCGTCGTCAGCGCCGGTGCGTCGTTGACGCCGTCGCCGACCATCATCGCGCGGGCGCCGTCGGCCTGGATGGCCTCGACCGCGTCGGCCTTGTCCTCTGGCTTGACCGACGCGCGGACGTACGCGGGGTCGATGCCGACGGCCTCGGCCACGGCGCGGGCGGTGCGCTCGTTGTCGCCGGTGAGCAGGTGGACGGCGAGGTCGCGCTCGCGAAGCGCGGCGACCGTCTCACGGGCGCTGTCGCGCACGGTGTCCGCGGTGGCGACGACGCCGACGACCTCGCCGTCGAGCGCGACGAGCATCGCCGTCTTGCCATCGCGCTCGAGGCGCTCCATCGCCGCCTCGGCGGCGGCGACGTCGACGTCGTTCGCCGCCATGAGGTCGCGGTTGCCGACGAGGACCTCTCCCTCGGCGACGGTGGCGCGCACGCCGTGGCCGGGGACGCTCTCGAACGCCTCGGGGTCGACCACCGCGAGGTCGCGCTCGCGGGCGCCCGCCACGACGGCCCGGCCGATGGGGTGCTCCGACGCGGACTCCGCCGCCGCGGCGAGGCGGAGCACGCCGGCGTCGTCGAGGTGCGTGCGCACGAGGCCACCGTCGGCGCGGGGCTCGCCCCCGTTCGCGGTGGGGGGGACGGGGACGACGTCGGTCAGGCGCATGTCGCCGTGGGTGAGCGTGCCCGTCTTGTCGAACACGACGGCGTCGATCCCGCGGGACCGCTCGAGGATGTCGGCCCCCTTGAACAGGACGCCGTTCGTGGCCGCGATCGTCGAGCCGACCATCGTCGCGGCGGGCGTCGCGAGCCCGAGGGCGCACGGGCAGGCGATGAGCAGCGCACTCGCGAGGACGATCATCGAGAACTCGACGAGGGGGACGCCCACGCCGGCGGTCGGGTGGACCACCGCGGGGCCGCCCCCGACGGGCGACCAGAGCGGGAGCCAGTCGACGAACGCGTACAGCTGGTCGGGGGCGGCGAACCAGAGCGCGGCCCAGACGACGGCGTTCGCGATGACCGCGGGCACGAAGTAGGCGCTGACGCGGTCGACCAGGCGCTGGACGTCCGGCTGGCGGGCCTGCGCGGTCCTGACCCGCTCGACGATTTGTTGGATGGCGGTCTCCCCACCGACCCTCGTCGCCTCCACGTAGAGCACGCCCTGCTCGTTGATGGTCGAGCCGATCACCTCGTCGCCCGGGGCCTTCTCGACGGGGACGCTCTCGCCGGTGACCATCGACTCGTCGACCGCGCTGGCGCCGTCGACGACGACGCCGTCGGTCGGGACGCGCTCGCCCGGTCGGACCTTCATCACGTCGCCGACGCCGAGGTCCTCGACGGGGACGACCCGCTCGGTGCCGTCGTCGTCGACGACGGTCGCCTCGTCCGCCTGCAGCTCGAGCAGCGACCGGAGGGCGTCGCTCGCTCGCGCCTTCGAGCGCGTCTCGAGCCACTTGCCCAGGTAGACGAACCAGAGGATGACCGCGACGGCCTCGAAGTAGCGGCCGCCACGAACCACGTCGAGCAAGACGGCCGTCGAGTAGATGTAGCCGACGCCGGCGCCCATCGCGACCAGCGTGTCCATGTTCGCCCGGCGGTTCCTGACGAGCGCCCGGTAGGCGCCCTCGATGAACTCGCGGCCGAGCGTCGCCATGAGCGCCGTCGCGAGGGCGAACTCGTACCAGCCCGTCTCGATGCCGAGGATCGTCGCCGGGAGCACCTCGCCCGGGACGAGCATGTCGAGCATGACCGGGAGGAACGGCGCCGCGAGGACCCCGCCGAGGACGACCCCGCGCTGCCTGTGTCGCAGCTCGCGCTCGACGGCGCGCTCTCGCACCTCGGTCCGGTCGTCGTCGGCCCCCGCCCGTTCGGGGGCGTAGCCCGCCGCCTCGATGGCGTCGTGGATCGCCGCCAGCGAGGCCATCTGGGGGTTGTACGCGACCCGGGCCTCGTCGGTGGCGAAGTTGACCGACGCCTCGAGGACACCCGCGACGCCCTCGATCGCCTCGGCGGTCGTCTGCGCACAGGTCGCGCAGTGCATGCCCGCGATGGCGACGGTGGCTTCGGCCCGGTCGGGGGCGTAGCCGGCGTCCTCGATGGCGTCGTAGATGGCCGCAAGCGGCGCGACCTCGGGGTCGTACGTCACCGTCACCTCGTCCGTGGCGAAGTTGGCGTCTACCGCCTCGACCCCCTCGAGCGCCGCCACGCTCCTCTCGATCGAGCTCGAGCAGGTGGCGCACATCATGCCCGCGACCTCGATTCGCTCGGTCCGTGGTTCCATCCGTGGGAGAACCTACGGATGCCAGGCTTTAGGCAGTTGTCCTTAAGATATCGAGGATACGGGTCCGAACGAGTTAGGATTGTTAGGCGGAACTCACTCGTTGTCGCCGAAGAGCTGCATGAGCTGCTCGCGCCAGTGGTTGATGGTCTCGACGGACCGCTCGAGGTCGTCGAGGTCGGCATGGATCGCGCGAAGCTGCGTGCGGACCGTCTCGAGCTCCGAGTCGAGCTGATCGGCAACGACCTCGTCGAGGTCCTCAGGCAGTTCGTCGAGGCGGTCCTCCATCGCGGCCACGTCCTCCTCGAGGCCGCGAAGGCCCTCCATCTCGGCCACCTCCTCTCGCATCGTGGCGACCTCCGGCTCGAGGTCGCCGAGGTCCTCGACCGCCCGCCGGAGGTCGGTCACGGTGTGGCGGACCTCCTCGAACTCGTCGGCCACCGCCTCCATGCGCTCGGGCCCACCCGCGTCGAGGAAGCGCTCGACGGGGTCGGCGTAGGCGATGGCGTCCTCCACGCGCGTCTGCAGGTGGCGCAGCTGCGCCTCTGAGCTGGTGGAGAGGTCGAGGCCGAGCGCCTCGCGGATGGCCGTCCGGTCGGCCTCGTCGACGCGGCCGTTGCGAAGCTCCTCGGCGAGGCGCTCGGCGACGGCGCCGGCCTCGGCGCGCTGGGGCGCCGGTGCCGGCTCGGTCGTCGTCCCACCGTCGGTGTCGGCGGTGATCGCCTCGGCCTCGGGCGCCGCGTCCGGTCGGTCCTCGCCGACGGCGAGCGACGGCGGGGCCATGAACTCCTCGATGTCGGTTGGGTCGTCGGTCCTGACGCCGTACAGGGTGACAACGGTCTCCTCGGGGGCGACCTCGCGCTCGAACTCGATGCGGCCGTCCTCGAAGGCCGTCCAGTTGTCGCTCTCGTACTCGGCGTGGAAGCCGATGGCGTCCATGGTGAATCCCGTGGGGATGCGGTCGGTGACGGTGATCGACACGGGCTCGTCACGCGACGACGCGATCTCGAAGCCGACCGTCGGCACGGGGAACTCGTCGGTGAGGCGCGACTTCGTCACGGTCACCCCGCCCTCGGCCACCTCGATCGCCTCCTGGGGGTCGGCCTGTCCGGACATGCGAAGAAATTCCCGAAGGGCCAGCATAAAAGATTCCCCGCGTTATCAAAAATAATGTCACCCTTACGCACGGCGCTCAGACGTCGACGCGGTCGCCGATCTCGACGAGTTCGACGCGCTCGATTGGTGTCGCGCGGGCGTGGGGGACGAGCGCAACGGGGTCGGCCGTGAGGCCCTTCCACATGTCCCAGTGCGTCGGCACGAGCCGCGTCGCGCCGAGCTGCTCGGCCAGCTCGACGGCGTCGTTCGCGTCGTTGTACCACGTGGTGGGCACGACCTCGCCGGTTCGCTTGTCGGGGATGTGCCCCCGCGAGCCGTAGGCCACGAAGGCGACATCGGCGTCGTGGTGCTCGTCGATTCGCGACATCGTCGCGGACGGCCGCGCGTCGCCCGGGTGGACGGCCGTGCGCCCGGCGGCTTCGAGGGCGTAGGCGACCGGCGCCTCGGCGTCGGGGTCGGTCGCCTCGTGGACCGACACGCGCACGTCGCCGATCTCGAACGCGTCGCCCGGGGCGACCGGGACGAGCTGGTCGTCGCGCAGGTCGTACGCCTCGGACCACGCACGCTCGCGCGCCAGGTCGACGACGTGCCCCGGGGCGTACAGCGCGGCGCCGGTGTTCGCCAGCATCGGCCCCTGCGTCGGGCCGTGGAGGTGATCGGTGTGCTCGTGGGTGACGAGGATGGCGTCACAGCGCGTCGGCGCCTCGGGGTCGAACGGCACGGGAATCATGCGGACCGTCCGCGGTGGATCGCCCAGGCCGAGGTAGGGGTCGACGTAGGCCACGGTCGACCCGGTGGCGAACGCCACGCCGTTGCACCCGAGGTACCAGGCGGCGAGCCCGGTCGGGTCGGCTGACTCGATCGCCTCGACGAGCCAGTCACCCCAGTCGCTGGTCGGCATGGGCGGGCGTGCGCCGGTCGGTGCCCTAAGCGTTGTGTACCGACGCCCGAGCGCTCTTGGCGGTGGCACCCCTACCGACGGTCGATGGTGCTCGGTGCGCTGCCGGGCTGGCTGGTCGCAGGCGTCGCCCTCGGGGCGGTCGCCGCCATGGGCGCGCTGATCGTCTTCGCCGTCGGCACGCGTCGGTACGGGACCCCACCGACCGGCGGTGTCAGCGACCCCCACGCGCCGCGGCGTGCGGAGGTTCGCGCGTACCTCGTCGGCCTCGGGGAGGTCTTCACGGAGCGCGAGACCATCGCGGGCCACGCCGTCGACTTCTGGCTGCCCCACCGGGGTGTCGCGGTGACGTTCGACGCGAGCGCCTACCTCGCGCTGTCGTCGTCGGGGTATCGGGCGGTCCTGCTCGAACACGAGCTCCC
>JBKGZP010000013.1:0-45981 GCA_046543335.1 Halobacteriales archaeon
GTTCTGCGAATGCCGTCGCCATCTGGCTCCGTCCGGCGTTCCCAACACAGACGAACGCGAGTTTCATACTCGGACGTTGCAAGCGTACCGACAAGAGAGAGCGGGCTTAGTCGCCTCGCACCCTGTGGGGGAGTGGAATCGGCGTCGGGGGCTCCGGGAGGAGCCACGCCGGAACCACCCGTGTGAGAACGACCATGCCCGAAAGCTCGACGAGGGTCTGTGTCACGACAACAGCAGGGGCGAGCGCGTAGCCCGCTGGCAGAGCAAGCGCCAATGGGAGGACGACCAGCGAGTTTCGGGTGACAGACGTGAACACGAGGGCGCGGCTCTCGCCAACGTCCATCTGGAACAGTCCAGCCGCCAGCCGACCGAGGAGGGGCATAATGACGAGAAACGCGATATACACCGGGACAACGACCGCAATCTGGCCGATTGAGTCTTGAACTCGTGGGAGTTGAGAGGCGATGACGACGAACAGCGTCACACCCATCATTGGAACAGGTAACCACCCCATCGTCGATTGCCAAGATTCGCCCGTTGGAGACCGCTCTGCCCATACTTCGGTAATCCAAGCGAGCGTCAACGGGAGGACGATGATGACCAGAAACGCCTCGATGAACGGCCCGGCCTCAATTACCTCGGCGACCTCGGCTCCCATGAAGAGCCACAGATACACCGGCAGCAACAGGAGTTGAACGAGCATCAGGGCCGGCGTTGTCGCAGTGATTTGTTCGGAGTTGCCGCCAGCAAGCTCAGCGAAGGTGATTACGTAGTCGATGCACGGCGTCAGGAGAACCATAAACACTCCGACGAGAATGACGGGATCTGGGGGGAGAAATCGAGTAAGTCCCCAGACGACGACAGGGACGACAAGAAAGTTCATCCCGAGAGCCGCCGCCATGAATCGCCCGTTGGTAAACGCGCGGCGAAGCCGAACGAATGGGATTTCGAGAAAAGTCACGTAGAGGAGAACCGCGAGTACCGGGTCAATGAGGCGTTCGATGAATGTAGCCGAACCCGGACGACTCACCCCAATTCCGATTGCCAGAAGGACCGCAACCGCATAAACGGCGACCTGGTGCCGTTGGAGCCAGCGCTTAGCATACATTCATGCGTTGTTTCGGGACTGATAGAGAAACCATCTTTGCTATCTATGCGGGTGACGATAATGCTGGTTCCACTCTTTGCTAAGTGTTATCTTCAGGCGTTGTAGGTAACAATGGCTACGTTATTTGGGGCTGACAGAACGACCGTGCTGAATACAGAGAATATGTGCGCCCTACGATAGTGCCATCGAGAATGTGTTAGGAAAATGGGTGATGTGTGTAGGGGCGTAAGGATCATCGGCGAAGCCCTGAATTGGATGGTTCAGCAGTCGGTTACTACCATGGACAACTACATCATTTCGAAATCTCCAATCGCCTGAAACACGGATTCCGCGATCTAAGCGGTCCGTGCGGACAATCAGACGTAGACCTATCTACAATGCTCGGAATTGGGCGCAGGGCGTAACAGAAAGAAGCAGCAGAGTAGATCAAGACTCACTATACTTTTTTGACCAGTAGTAGATGAGAGGGACGCCAAGGGCCGTGGGCCACAACCATGCTGTAATCCCTAGCAGCGACGTCAGGTTGACAGCTGAGACGGCGCTTACAGTGGCAATGAACGCACCAATCATCCGTTGGAGGTGATTGACCATCCACCCTTCTGCGTTCCTTGTTCGAAATTGATGCAGATCTATTGTCCCGAAGGCGACACCGATCCCACCGAAAACGAGCATCACGAAACCGAACGAACGCCCGTCGAGAAACCAAGAGATGCCCCACGCACTCAATCCCAGACAGGCGAGAATGACGCTTCCTGCCGCTGTCCAATCCATCGGATGCGCGGTCTGTGCCGGACGCTTTCGGGAGAGCGCCCGATATCCTGAGAACGCGAGGTAGCCGCTGAAGATCGCAACGAGCGCGAGAATCGCTCGAAACGGAGTGGGATCAAGCGGCAGCAGGATGAATACGGTGCCGACGACGACACCCATCGACACGAGAAAGACCTTGCCCGTCTGTCGGTGTCGCAGACGACCTTTGGTGGTCACGAGCGCTCCAACGCCAGCGAGGAGAGCGACGATGCCCCCAGCAATATGTAACCAAAGTGTCCACTCCTCAAGCGTCGGCATATATGACACTCAAGTGTAGGTTCAATAACTGTTAGCATGGAATCACCCTCTCCCTGACATCCTATTCGGGTGGATGAAACTATGCACGTCTATGGTTGCCTGTTTCAGCAAACTTTGGCGAAACGAAAATTATCCGATTGATGTGTGCATGGTCTGAGTACATCATTACAGACGAGATATAACTCGAAGCCATCACGAAACCAGTGCAACATACGCGCCTTGAATCTATCACCGGTAACCTGACAACTAAGTAATTTAAATCAACTCATTTGATGCATTCAGATCCCATCCGGGTCAATTGAATCGCGAATTATCAATCAAATAATAGAAACATCTGGCTCTGTTGAAATCCTCTCTTTCAGATACCAGATCTCGTGAAACCACTGATCACTACACGTGCAACCTAAATATTTCGCACCTATACTGATATCCAGGTAACGCTTAAAAGAAAGCTCTACGCCCAAAGGGATATGGAACGAACGATTCGGGATACCCTCATTGCCCTCCTTATCGGGGGTGGAATTACCGGAGGTCTCTACTGGCTTAGTGGACATATCAGCCTTGCACTTGTAACTGGTCTTTGCTGGGTCTGTGGCCTCAAACTTACCCTCCACATCGGATATCTGTATCCAGCATATGCCACAGGCGATACGTGGACGGATAAACGGTGGACGGGACTGAGCGTCGGACTCGTTACTCTCGCCGCCCTAATTGGTGTGAGCCCGATGCTCCCACTCTCGAGTGAACTACGTCTCGGACTGGGATTCCTTGTGATAGGTGCAGGACTTGTAGCATACTCAGCGGGCACACTTGCCGTATTAGAACGAGTAGAAGGCAGTTCGGAGAAGGCGACCGCCAAAAACTCCGAGATGCCGTCTTCAACAGACGGCGATTACTACTGACCAACCCCAGCCGTGTGCCCTCTATCGTTAACACTCCTATCTGTGCTGATCTGGTTCGATGGCCCGGTCGAGATTGTGGACGAGGCACGCAAGGACATGTTCACGAAATTGCTTCCACCAGCGTCGTGAACGGACGAATGCACCGTATTTTCGCTTGAGTCGAGAGTTGACCGTTTCGCTCTGGTTCCGTTGGCCGTAGAGGTCGGACTCTAGCCGAGCATTCCACGCTTTCTGCAGTGAGGAGAACTCACGGTGTTTGATCAGTGGACGAATATCGTTCTCGCGGGCCGTTGCTCGAATTTGCTGATCATCGTATCCCTTGTCTCCAAGCAAAACTTCGACTTCAGCCGTGTTGCGGTTGATCAGCGATGGTGCGATCTGTGTATCGTGTTTTCGGGTCGTTGTGATGTGGAGATCGAGGATCGTGTATACTCTTGTATCGACTATGAGCGTGACTTTGAGTTGCTGAATCGTCAGCTTCGCCCGTTTTGTGTAGTGCTTCGAGACGTGCGTTCGGTCGAAGCCCGAGGCATCGATCCCCGCAACACCGTTAGTCGGGAGCAGTGAAGCGGAGAGATTGAGAAGCACTCGCCAGACGGCCATATCGAGTCTATCGAACGCTTTGCACAGCGTTGACGGGACAGGAAGTTCTGTGAGGTTGATTGCATTCCGAATGCGGGGCATCTCAATGAGTTCGTCAAGAAGGGTTCGATAGGTCGTGTTCTTCCGAACTTTGAGACAGAGTAGAACGATATGCTGATGAAGCGTGTACCGTTGTTTCGAGAACTTCGAGGAGTATCGGGCCACAGCACGCTTCGCTAGCTGAAATGCTTCCTCGACAAACCGGAGCAACCGTGATTTCGGGAGAGTATACATTCGGTTACACTATTGTTCAAAACTGTAACTTATCAAGGGTTTCAACAGAGCCAAACATCTATAAACGCCAGAAGATACGACTCAGCGAGGAGTACTCATGGCCGGTGATCGTTTTCAACTTCCCCGAGACAGTTGCTGAATCCATCCACGTCGTTTCCACAGAGAACGGAGCCGAGGTTCGATTCGACGCGAATACCATCGGAATTGAACCATCATCTGACGGTAATGGATATTCTATTACCAACGATTGGAATAACCGCCACTTTACTATTGGATTTAACGAAAACTCTGTTTTGTACCATCTTACCAGGGAAGACCTTGATGATAGAAAGGCTGCCAAAGGTAATATGCGACGAGCCGAGTTTATTGCCGAATTATATGGGTATGTTCGCTATCTAGCTCACCCTGTACCCGAAGACGATGTAGATTTTGCGTGGGTGGGATTGATTGACCTTGATTCGACAGAGAATTACATGGAGGAACAGGGAGTTGTTGAGTACACGAGTTCTGGGTTAACCGTTGATAATTCAACGGCTAACCGGTTGATCAACGATTTGACTGAAAATCCAGCGAATCTCGGGGAATTGATGACGAAAGTTTTGGACCCAGTATCCTTTGATAATATTAGAGATAGTGGCGAGATCGTATTTGTTCGTCCTTCCTACGAGCGAATCGACTTAGTGCTCCTATACCCGAACGAGTATGTCGGAATTGTAAGGGCTAAGGAACTAGTTGAGAGACTCCCTAATGGTGGTGGCTCGCAGATTATCGATCACATACTCCGTTCGCTTACAATCGCATGAATCGCGATGTGGAATTTCGGTCACTCAGAACGGTGGATAATCATTGCTAACCTGGTCCCAATCGAAATACTGACGATATTAAATAGGAATGTGGGCCATCATATGGTGACAGCAGCAACGACAGGTGCGTGATCACTCCCCACGAAGCCATCAGGTGAGCCATCGAGTCCACTTCGGTGGGAATCCTATGGGGAGGATACGGTCCTCCTTCATCGATGTGTCTCCCGCTCGGCGAATCGGGCCGTTCCCTGAGTGATATCCAACACGTATCGGGTAACGAACTCAACCAACGGGACCGTTGAGATGGGTGCGATTATCCCTCAAACACCTCACCGCGGGGCGCGTACTCCATCTGGCCCGCCACGTGGGTTGCCACGTCCTGGCTGAATTCTCGCGCCACGAGATGCAGCGCGAGGTCGATCCCCGAGGTCACACCCCCTGCGGTCACGAGGTCGCCGTCGTCGACGACGCGCGCCTCGATCACCTCGGCCCCCGACTCCCGGAGGTCGTCGAGCGCACCGTGGTGCGTCACCGCCGGCCGGCCATCGGTGAGGCCCGCCTCGGCGAGGAGCATCCCGCCAGTACACACGCTCGCGACCGTCGCCCCGTCGGCGTAAAGACGCGCCAGTGCCTCGGGGAGGTCACCTCGTGCGGCCTCGGCCCATGCCCCCCGCTCGGCGCGGTTCCCCCACCCGCCGCCCGGCACGACCACGAGGTCCGGGTCCCTCGGGAGGAGGCCGTCCGGCTGGACTCGCAGGCCGTGACTCGACGTGACGACCTCCCGTTGGGTGCGCGTGTACAGCCCGACGTCGATGTCGGCCCCGACGGCACCGGCGTGGCTGAACACCTCGAACGGACCGATCGCATCGAGGTTGTCGAACCCGTCGAAGAGGACGATCGCGGTGTTCATCGCCGCCAGGTACGACGGGTCCACGGAATAGGCTGACTCCTGCGTGGACGGTACCACTGACCGTATTGGTCGCCGTCCCTCTGGCCCATGGGGGGCCGGGTGGTGATTCGTGAAACGTCCTCGGCGAGACCCAACCCGGGGTGATGCGCAACCCTGCCCTGTAACTGGTCGACCTGCCGGCCGAACGACCCACGCATAGGGGGTCAGTTCGGGGGTGCGCACGCACGGCTCCGTTGACGGTGTGCTGGTGACCGACCTCGATGGCCGTCCGCCGATGACCGTCTCGAGGTTCTCGCGACGCGTTTACATCGCCACTCCCATCGCGGTGATCCTCGCGAGGAATCGGCCGGTCAGGCCTCGGTGCCGTCGTCCAGAACGGGGAGCGGTTCGTCTGGGATGCGGAACCCCTTCAGCCGGCCGACGATGGCCAGGCACCCGACGTGGACCCCCAAGCGGAGGCCACCGATGGGCGGGGCGATCATCGGGCCGTACCGACGGGCGACGAGGGTCATGTAGGGGAGGGTCAGCCACCGCTCCCCGTGGGCATCGGCCGCCAATGCAAGTTCGGCGACCACGAACGCTTTGACGTTCAACGCTGGGTCATGCTCACCGCGAGCACCGCCGCCTCCTCGCCAATCACCTCGTAACCGTGGGGGTGTGACGGGGTCGACGCGCACCGAGTCCACCACGTCGAGGACGCGCTCGTCGTCGGCGACCGCCGCTCGGACGCTGCCCACCGACTCAGCCGTTCAGGTTGTCCGGCGTGTCCCCGCTCGCGGTGATCCGATCGACGCGGACGTGTCCGTCGTGCTCGTGGACCTCGTAGCGGACCTCGTCCCCCTCCTCGAACAGGTCGGCGTAGTCGACATCGATGGGACCCTCGACCATCTCGTCGAAGTCGGTGTGCTCGGCCGACCAGACCACCTCATCGTTCGCGAGAAGCTCCTCCTCGATCCGCTGGGTCCAGACGTGCGTCTTCCGATCCAGCCAGAGGTTCCGCTCGACCGCCATCGTCTCTGGGTACGCCGCGAAGGCGCCCGTCCGGGCGACCGTTGGATCGGACAGCTCCATTTCGCCGACGACCTGGATCTCGATGGACGACTCGAGCACATCGGGGCCGGCCCCTCCGGAGCGAATCTCGAGGTGGTGCGGCTGACTCTGGTGGTAGGACGGACCGTCGAAGGTGTACTCGAACTCCGAGGCGGTGAACTCGACGGCCGACCCCCCGCCGGGCACCTCGACCCCGACGGTCGTATCGAAGCTGGCGTCGTAGTGGTAGAATGCCAGCTCGATGGTGCCCGAGTTGGCCGCCACGATGTCCACTTGGAAGGTGACGAGGTTGTGGGGGACGTGGACGTCGTACGACTGTTCACCGGCTGGGAACACGAGGCCATGGGCGACGTAGGGGTCGCCCCCGCCGGGCTCGTCGGTGGGCGTGGGGGTCGGGGTCTCCGTGGGCGTCTCCGTTGGCGTCTCTGTGGGGGTCTCCGTCGGTGTCTCCGTGGGCGTCGCGGTGACCGTCGGGGTGGCCGTCGGCGTCCTGGTCCCCGGCGTGGTCGTGGGGGTGTTCGGGCTCGACCCTCCGTCGGACCCGGTGCAACCCGCCAGCCACGCCCCCCCGAGGGTGGCCGCCGTCGCGCTGAGGAACGCTCGTCGACGCATTGGCGCTAGGCAACTGGGGGGGACTGCGGATCGTCACGGTGGGATCCCTCGACACGAGCTTCGACTTCGATCGACTTCACGTAGTTGTCGCCGACGCCGGGCCGTAATAAGGCGTCGATACCGGACGATTCGTCCGACGTCCGTCTCCCGAGCGTCGGCGTAGCCACCGTGGGCGACACCTGGCACCGCGGTGGGGGGGGTCCTCGCCGGTACCGGCCAGTCGAACCGGGTCGGTCGAGCATCACGCGTCGACGACGAGTCCACCACTCCCAGGTCGCCCGCCCGGCATCATGTTTATGAACTGTTGGAGTGTCATTGTTAACGTGTCCGACCCAGTGCCGTTCGGTCGCCGGGCAGTGCTCGCCGCGATGGCCGCCGGGGCGACCGTCGGCATCGCCGGCTGCCTCGGCGACGACCCGACCCCCGCGGACTTCGCCTACCCCGACGGGTTCGCCGTCGACGGCCTGGACGTCGACGCGGCGGTCGGTCCCACGTCGGCGATGGCCGACCTCGAGGCCCTCGCGCTCGAGACGGCGCACGGCATGGACGCGGCCTTCGGGACCACGCGCGAGCACCTCGATGGTCGATTCGACCGAACCGGGGAACGGTTCGTGGTCGACCGTCGCCGCATCGACGAGACCCGCGGACGGGTCCTCCTGTCGACGCAGTTCTTCGACGGGGTTGAGCGCATCGAGCGCCGGAAGGTCGAGCCCCGCTCGATCGAGTACGACTACCGGGCGAGCGAGCACGCGTACGACCCCGTCGAGGACCCTCGCCTCGGGGTGGTGGGGTCGCTCATCGAGTCGGTCGACCTGACCGCGACGGACGTCGCCTCGGGTGGCGATCGAGTCGTCTACACCGCCGACGAGTCGGCGATTCCGCCGTCGTCGCGCATCGGCGAGCTCGCCGCGTCGGTGGGATCGCTCGAGGCGGGTGCCGTTCGGCCCGCGATCGACGAGCACAGCCTGGTGCACGATGCGACCGTCAGTGCCACCCTCGCCTCGGACTCCGGGGGGTCGATCGAGATCGAGATGACGTGGACCTACGGGTCGTTCGACGACGCCGCCGTCGAACCCCCCGCGTGGCTCGCGGAGGTCCCCGACCGAGCCCGCCCGGTGGTCGACCTCCGCATCGAGGAGGTGCCGGGTCGCCAGGTCGAGGTCCACGTCGACCGCTTCGAGCACGCCCGGCAGCTCTTGGTGGTCGTCGATGGCGAGGGCGTGGTGGACGGCACGGACCGAGCCGGCGTCGTGACCGTCCCCGCTGGGACGTACACCGACGAGGAGGGAGCCGTCCGGGACGTGCAGGTCTTCGTCGCCGACCGCCTGCGGGGTCCGCGGCTGATCCGGACGCACGTGCCGACGCCGGTGGACCGCTGACGGCAGCCTACCCCGATCGATCGCCGAGGCGGTCCTCGACGAACCCGCAGACGTCGTCGGCGAACGCCTCGACCGCGTCCCAGTCCGTGTACTCGTAGTCGCGGGCGGTGTCGGTGTCGCCGGTCGCCTCCGCGGCGATGCGCTTGAGCAGCGCTCGCTTGAGGAAGCCGTACTCGGAGTACCGAAGGGCCCCGCCGAACAGGCCGATGCGGTCGGGCTCGTAGCTCGTCGCCTCGAGGAGTCTCTCCACGTAGGCGGCTGCCTCGGCCCGGCGCGCGGGGTCGTCCGTGGCCGACGAGAGCGACACCTGGAAGAAGGCCGTCGGGAGGGCCGACAGCCGCTTCGCCTCGTCCTCGAGGAAGCGAACGACCGCCGCGTTGTGCTTGCCCACGTGGATCGACGAGCCCACGACGACGGCGTCGACCCCGTCGAGGTCGACGGAGTCGGTCTCGACGTCGAGGGCCTCGACCTCGTGACCGCGCTCGGTCATCGCCGACGCGAGTCGATCGGCGACCTTCGCGGTCTGGCCCTCCCCCGTGCCGTAGACGATGCCGATCGTGGCCATGGTGGCATGGACGACGGTCGCCGGGACCTTGAAGGTCCTCAGACCTCGTCGCGGTCGGTGAACGTGTACCGCCGGGCGATCAGGTCGCCCTCGAACTCGTGGAAGTCGGCGAAGCCGAAGGCCACGCGCTCGCCCGCCTGGCGGCCGACGAACCGCCCCCGGACGGCGGCGACGTCGCCGTCGACGACGACCGCGTCGACGGCGTGCTCGCCCTCGGACAACGGCCGTCCCTCCTCGTAGAACCGCAACAGCGCCTCGCGACCCTCGATGGCCCCCTGGCCGGGTCGTTCGTACCGGACGTCCTCGGCGAACAGGCGGACGAGGTCGTCGTACGACCCCTCGTCGACGAGGCGGTAGTACCGACGGACGGTCGCGTCGATGTCGACCATGGTGGGGGCACGCGCCGGGTCGCCTTAGCCGCTGGGCCGGCACGGTCGGGCTTTAAGGTCGGTTTGGTCGTATGGCGGACCATGGCGATCGAGGAGACGACCCTCCCCGGGGTCGGAAAGAAGCACGAGGTTGACCTCGGGGACGGCTCGACGCTGATCATCGTCACCCACAACACCGGCCGGCGAGAGGTGTACAAGCGCCCCGAGCCCGACGCAGACGCGGAGAAGCTCTTTCAGGTCTCCGATAAGCTGGCGCGGACCGTGGGGACGATCCTCGAGGGCGCACACTTCCAGCCCGTCGCCTCCGAGGAGGTGGAGACGATGCTGGCGGAGGGGCTGTTCATCGAGTGGTACAACGTCGCCGAGGGGTCGCAGCTGGCCGGCCAGACGCTCGAGGAGGCCGACGTCGGCGAGGCGACCGGCGTGCAGGTGGTCGCCATCCAGCGCGAGGGCGAGTTGTTGCCCGGTCCCCGGGCGAACACCCGCATCGAGGCCGGGGACACGGTCGTCGTCGTGGGGCAGGAGGACGACTGCCGGCGCTTCGAGGTGCTCCTCGAGCCGGCGGCCTGAGGTCGCCTCAGGTCAGGTCCCGCGCCGCGTCGAGGCGGCGGCGAAAGCGCACCACCTCGCGGTAGAGGTCCGTCCCGCGCAGGGCGAGGTGGACGGCGCGCAGCGCGGCAAGCTGGTCGTCGAGGCGCTCGTCGAGCGCGTCGAAGCGCTCGTTCCGGTAGAGCACGGGCACGTCGCGACTGGGGCGCTCGGCGGCCGTCTCGAGCAACTCGCGTCTGAGGTCGGCCATGCCGACCAGGTCGTTCCCGACGAGCTGCGCGAGGTCGAGGTAGACCGGCCAGCGGTAGAGCTCGTCCCACAGCCGACCCTCGGACCAGTGCTCGAGGTCGTCGGCCAGGGCGATCCCTCGGGCGAGGAGGAACGGCACGTCGAAGCCGAGGTGGTTGACCCCGACGAACATCGCGCCGCCGCCGGCGCGCTTGCGGTCGATGGCGGTCCACGCCTCGAGGAAGGCGGCGAGCATCGCGGCCTCGCCGTCGTGCTCCCACCGGGCGAAGCGGGCGATGGACCCCTCGGCGTCGGCGAACTGCACGGCGATGAGCTCGTGGTCGACGGGCGACAGCCCCGTCGTCTCGCAGTCCGGCCCGTAGACGATCATCGCAGGCGTCGCCGACGTGGGGGGCCACCAAAGGCGTTCGCCCCGACGTCAGTCGTCGCCGATGGCCGCCTCCGGTCGGTACCGGCGGCTGATCGCCTTCCAGCGACCGGTGGCGAAGCGGTGGTAGATGACCGCCGCGGGGACGATCGTCTCCGCCGCGAGGGCGAGGTACACCCCCCACAGCCCCAGCGCCGTCACCGACCCCAGGTACGTCAACGGGATGGCGAAGGCGTACAGCCCGAGGAGGTTCGCGTAGAACGGCCAGCGGGTGTCGCCGCTCGCGCGAAGCGGGCCCGTCGCCGCCCCGCTGACGCCCCAGAAGACGACGCTCAGGGCCGCGACGCGCACGAACGGCTCGGCGATCGGGAGGTTCGCGGGGTCCTCGACGAACGCCCGCGTGATGGGTGCCGCGAGCACGAACGCGAGGACCGCGCCGATCGCGTAGACGGCCACCGCGAAGACGATGATCTCCCGACCGTAGTCGCCCGCCTCGTCCTCGTCGCCGACGCCGAGGGACTGGCCCACGAGACTGCTCGACGCGAGGCTGAACCCCCACCCCGGCGTGTTCAGCAGGCCCCGCACCCGCTTGGCGATCTCGTAGGCGGCCACGACGGGGTCGCCGAAGGTGGCCAGGATGGCCAGCAGTGGGAACTGCGCCGCCGTGCGCGAGCCGTTGGTGAAGACGAGCGGCGTGGCGATCTCGACCAGGTCGCGCACGAGGTCGCGGTCGACGAGCGGGCGCGACGGCTGCACGGTCACCGGGAACGTTCCGACGTACGGGAGCCGCCAGCCGAGAAAGCCCCCGGTGAACGCCGCGAGGACCGCCACGTTCGACAGCACCGTCCCCAGCGCGGCCCCGACCACGCCCAGACCGAGGCCGAAGATGAGCACGGCGTTCAACCCGATGTTGATGACGGCACCACCGGCGCGGACCATCATCGGCGTCCAGGCATCGTCGGCACCGACGAGGGCGCGGCTGCCGATGAGGTTCAACGCCGCGAAGGGCACCCCGAGGGAGACGACGGAGAGGTAGCGCGACCCGTAGCGCAGCGCGTCCCCCTCGGCGCCCAGGAACGCGACGAGCGAATCGGCGGTGAGGGCGAACCCCGCTGCGACGGGCAGGGTGACCGCGAGCGTCACGACCGCGCTCGACTTGATCGAGAGGTCGAGTTCGTACCACGCCCGCGCCCCGTAGCGCTGGGAGACGAGGCTGATGGTCCCCCCGGCGATCCCGCCGCCCAGGGCGAAGGCCATGCCCCAGTACGGCCCCGCGAACGCCAGGCCGGTGATCGCCACCGGGCCGATGGCCAGGCCCACCATGGCGACGTCCGCCGCGGTCTTGGACATCCGCGCGATGCCCGTGACGACCCGGGGCCAGGCCAGGTCGGTCGTTCGCGTGGCTCGGTCGCGGTCGATCACGCCGAGGCTCGCCAGGGCGTGGCCGATGAGCAGCAGGCTCGTGCGAAGCGGGTTGCGATAGCGAGGGCGCGTCACGCGATGGTGTGGCGAGGTGGGCCGTCGATGGCTAAAGCCCTTGCCGAGCCGGCAACGCCTCGGAGACCGACGGCTCTCCGGGACGTGATTGGCCGGTCAAGAAAGCGTCCTTACAGGCGCTTCAGGTTGGCCGCCCGGGGGCCCTTCTGCCCCGCGGTGATTTCGAATTCCACTTCCTGACCCTCTTCGAGGTCTTCGCCGCCGACGTCCTCCATGTGGAAGAAGACGTCTTCGTCGGAATCGTCCGTTTCGATGAAACCGTAGCCCTTCCGATCATGGAAGAAGGCAACCGTACCAGTTGGCATTCGCTTGAACTCCGACCGAAGAGCGGGTAGGCGTAGGGATATACTTGGCGGTACGGGCCGTCGCGACCAGCGCTGGGTTCAGTCGTCCGTCGCCGGAGGTGCCTCGGCGGTCGACGCTGGCACCTCGTCGACGGGCAGGAGGGAGTAGTCGACCGACAGCGTCCCCGAGGTGGCCCGGACGTTGCCGATGAACGTCGAGAGGACCTCGAGCTCGCCCTCGAGGACGAACAGCTCGAGGCAGTACCCGTCGCCGACGTGGCTGTGCACGTTCGCCACTACGTGCGCCTCGAAGTCGTGGCGGAGGTGGGTCATCGCCTGCTCGATCTCCGGCGTCTCGTAGTTGAACAGGACCGTCACCACGGACATGAGCTGGCGGTCCGACAGCTCGACGTCCTCGAACTCCTCGAGCAGCCCCCGGGCGGCCTCGCGGATGACCTCGCTCCGGCCGGTGTACCCGTGGGCCTCGACGAACTCGTCCAGCCGTTCGACGAGCGACTCTGGCATG
The DNA here is from genome assembly GCA_046543335.1 of Halobacteriales archaeon. Lineage (GTDB taxonomy): Archaea > Halobacteriota > Halobacteria > Halobacteriales > SKSH01 > CAZCYF01. Next base: position 13,132 of record JBKGZP010000013.1, read on the forward strand.
GAGACGCTGACGACGGTCATTCGATTGGCATGGGGTCAGACGGCGTTTAACGGTTGTGTATCGACCCGCCTAGAGCGCGCCCCAGTGGAGGACGGGATCGCGCGCCGCGCCGACCTGGTCGATGGTCGTCACCGCCGTGCGCGACGGTCGCTCGGCGAGGTCCTCCGGGTCGAGCGCGGCGACGGCGTCGAACGCGGCGGCGAGGTCGTCGAGGTCGGCCCGGTTGAGGGTCTCCGTCGGCTCGGTCATGAGCGCCTCGTCGACCAGCTCCGGCCACTTCGTCGTGGGCGGGTGGACGCCGTGGTCGAGCATCGCGCGGGCCACCTCGGCGGCGTCGCGGTCGCCAGCGCTGGCGACGAACTCGTGCTGCACGGGACCGTAGGGCACCTCGAAGTCGATCTGCCGGGCGAGGTAGCGCGCGTTGAGCAGCGCCTTGGCGCTGGCGTCGCGAAGTCCCGCGTCCCCGAGGCGGGCGATGTACGCGTACGCCTTCAACAGCACCAGCCAGTTGCCGTCGTAGCCGTGGACCTTGCCGATCGTGCGCTCGGGTTCGACCCGACGGTACGTGCCGTCGACCTCGTCGACGACCGGCGTCGGGAGGTACCCGGCGAGCTCGTCCGTGACGCCGACGGGACCGGCGCCCGGTCCACCGCCGCCGTGGGGGGTGGCGAACGTCTTGTGGACGTTGTAGTGGGTGATGTCGAAGCCCATGTCGCCGGGCCGGGCCCGACCGAGCAGGGCGTTGAGGTTCGCGCCGTCGTAGTACAACAGGCCGCCGACGTCGTGGACCATGGTGGCCATCTCGGCCACGTCGCGCTCGATGACGCCGAGCGTGTTGGGGTTCGTCAGCATGAGGGCGGCCGTCTCATGCCCGAGCGCCGCCTCCAGGGCCTCCAGGTCGACGGTGCCGGCGTCGTTCGAGGGGACGGTGACGACCTCGAAGCCCCCCATCGCGGCGCTGGCGAAGTTCGTCCCGTGGGCGCTTTCGGGCACGACGACCTCGGTTCGCTGGTCGAGCTCGCCGTTGTCCTCGTGGTACGCTCGGGCGATGAGGATGCCCGTGAACTCACCCGCGGCGCCCGCCGGCGGCTGCAGGGAGACCGCGTCCATCCCGCCGATGCGCCCGAGGTAGTCCTGGAGGTGGTACATGACGGCCAGGATTCCCTGGACGGTCTCGTCCGGCCGGTCCGGGTGGAGGTGCGCCCGGGGGTCCGCCGCGAGCGCCTCGGTGAACGGGGGGTTGTACTTCATCGTGCAGCTGCCGAGGGGGTACGGCCCGGACTCGATGCCGTAGGTCATCTGGGAGAGCCGGGTGTAGTGCGCCGCCACCTCGGGCTCGGCGGTCTCCGGTAGCGTCAGCTCGTCGCGGGTCAGCGCGTCGGGCAGCACCTCGGCGTCCGGCGCGACGGTCGCCTCGCCCTTCTCGCGCAACAGCGGCTCGGTGACGTCGTCGTCGGTGCGTCGCCAGCGTGCCTGGTCGTGCGTCCTCATGCGACCACCTCCTCGACCGCTGCGACGAAGCCGTCGAGGACCGTCTCCTCGCGGTTGACGACGCACGCCTGGAGGGTCTCCTCGCCGAGGGTGTGCACCGCGTAGCCCCGATCGAGCAGCGCGTCGGCCACCGACGGCGCGTCGTCGACGGTGAAGGCGAACTCGCGGAAGTGGTGGCGGTCGTACCGCGGCGCGGTCACGCCGTCGATCGCGTCGAGGCGAGCGGCCACGTCGCGGGGTCGGCGAACCGCCTCCTGCGCGAGGTCGAGGAGCCCGTCCGCGCCGAGCCACGCGGCGTGGATCGCCGCGCGCAGCGCCACCCACGCCTGGTTCGTGCAGATGTTGCTCGTGGCGCGCTCGCGACGGATGTGCTGCTCTCGCGTGACGAGGGTGAGGGCGAAGGCACGCGTCCCGTCCGCGTCCTCCGTGGCTCCGACGAGCCGACCGGGCACCTGTCGGACGTACTCCTCTCGCGTGGCGAACAGGCCGAGGCCCATCCCGAACGCCGCGGGCAGCCCGAGGACGCCGGCGTCGCCGACGACGACGTCGACGCCGACGTCGGCGGGTCGCTCGAGCAGCGAGAGGGCGATCGGGTCCGAGCCCAGGGCGAACGCGGCGTCGTGGTCGGCCGCGACCTCGCCGATGGCGGCGAGGTCGGGCTCGATGGCCCCGACGATGCTCGGCGACTCCGCGTAGACCATGATCGTGTCCGCGTCGACGGCCTCGGCGAGCCCGTCCAGGTCGGCCGTCCCCTCCGCCGTCGGGTAGGTCGCGACCTCGAGGCCGGGGCCGGCGGCGTAGTTCTCCAGGGTCGATCGTCGGGCGGGGGCAACGGTGTCGGGCACGAGCACCGTGTCGCCGTCGGTCGCGCGGATTCGGTCGGCGAAGGTGGCCGCCTCGCCGAGCGCCGTGGCGGCGTCGTACAGCGAGCAGTTCGCGACCCCCAGGCCGGTCAGTTCCACGAGCATCGACTGGTACTCGAACAGCGCCTGGAGGTAGCCCTGGCTGGCCTCGGGCTGGTACTGGGTGTACGAGGTCAGGAACTCGGATCGCCCCGCGACCTCGTCGACGATGGCGGGCACGTAGTGGTCGTAGTGGCCCCGACCGAGCAGACAGGTCAGCTCCTCGGAGGCCCCGAGGTGCTCGCGGACCTCACGGACGATCTCGCGCTCGGCCCGCTGCGGGATGTCGAAGCGCCCGTCGAAGGCGATCCCCTCGGGGATGTCGAACAGCTCCTCGACGTCGTCGAGGCCGACCGCCTCGAGCATCGCCTCGGTCTCGGCCTCGGTGTGCGGTGCGAACGGGCTGCCCGATGTGGGTGTGACTGGCATGTCCTGGTCGACCCCCGGCGGTGGTCGGTCGCCTACGCGGACGTGGGCGTGACGACCTTATAGTGGCCCTGATTTCGCCCGCGGGCGCGGCCTACGCCAGCTGGTCCGCGTAGTCCTCGGGCGACAGCAGCGACGCGAGCTCGTCCGCATCGGCCGGCTCGACCTCGATCATCCAGCCGTCGTCGTACGGCGCCTCGTTGAGCAGCTCGGGTTGGTCGAACAGGTCGTCGTTCCGGTCGAGGACCGTCCCGCTCACCGGCGCGTAGACGTCCGAGACGGCCTTGATGCTCTCGACGACGCCGAAGGGCTCACCGCCGGTGACCTCGTCGCCGACGTCCGGCAGCTCGACGTAGACGATGTCGCCGAGCTCGTCCTGGGCGAAGTCGCTGATGCCGATGCGCACCGAGCCGTCCTCGGTCTTGGCCCACTCGTGGCTCTCGACGTAGCGCCGGTCGTCCCGTACCTCGCTGGCCATGTGGTCAGCCCACGAAGGGCAGGGACTCAATTGTTCCCCTTCGCGCCTCGCCACGAATCTCGACCTCGACTGCCGTCCCGACCTCGGCGCGGTCGGCGTCGACGTAACCGAGGGCGATCGGCCGGTCGAGGGTTGGACTTTGCGTCCCGCTGGTGATCGTCCCGATCCGATCGCCCCCGGGCGCGCGGATCGAATACCCCGTCCGGGGGATGCCCCGCTCGGTCAGCCCGATCCCGGCGAGGACCTCCTCGGGGCCGGCTTCGGCCTGGCGCCTGAGGGCGTCCCGACCGACGAAGTCGGTGTCGAGGGCGACCGCGAAGCCGATGCCCGCCTCCAGGGGCGTCCGGGGGTTGTCCTCGTGGTCGAACTCGTTGCCGCCGAGCAACAACCCCGCCTCGAGGCGGAGGGTGTCCCGCGCGCCGAGGCCGCAGCGCTGGCACGCGAGGGCCGACCAGACGGTGGCGGCGTCGTCCCAGTCGCAGACGATCTCGACGCCGTCCTCGCCGGTGTAGCCCGTGCGCGACACGACGGCATCGACGCCGCCGACGGTCGTCCGCGCGGCGCCGAACCGACGGAGGGACGCGAGGTCGCCCTGGGCCTCGTCGTCGACGAGGTCGACCGCCTCGGGCCCCTGGACGGCCAGCATCGCCAGCTCGTCGGTCCGGTCGGCCACGGTTGCGTCGAGCTCCCATCGCTGGCGGTGCGCCACCCAGCGGGCGGCCATCGACTCGTTGTGACCGGCGTTCGGGACGAACCGGTAGGTCCGCCCGTTCGCGTCGTCGCCGTAGCGAAAGACGAGGGTGTCGTCGAGCATGACGCCGTCCTCGTCGGTGATGGCGGCGTACTGGGCCGTCCACGGCTCCAGGGCGGTCACGTCGTTGGTCGTCAGGCGCTGCATGAGCGTCGTCGCGTCCGGCCCACGGACGTCGATCTCGCCCATGTGGGAGACGTCGAAGCGCCCGGCGGTCCCCCGGACGGCGGCGTGCTCGGCGGCGATCCCCTCGAAGGCGACGGGCATCTCCCACCCGCCGAAGGTGGTGAAGCGCGCGCCGGCAGCCTCGTGGTCATCGTAAAGGGCGGTGCGTCGAGCGTCCATGGTCGTGCGGGCGCCGGCCAGCCCTTTAACCGGTTCCCCTCCCGCCTGGAGTTATGCCGACGGGCCTCGAAGCGGGATCAATGCGGCGGCGACTCCGGTCCCTCCTCGACGGCGAGGGTCGACCCCGGTACGGCCTGTTCGTCGACGGCCCGAACCTGCTGCGCGATGACGTCGACGTCGACCTCGCCGAGGTGCGCGAGGCGATCGCGAGCCGGGGCGAGCTGGCCATCGCCCGGGTCTACCTCGACCACCGAGCGCCGGCCCGGCTCGTCCAGGCCGTCGAGGCCGCTGGCTTCGCGGTGCGCACGACCAGCGGCGACGTGGACGTCCGCCTCGCGGTCGAGGCGACGAGCGCGGTCGAACGCGGCGTGATCGATGGGCTCGCGGTGGCCTCTCGCGACCTCGACTTCACCCCGGCCATCGAGCTGGCGCGCGAGCGGGGCGTGCGGACGCTGGTGCTCGTGCCGGACGGCCCGGATCGGTCGGCCGGCTTGCTCGCGAGCGCCGACGAGGTCGTCACCCTCGGGGCGTAGCGCGTCGCTTTTTGGCACCCGCCGTTTGGAGCGACCATGGCCGCGCTCGAGACGCCGGTTCTCGACGACCACCTCCACCTGCACCCGGACGGGCGGGGCGTCGAGGCCGCCGCGGCGTTCGCGCGCGCCGGTGGGACGCACCTCCTCGTGGTCAACCGCCCCTCGTGGCACTTCGTCGAGGAAGTCCGGCAGCCGGACGCGTTCGAGACCGCCTACGAGGCCACCATCGACCTCGTCGAGGCCGCGAGCGAGCGCCTCCCCGGGCGGGCGTGGGCGGTCCTCGGCGTCCACCCCGGCGCGATCACCCACCTCGTCGACGGCGTCGGGGTCGACCTCGACCGGGCGAGCGAGCTCATGGCCGCGGGCCTCGAGCGCGCCGTCGCCCACGTCGAGGCGGGTCGCGCTCTGGCGCTGAAGTCTGGCCGCCCACACTACCCGGTCGACGACGACGTCTGGACGGCCTCGAACGAGCAGCTTCGTCGGGCCCTCGAGTTCGCTGCGTCGGCCGACTGTGCCGTGCAGCTGCACACGGAAAACACGGACGACCTCGCCGAGGTCGCTCGGTGGGCCCGCCGGGCGGGGCTCGACGCCTCGCGGGTGGTCAAGCACTTCGCCGGTGGTCCGGTGGCGGGCGTCACGCCAAGCGTCATCGCGCGCCGGGAGGCCGTCGAGGCCGCGGCCTCGCTCGATCGGTTCCTCCTCGAGACGGACTTCCTGGACGATCCCGGCCGACCGGGGGCGGTCCTCGGGCCGAAGGTGGTCCCCCGGCGGAGCCGCGCCCTCGCCGAGGCTGGCCGACGCGACGCGCTGGCGGTCGCCCACGTGGAGACGCCCCGCTCGGTCTACGGTATCGACACGCGTCGGACCCTCGGGCGATGACGTGACGGAAAGCTCTTTGCGCCTCCCACGGCAGCCGAGTGCATGGACGACGAGCCCGTCGAGTTCTATTCTCAACAGCGCTGGGACAACTGGCTGGAGCGGATCGAGGAGGCCGACCTGAGCGACGACGAAGCGGCGACGCGGCTGTTTCTCAACCTGCAGACGGACACCGCCATCGCCGTGGCCAAGGTGCTCGAGGCCCTCGAGGAGGGGAGCATCGACGCCGAGCGCGCCGGCGAGGAGCTCGCGACCATCCAGGCGATCGTCTACGAGGCGCCAGATCTGGAGACCGAGACCGCGCTCGAGCTCGTCGACGCCGTCCAGACGAGCCTCGTCGGCGTCTTCACGGCCGCCGACCGCCACCTCGCGGGCGAATCCGCCCCCGGTTCGTCCATCGAGGAGCTCCTCGAGGAGGCCGTCGAGGCCGAGGACGAGGAGGCGTACGAGGCTGCTCTCGAGCACGTCTCCGCCGTGGGACTGCACGTCATCGAGGGCGAGTCGCTGCCGGTCGAGCCGACCCAGGCGCTCGAGTTCGGGCTGGTCACGGAGTGGCTCGGCGGACTGGACAGCCTCGGAGAGGCGCTCGCGGGCCCGAAGGTCGTCGAGGACTGAATTTCGACGGATGTCGAACCTCCCATCGACATAGCCAAATAGCTGGTCCGTGCATCTCCGGCAATCATGACGGACGTGGGGATCGACGCCATCGATCTCTGGGTGGGCAATCTGAAGCTGGACCTGCCGAACACGTTCGCGCCCGCGATGGGCGAGGACCCCGCGAAGTACACGAAGGGCCTCGGTCTGCACGCGAGCTCCTTCCCGGACACCTACGAGGACATCGTCACGATGGCGGCGAACGCCTCCTACCGCCTGATGACGCGCAACGACCTCACCCCGTCGGACGTCGGCCGCATCGACGTGGCCACGGAGACCGCGTTCGACAAGTCAAAGCCGGTCTCGACGTACGTCGCCGGGTGCCTCGAGCAGGTGTTCGACGAGGACTTCCGCCACGCCAACAAGGGCGAGCGCAAGTTCGCGTGCATCGCGGGCACCCAGAGCCTCGACGACGCGTACAACTGGATCGCCGCGGGTCGCAACCGCGGCCGCGGCGCGCTCGTGATCGCCACGGACACCGCGTTGTACGCCCGCGGCGACGCCGGCGAGGCCACCCAGGGCGCCGGCGCGGTCGCGATGTACATCGACGAGGACCCCGACATCGTCGCCTTCAGCAAGGAACAAGGCATCGGCAGCGCTGACGAGACGGACTTCCTCAAGCCCAACCAGCAGTTCCCGAGCGTCGACGGGCACCGCTCGATGCAGGTCTACCTCGCTCGCATGCGCGAGGCGCTCGAGGACTTCAAGTCGGTCGCCGGGACCATCCACCCGGAGGAGGTCGCCTACGGACCGTTTCACACGCCGTTTCCGGGGATGGTCCGCAAGGCGGCGGTCCTCGCGTACCGCAACGCCATCCGCGACACCGACATCGCCGACGAGATCGAGTCGGAGGTCGGCCGCCAACCCGACCCGGAGGACTTCGAGGACCACGAGGACTACCTCGAGGCGCTTCGCGAGTTCACCGACGCGCTTCGGGACACGGACCGCTACCTCGAGTGGTACCAACAGCGCATCGATCCGACGCTCCGGATCTCCGAGCAGGTCGGCAACTGGTACACCGGGTCGGTCCACATCGCCCGGGCGAGTGCGCTCTTGCACGCGCTCGAGAACGACCGCGACCTCGTCGGCGAGCGCATGGTCGTCGCCTCCTACGGCTCCGGCGCCCAGGCCGAGATCCACGCCGAGACGATCCGGTCCAACTGGCGCGAGCGGGTGGCCCGCCTCGAGGTCGACGAGCAGCTCGCGTCGCGATACGACCTCGACTTCGAGGAGTACGAGCGCGTCCACGACAACCACAACCTCGACCTCGACACCGACATCGAGCCCCTGACGACGCCGTCGGAGGAGTTCGTCTTCGACGGCTGGGGCCCGATGGGCGAGCGCCAGTACCGCTTCGTCGAGTGATCGAGCCCCCCGAACGCTACCAACCATCCACCGATGGAGCTGACCCGACGACGACTGGCGCTCGCGGCGGTCGCCGGCCTCGTCTTGATGCTCGCGATCCTCCTCGCGCTCGGCGTGCTCGGTGCCCCATCCATCGCGTCCATGGACAATGCGTGGGGTGAGGTCGACGACGACCGCGTGGAGGTGCTGACGGCGCTCGAGGTCGACAATCCAAATCCGGTCGGGTTGGGGTACGCCGTCTCCTCCGCGAACTACACGATCCACATGAACGACGTCGGACTCGCAACCGGCGGTACCGACGATCTCGACCTCCCGCGCGGTCGAAGCACGGTCGACCTCTCGACTGACGTCCACACGGAGCGCATCCCGCCGTGGTGGGCGAGCCACCTCCAACACGGCGAGACGAGCGACCTGCGCATCGACGCCGAGGTGGGCGCCCACCTCGGGCCGATCTCGTCCTCGCCCTCGATCACCCACACCGACACCGTCGAGACCGACCTGATCGGCACGATCGATGCGGGCCTCGAGGAGATGGAGGGCGAGCACCGCGGCCCGGAGATCGGGATCGGATCTGCGACCGTCCAGCCTCGCGTGGACGTGCGTGATACCGCCGCCCGGTGGGGACCGGTCACCCGGGAGCAGACGGCGCTGCTCCTCGACGTGTCCGTCCACAACCCGAACGACTATCCGATCCCCACGCCGGCGTTCGTCGGCGATCTGACGTTCAACGAGGTCGCGGTTGGGGAGTGGGCGGCCGACGAGGTCGAGCTGACCAACGGGTCGCGCGACGCGACGATCGGTCCCGGCGAGACCGAGGCGCTGACCTTCTCCGTCACGATCGACAACGACCGCCTGGGCGAGTGGTTCCCGACGCACGTCGACCGGGACGAGCGAACGAGCGTCCGGTTGGCAGGGCAGCTGGCGTTCGAGCTCAACGGCCACGTCGTCACGGTGCCACCCGAGGGCGATGCGCTCGTGTGTACGTTCGACCTGCGCACCGCCATCCTCGTGGACCAACGCTCCGGCATGTCGAACCGGTCGTGCCAGCCCGCCGGGTTCGACCGGACGCCCGGGAGCGATCCCCTCGAGTCGATCGGCGCGGGGCTCCAGCTGGACCCGTCGATCCCGTCGGGACGCACCCACTGGGTTCGACCGACGGACCCCTCAGGGTAGCCCCTGCAGCCCCTCGATGACGGTCTCGATGGGCGCCTGGGACAGCCCGAGGGCGTAGCCCTCCATTCGGGCCAGGGCGGGAGCGTGCTCCCAGAGGGCCTCGGGGCCGATGCCGTGGAGGACGACCGCGTTCGGCGTCGGGTTGACCACCCGGAGCGCGACCAGCGGCGACTCGCCACGGCTGATCTCGGTGAAGACGAGAGCTCGGCTCGTGCTCTGGCCGTAGAGGTGGAGGAACTCCTCGCTCGAGAGCCGGGTGATCGCCGCGATGCTATCGATCACGGTGTGGCCCGTGATGCGGTCCCAGGTGCCGTCCACCAGCGGCGTCGAGCCCGTCACCTCGAAGAAGCGTTCGACGCCGACCGCGGCGGGGTACTCGCGAAGGTCCAACACCACGTCGCTTTCGAAGCCCGCGGAGAGGATGCTCGCGAACTGCCGGATGTGGTGGCCGCCACGGTGCTCGTCGACGGCGAGCAGGCCGTCGACGAAGCCGCGAACGAGGTCGACGCCCGGGTTCGGCCGACGGCCGCTCTCGTAGTCGCTGACCACCGAGGAGGAGACGTCCAGCTCGGCCGCCAGCGCCGACTGGGTCACCTGGAAGTCCTCGCGCCACTTCCGGATGGTCCCGCCGGGATCGTCGCTCGTCACGATGTCGCCGGCGATCTGGCGCGCGAGGGTCTCCCTGGGGTCGCCCGAGTCCATCGTCCGTCAGGGGGTGCCGACGACCGTAAAGCGTTCCGCTCGCCACGAGGCTTTTGCCCGACGGGACCAACCCGCTGGCATGCCCTCGACGGTGGTCCACCTGGGCCTCGCCGCACTGATCGCGGCAGCGCTGCTCGACGACCGGTTCGACGGTCGTGCCCTCGCGGTCGTCCTCCTCGCCGTGGCCATCCCCGACCTCGACACCGTGCTCGGCCTCTGGTGGGACGGCGCCCACCGAGCCGTCTTGCACAACCTCTGGGTGGTCGCGCTCCCCGCCCTCGCCCTCGTCCTCGACACCCGCCTCCGTCGGCGGTCGTGGCTCCGCGGTCGGTGGGGCGACCGCGGCGTGCGCGTCGCGTGGGTCGCCCTCGTCGCGACGCTGCTCGCCCAGATCGCGCTCGACGCCTTCTTCAACGGCGCGAACCTGCTCTACCCGGTCCACGACGCGTTCATCGACCTCTCGGGCGAGGTCTACGTCTCGAACCGCGAGGGGCTCGTCCAGACGTTCGTCGACCTCGGCGATCCCGAGGGTGCCGTTCGCGGGACGACCGAGGACGTTCACTACCGCACCGGGGTCGACCCCGCGCCGCGGGGCGAGTCCGACGCGGGCCACGAGCGGCGCTTTCCCATCGCCGACGACGGCATGCTGTTCGTGGTCATGGCCTCGGGGTACCTGGTCGCGGGCTACCGCCTCCTGGCCGGTCGGAGCGATCGCTGAGGCCCGTCACCCTTTACTGCGCCGCGGGAGTACCACGCTCCCGATGGTCGACGAGATCGATGCCGAGGCGTTGCACGCCCTCCTCGAGGCCGACGAGCGCCCGCAGGTCGTCGACGTCCGGGCCCCGGAGCAGTTCGCGCGCGGGTCGATCCCGGGCTCGGTGAACGTGCCGTTCGAGCGCTTGCTGTCTGACATCGACGAGGTCGACTGGGGTCGCCGCGTCGTCTTCGTCTGTCCACTCGGCGAGCGCTCCCGCCAGGCGGCACAGCTGCTTTCGGCCTTCGAGGGGATCGACGATGAGGCCGAGATCTACAACCTGCACGACGGGTTGCAGGGCTGGGATGGGCCGTGGGCGACCCCCGGTTAGCCGGGGTCACCACAAGGGTTATTGCCGCGGTGTGCGAATGCATGTCACATGGGGTCCGCTCCCAACGAGATCGGCGACTCCGTCGAGCAATTCCTGATCCGCCGCGGACACGAGACGAGCGATCCCGATTGGCTCTGGAACGGCAACAAGAAGCAGTGTCCGGAGTGCTACGGCCTCCACAGCGGGGCCGCCCTCCAGTGCTCCGTATGCGGCTGGACCCCCCGATAGGCGCCGGCGACCGCGGCGCGTCGCTCACGGCCGGCCGGCGAGGTACTCGAGCACCGAGAGGATCGACTCCGCGGCGGCCGCGGCACCGGCGTCGTCCTCGAGCGCCCCGGCCTCGACGGTGACCGCGCGCACGGGTGCCTCGACCGCGGCATCGACCGCCTCGGCGAGGGCGGCGACGGCCGCCTCGCCCACGCCGAGGAGGTCCTCGCCACCGTCGGCCTCGAACGCCGGGATCACGATCGCCGTCCGTCCGTCGCCGTGGGCGAGCGCCTCGCGGACCGCGGCGTAGACGCCGCGCAGGTTCGTCCGGACCAGGTCGTCGAAGGCGGCGTACGACCCGGCGGTGAGGTCCGCTCGGGCGCCGTCGTGGTGGACCCTGGCCGCGGGCACGACCGCACCGAGGCCACCACCGCGTCGGGCGGCCACCTCGACGAGGCGCTCCACCTCGAACTCGTCGCGGACGTCGGTGCGAAGCGAGTGGACGTCGGCCCCGGTCGCCTCGAGCGAGGTCGCGAGATCGGCCAGCTCGGCGGCGTCGGCCCCCCCGAGCACGAGGTGGTCGGCTCGCTCGGCCAGCGACGAGGCCACCGCCGCACCGAGGGGGGCATCCGCACCGGTCACGACCGCGGCGCCGTCGAGCATCGTCCCCTGAGCGTCCACGCCGCCGACACATAGGCGCACCGCCCCGGCGTCGCGCAACACACTTGAGCGCCCCCACCGAAGCCGTCGGCCCATGGTCGCGTCGCACACGGCGTTGATCCCCCACACCCTGCGCGAGCGCGCTCGCCGGGCCCTCGCCGGGGCGGTCCGCGAGCGCCTTCCGGACCTCGAGGTGCGTACGACGCGCCTCCCGAGCGAGACCGTGGCCGCGCTCGAGGAGGCGACGATCCTGCTGACGATGGGCCTCCAGGATGCGTGGTACGACCACCTCGACGGGGTGCGATGGATCCAGGCGCTCTCCGCCGGTGTCGACCACTACGACCGGGACCGCCTGGCGGAGACCGCGGTGGTGCTCACGAACGCCTCCGGCGTCCACGCCACCCCGATCGCCGAGCAGGTCGTCGGGTACCTGCTCATGTTCGAGCGGAACCTCCTCGAGGCGGTCCACAAGCAACATCGCGGGGTCTGGGAGCGCCACCACGGCGGCGAGCTCGGCGATCGGACGCTCGGCGTCGTCGGCCTCGGGGCCATCGGGACCGCCGTGGCCGAACACGGCGCCCGCTTCGGTATGGAGGTGGTCGCGACGACGCGAACGCCCTCGCGGGCGCCGGCGGTAGCCGACGAGGTCTACCCACCCGACCGCCTCGCGGAGGTGCTCACGCGCGCCGAGTACCTCGTCCTGGCGGTTCCGCTGACGGACGAGACCCGCGGCATGATCGACCAGCCGGCCCTCAGGCTGCTCCCGGACGATGCCGTCGTCGTCAACGTCGCGCGCGGCCCGGTCGTCGTCGAGTCGGACCTCGTGGAGGCCCTCCAGCAGGGGCGGATACGCGGCGCCGCGCTGGACGTCTTCGAGGAGGAGCCGCTGCCGCCGTCGTCGCCGCTTTGGGACCTGCACAACGTGGTCATCACGCCCCACATGGCCGGCTCGACGCCGCATTACTGGGAGCGCTGTGCCGATGTCGTCGCGGCGAACTACGGTCCCTTCGCCGAGGAGCGCCTCGACGAGATGCCGAACCGCGTGGCCTGAGGTGGGGGCGTCACTTGGAGTCGAGGTCGGTGGTCGAGAAGGTGCGGTCGCAGTCCGTGCACCGGTAGGCGTCGAGGTCCTCCTTGACGACGGCGTCGGTGGACGCGCAGTCGGGACAGGCGATGTCGTGGAGGGTCGCCATCGGTGCACGGGTAGCCCGCGAGCGGTAAAAAACCGATTGGGTCGGTGCGTTGAAGGTGCCAGCCGGCCGACGTGCGGCGTCGATGACGCGGTACTTCGAGGACCTGACCGTCGGCGACCGGTACGAGACCGGGACGTACGAGATGACGGCCGAGGAGATCGTGTCGTTCGCCGAGCGCTACGACCCCCAACCGATCCACGTCGACGAGGCCGCCGCGCGCGAGACGATCTTCGGCGGGCTGATCGCGAGCGGCTGGCACACGGCGAGCGCGTGCATGCGCCTGCTCGTCGACGACCTCTACGACGACGCCTGGGTCGCCGCCCGGGGCGTCGACCGCCTCCGCTGGATCCGACCGGTGCGACCGGGCGACGTCCTCGCCGTCGCCGTGGCGGTCGTCGACAAAAACCCACGACCGGGGCCCGACGGCGTCGGCGAGGTCCACCTCGAGGTGACCGGGACGAACGCGGACGACGAGGCGGTCATCAGCTGGGTCGCCCTCTCGCTGGTCAAGTGCCGAGGCTGAGATCACCCCGGCCACGCGAGGCCGAGTCGGCGTTCGATGGACCCGGACAGCTGCATCAACAGCGTCCCGAGGATGGCCATGACCAGCACGTAGGCGACGGCGAACGCGGGCAGGAGCTCGGTCATGACCGCCCCGGAGCCGCCCGCGGCGACGGTGGCGATGATCAGGGAGAACTCGCCGCGCGTCACCATCGCCAGCCCGACGCGCAGCGACCGACGGTCGTCGAGGCCGTAGACCCGACCACCGGCGACACCACTGGCGAGCTTCGAGGCGGCCGTCAGGACGACCACGACGGCGAGCAACGCGGCGATCGGTCCGAACAGCGTCGGGTCGGTCACTAGGCCGATCCAGAAGAAGAACACCGCGGCGAACACGTCGCGCACCGGTAGCAACAGCCGCTCGATCCGGTCGGCGTGGGCGGTCGAGCTGATCGCCATGCCCACGAAGAAGGCCGCGACGGCCTCGCTCACGCCGGCGGCGAAGGCCGCCCCGGCCACGAGGACGGTCACGCCCACCGCGCGGAGCACGAGTTGCTCGTCGGATTCGATGTCGACGAGTCGGTCGAAGGCGGCCGTACCGTAGTAGACCAGCAGGGTCAACGCCCCGATCGCACCGAGGGCGACCGCGACGGGCACGGCCGCCTCGACGGGCCCGTCGCCAGCGCCGCCGACGAGGGCGGCGGTCACGGCCAGGTAGACCGCGATGACGAGGTCCTCGAAGACGAGCGTACCGAGGATCGGCTCGGCCTCGGGGTTGCCCAACCAGCCCCGGTCGATGAGGGACTTCGTGATGACCGCGCTCGATGAGATGTAGACGATGCCCGCGAGCAACCACGCCTCGAGGAGCGACCACCCGATGGCGAGCCCCACGAAGAACCCGAGGGGGAAGTTGATCGCCAGGTCGACCGCACCGGCGCTGCCGATGCGATCGACGTTGGCGAGGAGCCGGTCGATGCTGAACTCGAGGCCGAGGTAGAACAGCAAGAAGATGATGCCGAGCTCCGCGCCGAGCTCGATGAACTCGAGCTCGGGCACGTGGGGCAGGTCGACGGCGCCTGCGCCGAAGGGTCCGATGGTCATGCCCGCCAGGATGTACAGGGGGATGACGGACGTGCCGAGGCGGTACGAGACGCCGCCGGCGACGGCGATCGCCGCGAACATCGCACCTACCTGGAGGAGGGCCGTTTCACTGACCATGATCATCCGCTCCCGGATCCGACGGTGTCTCCGCCGACCTCAGGGCGGTCCGTTAGAGCCCCTCCGCCACCTAGGTACCCCCGCACGAAGTCCGTCGCCCACCGTCTCGAGGGGTGGCGAAGGGACGGGCGGGGCATACGGGCCGGCTTCGGGGGGCAGCCCATCAAACTTGGCGACCGCCCGGTCAGTCGAACTGCTCGGGCCGGACGACCAGGACCGGACCGACGTAGCCATTGGCCACCCGCCTGGCCGAATCACCCAGGAGCGCCTCCTCCAGGTCCGATCCCGGCTCGGGCATCACGACCAGATCCGCCATCGCGGCCGCCTCGACGATTCGCGCGACGGGTCGGTTGGCCTCGGGGTCGGCGACATCGATGCGGCTCTCACCGATGCCCGCGTCGACCAGCGCTCGGCGGGTCGCCTCGACGTCCGCGGCGTCGACCGTCCGACCTGCATCGACGAGGGCGACGCGCCAATCGCCGCCGGGGAGCACGTCGAGGGTCACCCCGACGACGAGACCCGGGTCGAGCTCGGGCGTGACCGCCAGGACCACCGACTCGAGCGGTCCGTGGGGCTGCACGACCAAGCGGGCATCGCAGTCCTCCTCGGTCCAGATCCGCTCGATGGTCTCCTCGGCGCTTTGGGTGAACACGACGACGGATTCGACGACGGTTCCGGCCGCCTCGAGGTCCCCGACCATCGATTCGAGGATGTCGGTGGCCCGTGCCTCGAACTGGAGCTGGGCCTGCCCCGGCGGCGTCTGCTCCGGAACCTCGTGGTAGCCGAGGAGGATGACGTGCGATCCGCCGAGCAGCTCGACGGTGCTGGGTGGAAGGGTCTCGCCTTCGAGGACCGCGACCGGGACGAGGACTCGCCGGCGCTGCCCATCGGCCGAGCCCGACTCGCCAAGCCGACGTACCCACGTCAGGACGCGGTCGCTCATGGTACCAGCCTCGGGCGGGATTCGGTTAAATGGGTTGGAGGGCACCGGTGCATCACAGCACCCCCTTCAGCCGGACGTCGCGGGCGAACCAGGCGTACCAGCCCAGGGCCACGGCGGTGACCGCGATGCCGACCGCGATCGACAACGGGTCCATGAACGCGATCAGTCCGAAGCTCGCCAGTGCCCCCAACGCCGGGAGCACCGGATACCCCGGAACGCGGAACGTCGGTTCGTACCACTCCGGCGGGCTTCGACGAAGCACGAGCAGGGCGACGCAGATCAGTCCGTACATCACGAGGTGCAAGAACGAGGCCACCTCGGCCAACAGCTCCACCCGGCCGGAGGCCGTCAGGGCCAGGATCGGCACGCCAGCGAGTGCCAGGGAGACGTGCGGGGTGCCGAACCGGAGGTTGATCGTTGCGGCACCCCGTGGTAAGAGGGCGTCTCGGCTCAACGCGTAGATGGCCCGGGAGGCGCTCAGGATGGACGCGTTCGCACTCGAGATCGTCGCGAGGAGCCCGGCGACGAGGATGGCCACGGCTCCGGGTACGCCCAGGAGCGACCTGGCGACCTCGACCATGGCGGTCTCACCCAGCTCGCCGAGGCGAGCGCTGCCGAGGGTGCTCGTCGCGACGAAGATCGTCGACACGTACAGCACGCCGACGACGATCACCGACCCGACCATCGCGAGGGGGAGGTTACGCGAGGGTCGCTCGATCTCGCCCGCGACGGTCGCGACCTGGGCGAAGCCGAGGTAGGAGGTGAACACGAGGGCCGCCGTCGAGAGAATGGGCGCGTAGCCGAAGGGGGCGAACCGTTCGGGGGTGCTCGCCTCCCCCGTCACGCCGATCGCGTCGAGGCCGCCGAAGGAGAGGAAGACCGTCAATAGGGCCAGGAGGAGGATGACGATCGCGTTTTGCAGCTTCGCGGTGTTCTCCGTCCCCGTCAGACTGATCGCGGTCAAGAGCACGCCGAAGATCAGCGCGAGGCCGATGACGGGATCGATGCCGATGTCGAACCCCAGCTCCGCGAGGACGGCGTTGCCGTAGTGACCCAGACCGACCAGGTAGAACGCGGTCGCGAACACCAGACCGAACCACAAACCGATGCCCACGATCGAGCCGATCCACGCGCCGAGCGCCCTCGAGACGAAGTAGTACCCCCCACCGCTTCTTGGCATCGCCGTCGCCAGCTCCGAGGCGGGGAGGGCCACGAGGAGGGCCACGACCGCCCCGATCGCGAAGGAGGCGGCCGCGGCCGGACCGGCCTCGCCGGCGGCCAGGCCGGGAAAGACGAAGATCCCCGCGCCGATCATGGTCCCGATGCCGATCGTGAGCCCGCCGACCAACGTGATGGTCCGCTCGAGCTGGATCTCCTCCTCGACCACGGTCACCTCGTCCCGGTCGTCGGTCTGTTCGACGACCGGCGACTCCCCGGCGACGTTGCCCGTCCCGCCCTCGGTCATGGATGGTGATCCGAAGGGACTGGGTGGGACAACCGTCGACCCGTCATACACCGCAGAGGAAGCGTTCGGGGGGCCTTGAAGCTAGGGCGTCAGCCCCCACCACAACGCGATCCCGGCGGTCACGACAAGCGCCGAGAGTAGCTGCAGGGGGGCGCCGACGCGGACGAAGTCGCCGAAGCGGTAGCCGCCGGGGCCGTAGACCATGAGGTTGGTCTGGTACCCAATGGGCGTCATGAACGAGGTGGCCGAGGCGAACGTCACCCCGAGGAGGAAGCTGAAGGGGTCCGCGCCGAGCTGGCCGGCCGCATCGACCGCGACGGGGATCATGAGGACGATCGTGGCGACCGGGGTGATGAGGTTGGCCAAGAGCCCCGTCACCAGCACGAACAGGAGCAGGACAAGCACGAGCGGTGCCGTCGCCCCGAGGTCGACGAGGCCGGCGGCCAGCCAGGCCGCACCGCCGGTCGTCTCCAGGGCCAGCCCGAGGGGGAGGACCCCCGCCAGGAGGAAGACGACGTTCCAGCTGACGGCGGCGTACGCCTGCGACGGGCGCAAGGTGCCCGAGACGAACATCGCGACGACGCCCAACAGCGCGGCGATGACGATCGGCACCACGTCGAGAGAGGCCAGCAACACGACGCCCGCGACGACGAGCAGGGTCCAGCCGGCGGTCCCGCGCAGCAGGTTCGGTCCCTCGGTCTCCGCTGCCACCACGTCGTAGTTCGGTGCGTCGACCCGGAGGACGTCACCTCGCTCGTGGAGGTACTCGAGGGCTTCATCGACCGACCGGACGAGGAGGGTATCGCCCGGCCGGATGGTCACGTCGGCGAGCCCCGCGGCGAGGCGCTCCTGACCGCGGACGATCGCAAGCACGACCGTGTCGTAGCGATCCTCGAGCCGGCACTCGGTCACGGTCTTGCCCACGTACGCGGAGTCGGCGGGCACGACCAACTTGGCGAGGGTGCCGACCTCCAGTGGCGACTCGAGGTCGGTGTCGGGGACGGGGCGGCCGTACAGGCGCTCCAGGCGGTTCGCCCGTGCGAACGCGTCCACCGCCGGGAACCGACCGAGGGCGACGAGCGTGTCGCCCACCCGGAGGCCGTGGTCGGTCGCCCCGGGCGAGAACGTGCGCTCGCCGCGTTGGTGGCTGACGATGGTGAGCCCCGGCGGCTCCTCGATCTCGGCGAAGTGCTGGCCGGCGATCGCCGACTCCGCCCGGACGCCGAGGAGGTACAGGTGGTCCTCGAGGGCGAACTCGGCGGTCAGGTCCGGCGCTGGCTCGAGGCGCGCCGGCGTCAGCCACCGCCCGACGGTGAGCAGGTAGGCGACCCCGACGACGGCCACGGCGACGCCGAGCGGGGTGAACTCGAAGAAGCCGATCGGCCCACGGTCGAGCAACTCGGCGGTCAGGTCGCTCGCGATGAGGTTCGTCGCGGTCCCGATGAGGGTGAGCGTTCCGCCGAGGATCGCCGCGTACGACAGGGGCAACAGGAGCTTCGAGGGCGAGACGTGGCTGCGGTTGGCGAGGTCGGTGACCATCGGGATGAACACGGCCACGACCGGCGTGTTGTTGACGAACCCCGCGATGGGGGTCGTGGTCGCGACCGTCGCGGCCAGGATCCGCGACTCATCGCCGTGGGTGATTCGGGCGAGCTCGAAGCCGAGGCGCTGGACGAGCCCGCTGCGGTCGACACCCTCGCTCAGCATGTACATCGCGACGATGGTGATCGTCGCCGAGTTCGCGAAGCCGGAGATCGCCTCCGCCGGTCCCAGGCCGATGACCGGATCGAGGAAGGCCAGCGTCACGATGACGCCGATGGCCGTCACGTCGTTAGACACGGCCTCTGTGACGAACAGGGCGACGGCCACAAGGACGATGGCGAAGACCACGAGCGCCCCCGTGGACAGCCCCGCGACCATAGCTCGTCCACGCGCGAGGCGCGCCCTTACGTGTTTCCCGGGTTGCCATACGCTTTTGCCGCCCGACCGGGTGGTGACGGTCCATGGGGCGCAAGCGGTTCCTCTTCTGCTCGCTCGACGCGGCCCTCATCGGCGACGTCGCCCGTCAGGTGGCAGAGGAGGGCCACGACGTCCGGTACTACATCGAGGCACCGGGCGACCGCGAGATCGCCGACGGCTTCGTCGAGAAGACGACCGACTGGCGCGCGGAGGTGGACTGGGCCGACGTGATCGTCTTCGACGACATCTGGGTCGGCGACGACGTCGGCACGGGCCAGCTCGCGGTCGAGCTACGTGAGGACGGCCACCGCGTCGTCGGGGGGACGCCGGCGACGGATCGCCTCGAGGCCGACCGTGGCTTCGCGATGACGGTCCTCGAGGACCACGGCGTCCCCACGCTCGAGCACCGCGAGTTCGAGGACTTCGGGGCGGGCATCCAGTACGTGCAGGCCGCCCCCGGACCGTACGTCATCAAGCCCCTCGGCGAGGTCCAGAACGTCAAGCGCCTCCTGTACGTCGGTCGCGAGGACGACGGCTCCGACGTCGTCGACGTGTTGCGAGCGTACGAGAAGGCCTGGGGGCATCGCATGCGCGGCTTCCAGCTCCAGCGCCGCGTCGAGGGGGTGGAGATCGCCGTCTGCGGCTTCTTCGACGGCGAGCGCTTCGTCGAGCCGATCAACTTCAACTTCGAGCACAAGCGCCTGTTCCCCGGCAACATCGGCCCCTCGACGGGCGAGATGGGCACCTCTATGTTCTGGGCCGGACGGAACCGCCTCTTTCGAGAGACGCTCGGCCGGCTCGAGGGCTGGCTCGCGGCGGAGGGCTACGTCGGCAGCATCGACCTCAACTGCATCGTCAACGCCTCCGGCATCTACCCCCTCGAGTTCACGCCACGCTTCGGGTACCCGACGATCGTCCTCCAGACGGCCTCGATGGCGTCGCCCGTCGGCGCGTTCCTCCACGAGCTCGCGGGCGGGGAGGCGCCCGAGCTGGCCGTCCACGGCGGCTACCAGGTGGCCGTACGCGTGTGCGTTCCGCCGTTTCCCTTCGATGACGAGGCGACCTTCGACGAGAACTCCCGCAACGCCGCGATCGTCTTCGAGACGCCCGATGCCCGCGAGGGCGTGCACATCGAGGACACCAAGCGCGTCGACGACCAGTGGCGCGTCGCCGGCGAGTCTGGCATCCCCCTCGTGGTGACGGGCGCGGGCTTGACGATGCACGACGCCCGGGAGCAGGTCTACGACCGCATCGACCGCATCATCGTACCGAACATGTACTACCGCGACGACATCGGCGAGCGCTGGATCGACGGCGAGGCCGACCAGCTTCAGGCCTGGGGCTACCTCGGGCCCTGAGCCGGCGCGACATCGCGTCGTTTTCAACCCCTCGGCGGCAAGCGCGAGCCATGGTGCCGGGATCTTCGCAGGACATCGTCTTCGTCGACGGGGCGCGGACGCCCCACGGGGTACTGCTCGGCTCGCTCGCCGACGTCGAGGCCGTCGAGCTGGCGCGCACCGCCCTCGACGGGCTCGTCGAGCGCGTCGACCTCGCCCCCGAGGCCGTCGACTGGGTCGGCCTCGGCAACGCGATCCAGGCGGGCATCGGCCAGGTGCCCGCCCGCCAGGCCGTCGTCTCGTCGACGCTACCCGACGACACGCCGACGACGACGATCAACGAGGCCTCCGGCTCGGGGGTTCGGGCGATCGCCCTGGCCGCGGACCGACTCGGTGCGGGGCGGGCGGACCTGGCCATCGCGGGTGGCTTCGAGTCGATGACGAACGCGCCATGGGTCCTCCCGAGCCACCGGAAGGGTCGGCGCTACGGCGACGTCACCCTCAAGGACTCGATGTTGCTCGACTCGCTCTGGGACGTCAACCTCGACGTCCACATGGGCGAGATCACCGAGGGCCTCGTCGAGCGCGAGGGAATCTCGCGCGAGGCGCAAGACGAGTACGCCCTCGGCAGCCATCGGCGCGCGGCGGAGGCGATCGACGGGGGCACGTTCGACCCGGAGATCGTCCCGGTCGAGACGCCAGACGGGGTCGTCGAACGCGACGAGGGTCCCCGCCCGGAGTCGACCCTCGACGACCTCGCCGGCTTGCGGCCGGCGTTCCAGCGCGACGGGACGATCACGGCCGGCAACGCCTCCAAGCTCTCCGACGGCGCCGGCGCGGTGATGCTCGCCACCGCCGAGGCGGCCGAGGAGCACGGCCTCGAGCCCGTTGCCCGCCTGACCGACTACGCCGTCTCCTATCGGCCACCGGACCGGTTCAACGAGTCCGTCGGCGACGTTGTGGAGGCCGTCCTCGAGCGCAACGACCTCGAGGTGGCGGACGTCGACGCGTACTGGGTCAACGAGGCGTTCGCCGCCCAGGCGGTGTACGTCATGGACCGCGTGGGCATCCCCCGCGACCGGATGAACCCCCTCGGGGGCGCGATCGCCTTCGGCCACCCGATCGGTGGCTCGGGCGGCATGATCGCCACCTCGCTCGTCTACCAGCTCGAGGCCCAGGCCCTCGACCGCGGGCTCGTCGGCATGAGCATCGGCGGTGGCGGTGGCATCATGGCGCTCGTCGAGCGGCTGTAATCGGTTGAATTCGGGGAAAATCGGGGTGCAGGATTCCCCGTTTAAAGTGCACCCGGTCCGCCCGGGCTGCCACCATGCGACCAGTCGGACGATCCACGTCGGCGCCGGACGAGGTCGGGCGACGGGGGCTCATCGCCGCAGGTGGCGGACTCGTCCTCACCATCGCGACGACCGGGTGCCTCGACTGGCTCGACGACCAGCTCACCTTCGAGGCGTCGCCGGCGACGGTCTCGGACGGGACCCTCGAGGACACCGGCTACGAACACGTCGAGACGCGGGCCGTCGAGGTGGCGAAGACCTTCGAGGCCGGCGGGCAGTCGCAGGACGTGACGACCGTCAACCAGATCGCGGAGTACGACAAGCGCGTGGAGCTTTCGATCGGGTCCCAGCGGGCGGCGGTGTTCGCGGCGCTTGCCACACCACAGGTCGAGGTGCTGGACGAGACGTTCAACCCGGTGGGGGACATGTCCACCCGGGAGCTCGCCGAGATGGTGCAACAGCAGTACGAGGAGTTCGAGGACCTCGAGCACGCCAGCGATGGGACCGTCGAGGTGCTCGGCACCGAGACGACGCGCTCGCGCTTCGTCGGCGAGGCCCAGCTTCGAGCCGGCGCGCGGGTCGACCTCGACATCCACCTGACCGAGGCCGTCGCCAGCGGCGAGGACTTCGTCGTCTGCATCGGGGCCTTCCCGTCGGCGCTCTCGGGCGAACTGGAGGATGTCGAGACGATGATGCGCGGACTCGCCCACGGCGGGTGAGGTCGAAAGGCATCTTGTCGACCGCCTCGAATGGGTCGACATGGTCTTCGCCGAGATGGACGCGCACGGTCACGAACAGGTAACGTACCTGATGGACGACGCCACCGGCCTCCGGTCCATCGTGGCGATACACGACACGACCCTCGGGCCGAGCCTGGGCGGGACGCGCCTGCTCCCGTACGAGACCGAGGCGGCGGCCCTCGCGGACGTGCTCCGCTTGTCGGGGGCGATGACCTACAAGGCGGCCGCGGCCGACCTCGAGCTCGGCGGTGGGAAGGCGGTCATCATCGCGGATCCCGACGACAAGACGCCGGCGCTCCTTCGCGCGTACGGTCGCGGCGTCGACTGGCTCGGCGGGCGCTACATCACCTCCGTCGACATCAACACCGGCGTCGAGGACATGGAGCACGTCGCGGCGGCGACCGAGCACGTCGTCGGGCGCGAGGACGGCCTCGGCGACCCGTCGCCGGTGACCGCCACGGGGGTCCATCGCGGCATGCGCGCCTGCGCCGAGGCCGTCTACGGCGACCCGGACCTCGGCGACCGTCGCGTGGTGATCCAGGGGGTGGGCAAGGTCGGTCGGGACCTCGCCCGTCGACTCGCCGACGACGGTGCCGAGGTGGTCGTTAGCGACATCGACGAGGCGAAGGTCGAAGCCTTCGCCGACGAGCACGGCTTCGACGTGGTGGCCCCCGACGGCGTCTACGACGAACCCGCCGACATCTTCGCGCCCTGTGCCGTCGGCGGCGTGATCGACGACGACACCGTCGACCGCCTCGCGGTCGACATCGTCGCCGGCGGGGCGAACAACGTCCTCGCCGAGCGGCGCCACGCCGAGGCGCTCGCCGCGCGGGAGGTCCTCTACGCGCCGGATTACGTCATCAACGCCGGTGGACTCATCACCGTCGCCACGGAGGCCGTGGGGGGCACGAAGGCCGAGGCGATCGAGGCCGCCGAGCGCATCGGCGACCGTCTGCTCGGCATGATCGAGGACGCGGCGGATCAGGGGACGACGGTCCTCGAGGCCGCGGACCGGTACGCCGAGGCGCGCATCGAGGCGGCTCGCTGACGTGGAGGTCCGTCACAGCAGGCCCGAGAGGCCGATCCAGCAAAACAGCAGGCCGAAGCCCGCCAGCACGATCCCGCTCCCGAGCGCGACGATCGGTTCGAAGCGATCGACGCGGGCACCCACGGCGACGAGGGTCGCCGGGTACGCGCTGATCCAGATGACGATCCCGGCGAAGAAGCCGCCGAGCAGGGAGAGCCCGCCCGTCTCGACCACGAACTCGGCGACGAGGGGGACGTAGCCACCGAGGTCCATCTGCCCGGGACGCACGAGCGCCACGCCGACGGTGAGCCAGAAGCCCAGCTGGAACGGGTTGGTGAGCCCGAGGATCAGTGCCTTCTGGAAGCCGGTCGCCCCGGTCGTCTCCACGTCGACGCGCTGGGTGGATGTCATGGCGGCGAAGGCGTCGAAGGCGAAGCGAAGCATCAACAGTCCGCCCGCGACGTACAACAGCGTCTCGAGGCCGGCGACCTCCTCGACGACGGCCGCCATCCCCACGATCGCGAGCGCGAAGAAGATCACGTCGGCCGTCATCGCCCCGAGGCCCGCCGCGAACCCCGAGCGCCAGCCCCGCGTGACGCTTTGTTCGGCGATGATGGCGTTCATCGGCCCCGGAGGGACCGCCAGCGCCAGGCCGAAGACGACGCCCGCGAGCACGGAGGCGAGATCGAATGCCACCGCGTCCAGCTACTTCGGGGTCGTATGAAACTCCGTTGGTCGCTCGGTCGGCTACGCCCCCGCCACGGCGCGGAGGCGGTCGCGCAGCGCGTCGAGCTCCTCGCGGTTGACCCGGTGGCCCATCCCCGGGAAGAGCTGCACCTCGACGGACGCCCCGAGGGTCTCGAGGACGGCGGCCGTCTCGCTGACGCGTTCCGCGGGGATGTGGGGGTCCACGTCGCTGCATCCCAGGTACGCAGGCGTCCCCTCGAGGGACTCGCCGTAGCGGTCGCGTTCGACGTCCTCGCCGATGAGGCCACCGCTGAGGGCGACGAGCCCGCCGTACCGCGTGGCGTGCCGAGCGGCGTACTCCGACGCGAGGCAGGCGCCCTGCGAGAACCCGACGAGCACGGTTCGCTCGCGACCGACGGCTGCCGCGGCGCGCTCGACGGTTCGTTCGACCGCACCGAGCGCGGAGGAGAGGTGGGGCTCGTTCGCCGTCGTCGGGGCGAGAAACGACTGCGGGTACCAGGTGCGCCCGGCCGCCTGTGGGGCCAGGTGGGCGAGTCGTCCCTCCGTGGGGTCGCCCTCGCGGAGGAGGTCGAGCATGCCGTCGGCGGTCGCGCCTCGCCCGTGCAGGGCGACGACCGCCCCCTCGGCGTCGTCGAGCGCCGCCCCGGCGCGGTGCACCGCCACCTCGGCGTGGGGGTCCACGCCGCTCATCACGACCCCCGGCATCGTTCGGGAGGTCCGGCGTCTCGCAGGCGCCGGCGCCGGATTCGCGACCGCGAGGGAAGCGGTCGTCCGTCGCGAGCTCGTCGCAACACCCGATCGGTTCCGGGACTGGTCGGCCGGCGGCCGTCGGTCGCGACCGTCGGGTCGGGGCCACGGCGGGCGGGTGGTGGCATGGGTCGGTTGCCGCTTCGGACGGGGCAGGACGCCTTAGGGACGGCGGTCCCGGCATTGACCGCCTACGCCAGTCCGAGGAGGTCGCGCGCCTGCGGTGGGCTCGCGACGGGTCGATCGAGCGACTCGGCCAGCTCGACCGTCCGCGAGACGAGCTGAGCGTTGCTCGTGGCGGGCTCGTCCGCGCGAAAGTAGACGTTGTCCTCGAGGCCGACGCGGACGTGCGTCCCCAGGACGAGTCCCATGGTCGTGAGCGGCAGCTGATGGCGACCGAAGGCGATCACCGACGCGCTCGCCCCCTCGGGGAGGTTCGCGAGCGCGTTGAGCACGTTGCGCGGTCGAGCCGGCGTGGTCGTGCCGCCGCCGAAGACGATCGAGACGTGCACCGGCTCGACCAGGTCCCGGCGCTCGAGCAGCCCCCGAACCTCGTTGAGGTGACCGTCGTTGAACGCCTCGAGCTCGGGCTTGATGCCGCGGTCGGCCATCGCGTCGTACAGTCGATCGACGGTGGCGCGGGTGTTCTCGCTGGTGAGGTGGCGGTACCGGTTCAGGGGACCCATGTCGAGCGAGGCCATCTCCGGCGGCGGGTCCGTCCGGAGCGGTTCCAGGCGGCGCTCGACGGGGACACCGGTAGCGCCCGTCGAGTGTTGGACGATCACGTCGTCGGTTCGCTCGCGTACGGCGTCGGTCACGGCCTGGAAGCGCTCGGTCGAGAAGGCTCGCTCGCCGGTGGCCCGACGGGCGTGGAGGTGCACGACCGCGGCACCCGCCGCCTCGGCCGCCGCGGCTGCCTCGCCGATCTCCGCCGGCGTCTCCGGAAGCGCCGGGTTCGCCTCCTTGCCGTGGACCCCGCCGGTCAGCGCGGCGGTCACGACGACGGGCACGCCCGCGAGGTAGTCCCGGTAGCTCATCCCTCGCCGCGGAAGATCTCGCAGTCCGACTCGTGGTGGAGGCCGTAGCGGTCGTTGCAGATGTCCGCGCGCATCGGCTGGACGAACCGCTCGGCCTCGACGCAGTAGGGCCGCTCGGCGTCGAAGGTGCGTCGGTCGTCCGCGTCCCGGTAGCGGAGGTGGGGACAGGACATGGACCTCCCGAGGTCCGGTCCGACCAAAAGCCCTCTGGGGACGATTCAAGCGGGGGCCGGTCGAACGGTCGGTCGATGGCCTCCCGCTCGCACCGCTTCTCGTACCACCCGCCGGTCCTCCGCGTTGGCCGCGGGGCCGTCGACGACCTGGGCTCGGAGCTCGACCGCCTCGGCGTGCACCGCACGGTGGTCATCTGCGGTCGCACCGTGGGGGCCAACCCGGCGACGATCGACCCCCTCGTCGACGCCCTCGGCGACCGCCTCGTCGACGTCTTCGACGAGACCACGCCGGCGAAGCGCCTCGCGACGGCCGTCGCGGCGGCCGAGCGAGCGGCGGCCCTCGAGGCCGACGCCCTCGTCGGCCTCGGCGGGGGCAGCAGCCTCGACGTTGCCCGCGTCGCGAGCGCCATCTCGACGCTCGACGACACCGACGCCGCGTACGACCGCTTCGTCGCCGACGGAACGTTTCCGCTCGGTGACGACCCCGCGCCGCCCGTCGTCGCGGTCCCGACGACGCTCGCGGGTGCGGACCTCTCCGACGGTGCCGGTGTGTCGGCCCACCCGTCGACGGATCCCGTCGATTCACCCGTCTTCGGGGGCGTTCGTGACCCCCGCCTGATGCCACGCGTCGTCGTCTTCGACCCGGCGCTCGTGGCGACCGCGCCCCGGGGCGTCCTGGTCGGTTCGGTGATGAACGGCTTCGACAAGGGCCTCGAGGCGCTGTACGCGCCCACCCGCGGACCGGTGACGGACGCCACGGCCACCCGGGGCCTTCGCTTGCTCGCGTCCTCGCTGCCGGACATCGACGGGACGATCGACGACGTCGTCGAGGGGATCCTCCTGGTGCAATACGGCGCCTCGCGCCCGGACGCGTCGACCCTCTCGCTCATCCACGCCTTCGGCCACGGGCTGACCGCGACCGCCGACGTCCAGCAGGGGGTGGCCCACGCGGTGATGGCACCACCGACGCTGGCGTACCTCTTCGAGCACGTCGACGGCCGCCGAGACCTCCTCGCGAGCGCGCTCGGCGTCGACGCCTCGGGCCTCGACGACGCGGGGACCGCCCGCGCCGTGGTTCAGTCGGTGGCATCGATCCGCGACGGTCTCGGCCTCCCGTCCGCGTTGCGCGACATCGGTGGCCTCGAGCGCGCCGACCTGCCGGCGGTGGCACGACGCACGTCGGCCGACCGCCTCGCGCGGAACGTGCCGGACGGCCTCGAGACCGATTCCGAGGCGCTGCGTCTCGTGCTCGAGTCGGCGTGGTAGGCGACGATCCGCGTTCTGGGTGATCGCGAACGATGGGTACGCGGATGGGGATGAACCGTGTACTTGGACCATGCCACCACCGTCCGAGCGTCGGTCGCACCGGCACGCCCGGGGTGGCCACCGATGAGCGCGACCGTCCACCCTCGGTGGGCGGTCGGCCTTCGGACGATCCCGCCCATCGAGCGGTCCTCGCCGACGGCATCCGCCGGGAGACGCGGGCGTTCCGCGGGCTCACCCACGACCGCGCCCTCGGGTACCTCGAGAACCTCGGCGGTACCGTCCGCGAGGATGGCCACGTCGAGGGCAACGGCTGGCTCGCTCGACAGCACTCGCGGCGCGTGCCCGTCGGTCCGGCGTACCGACTGACGGAGGTCACGATCACCTGGGAGGGCGACCCCGCGGCGGTCCGACCCGTCCTCACGCGGCTTCGCACCACGGCCTTCCGGGCCCCCGGTTGAGCGCCTCAGGCCTCGCCGTAGACCGGGATGGACGCGCCGCTGGTGACCGATGCGCCGTCGGAACAGACGAACAGGATCACCGACGCCACGTCGGCGGGGTCGACCCACTCGTCCCTCGGGTCCATCATCTCGCGGTTCATCGGCGTGTCGAGCACGCTCGGCATCACCGCGTTCGCGCGGACCTCGCCGAGGTACTCCGCGGCGATCGACTCGGTGAGGATGCGAACGCCCGCCTTCGACGCCCGGTAGAGACCGTCGCGCGGGCCACCCTCGAGCGAGGAGCGACTCGCCACGTTGCAGATCGCGCCGTCGGCCTCGCGCAGGTACGGGAGGGCGTGCTTCGAGGTCAAGAAGGCGGTGCGGAGGTTCACGTCGAACAGCAGGTCGAACGTGGCTTCGTCGGTCTCGTGCAACCGCTGCCCGCCGCGCCACGTCCCGGCGATGTTGGCGAGGACGTCGATCCGGCCGTGGGTGGCGACGATGTCATCCACCGCCGCGGCGACCTGGTCCTCGACGGCGAGGTTCGCACGGTGGTACGTCACGTCGGGGCCGGTCTCGAAGGGCAAGTCGGCCGGTGAGTCCGTTCGGTCGAGCGCGGCGACGGTCGCACCGGCGTCGTGGAAGGCCTCGACGACGGCCGAGCCGAGCGCCCCGCCGGCGCCGGTCACGGCAGCCACCTCGCCCGCGAAGTCGAAGTCGACGGAACCTGACATGGTCATCCCTTCGGCCGGGTCGCCATAAACGGCCGTGACGGACAACGACCGGGACCGATTCGACGGCACGCCCACGATCGCCCCGACGACCCCGAATTCACCTCCGAGACCCGTCAAAAGCGTTATCTTCCCGCCTCGGCTTGGGGGAATGTATGGTGACGGATCACGGCATCTCGCGTCGGGCGTACCTGAAGGTCGCGGGTCTAGTGGGGGGCGGACTGGGGCTCGCGGGCTGTCTCGGCGACGATGCGGAGACGATCGTCCCGGGGACGGCCTCGGGGTTTCCACCCTTCGAGTTCTACGAGGATGATGACGACGAGAACCTCGTTGGCTTCGACATCGACCTGGCCGAGGCGGTCATCGAGGAGGCCGGGTACGAGGTTGGCGACTGGCAGGACATCGAGTTCGACACGCTGATCACCTCGTTGGAGCAGGAGGAGATCGATTTCATCGCCGCGGCGATGTCGATCACGTCCGAACGCGACGAGAGCATCGACTTCACCGACCCGTACTACGAGGCCGACCAGGCCGTCCTGGTCCGCGAGGGCGGCGACTTCCAGCCGGAATCCTTCGGAGACATGGAGGACCGTCGCGTGGCCGCCCAGTCGGGGACCACCGGCGAGTCACTGGTTGAGTCGGAGCTGATCGACGCCGGGTTGATCGACGAGGACGATTACCGTGCCCTCGACAACTACACGCTCGCGATCGAGGACCTCGAGAACGAGTCGGTCGACGCCGTCGTCGTCGACCTCCCGGTGGCCCAGCAGTTCGCCGACTCGCGCGACGTCGAGATCGCCTTCATCCACGAGACGGGTGAGCAGTTCGGCTTCGGCATGCGCGAGGGTGACGACCGCATCGAGGACATGAACGAGGCGTTGGCCACCCTCATGGACGACGGCACCTTCGACGACCTCGTGACCGACTGGTTCGAGTAGCCCGCCACGGACGATGGAGGACGCGGTACTCCAGGCCGCGGACTGGGCGTTCGTCTGGGACAACCGGGAGACCCTCCTCAAGGGCACGGTCGTCACGGTCGCGCTGACGCTTTTCAGCGTCGTCATCGGCTTCCTCCTCGGCTTCCCCGTCGGCGCCATCGAGGCGTTCGGTCGGGGTCGACTGCGGTCGGTGGTCCGGGCCGTCGGCGTCGTCTTCCGGGGCACGCCGATCGTCGTCATCGTCGTGGTATTCTACTTCGGCCTGCCGATCCCGCGACTCGGGTCGGTCCCGTGGGTCGACGTCTCGATGGCCGCCCTCGTCAGCGCCGTCCTCGCGATCGGGTTTCGGAGTGCCGCCTACCAGTCCCAGGTCTTTCGTGGGGCGATCCAGAGCGTGGAGGCCGGCCAGCTCGAGGCCGGCCGGGCGATCGGCCTGAGCCAGTTTCAGACGATCCGCTACGTGGTCGTGCCGCAGGCACTTCGTCGTTCCGTGCCCGGGTTCCAGAACGAGTTCACCATCGTCCTCAAGGACACCAGCATCGTCTTCGCCATCGGCCTGGCGGAGCTGCTGACCCGGGGGTGGCGGCTGTTCACCTCGCCCGGCAACTCCGAGGCGATGTTCGAGGTGATCGTCGCCATCAGCGCCATCTACTTCGTGCTGACGTTCACCACGAACCGGGCCCTCGACCTCGCGAACGCCCACTACGCCGTCCCGGGGGGCGAGTGAGATGGCAGACGAACTGCTGCTCGTCGATGACGTCCACAAGTCCTACGGCGACGAGCACGTGCTGCGGGGCGTGGACCTCGACCTCGCCCGGCGCGAGGTGGAGGTCATCGCGGGGCCATCGGGCTCCGGCAAGTCCACCCTCCTTCGGTGCATCAACCGCCTGACAGAGGTCGACTCGGGGACGATCTACCTCGACGGCGAGGCGATCACCACGCCGGAGACCGACGTCAACGCCCTCCGCCGGCGCATCGGGATGGTCTTCCAGGACATCAACCTCTTTCGCCACCTCACCGCCCGGGGCAACGTCGCCCTCGGCTTGCACCGAGTCATCGGTCTCGACCGCGAGGCGGCGAACCGACGCGCCGTGGACCACCTGGCGCGCGTGGGCCTCGCCGACCAGGCCGACTCCTATCCGGCGGAGCTCTCGGGCGGCCAGAAGCAACGCGTCGGGATCGCCCGGGCGCTCGCCCTGGACCCCGACTTGATGCTCTTCGACGAACCGACGTCGTCGCTCGACCCAGAGCTCGTCGCCGAGGTGCTCGGCGTCATGCGAGGCCTCGCCGAGGAGGGGATGACGATGCTGACGGTGACCCACGAGATGAGCTTCGCCCGCCGCGTCGCGGACCGAATGACGCTGATGGACGAGGGGCGCATCGTCGAGCGGGGGCCCCCCGAGCAGCTCTTCGACGACCCAGAGCACGAGCGCACCCGCCGGTTCCTCGGCCTGCTCGACGAGCGGATTCAATGAGCGCACCGTCACCGATCGGCCGGAGCGGTACCCGGGCCGTCGACGCCGTCCCCCACGGGAAGCTGGCGGTCCTCGGTGCGGTCTTCTGGGGCTGGTTGGTCGTCCGCTGGGTCTACGACAAGGTGGTCAACCCCGGCGTGGTCACCCGCCATCGCGAGCCGTTCCTCCCCGCCTGGCCGTTCGAGGCGGCAGCCGACGAGCTCGCGGCGGTCGCCGGCGAGTTGGGGCTCGCCGGACGGCCGCTCACCTGGCTCGCCTGGGTCGCGGACGTGGCCGCGCTGGCGACGGCGTCGATGCCGCGGCTGGCCGAGGGGGCGTGGTTGACTCTGATCCTGACCGTCGCCGCCCTCTCCCTCGGGGTCGTGATCGCCGTCCCCTTGGCCGTCGCGCGGGTCTATGGGAACCGTCCGGTGCGGTGGCTGGCGCTTTCGTACACGGAACTCATCCGGGGGACGCCACTGCTCGCGCAGCTGTTCTTGCTCTGGTTCGGCCTGAACCTCGGCCAGTACGTGCGCCCGCTTCCCGGCGTCGGCGAGACGCTGCCGAACGATGCCGCCATCGTCGCCATCGTCGGCCTGACGATCAACTCCTCGGCCTACCAGTCCGAGTACATCCGCTCGGCGCTCACCGCCGTCGACCCAGGTCAGCTGACCGCCGCGCGAGCGATCGGCATGACGGAGCTCGAGGGCGTCCGCCACGTCGTGCTCCCCCAGGGCCTCCGGTTCGCCATTCCCGGCTGGACGAACGAGTTCATCTACCTGATCAAGTACTCCTCGCTGGCGGCGTTCATCGCCGTCCCCGAGCTGTTCAGGCAGGCGCGCAACATCGGCTCGGAGACGTTCGCCTTCACGGAGATCTACGTGGTCCTCGCGGTGTTCTACCTCGCCCTCGTGTTGACCAGCGCGGCGTTGATGAGTCGCATCGAGGCGTGGACCGCCATCCCCGGCCTGAGCGCATCCGGGGAGTGAGCCGGCGGCCTTTTGCGCCACCGGACGCTCCCTCTGCGTGATGGTCGGCTCCCGGACCGCGACCGCGTTGATCGGGCTCCTCGCGAGCGTCGTCATCAGCGCGCTCCTGTGGTGGCACCTCGGAACCGTCGTGTTCTTCCTGTTCGTCCCGTTCGTGCCGTTCGTGCTGCGAGGC
This sequence comes from Halobacteriales archaeon, assembly GCA_046543335.1. Classification (GTDB taxonomy): domain Archaea; phylum Halobacteriota; class Halobacteria; order Halobacteriales; family SKSH01; genus CAZCYF01. Next base: position 45,110 of record JBKGZP010000013.1, read on the forward strand.
CGACGAGGACGACCGCCGGGGTGGAGCTGTCCGCGGTGTGGGTTCCGGAGCGCGGACCCGGACTTCGAGTACTGTCCCCGCGACGGCACACCACTCGAGCGCGACGATGACGGGCTCCGCTGACGAGCGGATCGGTCGGCGCGCTCGCGACCGAGGCAGTCCCGTTATTTAGGGATGGCCATCGTCGGCAGCCCCATGGGCACCGCGTCGTCGGCGCCCGTGCGGCCGGCCGTCTTGCTCCGGCCGCTCGGCGTCTGGCTCCTCCTGGCGATCGTCGCGGTCCTCAACGGCATCTTCCGGGAGGTCGCCATCGTGCCCCTGGTCGGCGAGTACCTTGGCCACCTCCTGAGCACGGCGATCCTCCTGGTCGCGATCCTCGCCGTCGCGTGGGCCTACTTCCAGCGGTCACCCGTCGCGCACACGCAGCTCGAGCTGGCCATCATCGGCATCCTCTGGACGGCGCTGACCGTCGGCTTCGAGTTCCTCGTCGGGTTCCTCGAGGGCACCCCCACCGACGAGACCCTGGCGCAGTACGACGTGCTCGGCGGTGGGGTGTGGATCCTCGTCCCGTTGACGCTGCTGGTCGCACCGACGGTCTTCGGCTGGTACCTCCGCGAGGGGTAGCGTCGCCGACGACGCCGCGTCGTGCCGGATGGTACCGTGCAACGATATTCCCATGATATTGTAATCGTCGCAATATACTATCCCCTGGTGACCGTAGGTTGTGATGTTCACATGTCAGGATACGCAATCGTACTAGCCTCGGGGGAACTGGAGAGAGTGCAGGCTGTGAGCATGATCGCCTCAGTCGCCGCCTCGACGGGCGTGCCCGTTCAGGTGTTCGTCACCATGAACGGACTTGCTTCGTTCGA
>JBKGZP010000002.1:0-98213 GCA_046543335.1 Halobacteriales archaeon
GGGGAGTCCATCGTGGTGACCCCGTCGCAGGTGATCCCCGACCGGGGCCACCAGGCCATGCGCTCGGCCGCGCTCGAGGTCATCCGCGAGCTCGGCATCCACGGAGGGTGCAACATCCAGTTCGCCTGGCGCGACGACGGTACCGCCTCGGGGGCGTACCGCGTCGTCGAGGTCAATCCCCGCGTTTCGCGGTCGTCGGCGCTCGCCTCGAAGGCCACGGGCTATCCGATCGCCCGCGTCACCGCCAAGGTGGCCCTCGGGAAGCGCCTGCACGAGATCGAAAACGAGATCACGGGCGAGACGACCGCCGCGTTCGAGCCCGCGATCGACTACGTGGTCACCAAGGTCCCCCGGTGGCCGAAGGACAAGTTCCCCGACGTCGAGTTCACCCTCGGCCCGGCGATGAAGTCGACCGGCGAGGCGATGGCGATCGGCCGGACGTTCGAGGAGAGCTTCCTCAAGGCCCTTCGGTCGTCGGAGTACGCGCCGCGGTCGGACCTGAGCGCCGTCGACGACGCGACGCTCCTGCGGCACTACCTCGAGCGCCCCAGCCCGGATCGACCGTACGCCCTCATCGAGGCCTTCGACCGGGGCATCGAGGTCGCCGAGGTGGCCGCGGCGACGGGAATTCGCCCGTGGTATCTCGAGCGCATCGCGCACATCGCCGAGGCCGTCGCCGACGCCCGCGACGGCGAGCCGGGTCCCGCGGGGCGGCTGGGATTCACCGACCGCGAGATCGCGGCCATCGTGGCCGGTGCATCGCCGTTTCGCGTCGAGCATCCGACGCCGGACGACGCGGCCGTCGAGGCGGTCGCCGAGGCGACGCCCGCCCGGGGGTACAAGCAGGTCGACACCTGCGCCGGCGAGTTCGAGGCGTCGACGCCGTACTACTACTCCGCCCGGATCCCGGGGTCGGCATCGCATGGTCGCGCCTCGTCGGACGAGATCCAGCTGGATCCGGCGGTCGACAGCGTCGTCATCGTCGGCGGAGGGCCGATCCGGATCGGCCAGGGCATCGAGTTCGACTACTGCACCGTCCACGCCATTCGCGCGCTGCAGGACCTCGGCGTCGACGCGGTCGTCGTGAACAACAACCCCGAGACCGTCAGCACCGACTACGACACCTCCGATGCGCTGTTCTTCGAGCCGATCACCGCGGAGGAGATCGCCGACGTCGTCGAGGCGACGGCCGCCGACGGCGTCATGGTCCAGTTCGGTGGACAGTCGGCCGTCGACGTGGCCGCACCGCTGGAGGCCGAGTTGGACCGACGCGACATCGACGCGGCCATCCTCGGCACGTCCGTGGTGGCGATGGACCTCGCGGAGGACCGCGACCGGTTCAACCGCCTGCTCGACCAGCACGGCGTCGCCCAGCCCGAAGGCGGTACGGCCTCGACGCACGCGGAGGCCGAGGCACTCGCGGCCGACATCGGCTATCCCGTGCTGGTACGCCCGAGCTACGTCCTCGGGGGGCGCGCGATGGAGGTCGTCAACGACCCGGGGGCGCTGCGGACCTTCATCGAGGAGGCGGCCGCGGTCAGCCCCGACCGACCGATCCTGATCGACGAGTACCTCGAGGGGGCGGTCGAGCTCGACGTCGACGCGGTCGCCGACGGGACGTCGGTGCTCGTCGGCGGGGTGATGGAGCACGTCGAGCCCGCGGGGGTGCACTCCGGCGACTCCGCCTGCCTCATCCCGCCACGGGGCATCGACGCCGACACCACGGCCCGCGTCAGGGACGTCACCGAGGTCCTCGCGGACGTCCTCGGCACGGTCGGCCTCTTGAACGTCCAGCTGGCCGTCGCCGACGACCGCGTGTACGTCCTCGAGGCGAACCCACGCTCGTCGCGGACGGTGCCGTTCGTCTCGAAGGCAACGGGCGTCCCGCTCGCCAGGCTCGCCGCGGCCGTCCAGGCCGGCGCCACGCTCGGCGATCTCGGCGTGGCGGAGCGCCAGCCCGAGTGGTACGCCGTCAAGGAGGTGGTCCTCCCGTTCGACCGTCTGGAGGGGAGCGACCCACGCCTCGGCCCCGAGATGAAGTCGACCGGCGAGGTGATGGGCATCGGACCGACCCCGGGGGCCGCCTACCGCCGCGCCCAGCTCGCCGTGGGTCGGCCGCTCCCCGAGGCGGGGACCGCGGTCGTCGACGGCCTCGACGCCACCGCGCTCGACGACCACCTCGAACGCTACGCGGGCGACGACCCCGTCGGCGCCATCCGCGAGGGCCGGGTCGACCTCGTCGTCAGCGACGACCGGACGCTCCTACGCACCGCGGTCGACGAGGATGTCGTCTACCTGTCGACGCAGGCGGCGGTGGATGCAGCGGCCGAGGCGCTGGCCGCCCCCGACTCGCATGGGGCGCTCCCGATCGACGAACTGCCGACCCGGGCGCGGCCGTGGGGGGCGGCCGACGCCCTCGGGGCCACCTCGGATCGAGGCACGAGGCTTTAACGTCGGGCGCCGTGGGGCCCTGGCGATGGAGCTCGTGGCCGTCGCCGCCGTCGACGACACCCTGGCCATCGGTCGCGACGGGGAGCTCCCCTGGCCGAGCCTGCCGGCCGACACGCGCCAGTACCGCGCTCGCGTCGGCGAGGGCATCGTCATCCTGGGTCGGCGGACCTTCGAGTCGATGCTCGACGACCTGCCGGGGCGCGTGCAGATCGTCCTGAGCCGCCACGCCTACGACCCGCCGGTGGTATCGGCCCGGCACGCCCCCGACGTCGCCTCGGCGATCGAGCTGACCGAGCGCTACGGCGACGCCGTGGCGTACGTCCTCGGTGGCGCGGCGGTTTACGAGGCGTTCCTCCCGCATCTCGACCGACTGGTCCTGAGCCGGGTCCCGGGCGAGCACGCGGCGGACGCGTTCTTCCCGGCGTGGGACCGGTCCACCTGGCGGCTCGTGCGGACGACCGCCTTCGAGGGGTTCATCCTGGAGGAGTGGGTGCGACGCGACGAGGCGCCCTGACCGGTCGAAGGACGGGTCGTCGATCGGGCGAGGTGCGCTCAATCGGCCGCGATCGGCGTCGTTCGACGCCGGGCCGTCTCGACCACCTCGTCGAAGAAGCCCATCGAGTCGAGCGGCCCCGGGTGCGCCTCGGGGTGGTACTGCCGGGTGACGACGTCCAGCTGGCGGTTCTCGAGGCCCTCGACCGTGTCGTCGTTGACGTTCACCTGGGTGACGTCGAGGCCGGGGTGGGTGTCGACCGTGTAGCCGTGGTTCTGGGAGGTCATGATGACCCGACCGGTGCGCAGGTCCTGCACGGGCTGGTTGACGCCCCGGTGACCGAACTCCATCTTCTCCGTGGAGCCACCCATGGCGAGCGCCACGAGCTGCTGGCCGAGGCAGATGCCCGCCACGGGGAGCTCGCCGACGAGCGCCTCGATCGTCTCGATCGTCGGCGCGAAGTTGGTCGGATCGCCCGGGCCGTTCGAGACGAACAGCACGTCTGGATCTCGCGATCGGACCGCCTGCGCCGAGGCGTCCCACGGGAGGACGTCGACGCGGGCGCCGCGCTCGGTCAGACCCCCGATCATCGACCGCTTCGCGCCGCAGTCGAGCATCGCCACCCGGACGCCGGCCTCGGCGGGGCCGACGGTGTACGGCGCGTCGGTGCTCGCGCGAGGGGGGATGTCGGTCCGCTCGGCCAGCGTCGGACAGGCCTCCAATTGGGCGACGGCCGCCTCGGGCGTCGCCTCCTCACCGACGGCGATGCCACAGCGCTTGGCACCGGACTGCCGGATGTCGATGACGAGGTCGCGCGTGTCGAGGCGGTCGATCGCCGGGGTGCCCTCCTCGGCGAGCCATCCGGCGAGTTCCTCCGTGAGCTCGCGGGTGAGTACCGCCTCGGGCTGGACGGCCTCGGACTCGAGGCGGTCCCCGCGCACGCCGTAGTTGCCGATCAGCGGGTAGGCGAACGTCAACACCTGGCCCTGGTAGGAGGGATCGGTGAGGCCCTCCTCGTACCCCGTGTACGCGGTGGTGAACACGAGCTCGCCCTTGGCCCGTCCCGGTACCCGACCGCGACCTTCGATGACGGGCCCGTCCTCGATGGCCACGTAGGCGGGTGCCATTGCGACACGCGTACGAACACCCGGTCAATAAATCTTGCTTTCGTAATCAGTTACGAAATTCGTAATCATCAAGTCCCCCCGGGACCAACGCACGGACCTCGATGGACTCCCTGGACCGCGAGATCCTATCCATCCTGCGGACCGACGCCCGGACGCCGTTCACCGAGATCGCCGATCGCGTCGGGACCAGCGAGGGGACCGTCCGCAACCGGGTCGACCGGATGCTCGACGACGGCGTCATCGAGCGCTTCACCGTCTCGACGCGGACCGGCAACGTCAAGGCCATGATCGAGATCCGGGTGGGCGTCGAGGTCGACACCCGGGCGCTTTCTGACCGCATGGCGGAGTGGGACCAGGTGGACTTCGTGTGGCAGGTCAGCGGCGAGGAGGACATCGTCCTCGTCGTCGACACGGCGGACACCGCCGGCGTGAACGAGCTCCTCCGGCGGGCGCGTGAGCTCGAGGAGGTCGTGAGCACGAAGACCCGCCTCATCCTCGAGGAGCGCATCGGATGAACCGGTCGATTCCGAAGGGTCTACCATCCCCACCCACCTCCGACGCCACATGACCGCGGAGAGTCGCCCCTCGGGTGGGACCGCCGGTGACGCGCCGAACACCGACCAGGAGGTCATCGCCGTCGACGCCGACGACAACGCGACCGGCGTGGTCAACCGACTCGAGGCTCACACCGGAGAGGGCGTCCGCCACCGGGCGTTCACCGCGCTCGTCTTCGACACCGACGACAACATCCTCCTCGCGCAGCGAAGCCCCTCGAAGCGTCTGTGGGACACCTACTGGGACGGGACCGTCGCCTCCCACCCGGCCCCCGAGGAATCCTACGAGGAGGCCGCGCGGGTCCGCCTTGGGGAGGAACTCGGCGTGGCTCCGCACCAGTACAGCGACCTCCGGGTGACGGACATCTTCGAGTACAAGCGCTACTACGAGAACCGTGGCGTCGAACACGAGGTCTGTGCCGTGTTGAAGCTGACCCTGACCGACCGCCAGGTCGACCCCGACGAGGCAGAGGTCGCCGGCCTCCTGTGGGCACCGTACGACCGCCTGCGCGAGCACCCCGCCTGGTACCGCCAGCTGCGCCTGTGCCCCTGGTTCGAGATCGCGATGCGTCGCGACGCGACGGGCTCGGCGTCGCCCGAGCTGTAGCCGATCACATCCCGAGGTCCGCCCCCGCGGTCGGGACGGGCAACGCGTCCGGTCTGAGGCCGAGGAGCTCCGCCGCGTGGTCGATGGCCATGTCGAGGCCGTAGTACCGCTCGAGCTCGTCGCCGTCCGGTCGTCGTCGGACGGCGAGCATCGCGTAGCCGCATCGGTTCTGCGCGATGACGGCCGTCCGGCCGTCGCGCTCGAACCGGATCTGGCGCTCCGACGCGGTCTCGACGTAGGTGGCCGTCACGTCGCCGGCGCGCGCGGTCGTCTCGTCACCCATGCGCGATCCTCACCGTCGAAGCTGGTGCGCGATCGTGTTGCGCATGATCTCGCTCGTCCCCTCGTAGATTTCGTTGAGCTTGGCGTCGCGGTAGAAGCGCTCCACCGGGTACTCCTTCACGTAGCCGTACCCGCCGTGGATCTGGATGCCCTCGTTCGCGACCTCCCGGCTGACCTCGCTGGCGAACAGCTTGGCCTGGGCGGCGGCCTTGATGTAGTCCTCGCCGCGATCCTTCAGGTCCGCCGCGCGGTGTGCCAACAACCGGGCCGCCTGGACCTCCGTGTCCATGTCTGCGAGCTTGTGCTGGATCGCCTGGAAGTCGGCGATCGGCTGCCCGAACTGTTCGCGCTCGTCGGCGTACGCGAGGGCGGCGTCGAGGGCGGCCTGGGCGATTCCGACGCCGCGAGCGGCGATCGAGATGCGACCGCCGTTGAGGGTCTCGAGCGCCTGCGTGAAGCCGTCGCCCTCCTCGCCGAGGCGGCGTTCGGCGGGCAGGTACACGCCGTCGAAGGAGAGCTGGGCGGTCGGGCACCCCCGGTCACCGAGCTTGTCTTCCTTGCGCACGACCTCGAAGCCGTCGTCGTCGGCGCGCACGACGAAGGCGGTGATCCCCCTGTGGCCGGCGTCGGGGTCGGTCTTCGCGAACGTGATGATCGTGTCAGCGACCGACCCGTTCGAGGTCCACAGCTTCTCCCCGTCGAGGACGTATCCGTCGCCGTCGCGCTCCGCGCTGGTCTGCATGGCGGGTACGTCGCTGCCGGCGCCGGCTTCCGACAGGGCGAAGGCACCGATCTCCCGCCCCTCGTTCAGTGGGGTCAGGTACTCCCTGCGCTGGTCGTCGTCGCCGTAACCGTTCAGCATGTTGCCCGCGAGGCTCGTGTGCGCGGCGACGATGGTCCCGACGCCACCGCTCGCCCGACTGATCTCCTCGATCGCCGTGACGTAGGCGTGGTAATCGAGGCCGGCGCCACCGTACGCCTCGGGAAAGGGCATGCCCATGAGGCCAAGCTCGCCCATCTCGGCGATGAGGTCGGCGGGGAACGTGTCGGTCTCGTCGATCTCTGCGGCCCGTGGAGCGATGACGTCGTCGGCGAACGTGGCGACCGTCTCGTGGATCTGGCGGTGTTCAGGTCCCCGGCTGAAGTCCATGGCGCCAGGTTGCCAGCCGGGGGTGTTAAACCTGGTCGGCGGGGCGGTTAGTCGTATTCGTAGAATCCCCGCCCGGTCTTGCGACCGAGGTGGCCCGCCTCGACCTTCCGCTTGAGGAGGTACGCCGGCTTGTACCGATCGCCGAGCTCGCGGTGCAACGTCTCCGAGGCGTCCAGGCAGATGTCGAGGCCGATCATGTCGGCCAGCTCGAGCGGCCCCATGGGGACGTTCGTCCCGAATTTGAGGCCGCGGTCGATGTCCTGCCTCGAGGCGACCCCCTCGTCGAGGGCGCGCACGCCCTCGTTGATCCAGGGAATCAGCACGCGGTTGACGACGAATCCGGGCTTGTCGTCGGACTCCCACGTCGTCTTGCCGAGCGCCTCCGAGAAGGCGTGGCCGAGCTCGACCGCCTCGTCGGCGGTCTGCTCGCCGACGACCACCTCGACGCCCTCCATGAGCGGCACCGGGTTCATGAAGTGTAGCCCGAAAACGAGCGCCTGGCGGTCGGTCGCGCTCGCGATGGCGGTGATCGAGATGGTGCTCGTGTTGGTCGCGAGCGCGACGTCCGCCGGGAGAATCCCGTCGAGCTCGGCGAAAACGTCGCGCTTGACCTCGAGGTTCTCGACCACGGCCTCGACGACGAGGTCGGCGTCGCCGAGATCGGCCAGGTCCGTCGTCGCCTCGATGCGGTCACGTATCGCGGCTGGATCGTCCGGCAGGGCGTCCTTGCCGTCCAGGCGCGCCAGACTGTTGTCGATGCGGTCCAGGCCGTCCTCGAGGGGCGCCTCCGCGACGTCCCTGAGCGTGACCGCATAGCCGTGCGTCGCGGCGACCTGGGCGATGCCCGCACCCATCGTCCCCGCGCCGACGACGCCGAGGTGGTCGATCCGGTCGAGCGTTCGAACCATCGGTCTGGCTTCGAGGGGGTCGGGTTTGCCCCTTGCGAATCGGACTGGAAACCTTTGTAGGGCGCTCGCGCGATGCCCCGGGTATGCGCCCCATCGACGACACTCCGATCGCCCGCGACGGGAACGTGTTGATCCTCGCGTACGACCACGGACTCGAGCACGGCCCCGTCGACTTCGACCCCGTCCCGGAGACGGCCGACCCCGAGACGGTCTTCGACGTCGCCACCCACGACGCGGTTACGGCGATGGCCGTCCAGAAGGGCGTCGCCGAGGCGTACTACCCGAGCTACGCGAACGAGGTCTCGCTCCTGCTCAAGCTCAACGGGACCTCGAACCTCTGGATGGGCGAGTACGACTCGGCGGTCAACTGCTCGGTCGACTACGCGGTCGAGCTCGGTGCGGATGCCGTGGGCTTCACCCTCTACGGCGGCTCCAACCACGAGGTCGAGATGGCCGAGGAGTTCGCCGCGGTGCACGAGGCCGCCCGCGATTACGACCTTCCCGTCGTCATGTGGTCGTACCCCCGTGGGCAGGGGCTCAAGAACGACACCAAGCCGGGCGTCATCGCCTACGCCGCCCGGCTGGCGTTGGAGCTCGGTGCCGATGTGGCGAAAGTGAAGTACCCCGGTAGCCAGGCGGCGATGGAGTGGGTCGTCGAGTCGGCCGGCGACGTGAAGGTCGTCATGAGCGGCGGCTCGAAGACGGACGACCTCGCGTTCCTCGAGCGCGTCGAGTCGGTGATGGACGCGGGCGGTCGCGGCCTCGCGGTCGGGCGAAACGTCTGGCAGCGCGAGGATCCCGAGGGGATGCTCGACGCGCTGGAAGCGGTCATCTTCGAGGGTCAAAGCGCGAGCGAGGCCCACCGGGGATGACGGATCCCGACCGCGCGGTTGACCGCGTCTTCGAGGCCGTCGCCGAGGTCGCCCCGCACATCCGCGAACGCCTCGTCGAGCGCCGCGACGACCCCGTCGAGACCGACCATCCGACCGGCGACAAGGTGATCGCCGCCGACGCCATGGCGGAGGAGCTTCTGTTCGACCGCCTGGCCAACCTCGACGGCGTCGGCGAGCTGGCAAGCGAGGACAGCGACCGGCCGGTCGACGTCGGCGACGGCGTGGCGGTCTCGCTAGACCCGCTCGACGGCTCCTCGAACGTCGCTTCGAACAACCTCTGCGGGACGATCGTCGGCGTCTCCGACGGCGGGCTGCCCGCCGCCGGCGACACCCTGGTCGGTGCGGCGTACGTCGTGTACGGTCCCATCACCTCGATGGTGGTCGCCGTCGACGACCAGGTCACCGAACTGGCCGTCGTCGGCGGGGAGGTGCTCACGCTCGAGCGTGGCGTTACCCTGCCAAACGATCCGACCGTCTACGGCGTCGGTGGCGCACCGACGACCTGGCCAACCGACTTCGCCGCCTTCGCCGACGAGCTTTCTCGAGAGCTCAAGCTCCGCTACGGCGGGGCGATGGTCGGCGACGTCAACCAGGTGCTGACCTACGGCGGCCTCTTCGCCTACCCCGCGCTCCGAGACCGTCCCGAGGGCAAACTTCGCCTGCAGTTCGAGGCCATCCCCATGGCGTACATCATCGAGGCGGCCGGTGGTGCCTCCTCGAACGGCGAACGACCGCTGACGGCGATCGAACCTGCGGCGCTGCACGAGCGGACTCCGGTCCACCTGGGGAACCGGTCATTGATCGACCGCCTCGAGGACGCCCTCGCGTAACTCCCGCGGTCGAACCGGGCGTGGCGCCACGGGGGGATGGCCCCGAGGGTGCTATCACGTATCAGCATAGCTTTATGCTCTTGTAGCGCTATTTACTGTTTGTTAGTCCGTACAGAGACACTCCCAAACGTTGTATACGGAGGTTTCCTCGGAACGGTCTGACGAGTTAGTAACCCTATCATGACAATTTTCAACCACGAGATCGAGATCGACGCCCCCATCGAGTACGTCTTTGAGTGGGGGACCACCCCCGAGAACTGGATGCGCTCGATGCCCGCCCTCATCGACCTCGAACTGATCGAGGAGACGGCGGAGGGGACCCATTATCGGAACACGATCAAGATGCTCGGGCGCACGACCGTAACCGACGAGCACTACACGGTCGACGCGGAGAACTTCCAGGCCGTCTCGGTCTTCGACGGCGGTGACATCCGCGGCGAGATGACCTACGACTACGAGGAGACCGGATCCGCCACGGTGGTCCGTCTGCACGGCGACATCGAGACCGGCGACTCGCTGTTCGACCGCGCGCTCCAACCCGTCGTCTCTCGGTACATGAAGCGCCAGTTCCAGAGCTCCCTCGAGACGATGAAGGAACTCATCGAGGCCGAGTACGTCGTCGAGGCACGGGACGCCCCCGTCGCGTAGCTGCCCAGCCGTTTTCCCGCTTCCATTTTTGCTTTCTCATCATGTCCGACACCCCGTGAGGGTATCCTACGGTCCGGGGCGACCGGTCCGAAAATCCGGACGGATCCGAACCGCTATGGGCGACCTCGCACCGGTTGGGGACGGGAGGGTACCTCCGTAGCCTCGCGTCAACCGGATAGCCGGTCGGATCCGACGAATTCGTCCAGGAGCTGCACCACGCGGCGTTGGATCTCGTTGCGGATCTCGACGACGCGCTCCAACGGTTCTCCGTGCGGATCGGGCAGGTCCCAGTCACGATTCTCACCACCCCATCCGGCCGGACAGACGTCCTCCGCGGAGCAGCCCATCGTGATCACGAGGTCGCACCGCTGGAGCTCGTCGATCGTCAGCTCCCGAGGCGTCCGGTTCGAGACGTCCAGCCCGATGGCCGCCATGGCCTCGACGACAACCGGGTGGATGCGCGCCGCCGGTCGCGTCCCCCCGGTGAGCAACTCGATCTCGGAATCGAGGGAGCTCCGGTCGAGCTCTCGATCGGCGAGGGCGTACGCCATCTGCGATCGTCCGGCGTTCTGGACGCAGACGAACGCGATTCGAACTGGCCCGTGCTCAGTCATCGTCCACCACCCGATCCGGGGTCGATCCGTCGAGGGTCCCCAGTCGATAACCGGTCCAGTCGAACCGTCGCCGGAAGTACAGCGCGACGTACACGAGCGCCAGCAGGACGGGGACCTCGATGAGCGGACCCACCACGGTCGCGAAGGCCACCCCCGATCCGACCCCGAAGACCGCGACGGCGACGGCGATGGCGAGCTCGAAGTTGTTCGACGCCGCGGTAAACCCGATTGCGGTGGTGGTCGAGTAATCCGCCCCGACCCGTCGTCCCATCCAGAAGCTGACGAAGAACATCACGACGAAGTAGATGGTCAGGGGGATGGCGATGTAGACGACGTCGCCGGGATCGGCGATGATCCGGTCGCCCTGGGTGGCGAACATCACGATGACCGTGAACAGCAGCGCCAGGAGCGTCAACGGGCTGATCGCTGGTTCGAACGTTTCCTCGTACCAATCGACGCCCTTGGTCCGCGTCCCGAGGAAACGCGACAGGATCCCGCCGGCGAACGGGAGCCCGAGGAAGATGGCGATCGCGGTGAACACCTGCATCGGCGTGATGTTGAACGCCTCGATACCGGCCACGAGCGACTCCATCCCGAGTAGCGGCGGCAAGACCAGCGCGAAGAACCAGATGTAGACCCCATAGGTGACGATCTGGAAGACGCTGTTGAAGGCGACGAGACCGGCCGCATATTCGGCTGATCCCTCGGCGAGGTCGTTCCAGACGAGGACCATGGCGATACACCGCGCCATGCCGATGAAGACGAGGCCGAGGAAGAACTCGGGTCGTGCTGGGAGCCCGGGAACGAGTCCGCTGAAGAAGATGATCGCCAGGGCGAACATGACCGTCGGCCCGATCAACCAGTTCTGCACGAGGCTCAGACTCAGGATGCGCCAGTTTCTGAAGACCGTCGGCAGCTGCCCGTAGTTGACCTTGGCCAACGGCGGGTACATCATCAGGATGAGCCCGATCTCGACCAGATGGAACTCCCGAATCGGGTCGGTCACCGACGGAACGAGATATCCGAGGCCGACGCCGAGGGCCATCGCTGCGAAGATCCAGACGGTGAGGTACCTGTCCAGGAAGTCCATGGAGCGGGGATTCCCACAGTTCGGGCAGTCGCAGTCGAGGCCGTGTTCGTGCGCTGCGTCACTCACTCGGAACCCCCCACCGCTCGGCGACGGCAAAGAGCTCGCTCGCCACCTCCGTCGCTCGATAATAGCGCCAGTTTCGCTCCTTTCGCCGGTCGACCAACCCGGCGTCGACGAGATCCGACAGGGCGTGGCTTACCGCGCTCTCGCTGACGTCGACGAGGCGTTCGAGCTCGCAGACGCACAGTTCGTCCCCGTCGACGGCGAGCGCACGTGCGAGGCGATACCGGGTATCGTCGCCCAGGACCCGGAACGGCCGCCTCGCGGGGTCGTCCCGGAACGCCCTGTCGGCGAGAGCCTGGATTTCCCCGAGTCGGGCTTCGACGTCCTCGATCCCACACTCGCCGAGTTCATCGGCGAGTAACCGCTGAATCCGTGCGGCCGATTCTGACATCCTCGTCCACTAATTGAATCTATGTTCAGATAATGGTTTCCCATAATCGGACGTTCGCCCTCTGGCGGCACCGATGGAGGCGCCTGGAACACCTCCCGACGACGTGTTCACTCCGAGGCGGAAACCACGGTCTCTAGCGGCGCGTACGGTCCAACGAGCTCGTGGGTGATGACCACCTCGTGTTCGCTGGGGTCGACCTCGACCGGATCGCCGTTCTCATCCGTGAAGGTGACGGTCATGGTCGTCTCGTATCCCGGAGAAACGAAGTCGTCGAGCGCACCGTCGGCGTTGGCTGTCACGTCGGTTCCAACGACCTCGACATCCGGCGGTTCGTTCTGGAAGTATGCTGGGACGTCCCCACGATACGTCAGCGGAATCTCCCAGGTCGATCCGTTCTGGACCGGGTCGTCGGCCTCCACCTCCGGCGGGGAGTCGATCGTCACCGTGGTTTCATCGATGGTCGCCCCCGTGATCGATTCGACGCGGACGGTGTAGGTCCCTGTCTCGACGGTCTCGCGGTCCGGGGCGCTTGCCCGGACGAACAGCCTGAGCGACCGTCGATCCGTGTCCTCGCTCGACAGGGGCTGGCCGAACTCGTCGCCACTGGGGGCCTCGACGACGACGCGCTGGGTGCCCGGGTCGGGTCGGAGGAGGACGCCGATGGACATCCCGGACCCATCGTAGCTGACGTCCGTGGCGGTATCGGTGAACATCCCCTCGGTCGACCAGGTGCCGACGCCCGGTTCCACCTCCTCGATGGCGGTACCCTGCGGCGGCGATGCCACGGCCGGACCGAGGGCGACCGCGAGGACCCCGACAAGGACGAGCCAGACGGCCCACCGCCGGCCGATTACCCACCTGCCGAGGCGATCGTGCCCCGAAGCGAATCGGCGGCTCGCGCGGTCGACGACGACCCCACCACCGAGGGCGACCGGCATCGCGAACACCTGACGGGCGAAGGGATAGCCATCCCGCTCGGTCCCCGTGATCGTCGAAGCGAACTCGGGCATCACGTCGACAGCCCCGGTGACGAACGCCACGGCCAGGTAGACTAGTATCGGGAGGATCGACCACGTCACCACGAACGCCTCACGGTTCGGGTTCAGGTGGCCGAGGACGGTCCACGTGAGGAGGAAATACCCCGCGAGGGTAAGGAGCATGAATGCCTCCGGCTCGACCAGGAGCGGAACGGTCCAATGGACGTCGTACAGAAGCGGGGGCACCACGGTGACGACCGCCGCGACCCCACCCCAGAATAGATACGCAGGTCGGAGCCGATCCGTCATATCACCGCATGCCTAACCGATTATTTTGTTAGTTCCGCAAACTACAATCGCCATTTCAGTTTCGGGGCGTCCCAGTGGGTCTCGGCCGACGGGTTGGCTCCCCGGTCGCCGTACCGCCGGACGTGGCCCCATGGCCGGACCCCACGGGTCGACCAAGGGCAAACGGTTTCACCTGGACCGCCGAGCCCTCGACCATGAAGGTTCGCATCGGCGAGGACGCGAGCGAGGCGGAGGCCTCGGCGATCGCCTCGGCCCTCGCCGAGCGCTATGGCGAGCGGGTGTCGGTCTACCGGGGCGAGGCCGACGAACCCGCCGCGGTCGACGAGCCCCCGGCGGTCGAGGAACCGACGGACGACCTCGGACCGACCGACCGCGAAGCGCGCCTCTGGGAGGACATCGCCGAGGTCGAACGCGGCGGACCGGAGAAGTATCGCGAGCGACTCGAGGACCAGGGCAAGCTCTTCGTGCGAGACCGGCTCGAGCTCTGGTTCGAAGAGGGTGGCCTCGACTTCGAGGACGGCCGATTCGCCGAGTGGGATGCTGAGGACCGTCTCCCCGCGGACGGCCTCATCACGGGTGCGGCCACGTTCGAGGGCCGCCGTCTCCACGTCATGGCCAACGACTTCACCGTCAAGGCCGGCTCGATGGCCGAGAAGGGCGTCGAGAAGTTCCTGCGCATGCAACATCGCGCGCTGAAGACCGGACGACCGGTGCTGTACCTCATGGACTCCTCCGGCGGGCGCATCGACCAGCAGACGGGCTTCTTCGCCAACCGGGAGGGCATCGGGAAGTACTACTACAATCACTCCCTCCTGTCGGGGTACGTCCCCCAGATCTGCGTGCTGTACGGTCCGTGCATCGCCGGGGCGGCGTACACGCCCGTCTTCGCTGACTTCACCGTCATGGTCGAGGGGATGAGCTCGATGGCCATCGCCAGCCCGCGCATGGTCCAGATGGTCACCGGCGAGGACATCGACCTCGAGACGCTCGGCGGCCCGGAGGTCCACGCCCGCCACTCCGGCAGCGCCGACCTCGTCGCCGAGGACGAGGAGCACGCCCGGGCGCTCGTCGCCGACCTGATCGGGTATCTCCCGGACAACGCGAACGCGGACCTCCCGACGCGACCCGGCCGACCCCCGGCGAAGACGCCCGATGGCATCGACGCGGTGGTTCCGGCCGAACCAAACAAGGGCTACGACATCTGGGACCTCATCGAGCGGGTCATCGACGCCGACAGCGCGTTCGAACTGAAGGCCGCCTTCGGGGGCGAGGTCGTCACGGCCTTCGCCCGGCTGGACGGCCGCCCGGTCGGCATCGTCGCCAACCAACCCGCCCAGCGGGCCGGGGCGATCTTCCCCGATTCGGCGCGGAAGGCTGCCGAGTTCATCTGGACCTGTGACGCCTACAACATCCCCCTGCTGTACCTCTGCGACACACCGGGGTTCATGGCGGGTAGCCAGGTAGAGAAGGATGGCATCCTCGAGTCGGGCAAGAAGATGATCTACGCCACCTCGATGGCGACCGTCCCGAAAATATCGGTCGTCGTGCGCAAGGCGTATGGCGCCGGTATCTACGCGATGAGCGGCCCTGCGTACGACCCGGAAAGCGTCATCGCGCTACCCTCCGGCGAGATCGCCATCATGGGTCCGGAGGCGGCGATCAACGCCGTGTATAAGCGAAAACTTGACGCGATCGACGACTCCGACGAGCGCGCGGAGCGCGAGGCCGAGCTCCGCGAGGAGTACCGCCGCGACATCGACGTCAAGCGCATGGCGAGCGAGGTCGTCATCGACGAGATCGTCCCGCCGAGCACGTTGCGGGATGAGCTTCTCGCCCGGTTCGGGCACTACCGATCCGTCACGAAGCACCGACCTGACAAGAAGCACGGAACGATCATCTGAGCCTGGTCGTTCACCGGCCGCGACCCGTCGTTCGGTGTTCCCCTACGGCGATCGCTTCAACGAGAGGACCGTCCGATCGAACGCGCACACCAGTTCGTCATCCCCGACGGTGAACGCCTCGACATGCATCGTCACCACGCCCCGCTCGCCGTCGGAGGTCTCACGCTTCTCGGTCACGGTCGACCGGGCGTACAGCGTGTCGCCGTGGACCACCGGCGCCGGGTGCTCGACGTCGTCGTAGCCGAGGTTCGCCACGATCGTCCCGTCGGTCGTCTCGGGGATCGACATGCCCACCGCCAGGCTCATCGTGTACAGCCCGTTGACGAGGCGCTCGCCGAACTGGGTCTCGGCGGCGAACGCCGCGTCGAGGTGGATGGGTTGCTGGTTCATCGTGAGGTCGCAAAACGCCTGGTTGTCCCGCTCTGAGATCGTCCGTCGGCGGGGGTGCTCGATCGTCTCGCCGACGGTGAACTCCTCGAAGTACCGCCCGGGCATGGTGCCCTCCTCGCCCGAGCCAGGCAAAAACCCGCGGGTCGCAGAACGGTCACGGTTAACCGTCGTCGCTCGGAACCCCACCCATGCGCATCCGGAGCGTCCTGTTCACCCCCGGCGACCGACCGGGGATGCTCGACGGCGCCCTCGAGTCCGAGGCGGACGCCGTCGTGTTCGACCTCGAAGACGGCGTGGCCGACGACGCGAAGCCCCGGGCTCGAACCATCGTGACCGATGCGGTCGACGATCTTGGTGACGACGTCGACCCACTGGTACTCGTCCGGCCGAATCCCCTCGACGACGGTGGGGCGGACGACCTCGACGAACTGGCGACCGCCGATACCGCGGGACTCGCGGGTGTCGTCCTCCCCAAGGTCGACGACACCGAGAGCGTGCGAGCGGCACGGGGCGCGCTGCTCGATCGGAACCTCCCTGGCCGACTCTGGTGCCTGCTTGAGACGCCCGCCGGCGTGCTTGCCGCCCCGTCGATCGCCGAGGCCGATGGTGTCGAGGCGCTCATTTTCGGCGGCGAGGACTACGCCGCGGCGGTCGGCGCGCGTCGAACGGCGGCGGGCGACGAACTGCTCGTCGCCAAGCAACAGGTCGTCATGGCCGCCGGCGCCGCCGGCATCTCGGCCGTCGACGGGATCACCTCGGCCATCCAGGACCTCGATCGGGTCCGCTCGGACGCGGAGCGCGCCCGCACGTTCGGCTTCGACGGCAAGCTCGCGATCCATCCCGCCCAGCTGGAACCGATACACGAGGCGTTCGCGCCGACGGAGGACGAGATCGCCTGGGCACATCGGGTGGTGGAGGTCGCCGGTGGGGAGGGCGGGGCGGTTCGTGTCGACGACGAGATGATCGATGCCCCCCTTCTCAAGCGCGCCAGGCTAGTGCTCGAGCAAGCTGGGGAGTCCCCGGAGGCCTAACGGCGGATTACAGGCCCATCTCGCGCCCGATGATGAGGCGCTGGATCTCGCTCGTACCCTCACCAATTTCCATGAGCTTCGCGTCGCGGAAGTACCGCTGGGGCTCGTACTCCTCGGTGTAGCCGTAGCCGCCGAGGACCTGGATCGCATCCTCCGCGACCTCCCTGGCGGTCTCGCTCGCGTCGAGCTTGGCGAGCGAGCTCCACTTGGTCACGTCCTCGCCCTCGTCGAGTCCGACGGCGGCGCGATGGGTCAACAGCCGCGCGCGCTGCACCTTCCGTTCCATCTCGACGAGCATGTCGCGGACGGCGTCGAAGCGCGAGATTGGCCGGCCGAACTGCTCTCGCTCGGTCGCGTACTCGCGGGCGGCCTCGAAGGCCCCCTGAGCGAGGCCGACGGAGAGGGCCGCGATCGAGATGCGCCCGCCGTCGAGGGTCGCCTTCGTCTGATCCCAACCGTCGCCGGGCTCGCCGAGCAGCTGGTCGTCGGGGACGGCCACGTCGTCGAGCTGGATCTCGCACGTCGGCGAGGCGTTGAGACCCATCTTCTCCCACTCGACGGTCACGTCGAACCCGTCGGCCTCGGGGTCGACGATGAACGTCGAGATGCCGTCGTAGCCGGCGTCGGGGTCGGTCACCGCCTTGACGATGACGCTACCGGCGACGCTGGCGTTCGTGATGAACTGCTTCGTGCCGTTGAGCACCCAGCCGTCGCCGTCGGGCTCCGCCCGGGTGTCCATGTCGCTGGCGTCGCTCCCGCTCGTGGGCTCGGTCAGCGCCCACGCGCCGACGTGCTCGCCTCGCGCTAGTGGCTCGAGCCAGCGCACCTTTTGCGCCTCGGTACCGAACTTCTCGATGGGCTTGCTCCCGAGGCTCACGTGGGCGGCGTAGGAGAGCCCGACGCTTCCGGAGGCTCGCCCGAGCTCCTCGGTCACCAGGGCGTACAGCAGGGTGTCCCCGCCGAGGCCGCCGTACGCCTCCGGGATCGGCACGCCCATGACGTCGAGCTCGGCGAGGTCGCCGAAGATCGCTGCGGGGAACGCGCCGGCCTCCTCGAGCTCCCAGGCGACCGGGCGAATCTCCTCCTCGCAGTACGACCGAACGGCATCCCGGATCATCCGGTGCTCGCGGGGCAGCTCGAAGTCCATGCGGGTGGACTCGTCCGGGCGACGGCTTAAACGCCCTGTCCACGAACGGACAAACGCTAAAGCGCCCCCCGCGTAGTGACGGGCGATGGACCTCCGTCGGCTCGCGCGCGGCTCCCTCGACTGGACCGCCGTCGAGGGTATCGCGGCCGAGCTGGCCCGCCGACTGGGGCGCCCGTCGATCCGGGTGTCGTTCATCGAGGCGCAGAACTGGTCCTCGATCCCGTTCACGGTCGACGACGAGTACTTCGTCAAGGTGGTCACCCCCCAGCACGCCCTCGTGCACGCCATCCTCACGGGCGCGCGAAACCTCGGGGCGCTCACGAGCGGCTCGCCGGGCTTCTTCGAGCGCTTCGACGGACCGCTGGAGATGGCCGAGCACGAGCTCGAGGCCGTCCGGGCGATCCGCGCCCTCGGGATCAACGCGCCGGCGCCCGTCGAGGCGTTCGCCCACGGCGACTACGGCGTGGTCGTGATGGAGTACCTGCCCTCCTTTCGCCCCCTCGACGAGGTGGACCTCCGGGCGGAACCCGAGCTGGTGGACGACCTCTTTCGGTCGCTGGCGACGATGCACGCCGGCGGCGTCGTCCACGGCGACCTCCGGGCTGACAACGTCCTCGTCGACGGTGGCGGTCTCCACTTCATCGACGCGACGCTCGTGCGCGAGGAGTGGGCGGACGACGCCCGGGGGTACGACCTCGCGTGCGCGATCGCGCTCGTGTGTCCGCAGGTCGGGCCCCGGGTCGCGGTGGACGTCGCCCGACGCCACTTCTCCGTCGAGGACCTCCTCGACGCCCGCCGGTTCCTCGACTTCGTCCGCGTCCGCCCCGACCACGACTTCGACGTGGTCCAGGTCCGCGGCGAGATCGAGGGCCGCGTCGCCTGAGCCCCCTGGTACTCGTCCGACTCGGCCGTCGCGACGTGGGTGGCTTTTTCACCGCCGCTCGCGTACCCCGACCCGATACGCCATGACACAAGAGGCTCAGGAAACGGTGTCGCCGCATTTCATCGGCGGCGAGTGGGATGAAGGCGACGGCTCGGAGACCTTCGAGAGCATCAATCCCGCCACGGGGGAGGTCCTCGGCGAGTTCGTCCGCGGGACCCCGAGCGACGTCGAACGCGCGGTCGACGCGGCCGAGGCGGCGTTCGAGGAGTGGCGTGCCCTGTCGTACATCGACCGCGCGGAGTACCTCTGGGAGATCTTCCACGAGCTTCGCGACCGCCACCAGGAGCTCGGCGAGGTGGTCTCCATGGAAAGCGGCAAGGAGATCAGCGAGGGCAAGGCGGACGTCACCGAGGCGTGGCACATGGTCGAGTGGGCGGCGGGCAACGCCCGCCACCCCCACGGCGACGTCGTCCCGAGCGAGGTCGGCGCGAAGGACGCCTACATGCGCCGCAAACCCCGCGGCGTCGTCGGCTGCATCACGCCGTGGAACTTCCCGGTCGCCATCCCGTTCTGGCACATGGCGGTCACGCTCGTCGAGGGCAACACCGTCGTCTGGAAGCCCGCCGAGCAGACGCCCTGGTGCGGCCAGATCATCGCCGAGATGTTCGAGGACGCGGGCGTCCCCGACGGCGTGTTCAACCTGGTCCAGGGATTCGGTGACGCCGGTGCGGCCATCGTCGACGACGCGCGCGTGAGCACCGTGTTGTTCACGGGCTCCGCCGAGGTCGGCCACGGCATCGCCGACACGATCGGCGGCCAGCCAGGCCGAGAGACCAGCATCGAGATGGGCGGCAAGAACGCGCTCGTCATCACGGACAACGCGGACCTCGACATCGCCGTCCACAGCGCGGTGATGTCGAGCTTCAAGACGACCGGCCAGCGCTGCGTCTCCTCGGAGCGTCTCATCGTCCACACGGACGTCTACGACGAGTTCAAGGAGCGCTTCGTCGACATCGCCCAGCAGGTGGCCGTCGGCGACCCCCTCGACCCGAACTCGTTCATGGGCCCGGTCGTCGACGAGTCGCAGGTCGAGAAGTTCAGCCGATACAACGACCTCGCCCGCCAAGAGGGCGCGACGGTCCTGGTCGACCGGGAGGAGCTCGCAGCGGACGAACTCCCCGACGGCATGGAGGACGGCTTCTGGGTCGGCCCGTTCGTCTACGAGATCGACTACGATCCCGAGCTGCGCTGCCTCAAGGAGGAGGTCTTCGGCCCCCACGTCGCCCTCATCGAGTACGATGGCGACATCGAGCGCGCCGTCGAGATCCACAACGACGTCCCCTACGGGCTGTCGGGCGCGATCATCTCGGACGACTACCGCGAGATCAACTACTTCCGTGACTACGCGGAGGTCGGCCTCTCCTACGCCAACCTTCCGAGCATCGGTGCCGAGGTCCAGCTGCCCTTCGGTGGCATCAAGAAGTCGGGCAAGGGCTCGCCGACCGCCCGCGAGGTCATCGAGTCCGTGACCGAGCGCACGGCGTTCACGGTGAACAACAGCCGGGACATCGAGATGGCGCAGGGCCTGTCGGCGGAGATCACGACCGAGGACGAGTAGGCGCGGCGCTCACCAGTCGTCCCGGCGGTCCGCGAGGGCCGGGAACGCCTCGCGCACCGCGGCGACTCGGTCGGCATCGAGGTCGACGACCGCGGTGGCTGGCTCTCGCTCGAGGTCAAGCACGGGCTCGCCCCACGGGTCGTACACCGTCGAGCGGCCGAGCAGCTCCGTCCCCGAGACCGCCCCGACGCCGTTGACCGCGGCGAGGTACCACTGGTTCTCGATGGCCCGCGCTTGCGAGAGGACCGACCAGTGCGTCGGGCGGGCGTCGGGCCAGGCGCTCGGGACGAGCATGAGGGTCACCCCCTCGTCGACGTACCGCCGGAAGAGCTCCGGGAAGCGGAGGTCGTAGCAGGTCGCGATGCCGACGCGCCAGTCGCCGAGGTCGGCGACGCCGAGGTGCTCGCCGGGGACGAGTCGCGTGGCCTCCTCCGAGTCGTAGCCGAACAGGTGCACCTTGCGGTACCACGCGCGAATGGTGCCCTCGGCGTCGAGCAGCACGCTGGTGTTCGCGAGGCCCGCCCCCGCCGGCGGTGCGTAGTCCTCGCCCTTCGCGAGGTCCTCCACGAAGGAGCCGGTGAGGACCGCCACGTCGCGGGCGTCGGCGACGGTGGCGAGCGCCTCGACCGTCGGCCCGTCTATCGCCTCGGCGGCCGCCTCGTAGGCCTCGAACGCGAAGTAGCCGACGGTGAACATCTCGGGCAGGACGACCAGGTCCGCGCCGCGGTCGGCGGCGCGGGTGACGGCCTCGATGGCCGTCTGGCGGTTCGCCTCGGGGGCCCCCGCCTCGGGCGTGAACTGGGCGATGCCGAGCCTCATGGCGTGACCCTCGCGCGAAGCGCGCGCTCGAGGTTGTCGAGCTCGTCGTCGAGGTTGCGCTTGAAGAACGTCTCCACCCCCGGGACGCGGCCGTCGACGTCGAACCGGCTCGTCAGGCGCGTTCGGCCACCCTCGAGCGCCTCGAGCTCGTGGGACCCCTCGACCGTGAACACCGACGAGCGCCCGACGAAGCGGACGAACGTCGGCGGCTCGCGGTCGAGCTCCTCGGTCTCGACGGGGACCGTCGAGGAGACGAACGGGATCGGCAGGCGGACGTGCCACGTGACCCGGCGTCCCTCGGCGTCGCGCCGCTCGAAGCGATCGACGACGCTGATCGCGCTCGCGCGCTCGATCGGGTCGGCGATGAACGACCAGACCTCGTCGATGGGGGCGTCGATCGTGATGGTGCGCGAGGTCCGGGTGGTCATCGGTCGGCCCCGATCAGGCGGGCCGGACGCGCCACGTGGTCGAGCGCGAGCGTCCCCACTTCTCGATCTCTAGCCCCTCGGCCTTGTCGGCGAGCCGGCCGAGGCGGCTACCCACCTGGTTGGCGGTGAGGTCGACCGCGTCGGCGATCTGTCGGGAACGGACGTACGCCTCGCCGTTGGCGACGAGCTCGCGAAGGTGGCTCACGATGCGCCGTTCGTCCTCGGTCAGCTCGCTCATTCGGCCGTTCGTACGCTCGCCCTGCGCTTAAGCCTGCGGCTTGTGGCATCGCGCGCAATCGGTCGGTCACACAGGGAAGGCGTGCAGCGCGACGATCCCGACGGCCGCCGCGACGATCGCGATCGCGAAGCCGGCCCCCGCGAGCGGCTGCGCCGCCCCGGCGACCATGGCACCGGCGCCTGCGAGCGCGAGGGCCACCGCGGCGACCGCGATGCCGATCCCGAGGTCGGAACCGCCCGACCACTCTCGTACCATCGGCTCCGGCGTTCGCGCGCCCCCCGCAAAAGCGGTTCCATCCGCCCGCGCTCAGACGACCTTCATCATCCGGCGCTCGTGGCGGTCGACGCGGACCTTCATCCACCCGCGAAGTCGCTCGTCGAGCTCGGGGTCGTCGGTATCGACGCGCAGGACGTCGATCGCGTCGAGCTTGGCCTTCGTGGCGACCACCTCGAGGTCGCACCGACGGAGCACCGCCGGCGAGAGCTGCTGGGTACCGCGGCCGAGGATGAACCCTTGACCGCCGATGGGTGAGACGACGGCGACGGCGGGCGGTTCGACGACCTCGAGGAGGGTCGCCTCGTCCGCGTCGAGGGCGAGCACCTCGCCGGCTCGCCAGACGTCGACGCCGAGGGGGCTGCCCTCGAACCCGAGGGCGTGTTTGATCTCGCCGACGGTGCTCCCGGCACCGAGGAGGTACGTCACCTCGGGGTCGACGTCGTCGACGAACCCCTCGGCGAGCCCCCGGCCGTCGCCGCTGGCGAGCTGCTTGCCGCCCTGGACGGCCGGGCCGATCGGGACGTCGACGACCGCCAGCAACTCGGCGGCGACCGTCCCCTCGCGGTAGGCCGCCTCGTCGATGTCCATCACCTCGCGTCCCTCGACGTCGTCGAAGGTCGCCGCCAGCCGACCGGCGTCTTCGGGCGTCGCCGCGAAAACCGAGGAGAACATCTTGACCCCGGCGGGCACCCCGAGCACCGGGACGTCGGCCCCGACCGCGTCGATCGTCTCCGCGACGTCGGCGGCGGTCCCGTCACCTCCGACGAAGAGGACGAGGTCGACCCCCCGATCGCAGAGCGCCTCGACCGCCTCTCGCGTGTCGGCCGCGGAGGTGGGTTCGGCGGGCTCGGTGACGACCGTCGGGTCGAACCCGGCCGCTCGTGCCACGGTCGCGCCCATCGGGTCGCCGGCGACGAGGAGGTCCACGGCGGGATCGACGGTGCGTAGCGCCTCGAGTGCGCGTCGACCCCGAGCTGGTGCCCGCGGCTCGGCACCGAGCTCCCTGGCGAGGTCGACCTTGTCGTCCGTCCCCTTGAGGCCGACGCGGCCGCCCATGCCCGCGATTGGGTTGAGCAGGAACCCGATGCGCCTCGACCCGTCCGGTCGTGCCACGGACGCGGGTTCGCCGGGGGGACACACCTAGGTACCGGTCCGGCGTCGAGCCGACAGGGCTTTGGCCCGCCTGGGAGTATCGCCCGGCGATGCCCGACCCCCTGGTGCTCGCGTCGGCCCTGCCGATCGAGTCGACCGCCGCGGTCGTCCTCGCGGCCTCGTTGCTGCTCGCCGGGTTGTGGCTGTACTACCTCCTCCGCTAGGTGACCTCGACGCGATCGCGGAGCCACCGCTCGGCGGTGCGGAGTTCGTCCTCGTCGCTCGACCGAAGATGCACCCGGACCGTCCCGCCAGGATAGCTGCCGACCGTCACGACGAATCGCTCCTCGAGTTCCGCCAAGGTCGCGGCGATCTCGCGCTCCGGCTGGGCGACCTCAACGACGCTCGCGTGGCGGCTCTCGCCGACGAACTCGTCGGCCACCAGCTCGAACATCGCCTTCATCTCCGCGGGGACGCCCGGGAGGACGTAGATGCCGTCGACGACGCACCCGGGAGCCACCCCCACCTCGTTCGGGAGGTATCGCGAACCGACCGGGAGGTCGATCGTCCCCGGCGCGAGGGATTCGACGTCGTACTCGGTCTCCCCGGCGAGCCACGCGCGGGCACCGGGGTGCGGTTCGACGGCCACCCCCACCGCGCGGGCGACGGCCGCCATCGTCCGGTCGTCGTGCGTGGGACCCAGCCCACCCGTCGTGACGACGGCGTCGGCTCGATCGAGAGAGGCCGAGACGACCGAGGCGATGACCGACACGTCGTCGGGGACGACCGTCACCCGCGTCACGTCGACCCCGCGGTCGTCGAGCTGGCGACCCAGCCAGGTCGCGTTCGTGTTGACGGTCTCCCCGCGCAGGAGTTCGTCGCCGACGGAGACCAGCTCCACGTCCATCGCGACGCCGTAGGCGCGCACCCGTCTAAAACCTGGGTCCCCTCACAGCACGCACGCCAGGTCGCCGGGCATGTACGCCCCGATGCTCGCGAGCAGCCCCGGCGGATCCGTCCCCTCTGCGCAGACGGCGCTGTGTTCGAGCAGGCCGAGGCGCTCGATCCCGACCACGTCGTCCGCGTGGCCCGCGCGGTTGATCGTCGCCCGGAACTGCGATCGCGTCACCGCGTTCGCGTTGACCCGCCCCGGCCCAGTTCGCCAGTCGTGCAGACGGTCGCGCTCGCCGGCGGCCAACCGCGGCTCGTCGCCGTGTTCGAACGAGAGTGGGACGTGTGGGACGAGCCCGAAGCGGGTGGCCACCTGCGAGGGACGTCCGGGCCCGAGGCCGAGGCGGTCGGCACCGACGACCACGGACTCGCCGGCGTCGAGGTGCCAGCCGGCGTCGTCCCACGACTCGAGCGTACCGCGGAAGATCTCGCCGGCAGCCAGGCGGGGGACGATCTCCCCCCAGCGCTCGATCAGGAGGTTTCGCGCGACGGTGGCGTCCTCGCCGGTGATCGTGACGCTCGGAAAGTCGTCGTGGCGGACGCCGATGCCGTAGTCGACGCCCAGCTCGCCCACGTCGTTCTCGACCAGGCTCGCCAGGCTGTCGAGCGCCGCCTCCCGGTCGGGTCCGTAGACCTTCGTCGCGAGGACGACCATCAGACCAGCTCGTCCGGCGTCGGCGGCAGCGCCGCCTCCAACTCGGCGATGCGGTGGTCCATCGCCTCGATGAGGCCGGTGTTGTCGAGCGCCTCCATGCGCTCCCCGCACTCGGGGCACTCGAAGTCGAAGTCCATCGCTTCGCTGAATTCGAATCTGATCGAACAGTTTGCACAAAGATAGAATTCGTGCGTCTGTTCGAACTCCTTTCGTCGCTCGAGACCGACCTTGAGCCGACGCATCTCCTCCTCGAGGTTCTCCGGGATGGAGTCGTACTCGAACGTCCAGAGGTACGTCAGCCAGCCGGAGTCCTCGTCGCGCACCCGACGGTAGTTCGCCAGGTCGTTCTCGTACAGGATGAACAGCGCCCGCCGCACGGTGTTCAACTCGAGGTCGAGCTGCTCGGCGAGCTCCTCGTCGGTCACCTCGCCGTCGTGGGGCGCGGCGGCGACCGGCATGCCCTGTGGGCCGACGAGCTCGTGGAGGTACTTTTGGATGACGGGGTCCGCGAGCAGCCCTTCAAAAGCCATTGACGCGACCTACCGCCGACGATTCAATAAGCCTTTTGCGACGGTGCTGGGGCTCGCTCACTCCTCCACGACGGGCTCGACGCGCTTGCCCGCCGGGCTCGGGACGATACGCGCCTCGGCGTCACGCCACCGGCGGGTCGTCGCGGCCCCGTCGAGCAACCGGTCGAGGAAGACGGCCAGGGCGCCCACCTCCGAGTGGGGCTGGTTCGTGACGGCGACGTTCCAGGTGGCTCGCTCGTACACGTCTCCGCCGACCTTGCCCCCGCCGACGACGACGGCCGCGCGGTGCCCGTCGACCTCTCGGGCGATCGAGTCGATGGCCTCGGCGACGGGCAGGCCGTACATCGTGAGGTGGACGACCGGGTCCGGCCACGCCGCCAGCCAGGCGCGGGGCTCGTCGACCGCCACGACCTCGAACGGTCCGCCGAAGCGATCCGTGACGTCCCGGACGGTCGCTAAGGCGTTCGCCGCGCTCGCCGGCAGCACCACCCGGTCGGCCCCGAGCGCCCGCGCGGTCAACCCCACGTGGGTGGTCATGCGTTCGTCTCGGCCCGGTCGGTGGCCGAGGCGGACGACGGTCAGATCGGCGTCTGGCGTCCCGTGGGACACGGTCGACGGTAGTCGGGGGACGGTGGTGTGCGTTGCGGTGCGATTCACCGGGGAGACCGCCATCCGGACTCGATCGCGGGACCGGACGACGGATGCCGATCGTTCGAATATCCTGGAACGTTCGGATGCAAATTCTTGTTTCGAGTAACAACAACGTTATTGTGCAGGTGCTTGGTGGATATTGGCATGCGGTCGTACATCTCTCCGATCGGCTATGACAGCGCCCGGGTGACCCGGCCGGTCATCAGCCACGGACTGGACACGGACGACCGGATCATCCTCTTGCGACCCGAGCGCGAGACGGACGATGCCCGCGCCAGTCAGGCCGTTCGGGATGTCAAGCGCATGACTACCCAAATCGAACCCGAGGTCGAGATCGACCTGAAGGAGATCCCACACGACGACTTTCAGGAGGCCGTACTGCGGATCTCCGATGTCTTCGAGGA
Source organism: Halobacteriales archaeon (assembly GCA_046543335.1). Taxonomy (GTDB): domain Archaea; phylum Halobacteriota; class Halobacteria; order Halobacteriales; family SKSH01; genus CAZCYF01. The sequence continues at coordinate 26,402 of JBKGZP010000002.1, forward strand.
CAACCCGGGGGAGCTGATCGTCAACCTGAGCGGTGGCGCGCGCGACATCTTCGCCACGCTTTGCATCGCGTCGATCGTCCACGTCGACCGCATCAACACCGTCCTCAGCTTCAGCGACATCGACGGCGACGTCAGGTCCGTCGACCTGCCCAACCTGACCGTCGACGTCCCGCCGTCGGCGATCGAGACGCTTCGCCAGATCGACGAGAATAACGACAAGATCTCCATCTCCGAGCTGTCCGACCAGCTCGACATCGCCAAGTCGACGGTCACGCGCCACCTCCAACATCTCGAGAGCCGCGGGCTGGTCGAGACGTGGCTCGAGGGAAAGCCGAAGTACGCCCGCATCACCTTCAGCGGCCGCCTGCTCGCGCAGACCCGGGACTGACCGCACCCGGACCGCAACGCACATCACGCGACCGCCGAAGCCCGAGGCATGGACCTTTCGGCCCGTCGAGTGCTGATCACGGGGGGTGCCGGCCACGTCGGCTCGCGCCTCGCCACGCTCCTCGTCGACGACCACGAGGTCGTGGTGGCCGACGACCTCTCCGTCGGCGAGCGCGACCGGGTACCCGCTCAGGCGACGTTCATCGAGGGCGACCTGTCGGACGCCGACAGGGCCCGCGAGGCGATGACGGACGTGGACGTGGCGTTTCACCTCGCCGTCGACACCAAGGACGTCGCGGCCGGCGCGCGCCGTCAGTTCGAGGCGAACGTGGGACTGACCTTCTCCGTCCTGGAGGCGGCGATCGAGGCGGGCGTCGAGCATCTCGTCTTCACCTCGTCCTCGACCGTCTACGGCGAGGACGTCCCCCGTCCAACGCCGGAGGACCACGGTCCGATGGCGCCCATTTCGGCCTACGGTGCCGCCAAGCTCGCGGAGGAGGGCATCCTCTCGACAGCCGTCGAGGCAGCCGACATGACGGTGGGCATCGCGCGCCTCGCCAACGTGGTCGGCCCGGTCTTCGACGGGACCGTCGTCCCCGACTTCGTGCGCAAGCTCGTGCGCGACCCGACGCGCCTCGAGATCCTCGGCGACGGTCGCCAGGAGAAGTCGTACGTCTACGTCGACGACGTCGCCGAGGCCCTCGTCCGGATCGCAACGGACGCGAACCGCCCCTTCGATGTCGTGAACGTCGGGACGCCGGGTGCCATCCCCGTGCGCCGCGTCGCCGACATCGTCTCGGCGGTGCTCGAGGTCGAGCCCTCGTACTCGTACACCGGCGGCGACCGCGGCTGGACGGGCGACGTGCCCCGCATGGAGCTCGCCGTCGACCGCCTCCAGTCGCTCGGATGGACGCCCGCGCACGACTGCGAGGGGGCGGTCCGACGCGCGGCGACCGAGCTCGCCGAGCGCCACCCCGACGCGCCCTCCCCGACCGGCGAGACCGGATGAACACCCTTTTCGGGCTGGCTCGGCAACCGCCGGGACATGGGTGACGACGACCGCGAGCGAGCGGACTCGGACGAGGAACCATCCTTCCGCGAGCGCCTCGAGCAGGCGCGCGAGGAGGCAGAGGAGGGCGATGAGCGACAACTGGGTGGCGGCGCGCCGGGGGGCATGGGCGGCAACCCCTTCGCCCAGATGATGGGCGGGATGATGGGCGGCGGACTGGGCGGCCAGATGCAAGAGGAGGCGCGAGACACGGCCGTCTCCCGCGAACTCGCCCAGCTGCGCGAGCAGCTCGAGGACCTGACCGACGAGGTCGCGCGAGTCGCCGATGCGCTCGAGGACTGAGCCCGTCGATCCCTACCGGTTGCCGTCGAGCACCTCGGCGTAGACCGCCTCGAGCTGGTCCATCGATCGCTCGATGCCGAGCGACGCCCGCCGGTCGAGACACGCCTCGGCGAGGTCGTCGCGATCCTCGAGCGCGCGACGGAGCCGGTCCGCGAACGCCTTGAGGTCACCCTCGGGGTAGTGCAAGCCCGTGACGCCGTCCTCCAGGGTCTCTCGGAGGGCGCCCGCGGCGACGCCGACGACCGGCGTGGCGCACGCCATCGCCTCGAGCGCGACCAGGCCCTGGGTCTCGACCGGGCTGGGGAACGCGAAGACGTCGATCGCCGAGTAGAACGCGGGGAGGTCCGAGCGGTCCAGGAAGCCGAGGAATCGAGCGTCGACGCCGAGGTCGGCCGCCAGCGCCTCGAGGTCCGCCGTCGCGGGGCCGCCGCCGCCGAAGACGACCGTCCAGTCGTCGTCGCCGCGGGACACCGCCTGCAGGAGGTCCGCCAGCCGCTTCTCGTAGCCGTGTCGACCGGTGTAGCCGATGAGCGGCCCCATCGGGAGGTCGTGCGCCCGTCGGAACTCGTCGCCGTCGACGGGGCAGAAGAAGTCGAGGTCGACGCCGTTGGAGACGATCCGGATCTCGCTCGTGACGCCGATGTCGGACCGCAGATCCGTGGCGGCCGTCTGGCTGGGGGCGATCACCGCGTCGGCGTGCTCGAAGAACCAGCGCTCGTACCGTCGCGAGACCGCCGACAGTCCGGAGGCGACCGGGCCGACCCCCGCCAGGTACGGCGTGTACTCGTCGGCGGGGGTGTGAAACGACGTGACCAGCGGGCGGCCCGTCTGTCGCACGAGGCGCAACGCGGCCAGCCCGAGGGAGAACGGCGTGTGGGCGTGGACCACGTCGACCCCGTTGAGCGACTGCGGCAGCGTCGGCACCCCGAGGCGGTAGCCGTCGTAGAAGGGAAATCGGACGCTGGGCACCGGGTGCTCGCCCGACGCCGGCTCGTGTGCCTCGGCGTCCGGGTAGACGACGTCCATCCGGCCGCCGTCGGCGTTCCAGGCCTCCCGCCAGGTCTTGACGGTGTACGTCACGCCGTTGACCGTCGGCAGGTAGGTGTCCGTGAACGCACAGACGCGGCTACCCATCGGTGTCTGCTCGACCGGCGACCCGTTAAAGTCACGTGGTTTCGGTGGCGTGGGCACCGACGACGCGACGGTACACCCGGTGGAGGTCCTCCCCGACGGCCTCGAGGCGGTGCGCCATCGCGCGCTCGCGGGCGCGCTCGCCGACCCGCTCGGCCAAGGTCGGGTCATCGGCCAGCCGGTCGATCGCCGTGACGAAGCCGTCGAGGTCGCTCGCCCGGAGGCAGTCATCGCCGTCGGTCGTGTACTCGTCGACGACGGGGATGTCCCGGAGGACGACGGGGCGACCGCAGGCCATGGCCTCCAACACGACGATCCCCTGGTTCTCCTCGTGGGTCGGGAAGAAGAAGATGTCACCGGCGCCGAAGGCGCCGCGCTTGTCGTCGATCCACCCCGTGAAGGTCACGTTCGCCGGCGGATCCCTGGTCCACCGGCGGACCTCGGGGCTGGCCAGCGGGCCGGTGTCGTACCGTCCGAACCAGACGAACTCGAGGTCGGGGCGGCGCTCGGCCACCCGACAGAACGTCGACAACCCCTTGCGCTCGAAGACGTTCCCGACGGCGAAGACGACGGTCCCGGAGAGATCGTACCGGTCGCGGTACGGCCCGCGGAGGTCCTCGAAACCACGAAGCGACGCCAGGTCGACGCCGTTCGAGACCACCGCGATGGGGGCCTCGACGGGATACGACCGCAACACGTCGCGGGTGTACGCGCTCGGCGCGAGCACCAGGTCGCCGGCGTCGTACCACCGCCTGAGGTACCACCCGAGGGGTTCCGCGAGGAGGTTCGACCCCCGGAAGCTCCCGCGGAAGTCCTCCCGGGTCACGTGGGCGTGACAGACCATGGGGACGTCCGTCCGCCTCGCCAGCGCCCGCAGGGCGATCGATCCGGGGCCGAACAGGTGGGTGTGGATCAGGTCGACGTCCGGGCGACGCCCCGTCACGATGCGTCCGAGGCGGTCGGCGGTCACGCCGTCGGTGAGCACCTCGACGGGCTGGTCGGCCAGCGCCTTGCGGTGGTGGTCGACCGCCGTCGCTATCCCCGACCGCTTCAGGGGGCCCGCCAGGTCGACGTAGCTCAGGACGCGCACGGTGGGACCGTGCGGCCCCCCGCCAGTAAACCGTGTCGTCGTCGAAGCCTGCGGGCGAAGCTTAATCAGGCGCTTGCGCCGTATCCCCGTGCCACCATGAGTTCGGACCACGATCCCGGGGACGTCCACGACCTCGAGACGAGCATCTGGGTCGGCAAGCGCGGCATCGAGTCCGTCGTCGACGAACTCGCCGAGCAGCTCAACCACCACGACCTCGTGAAGGTGAAGTTCCTCCGGTCGGTCCGGACGAGCCAGACGACGGAGGAGCTCGCGGTGGCGCTGGCGGACCGAGCAGGCGCCGACGTCGTCGAGACCAGAGGGCACACCGCGGTGTTCGCCGGGTGAGACCACCGCCATCGCCACGCCGGCCATCGCGTGCCGGAGGGCACCCCCGGTCGGGGCCGAACCCAACCGTTATCATCACATCACTGGTACGTTAGGCCATGGACGCCGCCCCCGCCATCTCACTGCAGGGGCTCACGAAGCACTACGGGGAGGTCGTGGCCACCGAGGACCTGACGTTCGACGTCGAGGCCGGGGAGATCTTCGGATACCTCGGCCCGAACGGCTCCGGCAAGACGACGACCATCCGCCAGCTGCTGGGGCTCATCAAGCCGACGGCGGGGACGGCGGAGGTCCTCGGCGCCGACATCCGGGATCGTCCCGCGCTGACGGCGACGATGGCTCGCGTCGGCTACCTCCCGGACACCCTCGGCTTCGACGAGCGATTGACGGGTCGGCAGGTCCTCGACTTCTTCGCCCGCCTCCGCGGCGACGACCGGCGCGAGGAGCTCCTCGAGCTGTTCCGACCCCCACTCGAGCGTCGCGTGGAGGAGTACTCCTCGGGGAATCGGCGGATGCTCGGCATCGTCCAGGCCTTCATGCACGACCCGGACCTGGTCGTCATGGACGAACCCTCGAGCGGCCTCGATCCCCTCAAACAGGACCGGCTCCATCGGTTCCTCGAGCAGGAGCGCGACGCCGGCAAGACGATCTTCTTCTCCTCACACGTCCTGAGCGAGGTCCAGCGCGTCTGCGACCGGGTCGGGATGATCCGGGACGCGAGGATCGTCGAGATCGCCGATGTCGACGCGCTGCTCAGGCGGGGTGGCAAGGAGGTCGGGGTCCACTTCGCGGGGTCCGTCGACGTCGACCGCTTCGTCACCGACGGCATGCACGGCGTGGAGGTGGTCGACCGGGTGGTCCGGTTCACCTACACGGGCGACCTCAACGAGCTCCTCGAGCACCTGTCGGCGTTCGACCTCGCGGACGTCTCGATCGGTGACCCCCAGCTCGAGGACATCTTCAAGCACTACTACGGCAACGACGGGTCCTCCCCGGCGTCATGACCGCGATCGTCCGGATGGAGGCCCGAGGCCTCGCGCGGGGGTCGGCGCTGATGGGCGGCCTGCTGGCGGCGACGACGGCCGTCCTCCTGCTCGTCTTCCCGAACATCAAGGCCGAGGCCGAGACGGTCATCGACGCGTACCCGCCGTTCATGATCACGCTGCTGGGGATCGAGGAGCTCGACACGCTCGAGGGGTTCGCCGCGGGATACGTCATCCCGTTCGGGGTGACCCTCCTCGGTGGCGTCTACCTCGCGTACGTCGCCTCGAGCATGGTGGTCGACGACGTCCGGACCCGGCGGATGGACCTCCTGCTGGCGAACCCGGTGTCGCGGGAGTCGGTCGTCCTCCAGAAGTTCGCCGCGCTGTGGGTCCCGACCGCCTCGCTGGTCGGCGTCGTCTTCGTCCTCGTGGTGGGAGGTGCCGCGGCGATCGGCGAGTCGATCGACCTCGGCCGGTTCCTCCTCGCCCTCGCCTGGGCGGTGGCGTACCTCCTCGTCTGTGGGGCCATCGGCATGCTCCTGTCCGTCGCGCTCGACCGGGTCAACGCGGCCCAGGCCGGGGCGATCGGCGTGGTGTTCGTGCTGTACCTGCTCGAGGGGCTCTCGGAGATGGATCCCTCCTACGAGGTCCTCGGGTGGATCGCCCCGAGTCGGTACTACGACCCGAACGCCGCGCTGCTCCGCGGCGAGGTCGCCGTCGCGGACGTGGGCGTGCTCCTCCTCGGGTGCCTCGCCATCCTCGGCGCGTCGGTGGTGGTCTTCGCCAGGAGGGACCTATGAGCGAGGCGTCGACGCCACGGGCCGAACCGTCCTCGAGGGTGGCGATCGCCCGCCTCGAGTCCCGCCGCCACGTGCGCGGTGCGGCCGTGCTCTCGGCGGTCCTCTCGGTCTTCGCGATCCTGTACGTGGCCATCTTCCCGGACATGAAGGCCGAGGCCGCGCAGATCGTCGAGATCCTCCCGGCGTTCCTCCTCGAGATGTTCGGTCTCGAGGCGCTCGACACGATCGAGGGGTTCATCGCCGCGGAGATGTACTCGTTCTTCTGGACCGTCCTCGTCGGGGCGTACTTCGCGTACCTCGGCGCGGGGATGATCGCCGTCGACGTCCACGACCGCCGGATGGACCTCACGCTCGCGAACCCCGTCTCCCGCGAGTCCGTGGTGGGGCAGAAGGTGGCCGCGCTGTGGGCGCCGCTTGCCATCCTCAACTTCCCGGTGTGGTTCGTGATCGTCGCGGGGTCGACCCTGGTCGGCGAGCCCGTCGACGTCGTCGCCCTCGCCATGGTGCACGTGCTCTCGATCCCGTACCTGCTGGCGTGCGCCGGACTCGGGTTGGTGCTCTCGGTGGTGCTTGGCCACCCTCGGCGGTCCCGGGGCGCCGCCGTCGCGATGGTCATCCTCCTGTGGCTGATCGACACCGTCTCGCGGTTGAGCCCCGACTCCGAGTGGATCGGCTGGCTCACCCCCTCGCGGTACTACGCGTACACGGCGATCCTCGTCCGCAACGAGTACGACCTGGTGAACGCGGTGGCACTGCTCGTCGGCGCCCTCGCCCTGGTCGGACTCGCCACGGCCCTGTTCGTCCGGCGCGACATCTGAGGGTCGAACCCGTGGCTGTCCGGTCGGGGTCGAAGAGGCGTGGACGGCCGGCGTGGACCGCCGTTCCGTGGCGGGGTGGTCCGGTTGCGTCCTCCACCCCGCGACCCGTCGAGCGACAGGTGTCCGGTGGTCCGCTGCTCGCTCCCGCGCCTGACGGATTGCCACCGATCAACCGCGGCGAGCCGTCCCTTCGGATGGCCACCGCGGACCGCTGCCCCCGACGGACGAGGTTTCATCGTCCGCGCGCGGGGCCCGCCACGGGCGGACGGCCGCCGCCGGCGTTCTCGGCCCCCGCTGAAGACCGTGGTGCGGGTGGAGGCGGGGCCTAGCCGCCCGGCCTAGTCCACGGGGTACCCTACCCCGGTCGCCCTAAAGGGCCTTACGGCCGGCGCGAACCGACCAGCCCGAGGCTGACGGCCCACCAGGCGGCCGCGGCGGGGACGACGCCAGCGACGGCGACGGCCACGAGGCGGTGGTACCACACCCACCGCCGCGTGGCGACGTCGGTCGCCACGGTCACGTCGACGCTGGCGGCCCAGAGGACCACGACGAGCGCGAGGACGACCCCGGCGCCGAGGGCGATCCCCGCGGCCGTCGCCGGGTGGGTCCGCCCCGTCGCGCCCGCGGCGAAGACAACGATCAGCACGGCCGCGAGGCCGACGGCCAGCCAGTAGCCCCCGGGGCCGAAGCCGAGATAGGTCCGCAGGACGACGACCTCGACGCCGGGATCGGCGACGACTGGGGCGACGGCAAGCGCGACGACCCCGACGGCGGCGACGAGGCCGAGGGCGGGAGGCGCACGAGGTGAGACCATCGACTCGATCGACATCGGGTGCTACCCCGCGGCGGCGAAAGGCCCTTTCGATACCGCAAGGCCCACAAGCCAGGGCCGACTACTCCGGCCAGCGACCATGGGACTCGGGTCGACCGCCAAGCGCGTGCAACGCCTCTCGGAGGTGGCCGAAGAGCTCTACGGCAAGCTCTCGGAGGTCCTCGACCGCGTTCGCGATATCGAGGGCGCCATCGAGGAGACGAACGACCGCGTCACGGCGATCGAGGCCCGGCTGGACCGCCAGGAGCGCCTCCTCGAGGCGCTCGCCGAGGCCAACGGCGTCGACGTCGAGGCGGTCACCGAGGCCGAGTCGACCGGCGACGCCAAGCCCTAACTCCTCCCCCCGCGGACGCGCGGGCATGACCCGCAGCGACGAACCGCTGCCGTCGGTGCTCGAGACGGTGGGCGAGACGCCGTTGGTCCAACTCGACACCGAGGTCGAGGGGGTCACGGTGTACGCCAAGCTCGAGGCGTTCAACCCCGGCGCGAGCGTCAAGGATCGCATCGGTCGGTACATGCTCGAGCGCATGCTCGAGACGGGCACCCTCGAGTCGGGGGGGACGATCGTCGAGGCGACCGCGGGCAACACCGGCATCGGCCTGGCGATCGCCGCGGGCCAGCTCGGACTCGAGGCCGTCTTCGTCGTCCCGGAGCGATTCAGCGCCGAGAAGCAACAGCTCATGGCCGCCCTCGGCGCCGAGATCGTGACCACCCCGACGGAGGCGGGGATGGGACACGCCCTGGAGGTCGCCCACGAGATCGCCGACGAGCGGTCGAACGCCGTCGTGGCGGATCAGTTCTCGAACCCGCTCAACACGGAGGCGCACTACGTTACGACCGCGCCGGAGGTCTACGACGCCCTCGACGGCCGCGTGGGGGCGATCGTCGCCGGGTGCGGCACGGCGGGCACCCTCATGGGTCTGGCCCGCTACGGCCGCGAGCGACCGCACCCGCCGCACGTCGTGGCCGTCGAGCCCGAGGGATCTCTGTACTGCGCGTTTCACGGTGGCGAGCCCGACGAGGCCGAGTACAAGATCGAGGGCATCGGCACGCACGATCCGACGGTCAACGCGCTGTACGAGCCCGACCTCGTCGACGAGCTGGTCTCGGTCGCCGACCGGGACGCCCACGCCGAGGTGCGCCGGCTGGCCGCGGAGGAGGGCCACCTCGTCGGCTCGAGCGCCGCGGCCAACAGCCTCGCCGCCCGGGACGTCGCCGTCCGGGTCGCGTCGGGCGAGCTCGAGCTGGTCCATCCGACGGTCGTGACGATCTTCCCCGACTCGAGCGAGCGGTACCTCACGAAGGGCATCTACGGCGACTTCGAGGACTGGGCCGCGTAGGCGTCAGAGCTCGGCGCCGCGGAAGGCGAAGTCGGCGTCCTCGTCGGGCCGCTCGATCACGCCGTCGAACAGTCCCTTGATCGTGTTGAGCGTCTGCGGCTCGTGGGCGGTGGGATCCATCAGGTACAGCCCGAGGCCGTCGACGTTCTGGATCCGACCGGTGAAGACGTGGAGGAAGCGAAAGATGGTCTGGACGTCCGAGTACATCAACAACGTGGAGATCGAGTCCAGACAGACGCGATTGCGCTCGAGGTTGCGCTCGCCGTGGAACTCCTCGAGGAGTTCGGAGAGGCTGATACCGATGCCGGTCATGTCGTCCGGCGCGGAGGGGTACTTCACCAGGTCGGTCTCCTCGACGTCGTCGACGCCCTGCTGCCGGGAGACGCAGTCGACGATGCCGATGGGGACGTCGGCGGGGTCGTCGCCGAGCACCTCCGCGTAGCGGTCGATGAGGCGGTCCGTACCGTCCTTCGTCGAGACGATGATGGCACCATCGCCCTGCGTCGACCCCGCCGCGAGGATCTCGAAGGCCAGTCGCTTCTTGCCGGACATGGCGGGGCCCAGCACCAGGAGGTTGCTCCCAGGTGCCACGTCGACGTCGGACAGTGGTCCGGCCAGCGTGTACATTGTCGGTCGTCCGTTGGCAGGTAGGACGTGCTCCTCGACCTCCCCGCCAGTCATGGGCGACGTTCCCCGCAGGGGTATAAAAAAGTACTGTACACGCGGACCACGCTAACACGCAGCAGGCGCGCTCGAGACGGCCGCATCAGCCGCCGAGCCGGCCGAGGATGAATGCGGCGAGCGCGAGGTACATCCCCACCTTGAGGCGGCGCTGGCCGGTCGCGGGGTCGCCGCGCCCGACGGCCCATCCGAGCGCCATGACCGCGATCGCGGGGGCGAGCCCGGCCAGGTACCAGATCCCGAACGTTCCGTCGAGGTAGGGCACCGGGCTCACGAGGCCACCGAGGGCGAGGGCGATGCCGGCGACGAGCCAGGCCCGGCGGACGCCGACGGCGACCGGCAGGGTGCGAAGCCCCTCCGACCGGTCGCCGGGGAGGTCCTCGATGTCCTTCACCACCTCCCGGGTGAACGTCGCGAACCCGGCGAGGGCGCCCAAGACCGCCGTCGAGGGGAGGTCACCCACGGCGGCACCGCCGAACCAGATCGCGCTCGCGACGAGGGCCGCCACGACGGCGTTGCCGATCCCGGGTGTGCCCTTGAACACCTGCGTGTAGCTGACGAGCAGGACGAGGACGACGACCGCGATGGCGATGGCCTCGGTCGGCAACACGGCGACGGCGGTCGCGAAGGCGACCCCGAGGGCGACGACGGCGATGACGAGCGCGTCGGCGGGGCGCACCCGACCGGCGGGGATGGGTCGGTCCGGCCGGTTGATCGCGTCGATGTCGCGGTCGAAGTAGTCGTTGATGGCGTTGCCCGCCGCCGTCCCGAGCGCCGTGGCCGACGTCGCCACCGCGAGCTCGAGCGGTCTCGTCAACTCCGCGGCGACGTACGCGCCGACGACGGCCAACACCGCGGCCCCGACCACGTTGCCGGGGCGCGTCAACTGCACCAGGCCGCGAACCCGCCGGCGGGCGTCCATGGCGGCCAGGGCGGGCGCCGTCCATTTAGGTACACCCGATTCCGGTCGTCCACGACCGGGTGCGTTTATGGTACCCAACCGACTACGCCCGGCCGAGGGCGCTTAGCTCAGTCTGGACAGAGTGCCTGGCTTCGGACCAGGTTGTCGGGGGTTCAAATCCTCCAGCGCTCATCGGACTGGTTATTGCCTTTCGACTTAAATACAAAGAGGTGACCAAGTGCTGTTGCAGTGGGCCGAGATAACGTTCGGACGGCGGTCACCGGCATCGAGCTGACTGCCTCCCAGAAAGCCCTGCTTGATGACACGATCGCGGATTGGATCTGCGGATGTCAGCGTGTCGCTGACGTTGGTTGGGATTCAGATCTCACGGCCCGAAGCGAACTGCAGCAAGCGCTCTACAGCCGGATTCGAGACGAGACACGACCCTCGAGTGAGCATACGTGGTTAGCATCCGCGAGGCATCGGATGCGCTCGTGAGCGTCCATGAACGACGCAGGCGCGTTCGTCTGCTCGCAGGAGGCAGGCGGCGACATGATCGAGACCGGCGGTGGGACGAGCATCTTCACCGGGGCGACCTCGGCGGTGCGCAGCCTTGGCGGCGAGATTGGCTTCACCGCGGCAAAGTTCGCCGCCAGATGGATGGCAATGTACATGGCCCAGGGGTTCGGCCCCAGGGGGGTCCACGTCTCCCACGTCGACATCGATGGCAAGATCGGCACGCCGGACGTCAGGAAGCGGTTCCCCGACCTCGGGGGTGCCACATTCCTCGACCCTGACGAGCTTGCGGGGACCTACTGGTACCCGATCGAACGCGACGATCCCAGCACGCAGCCGTTCGAGGTGCACGTGACGAACGGGCCGCGGAACTCGGAGTTCGATTGAGGGCCCGTCGGGGTCGGACTGCCTACGTTAGGTCGTCAGTGTGTGAGCCGGCACCGCGTATGGTCGGCCTCGGTGGCGTCGGGCGGTGAGCGACCACGGGGCTCGAGGCACCGGCGGCCTCCGCCAGCCCGACGGCGATGAACGCCGCCCCGGGGCCACCGACGCCGTCGCAGACGCCGACCCCCCACCGGTGCGGGCGTAGCCGTCAACCATCAGCGCGGCACTCACCTCCGAGCGGGCGAGGACGTGGCGGACGTCGCTGTCGACCAGGCTCGCGTAGTAGGCCTCCATCTCCTCGCGCGAGACGCCGACGACGTGATCGATGCCCCACCGCTCGAGCAGGGCCACGAGGGTGTCCGCCGCGATCACGGTCGCCACCCACCCGCGTTCCGGATTCGCATGACAGGCGCGTCACGAGGCCGTGGGTAACCTCTTCGTATCCACGCAACGACACCCCCGCCTGCCCGCCGGTCCATCCCGACGCGTGAGGCCAACTTAACTGGCTGGCGGTCCTACGTCCGACCCATGAGCCTGGACGTGGATCCTCCGGCCCCGCCGGACCTCACCAACCGCGGTCCCCCCGAGGGATACGACCTGGAGGAGGGGACCACCGCCGTCGGGGAGTTCCGCCGGGCCGAGCTCGAGGAGGTCCTCCTCGATGGCGCGTGGAACGAGGCGTTCCGGGAGTGGGCTGCGTACACCGACCTCACCGACGAGCAGTACGAGCGGGCGCGCGAGGCGAACCTCATCGACGACCTCGACCTCTACTGGGACCCCACGGAGGAGCGCCTCCGGTTCGACCTCCCCTCGCTGCCACCGGCGCTCGCCGCCGACTCGCACCTCGCCACCGTGTTGCGCGTCGAGCTGTCCGACCTCGGCGACACCCTCGTCGACATCGCCGAGCGGGGGTACCTCGACTGGGGCGACGGCGAGCCCATCGACACCTGGACCGAGGCGCACTTCGAGGAGGAGCTCCCGCCGGAGGAGTGAGCTCGCCTCACGCCTCCCATGTCGCGACGTCCGACGACCAGACGAACTCCTCGAGGCGCTGTTGCGTCAGCTCGAGCACCCGCTGGCAGTACTCCCAGAGGGCCTCGTCGAGGCGCTGGCGGGTCTCCTCGTCGACGTCGTCGCCGCCGGGATACGCCGGGCTGGGGACCTGCGGGTGGGCCGTGCAGACCACGCGCGGGGCGCTCTCCTCGTCGATGGTCCCCGCCGCCACGATGGCGTACTCGTCGGTCCCCCACAGGCCACGACCCTCCTCCCGGCTCAGCCGGGAGTCGATGCGGTCGAGCTGGCGCACCTCCTCGTCGGTGAGGAGCGGGTCCGATCCCTCGAAGAGCTCCTCGAACGCCTCGGCTCTGGCCACGTAGATCCACTCGTCGAGCCGGTCGCGCACCGCCGCGAGGAGCGCACGCTCGTTCGCAAAGTCGGCCATGTGGACCGCTTGGGCACGGCTGACTTTGAACGTTCGCCGCACGCGGTGGCAAGACGCCTCAACGCTCGTGGACGGTCACCCAGACGGGGTTCGCGGGGCGCGTCGTGACGGTCATCTCCAGCTCGAAGTCCGTGTCCGGGCAGAGCTCGAGGTGGTGCGACTGCAGGATCGTCGCGAGGACGGTCGTCGCGGTCATCCGGGAGAACCGGTCGCCGATGCACCGCCGGGGCCCCGCCGAGAAGGGGAAGTACGCCAGCTTCGGGAGCGCCGAGCGGAAGTCCTCCGTCCACCGGTCCGGACGGAACGCGAGGGGGTCGTCGTACCATCGCGGATCGCGGTGGACGACCCACTGCGGCAGGGAGACGTTGGCACCGGCGGGGATCTCGTACCCGCCGATCTCGACGTCCTCGGTCGCCTCTCGGAAGAAGCGACTCACCGGTGGGTACAGGCGCATCGACTCGGTGAGGACCCGATCCGCGTGGCCGAGCTCGTCGGCCGTCTCGGCCGACGGGGGAGCCCCGTCGAGGACGCGATCGAACTCCTCGAGGAGCTGGCGCTCGACGCGGGGGTGGGTGGCGAGGAGGTACCAGGAGTACGTGAGGCTCAACGCGGTGGTCTCGTGCCCGGCGAGGAGGAACGTCATCACCTGGTCGCGCAACTCGGTCGCGCTCAGGGCCTCGCCGTCGTCGTCCCGGACCGCGAGCAGGCGCGACACCATGTCGTCCGCCGTCGGGTCTGGCGCGCGCTCCGTGATGATGCGGTGAACGACGGCGTCGAGCTCCTCGATGGCCCGGTTGAACTCGCGGTTGCTCGGCGTCGGCAGCCACGAGGGGAGGAGCTGGTACTTGATCGTGTCCACGTGCGAGAGGATCGTATCGAGGTTGCGGCCGATGGCGTCGATGTCGCGCTCGAGGTCGACGCCAAGCAGCGTCGCGGTGATCACCCGCAGCATCAGCGCCATCATCTCCTCGTGGATGTCGACGCGCTGGCCGTCGTCCCAGGCGGCCGTGACCTGCTCGACGCTTCGGACCACGGCCGATCGGTTGCGCCGGATCTGGTCCGGGTGAAACAGCGGCTGGATCAGTCGGCGCTGGCGCCGCCAGGTCTCGCCCTCGCTGTTGAGCAGGCCATCGCCGAGGAAGGAACCGATCACCTCCTGGAAGAAGTCGCCCTTGACGAACTTCTCGTTCTCGTGGACGAGGACGTACTCGATGTACTCCGGATGGTAGAGGTCGTAGATGGGGCGGTTGACGAACTCCCAGTAGACGACGTCGCCGTACCTCCGGGCGTTCTCCGTCCGGAAGGCGAACGGCCGGCGACGCTCCTCGAGGGCGTTGCCGACGACGGGGAGTCCGTCCGGTCCCGGTGGCGAGTCCCGGGAGGTATCGGCGGTCATCGGACGGTCCGACCCCCCGCCGCCCGTCCGTTCCTCGGGTGTGCGCGGCTCCATCCCATGGCGGTGTCGACCGACGTTCGGGGTGTCCTCCGCTGCTCCCTATAGTCCTTTCGCTGATAGTTCCACCCGCCTCGACTCGTCCACGTCCCCCGGAACACGTTTCGAGGGGACCTTCGAGGTTCACAGCGCGACGGACAGGTGGTCCTTCGAGATGGCGTTCCTGACCGTCACCAGCGGGTCGACGACCTGACTGATCTCGAGGTCCGCCACCAGGCTCGAGAACATGTACGCGTCGGTGAAGTCGAGGTCGTGCTGCCGGCCGATCAGCCGGAGCAGGTCCTCGTTGGCGAGCCGACAGGCCTCCTCGAGCGTGGGTGCACTGGCGACCGTCTTCCACGCCGCGTCGGTCTCGATCAGGGGACGCGCGAGCGAGACGGTCGGATCCTTGACGAGGTCGATCGACACTTCGACGCCGCAGGTGACCACCTCGAGGGTCATCACGTCCTCGACGAGCATGCGCCGCCGTATACCCCGGCGTGGCGTAACCGGTGGTCGGGTCACCCCACCGACGGGCGCAGTCGGTGGCCCTTTAGCCGCCGGCCGTGGAGGGTTCCGCACCCATGGACGGGACACTCGACCACGTGATGCTGCGCGTCGCGGACCTCGATCGCTCGCTCGAGTGGTACGACCGACACCTCGGGTACGAGGAGCTGGACCGGTACGAGGGCGACGGCTTCACCATCGCCTACCTGGGCCCCGAGGGCCGCCACCCGGACGGCGCGATGCTCGAGCTGACGCACAACGAGGGCGAGACGCCCACCGTCGGCGACGCGTGGGGTCACGTCGCGGTGCGGGTCCCGACCGGCGAGCTCGAGGTGGCGTACGAGGGGCTCGTCTCCAGCGGAGTGCCGGACTATCGAGACCCCGCCTCCTGCGGCGGGAACTACGCCTTCGTGAAGGATCCCGACGACCACGAGATCGAACTGGTCCAGCGCGACCACGGCGCCCGCTGGAGCCTCGATCACACCATGGTCCGCGTCGAGGACGCCGACCGCGCGCTCGGCTTCTGGGTGCGCAAGTTCGGGTACGAGGCCGTCGGTCGCTGGGAGGCGGACACCTTCGCCAACTACTTCGTCAGACCCCCGGATGCCCCTCCAGAGGCGATGGCCGTCGAGCTGACTTACAACTACGACGGACGAACCTACGACCACGGCGACGCCTGGGGACACCTCTGCGTCCGGGCTGATGACCTCGCGGAGGACTGGGCGACGCTGTTGACCCGCGAGGCAGAGGACCACCGCGACCCCGCGAGCAACGACCACCGCTACGCGTTCACCCGCGACCCCGACGGCCACGAGATCGAGCTGCTCGAGCGCGATCCCGAGGCTCCGTCGCTGTTTCCCTTCTGAGCCTCGCTCAGGCGACCACGCGCACGAGCGTGTACTCGACGCGGACGGCGTTGTCGGCGAACCAGTCCTCCAGGCGCTCGATGGCCGCGCGCCGGAGGTGCTGGCGTCGCTCCGGGTCGTGCAGGCCGCGGATCGCCGGCGCCAGCGGCCCGGACTCCTCGGCGAACTCTCGCCAGAAGTGCCCCGGCGAGACGTATCGAAACGACGCGATGCGACGCTGGAAGGTCGGGTCGACACCGTCCCCCAGGCGCTCGCGGACGTACGAGGGGTCGCCCCAGTCGAGGAACGACCACGGATCCGAATCGTCGCCATCGAGGTGGTCCCCGAGGACCGCGGCCAGGTCGCCCACGAGGCCGCCCGGCGACCAGGCGGTGAACGCGACGCGACCGCCCGAGCCGACGGCTCGAAGCAACTCCTCGGTCGCCGCCGTCACGTCGGGTGCGAAGATGTGCCCGAAGTTGGACAGCGCCACGTCGAACGTGGCGTCGCCCACGGGCAGCGACCCGGCGTCGGCGACCGACCAGGCCACGTCCGAATCGCCCGCCAGTGCGGCGTTCGATCGCGCGAAGCGGACCATGTCGTCGGCGATGTCGACGCCCATGATCGACGCGCCGCGCCTGGCGGCGGTGATCGCCACGTTCCCGGTCCCGCACCCGACGTCGAGCACGGCGTCCTCGCCGTCGACCCCGGCGGCATCGACGAGGTGGGCGGTCGCGGGCAGCAGGTTCGGCGCCAGCGAGGGGTACCGCCCCGCGGACCACGCCCGGCGGATCGCCCGGGTGCGTGCGTCCGGGTCTCCCACCATGGCGCGGGTGGTCACTCGAGGCCGCCGACGCCGGCGTCGGCCTCGGGGAGGTCGTTCGGGACCACCTCGAGGCCGAGGTCCTCGATCGCCTGGCGGAGGTGCTCGTCCTTCGCGTACTCCGCGCCGTCGGCCTCGCGCAGCGCCTGCGCCCGGGCCAGGACCTCGCCACGGCGGTCCGCCGGCAGCTCGTACTTGTCGGCGGAGAGCTCGATGACGAGGCCGTTGTTGTCGTGGGTGTAGATCGAGTGGAAGATGCCCCGGTCGAAGACGTTGTAGCCCCTGCCGCGGTCCTCGAGGGCGGCCATGATGTCGCGGTAGTCCGCCGCGTCGACGCTGAAGCAGAGGTGGTGGACCGCGCCGACGCCGCCGCGCTGGGGGCCGCGGTGCGAGGGCCGATCGTCGCTCACGAAGAACGTCAAGATCCGTCCGTCACCGGTGTCGAAGAACAGGTGCGTCTGGGACGGGTCGTCGAGGTTCGGCTGTCGCAGCACCAGCGGCATCCCGAGGAGGTCGCGGTAGAACGCGACGGTGTCCGCCTCGTTGCTCCCCCAGACGGTGACGTGATCGGTGCCGGTCGTGTGCACGGGGCTGTCCGGAGGGCTCGCGGTGACCGGTTCGGGCTCGGACGACATGCCCGTCGATTGCCCCCTCGAGGGCAAATACCTGTGGTCGGTCGACCGGTCACCGCACCAGATACTGCTCGTCAGAGACGTTGAGCCGCGTGAGATCGGCGGTCTGGCGGTAGTCAGCGGCGAGCACGCCCACGAGGGTCTCGCGAAGCGTCTCGGCCTCGTCGTCGGTCCACGTCGTCGGCTCGCGGATCGGGATCACGAGGAACCCGCTGCCGGCGACCTCCTCGGCGTGGCCGGCGCCGGGATCGGCCTCGAACTTGGCCGCCTTCGCGGTGTACGTCTCGAGGACGTGGCGGATGGCGCGGTCGCCGACGGGGAGCAACACGTGGGCGGCGATCGCCCGCAACTCGGCGTCGAAGAAGCGCTCGAGGTCGTCGTACGCCGCGTCCGTCGGGTCCCGGTCTCCAGTCGGACAGCAGAGGTGGAGGTAGCTCATGAAGAGGTTCCTCGGCCGCGGCAGGTCGTCGGCGTCGAGGTCGATCAGGCCGACCGACTCGAGGACCGCCAGCAGCCGCTCGCTGGCCTCGGCGCCCGTGAACGGGACGCCGGTCTCGACGCCGCCGTGGACCCCCGGGTGGTCGCCGACGAGGTGGAAGTCGGCGTTGGCGTCGCCGTAGCCGAAGACGGCGGGGACGTCGGTCGAACAGGGCTGCCGGCACGGCGGTCGCATGCCGAATGGGTTCGACCGTCGATCCGTGATCGTCCGCACACCCGCTGGTGGACGAGGTGACGACAAAACCGCGGCGGTTTCGACCGCCGTCGGGGCGGCCTCGGTACGCTCAGGCGTACTGGGCGATGACGTCGCGCAGCGCGGCCTCGGACTGGTAGCCGACGAGGCGCTGGACGGGTTCGCCCTCGTGGTAGACGAGCAGCGTGGGGATGCCCCTGACGCCGAACTCGGCGGCGACGTCCTGGCGGCGGTCGACGTCCACCTTGAGGACGCGCGCCGGCGTCGAGTCGGCGACGGCGTCGAGGACGGGCTCCATCTGGACGCAGGGGCCGCACCAGTCGGCGTGGAAGTCGACGATGAGCGGGCCCGCCCCGTCGACGTGGTCCTCGATTGACTCGGCGTCGTCGAGGTAGACGATGTCGGCGTTGTCGGATCGCGGTGCCATTGCCTCGGTGTACACGCCGGTGCCGTTAATAGTTTTGGGTATATCGTGCAATACCGGGTTACCCTCGCGTAATCCCTCAGAACAGTGCCAGGCTCGGGTCCACCCGGGCCGGGCCTCCGACCTCCCACACCTCGACGGAACGGAGGTCGAGGTCGCCGATGGCCTCGACGACGGCGTCCGCGTGCTCGACGGTGGTGTTGACGTAGACGCTCGCGCCGGTGTCCGTCGAGAAGTACGCCGGGACGTCCCGCTGACGCCTGAGGTCGCGGACCGTCTCGAAGACCGCGAGGGTCGTTGGCTGCCAGTAGATCCACCCGCTGGGACCCGTCATCGTCGTCGCCGCGAGCGAGATCGAGTCCGCCTCTGCGCACGCGAACGTCCGCTCGAAGTCGCCCGCGGCCAGGCCGGCGCGCACCTCCGCGAGCTGGTGGTGCACGTGGGCCAGGCGCGCTTCGAACATGTGGCTCTTTGGAGCTTCGGCGTGGGCGTCCTCGGTCTCCTTGTACGACTCCACCACCGCTGCGACGACCCGGAGTTCGTCCTCCAGCGGGGACTCGAGGCGGCGTGCCCGACACGTCGACTCGTCGTCGCCCCCTGGCAGGAGCGAGAAGCCCCCGGTGACCGACCGAGCCGCCGACGCCGAGCCCAGCCTCGCGAACCCCGAGAGTTCGCGACGGTCGAGTTCGAGCCCGGCGGCGCCGGCCGTCGCGACCGCCGCGGCGGCCATGCCGGACGAGGACGACCCGAGGCCGACGTTCGTCGGGAAGGAGCTCTCGCTCTCGAGGTGAACCGCCTCGTCGGGTCGGTCGGCCCGCTCGCGCACGGCGTCCACCACGCGTGACACGCGGTCGGCCGCTCGTCCCTCGAGCTCGGTCCCGTCGACGACGAAGCGGTCCGACTCCCGGTCGGGCTCGAGCGCGACGGTCGTCACCGTCCGCGAGGGGGCGGTGCAGACGCTGATGCTGTCGTGGAAGGGGAACCGGCGGCTCGGATCGCGCATCCCGTGGTACTTGACGAGCCCCTGAATGGGGTGGGCCACGGCCGTCGCCTGCATGTTGGTTGGGCCACCCGTGGTGCCCATAAAGCTGGCCCGGTCCGAGACCGTGGCGTTCATGGCCCCGACCACGCAGGCCCACAGCATGGATCGGCGCGAGTGGGCCGCGGTCGTCATCGACCGACTCGAGCGGGAGTACCCGGCGAGCACGATCAGCCTCCGGTTCTCCGACCGTCTCGAGTTGCTCGTCGCCGTGGTGCTCTCCGCGCAGTGCACCGACGAGCGGGTCAACGAGGTCACGCCCGACCTGTTCGAGCGCTACCGAAGCGCGGCGGACTACGCCGCGGCCGACGTGGACGAACTCGCCGAGGCGATCTACGGGATCACCTACCACAACCAGAAGGCCCGCTACCTGCAGGGGATCGGTGCGACCCTCGCGGCGGAGCACGACGGCCGCGTCCCCGACTCGATGGCCGCGTTGACCGCGCTGCCGGGCGTGGGGCGCAAGACCGCGAACGTCGTCCTCCAACACGGCCACGACGTCGTTGCGGGGATCGTCGTCGACACGCACGTCATGCGCCTCGCTCGTCGCCTCGGCCTCACCGAGGCGAGCACGCGCGAGGCGATCGAACGCGACCTCATGTCGGTCGTCCCCGAGGACCGGTGGGTGCAGTTCACCCACCTGCTCATCGATCACGGCCGCGCGGTGTGCACCGCCCGGTCGCCGGCATGCGACGCGTGCGTCCTCGAGGACGGCTGCCCGTCCTCGCGCCTGGACGACGACTCGATCGACCTGGCCTCGGGCGAGCCCTGGTGACGCTCACGAGGGGAGGTGGAACTGGGCGTACAGGAGGAGCCCCACGAGGTACGCGAGCACCCACAGGGCGAGGTGCCCGAAGACGCCGAGGCGCAGCCGGCGACGGAACTGGGGCATGCGCTCGTCGAGGTCGGTCAGGTCGACGTCCGGGTCGGGCTCGTGATACAGGTTGCGGCGTCGCTTGGCGCGGTAGATCGGAACGATCCCCCAGAGGCCGAGGGCGAGGAAGGCGTACGACTGCAGGGCGAGGAACACGTGGACGCCGACCACGCTCGTGAAGCGCCCCGTGAGGAGCGAGGGCACCATCCATCCGACCACGGGAAGCGCCGTGAGCGCCAGCGCGAGGCCGATCGATCGGAGGTGGCGAACGAGCACCCCCCACGTGACCACCTCCACGCGCAGGATGGTCCAGACGCCGTGGAGGTATAGCGGCAGGCTCAGCGTGACGACCGCGAGGGTGGTCGTCGCCAGGAGCTCCTCCGACACCATCGCCCGCCGCTGCGGCCCACGACGCGATAAGCACCCCGGCCGGGCGCCGGTCAAAAGGTGTTTGCCCGGCCACCGCGAAGCGTCGACCATGGGCGAAGAGGACGCCGCAGAGGAGCCCACGGCCGAGGCGGCCGCCGAGCGGTTCGACTTCGACGACTTCGGGCCGGCGGCGTTCGAGGAGATGTCGCCGGAGGAGTGGTCGGCGGCCTTCGACGCCGAGGCGTGGGTGACCGGCGAGGCGCTCCTCGACCGCGTCGAGGTGGAACTCCGCCACCGCGTCCACGACCGGGAGGTCTTCGCCGTCGTCGAGCGCATCCGCTCGGACGGCGAGCCGTGCGTGCTGGCGTACTCCGATGAGGGGTACGCCCTGGTCCGCCCCGACGGGACGGTCGAGGGCTTCGGCACCGTCCTTCGCGACGTCAAGCCCACCGTGGCGCTGTGTTCGATGCCCGAGTACGAGCCAGCCTCGGGGCTCGACGACCCCGTCGGGCTTCCGGACCCGGCTGCGGTCGAGACCGCCCGGACCGACCTCGGGAACGTGGTGATCCAGGTGGTGGCCCTCGCGTTCGGCATCGGTGGTCTCGTCCTGCTCGGCGCCTGGATCCTGTTCGACGCCACGCTGGCCGCGGCCGTCGTCGGCGTCGGCTTCCTCGTCGGCGCGGCGATCCTCGCCTTCCTCGTCGCCAACGCCCGCCTCTCCTCGCGCTACCGGGCGGAGGACTACCGAGGGCGCCTCCGGTCGGTCGGGCTCGGCTCCGGCGAGCGACCCGCGTTCGTGCCCGAGGACGAGGGCGCGGAGGGCCGCGGCGAACCCGACGACGGTAGCGCGTAGGCCGGTCCATTCGGTGGGTTTAAGCGACCGGGTGGCACAGCCTCCCGTGTATGAGGCGCCGGGAGTTCCTGCTGGGGACCGTCGGGGCAGGCGGAGCCGCGATGGCCGCCAGCGGGTCGTCGGTCGGCCGACCCACGGAGGGGCCCGGCCTCGTCGACGGCGGGCGGTTGCACCAGGAGGACGACGGCGAGGTGGTCGAGGTCGAGCTCGTGGACTTCGCG
Organism: Halobacteriales archaeon; assembly: GCA_046543335.1. Lineage (GTDB taxonomy): Archaea > Halobacteriota > Halobacteria > Halobacteriales > SKSH01 > CAZCYF01. The sequence goes on from JBKGZP010000002.1 coordinate 48,112, forward strand.
TTCGAGCCCGGGACCGACTCACCCCTCGAGATCGAACCGGACACGACCGTCCGGTTCATCTGGATCACCGACACCCACAACATCGTCGTCGACAGCCAGCCCGACGACGCGGACTGGGAGGGCCAAGCGGAGATCGAGAACGCCGGCTTCGAGTACGAGTTCACGTTCGAGGTGGAGGGGACGTACGAGTTCTACTGCGAGCCCCACCGACAACAGGGGATGGAGGGCGAGATCGTCGTCGGGGAGACGGACGACGACGCTGGACCGCTCCCACCGGCGGAGCGGGAGATCGACCCGGAGCACATCGGCGTCCCGCTCCAGAAGCACTTCATCGGCGTCGGGACGTTCTTCGGCATCTTCCTCACGCTGGTGTTCGTCTTCTACGTCCTGAAATACGGCGAGTCGGCCAACACCGGCAGTCCCAACAGGAGGCGCTAACATGGCCACGGCAGGAAACCCGTACGGCGACATCCACCGGTACGAGCCCGCGCGCGAGAGCACCGCAGCCGCGATCGCGATCGTCCTGTTGAGCCTCGTCGAGGTGGTGCTGATCGGGCTGTTCACCTACGGTATGGTCGAGGGCTGGGGCCTGACGGAGGAGGGCAACATGTTCCTCGGGTTCCTCCTCGGGATGATCTTCGTCGACCTCGCGTTCATCCTCGCGCTGTACCGCAAGGAGTTCCTCCCCGACGTGATGATCGTCAAGAAGCGTCGTCGCAAGTGGGAGGACCTCTACACGCGCTCGGAGGACGTCGAGGGCCACCGGCTGCGCGACGACCTCTGGGAGCTCACCAAGCAAGCGGTCTACCCCTACTACAGACGCTAACCATGAGCGACAACCTTCCAGACAAGTATCCCGACGACTCCTCCCGACGGCGGTTCGTCCGCGGCGTGGTCGGTGCGTCGGCGCTAGCCGGCCTCTCGACGGCCTCGATGCCGATCGTCGAGTCACTGACGAGCGAACCGGGCGCCGGCGGCGGTCCGACCGTCTACCGGGGCGCCGAGAACATCGGTGGTCCAGCCCCGCGCGGTCTCCCGCAGGTCCCCGTCGAGGTCGACTCCGAGGGCTTCGTCCGGGGGATCTGGCCGGAGGTGGAGATGGTCGAGCAAGACGGCGTCGAGGTGCCCGTTGCCACCATGGAGATCGCGGGCCAGACGTACACCTCACGGTGGTACCAGTACTGTGGCGTCCAGTCGGCACCGGGCCTGGCGCCCGACGCCGACTTGGACAACTACCTCCGGTACTCGGCCTCGTCCAACTACGAGTGGCAAAACGAGCAGACCGAGGGGGGCCAGCGCGTCAATGTCATCGACTTCGATGACTACGAGGACTGGGCCCACCCGATCGGTTCGGGTGGTCTGGGCAAGGGGGCGCAGACGAACTGGCGCTCGGAGGGCGAAAGCGGTGGCGACGTGTTGCCCGTCCAGGTCATCCGCAGTCCCCTCGTCGAGGAGATGGCCCAGGAGGACGAGTGGCTCGATGCCACCACCGACCAGGGGTTCATCGCCTTCCTCAACAAGTGCACGCACTTTTGCTGCGTGCCGGGTTGGAAGACCTACCGGGACTCCCTGCAGTATCAGGCCGAGGACCTGATCTACTGCCAGTGCCACCAGTCCATCTTCGACCCGTTCAGCATCGTGAACCAGACGTTCCTCGCGTTCCCGCGGCCGGAGGACTGATCGCGCGTGAGCAGCATCAGGCCGGATGAGGAGTTCGACCGGGCCGAGTGGCTGCGGGAGCAGGACCTCACCTACCTCGAGCAGGTCTACCTCAAGCTGCTCATCTGGCTCGACACCCGCTTTCGCATCGTGGACTACCTCGAGTCGTTGGAGGACATCTACTACAAGATGAACCTCCAGATGCCCAAGAGCCACACCGAGCAGTACAATCTGGACAACAAGTTCTGGTACTGGTACCCGCTGTACTCCCTCGGCTCGTTGACCATCGTGGCCTACCTGGTCGCGGCGATCTCCGGGGCGCTGCTCGGCTTCTACTACGCCCCCTCGACGGTCGGCGAGACGGCGAACGCGTACGAGCAGATGGTCTTCATCATGGGCGACCTGAACTTCGGCTTCATGCTTCGCAACATCCACCGGTGGGCAGCGCAGTTCATGGTCGCGGCGGCGTTCTTGCACATGCTGCGCGTCTACTTCACCGGTGCGTACAAGGAGCCCCGCGAGCTCAACTGGCTCATCGGGGTCGTCCTCCTCCTGTTGACGATCGGCTTCGGCTACACCGGCTACCTCCTGCCGTGGAACCAGCTGTCGCTGTGGGCCGGCCAGATCGGCGTCCAGATGGCGATCGTGACGCCGCTCATCGGCGAGTGGGTCGCCCAGCTCATCTTCGGCGGCATCGAGATCGGTCAGCCGACGCTCATGCGGATGTACATCCTGCACGTGTTCTTCCTGCCGTTCGTGGTGACGACGCTGATCGCCATCCACGTCGGCATCGTCTGGATGCAGGGGATCGCCGAACCACACTGATCGACCATGACCGACGACACCACCACGCGGGCGGACGGATCGGGCGAGCTGGTCTCGCCGGACGACAAGACGCCGACCTGGCGCGAGCGCAAGGAACGAAAGGCTGGCCTCGCGCGTGTCACCTACGAGTACTTCGAGCGTGGCCGCCTCGAGGACCAGCGCCTCCGGCAGGACTCGGACTACATCGAGCGCGACGTCCTCGGCTTCCCGACGTGGCCCCACGAGACGATCCGCAACCTCTCCATCGCGTCGTTCTTCGTTGGGATCATCTTCCTCCTCTCGGCGACGCTGCCCCCGGAGTTCGGCCCGGAGGCGGACCCGAGCGTCACCCCGGAAGTCATCCTGCCCGACTGGTACCTGTATCCGGCGTTCGGCCTGCTGCAGCTCGAGCCAATCAACCCCGAGCTGGCGCTCCTCGGTGGTCAGAAGCTCATGACGGACCAGCTGTACGGAGTCCTCGCGACCGGCGTGGTCGTCGGCGTGTTGTTCGTCTACCCGTTCGTCAACAAGGGGTCGGCCCGCCGCCCCGTCGAGGAGCCGTTCTGGGCGGCGGTCGGGATGGTCGGCCTCACGTTCGGCTTCACGGTGAGCGTGCTGTCGATCGACCAGATCGTGTCCTCTCGCGTGCCGGGGATGACCGCCCCGCTGGTCTTCGACCTCTCCCTTTTCGTCCCGGTGGTCGTCGGGCTGATCACGTACGCCGCGCTCCGCGCCATGCGCGAGGGCTACATGTACGAGCTCAACCGCCGGTACTACCGGCTCAGGCCGCCGCGGTAGGTCGATGGCCGACCGCCGACAGGTCCCCGTCCCGCTGGCAATGTACAAACTGGTGACCGTCGTCACGACCGGGGCCGCGGTGCTGGCCGTCGTCGGCGGCTTGTACCTCATCGACCAGGGGACCGACCGCGCCCGGGCGGCCCCGTCGGAGGTTGACCCGGTCGTGACGGCGGCCGGGGTGGGCCTCATCGTCCTCGCCGCGGCGACGTACGCGTTCTCGACCCGGTTCACCCCCGGGGAAAGAGGAAACGATAAAGGGCCCACGACCGAACCCGCCGACGATGGCTGACGAATTCATCAAGGGCCTCGGCATCGCCTGCGGTGCCGGGCTCGTCTGGCTCGTCCTCGCCGGGTGGTTCCGGACGCCCTCGTTCGAGGACGAGCAGCTGTTCGGCGACGGGCCGGAGGATCCCGACCTCCTCGTCGAGCTCGCGCTGCTCCTGGCGGACCTCATGTTCTGGCTGGCCATCATCGGGGCCCTCACGTTCTGGGTCGTCCTGCCCCTCTCGCGGGAGCTGTACGCCTACCTGCAAGAGCGCCAGGCGGAGTAGCGACCGCGGACCGTCGCGCTCGCGAGGTTGCGACCGGACCGACACCGACGTCGTCGAGCCGGTGAGCCCCCGGTCCAAAACGCCGGCGTTCGGTGACGAACCGTGCGGATCCAGCTACGCGAAGACCAGCCGCCACACCGGCTCGATCACGAAGAAGACCGAGAGGTAGAAGGCGTACAGGAAGACGAGGACCGAGGCGGCGATGGCCGCCTTCGGGGTGTCGAGCTCGCGGTCGTTGCGAAGCTCGACCTCGCGGGACTCGAACTCGAAGAGGTCGACGATCACGAGGCCGAGCACGAGCGTCGTGAGGACCACACCCCCGTGGTAGTGCAGGGAGAAGTAGTACAGCGATGCCAGGAGTAGCCCGACGTTCGTCGCCACGTGGGCCGGATGGCGCGTCAGCGCCTCGGCGCCGGCCTCGAACTGCCGTCGGTGGTGGCGGTGCTGGAGGTGGCGGGTCACCAGGTTGGCCACGACCAGGGCCAAGACGATGTACTCGATGACCGGAGCCAGGAGGTCGATCGGCCCCAGCATGCTCGACGGCTCCATGTGGGTATCACCGATTGACGCGCTTTAGTGCTTTTCCAATTGGGGGCTACTCTCTGAGGCCGACATCGGTGCTTCGGCGTCCGGCGCGACCCTCCCGTGCGGCGGTGACCAGCGAGACGTTGAGCGCGCCGGTGGCCACCACGCCGCCGGCGGCGGTGAGGAGGTTCTTGAGGGCGTGGTCGACGATCGCGGCCGCGACGGCGACGGTCACACCGACCGGCGTCAGCGCCACGACCAAGACGGCGAAGCCCGCCTCGTACGGCCCGATGCCCCCCGGCGAGACGGGGACGATCTTCGCGAGGTTTCCGACGCTGACGGCGAACGTGCCAACGGCGAGGAGCGTCCCCACGGCCAGATCCACGTCGAACGCGGCGAGGACGACGACCGCCGAGAGCACGTCGATGGACCAGATCGCGAGGCTGGTGAGCCCGATCTGGCCGACCGCACGCGGGCGGGTCGAGACCGCGCGTACGTCGACGAGGAACCGCGCGAGGGCGGTGAGCGCGCGGTCGAGCGCCGGCACGCGGGACCCTCCGAAGCGGGACCAGCGGCGGTCGTCCAGCCTCGCGCTGATGAGCAAGGCGGCGAACCCGGCGAGCACGACGACGGCGACCGCTCCGGCGATCGCGACGGCGAGCCGACCGCCGCCGACGCCGGGGTCGTCCGAGGTGGTGGCGAGCACCCCCGGTCCGCGAACGGCTACCAGCCCCACGAGGACGCCGCCCGCGAGCATCGTGATCGTCAACAGGTCGAAGATGCGCTCCACGGCGAGCGAGGCGAACCCCGTCGTGTACGGGACCTCGCGGCGGGACTTGAGGATGTACGCCCGGATGGCGTCGCCCGCCCGGGCCGGGACGATGAGGTTGCCCGTCTGGCTCACGAAGATCGCCCCGGTGAGGACGTCGACGCGCTCGTGGTGACCGAGCTCGGCCAGGATGTCTCGGTACCGGACCCCCCTGATCGGCCACGAGGCCAGGTACATCGCGCCAGCGATCGCCAGGAACAGGGGGTCGACCCGCGCGATCCGGTCGAGGATCGCGCTCGGATCGGCCACGGTCTCGAGGACCAGGTAGCCGAGCAGGAGCGTCACGACCAGCGTGATGACGGTGCGAAGGCGCCAAAGCGTCGGTCGGACGCGCAGCTCCCAGCTCAGGTGGAGGAGCTGCCAGCCCATGCGGGGGGCGTCGTGCGCCAGGTCGACCGTCGTGGCGTCCTGGGCGGTCCATCGAACGGGGAGCTCGGCCACCTCGTGTCCGGCACGCTGGGCGCGCACGAGCACCTCGGTGTCCCAGAACCAGTGTTCGGCGCGGATGTCGTCGAGCAGCTCGAGGAGGACCGCTCGATCGAAGGCCTTGAAGCCGCACTGGTGGTCGCGCACCGCCGAGGCGAGGAGAATCCGAGCCAGTCCGTTGTACACCCGGCTCGGCACGTCCCGACCGATCGGGCGGTCGGCCTCGCTGTCGGGTAGCAGGCGGGATCCGGTCGCGATCGCCGCCGGGCCGTCGCGCACCGCGGCGATGAGCTCACCGAGGTGGCCGAGATCGGTGGCGAGGTCGGTGTCGAAGTAGACGACGATCGAGCCACGCGAGGCCCGGGCGGCCCGCTCGAGGGCGCGACCGCGTCCGAGGCGCTCGTCGCTGTGCAGGTGCCGGACGGTGGGGTTCGACGCCGCCAGCGCCTCGGCGACGGCGGGGGTGTCGTCGCTGCAGCCGTCCTCCGCGACGAGCACCTCGTACCCGGCTGGGAGGTCGAGGTCGTCGAGCGCCTCGAGGGTCCGCTCGACGGTGGTCGAGAGCGTCTCCGCTTCGTTGTACGCCGGGAGGATGACGCTCACGTCGACGGCCGACCCAGCCATGTCGGTTCAGGGTCGCCACGGGGGAGGAATGAACGTTGCGACTGCCTACGAGCCCTCTTCGAGGTGTTCCTGCAGCTCCTGGTCCATCTCCTTGATGACCTCCTCGGCGGTGGGGACCTCCTCGCCGGCGGCCCCCTCCACCTCGCCGTCGACGGCCGAGTCGTCGAGGTCGGCGATGAGCTCCTCGAAGTCGTCGATGCCGATCAGCTCGCGGGTCTCCTCGTCGAACTCGAGGCTCTCGAGGATGCCGTCGATGTCCTTCACGTCGCTGCCGGTCAGGTGCTTGCCGTAGCGACCGACCAGCGAGGAGAACTCCTGCGGGATGACGAACGTGGTGGCCTCGTTGGTCCCGAGCTCCTCCAGGGCCTCGAAGCCGCGATTGAGCACGGCTCGCTCGCCCATCGCCTCGGCGGACTTCGCGAGAAGCACCGTCGAGATGGCCTCGCCCTGCGACTCGAGGATCTCGCTCATCTTCTGCCCCTGGGCGCGGATGATGTTCGAGCGCTTTTGCCCCTCGGCCTTCTCGATGGCCGAGCGGCGCTCACCCTGCGCCTCGAGGATCATCGCCCGGCGGCGGCGTTCGGCGGACGTCTGCTCCTCCATGGCCTGCTGGACGTCGGGGGAGGGGTTGACCTCGCGGACCTCGACGGACTCGACGCGGATGCCCCACTCGTCGGTCGGCTCGTCGAGCTCGCGGCGGATCTTCGCGTTGATCTCCTGGCGCTTGTTCAGCGTGTCGTCGAGCTCCATGTCGCCGAGCACCGCTCGGAGGGTCGTCTGCGCGAGGTTCGACACCGCCCGCTTGTAGTCGTCGACCTCGAGGAAGGCCTTCTTCGCGTCCATCACCTTGATGTAGACGACGGCGTCGGCGGTGACCGGCGAGTTGTCCCGCGTGATCGCCTCCTGGCGGGGGACGTCGAGCGTCTGGGTCCGCATGTCGAAGCGGTACGTCCGGCTCACGAACGGCGGCACGAAGTTGATCCCCGGCTCGAGCAGTCGGCGGAACTCCCCGAAGACGGTCAGGGCGCGCTTCTCGTAGGCGTTGACGATCTCGACGGCGCTGTTGACGGTCAGGATGGCGAGCAGGAGGACGACGAGCCCGATGATCGTGAGCTCGAGCCCGCCCAACAGCTGCAGGGGTGCGCTCATCATGGGCTGACGTACCGGAGGTGTGGCCAAAAGGGTTCGCCCGACGAGCTCACTCCTCCGCCGTCTCCTCGACGGGTTCGACGGTCAGCAGGTTTCCGCCGCCCGGGTCGACGACCACCACCCGGGTCCCGACGGGGATCTCCCCCGCGGGCGTCCGGCTCCGGTAGTGGGGATCGAACCCCCCGCTATCGAGCTTGACCTCGCCCTGGGACCGGGTGACGCGCTGGGTGACGAACCCCTCGCGGCCGAGGAGGCTGCGGTGGTCGCTCGTCTGCTCGCGGCCCTTGCCCCCGTAGATGTCGACCTCGCGGTAGACGACCAGCGCGATCGATCCGAACAGCAACGTCAGCCCCGCCAGCGCGAGCGGGCTGCCGAGGGCGGGGACGGCCAGCCCGATCGCCCCCGCGCCGGTCAGCGCCACCCCGAGGACGATGAAGTGCGCGCCGGGTGCCAGCGCCTCGAGGCCGATGAGCAACAGCCCGCCGAGCAACACCACGAGCGCGAGCTCGAGGCCGAGGACCGTGACCATGGCGGCCCCCTCGGCGACCACCGACATTAACGGTTCGTCCCCAGCTAGCCCATCGCGGAGAGGTAGAGGTCGACGACCACGGCGAGGGCGAGGCCGACCCCGAGGAGGACGAAGAGCGCGTGCTCGAGCGACGGCCGCTGGCGCTCGATGTCTCTCGGGCGATCCTCATCACGCATTATCGACTCAGAGCACCCTCGAGCCCAGCGGGGCGTCCCCGACGGTGGTGAGGAGGTCGGCCTCCTCCCCCGCGGCGAGGACCATGCCGTTGCTCTCGACGCCGAAGATCTCGGCCCGCTCGAGGTTGGCGACGACGATGACCCGCTGGCCAGGCAGCGCATCGAGGTCGTAAAATGGCTTGATACCGGCGACGATCTGCCGGCGTTCGAGGCCGAGGTCCACGGTGAGTGCCACGAGCTCGTCCGCCCCCTCGATCGGCTCCGCCGACAGGATCTCACCCACGCGCAGATCGAGCTCTCGGAACCGTTGGATTGAGATGCGCTCACCGAGGAGCGGCTCGAGGTCGTCGGCCTCCGCCCCGTCTGCCACGGCCTCGACGGGTTCGGCGGGCTCGATGCGCTCCTCGAGCTCGCGTTCGAGGGCCTCGACCGCCTCGTCCTCGATTTGCTCGACGAGCGTGTCGGGGCGCTTGAGTTCCCCGGAGACCGGCTCGAGGGCGTCCTCGACGTGCTCGATGGGCTCGTCACCCGGCAGCTGGCCCCAGAGCTCCGGCGCCAGGCCCGGGAGCACCGGCGACCCCACCACGGCGATCGCCTTGACCAGCTGGAGGCAGTCGCCGATCACGACGGCCGCCGCCTCCGGGTCCTCCTCCACGAGGTGCCAGGGCTCGGTGCGCTGGATGTACTCGTTGCCGAAGCGCGCCAGCGCGACCGGCGCCTGGGCGAGTCGGCGCGGCTCGTGCCCGTTCAACGCCGCGGCGATGTCGTCGACGGCCGCCTCGATGCGCTCGCGGACCTCGTCGCTCACCGGTGCCGCCGGCGCCTCGTCGTAGTTCCGGTACGCGAACAGCATCGATCGGTACGCGAAGTTCCCGAGGTCGTTCGCGAGGTCGTTGTTGACGACCTCGGCGAAGCGCGACCAGGTGAAGTCGATGTCCTGCTGGAACTGCCCGTAGCTGAGGAGGTAGTACCGCAGGTAGTCGGGGTCGAAGCCAGCCTCGAGGTACTCGTTGACCCAGACCGCCCGGTTGCGACTCGTCGAGAACGCCCGCCCGTCGAGGTTGATGAAGCCACTGGCGAGGACGGCCCGTGGCTCGCCGTAGCCCGAGCCGTGTAGCATCGCGGGCCAGAAGACCGTGTGGTGCTGGATGATGTCCCGCCCGATCACGTGGACGATCTCGCCGTCTTCGCGCCAGGCCCGCTCCCAGTCGAACGCCCCCGTGCGTTCGGCGTACTGTCGCGTGGAGGAGATGTACTCGATCGGGGCGTCCACCCAGACGTACAACACGAGGTCCTCGGCCCCGTCGTCGGGGTAGGGGATGCCCCAGTCGAGGTCGCGGGTGATGCACCAGTCGCGCAGTTCGCCCTCGATCCACTCCCGGGGCTGGTTCTTGGCGTTGTCCGTCCCCTCGAGACGGTCGAGGAATCCCTCGAGGTAGTCCTGGAAGTCCGACAGCCGGAAGAACTTGTGCGACCGGGTGCGGTACTCCGCTGGCTCGCCGGTCTCGACGCTGATCGGGTCGACGATCTCGCCCGGCTCGAGGTGGCGACCGCAGCCCTCGTCGCACTCGTCACCGCGGGCGTGCGCGCCGCAGTAGGGACACGTCCCCTCGACGTAGCGATCCGGAAGCGGCATCTCGAGGACGGGGTCCCAGGCCACCTGGATCTCGCGGTCGTAGATGTGCCCGGCCTCGTCGAGCGCCCGGACGATCTCGGTCGTGACCGCCTGGTTGGTCTCGTCGTGGGTGTGGCCGTAGTTGTCGAACTCGACGCGCAGCTTCGGGAAGACCGACTCGTACCGCTCGTGCCACCGCATGGCGAAGGTCTCGGGGTCGACCCCCTCGCGGTGGGCGTTGACCGACACCGGCGTGCCGTGCATGTCGGAGCCGCTGACGAAGGCGGTCTCCTGCCCGACGAGGCGGAGCGCGCGGGCGATGGTGTCGCCGCTGAGAAAGGTCCGCATGTGACCGATGTGCAACTCGCCGTTGGCGTACGGAAGCCCGCAGGTCACCACCGCCGGCGCATCGGTCGGGAACGCCGCTCGTTCCATGGGGCGGTCCACTTGGCGCCCGGCAATAAAGTCGCGGAAATCTCCGCCTCAGGAGAGGCGCGCGGCGAGATTCGCCTCGGTGATGATGCCGATGGGATGGCCCTCCTCGGTGACCACCACGGCCCGGGCGTGCTCGAGGATGGTCTGCAGCTCGCGCTGGCTCGCCTCCGGGGTGACCGAGGGAAACGGCGGTTGCATGTGCTCGCGGACGGGATCCGAGCGCTCCACGTCGTCGAGGACGGCCAGGTCCCCGAGCGTGATGCTCCCCACGGCGACGTCGTCCTCGGTGACCGGTAGCTGGGAGTACGCCGCCTCGTTCATGCGGTCGGCCGCGACGCGGATGGGGTCGTCGGCCGCGACGCTCACCACCGGCACGGACATCAGGTCGCTCGCCCGGACGACCGCCGCCTCGGCCTCGTCGAGGGCCTCGATGATCCGCCGCAGCGTCGACAGCCGGGGGTCGACGTCGCCCCCCTCGACGCGGGCGATCAGCGGTTGGGACACGCCAGCCGCCTCCGCGACTTCCTGCTGTGTCAACCCGAGGTCCGTCCGACGCTGTCGGATGTCGGACGGGGTGGGGAGGTCCATGCGGTTCATAACTACCAGTAATTTGTTAAGCGTTCCGCCCGGGGCTCACGCCTCCGTCTCGATCACGTCGACGACCTTGAGCGGGACGTCCCGCAGCGCCTGGCCGATCTCCTTCTTGGCGATCCGAGAGGCGTGTTCGACGTCCTCGGCGTTGTAGACGTCGATCTCCAGGGCCAGCCCCACCAGGGCGGTGTCCGCGGCGATGTACGCCGAGTCGAAGGGGGCATCGCAGACGGGACAGCCCGTCACGCCCACGTCGACGTCGACGTACCCCATCGACGCGTCGTTCAACCGGCGACCGGCCTCGCTGACGGCGACGCCGATCGCATCGTCGACCTGGTCGACGTCGCGCACCAGCCACGCGGCCTCGAGCAGCACCGTGTAGTCGGCCATGGGTCGCACTCGGTGGCCCCGCCCCTCCCCTTTTTGGTTCGCGGTGGTCCGGGGCGTATCGTACGCGTATTATTCGCGATGGCGCGGTCACTCCAACGCACCTCGTTCGCCTCTCCAGCCGCCCCGATACGTGGGTCTCGCCCCTCGTACCCAACGGGCAGACGAACGACGCTGGCGGTCTCAACGACGGCAATCGTGGGGAAACGCTTATGACCACCCCCCGTCGACGGGCGGGGCACCGCCATGCTCGAACGCGTCTCCCGGACGCTGGTGTTCGGGGCGTACCAGCTCTCGATCGCCCTGGGGATCCTGTTGCTCCCCGCGGCGATCGTCTCGCAACGCCTCGGGGTCCCCCTCCCGATCCATCGCGTGATCAGGGCGCTCGGCGCCGCCTACGAGCGGTTCGAGGCCGACGCCTGATCGACCGCGACGAAGACGGCCCTTTATGTCCACCCCGTCGTAAGACCTCCCGCATGGAACCGCGCACAGCCCCCCATCAGTCCATCGAGCGTCCGACGCCCGGTCTGCGGGACCCCGACACCCCGGCCGTGGGGAGCCATCCCCGGAGCGACCCCCCGGCCGATGCGGAGTACTCGAGCGAAACCGGCACGACCACCATCGGGCTGACGACCGCCGACGGCGTCGTCCTCGCGACGGACATGCGGGCCACCCTGGCCGGTCGGTTCGTCACCAACAAGAACGTCCAGAAGGTCGAGCAGATCCACCCGACGGCCGCGTTGACGATGGTGGGCTCCGTCGGCGGGGCCCAGGCGTTCGTGCGCGGCCTCAGGGTCGAGTCGAACCTCTACGAGACTCGCCGGGGTGAGCGCATGAGCATGCAGGCGCTTTCGACGATCGCCGGCAATTTCGCGCGCGCCGGTCCGTACTGGGCGATCAACCCCATCCTCGGCGGCGTCGACCACGAGGGCAGCCACGTCTTCTCCATCGCCCCCGACGGTGGGGTCCTCGGCGAGGACTACGTGGTGACCGGCAGCGGGATGCAACTCGCCTACGGCCACCTCGAGCAGAAGTACGACCCCGACATCAGCACAGACGAGGCGATTCGCGTCGCCGCCGGTGGGGTCGTCAGCGCGACCGAGCGCGACTCCGGCAGCGGGAACGGCATCTACATCGCCACCGTGACCGAGGAGGGCGTCGACATCGAGGGCCACAAGAACGTCGACGCCTTGCTGTAGGTCCGACCGCTCGAGGCGGGCGATGCCGACGATCAAGGACAGCGTCCACGGCCACATCGACCTGGATGGGGTGGGCGCGGACCTGCTCGATACGCCCCCCGTCCAGCGCCTGCGCCACGTCCGCCAGCTCGGCACCGTCCACCTCGTCTACCCGTCAGCCAACCACACGCGGTTCGAGCACAGCCTCGGGGTCTACCACCTCGCCCGCCGAGCCCTCGACCACCTCGGGATCGAGGGCAGGACCGCCCGTCGGTTCGAGGCGGCGGCGATGCTCCACGACGTCGGTCACGCGCCCTTCTCGCACCACCTCGAGCCGCTGCTGGAGACGGCGACCGATCGGTCGCACGACGACATCGACGACCTCCTCGATGGTCAGCCGCTGGCCGGGGTGCTCGCCCGTCACGACCTCGACCCGGACCGGGTGGCAGAACTGGTGCGCGGAGCGGGCCCCCTGGGGCAGCTCCTCGCGGGCGAGCTCGACGTCGACCGCATGGACTACCTGGTGCGCGACGCACACCACACCGGCGTGCCGTACGGGACGATCGACCCCGGACGGCTGCTGCGCGAGCTGACCTTCGTCGACGGGACGCTCGCGCTCGACGAGGGCAACGTCCAGTCCGCCGAGAACCTGCTCATCGCCAGAGCGCTGATGAATCCGACCGTGTACAACCACCACGTCGCCCGGATCAGCAAGGCGATGCTGCGCCGGGCGGTGGCAGACCTGCTCGCCGACGTCGGCCTTGAGCGCGCCCTCGACCGCCCGCTGGCGACGCGGTCAGCTGCGGTCGACGTCCACCCCCTCAGGCGCGCGACGGACCACGAGGTGGTACACGCGCTCCTCTCGCACGAACCCACCCGGGGACTCGCGCGGCGCCTCCTGCATCGCGACCTGTACAAGCGGGCCGTCTGGGTCGAGCGCGCGGCCGTGCCGCGGTCGCTCCTGGCGGCGGACGACGACGAGCTCCGGTCGCACGAACGCGCGATCGCCGAGCTCCTCGACCTCGACGCCACGGCGGTGCTGATCGACGTCCCGTCCGTCGGCCCCATGGCGGAGGCGAGCTCGCGCTTGCTCGTCAACGGCGAGCTCCGGCGCCTCGGCGAGCAGTCGCCGCTGGTCGGAGCACTCGAGGAGAACCACCGTGCCCAGTGGCGCATGGGCGTGTACGCCCCGGCGGCGTGGACCGACGCCGTCGCGTCCGCGGCGATCGACCAGCTCGACCTCGATGTCGACGGTCCCGTTGTCTCGCCGCGAAGCCGTGGACTGCACCGCTCTCTGGAGGAGTTCGAATGACGGTCCACACCGTCGAGGGGATGATCGTCTCGGGCGTCGAGATGGAGCCGGTGCGCGGTCGACTCGTCGTCGAGGACGGCGCCGTCGAGGCCATCGAGCGCGAGCGGGTGGCCTCGGACGCGATCGTGGTCCCGGCGTTCGTCAACGCCCACGTCCACCTCGGCGACTCCGTGGCGAAGGACGCCGGCGCGGGTCTCACCCTGCGCGAGCTCGTCGCCCCGCCGGACGGGCTCAAGCACCGGCTCCTCCGCGCCGCCGGTGCCGCGGAACTCGAGGGCGCGATGCGCCGCACGTTGCGGTTCATGCGACGCGGTGGCACCGGCGCCTGCGCCGACTTTCGCGAGGGCGGCCCGGAGGGCGTCCGCCAGCTCCGGACGGCCGCGGACGGACTCGATATCGACGCCCTCGCGCTCGGTCGCGGCGATCCGACCGTCCTCGAGGTGGCCGACGGCTACGGTGCGAGCGGAGCGGCCGACGACACCTTCGACACCGCCAGGCAGGCCGCCGCCGCGGCCGGCAAGCCCTTCGGCATCCACGCGGGTGAGGTCGACGCCGGCGACATCAACCCCGCACTCGACCTCGAGCCGGACTTCCTCGTGCACATGGTCCACGCCGAGGCGTTGCACCTCGACCGCGTCGAGGACGCGGGGACGCCCGTGGTTGTCTGCCCCCGGGCGAACGCCTCGACGGGCGTCGGCCGACCGCCAGTGCCGGCGCTCCTCGAGCGCACGACCGTCGCGTTGGGCACGGACAACGTCATGCTCAACTCGCCGTCGATGTTCCGCGAGATGGCACAGACGGCGATCCAGTACGACATCGACGACGCCACCGTGTTGCGCATGGCCACCGCGAACGGCGCCGCCGTGTTCGACCGCCCCGACGGCGCCCTCGAGCCCGGTCGCCCCGCGCGGTACCTCGTCATCGACGGCGGTGGCGACAACCTCGCGGGAACCGTCGATCCCGTCCGGGCGGTCGTCCGGCGAGCGGGCGTGGCCGACGTCACGTCCGTCGAGCTCCCCCCGATCCCGGGGTCGTCACGGGGGGCCTCCGTGTCGTAACCGGCGACACCGTTCGGGTCGGATCGCGAGGGTCTCACCGTCGGTGTCGACCTCGAGCGCACCGTCAGCGGTCAGCCCGGTCGCGACCCCCCGGACGCGGCCGTCGGTGGTTTCGACCACCACGGCTCGACCGACGGTGTCGCACCGCCCTCGCCAGGCCGCGAGCGTCTCCTCGCGATCCCGCCGGTACCCTTCGAAGGCCCACGCGATGGCGGCCAGGATCGGCGCCCGGACCACCGGGCCGACGTGCGACTGCAGGCTCGTCGACCCGGTGGGGAGGTCCGCGGGCTCGACGTTCGCGTTCAGGCCGACGCCGGCGACCGTCCGGGTCCGTGTCGCTCCCACCGTCGTGGCACTGACGAGCACCCCCGCGAGCTTCCCTCCGTCGAGGGTCACGTCGTTCGGCCACTTGAGTCGGGCGTCGAGGCCGAGGCCGTCGACCACGTCGACGACGGCCATGGCGAGCGCGAGCCCCTCGACCCACCCCGTCGACGCGCGGTGGGGGTGGGCGTCACCGAAGCTGGCCCAGATGCCCCCCCTCGGCGCCCGCCACGACCGACCCTGGCGGCCCCGACCGGCCGTCTGGGCCTCGGCGACGACGAGGATCCGCTCGGCGCCCGCCTCGAGGCGGTCGGCTGCCAGCCGGTTGGTGCTATCGACCGTCTGACGCAGCTCGACCCGGTAGGCGGGCGGCACGAGCCCCTCGATGACCGCACCGCGGTACGCGAGTCCGTCGGCCAGCTCGACCGCGGGGGCATCGCCGCGCAGGCGGCCACGTTCGCGAAGCGATCGGACGGCCTCCTCGACGGCCGCACCGTCTGCACGGAGGCGCTCGGCGACGACCGCCACCGGTGCCGGTGCCGCGGCCACGGCGGCGAGCACCTGCGCGTCCAGCGCGTCCATGCCCGGTGGGGTGGGTCACCGGGCATAAATCGGGCGGCTCCGGCGATGGTGAAGGCTTAACCCGGCACCCACGCGTACGGGCGGACAGCAGCCATGGACGCGTCGGCGCTGGTCACCCGGCTCACGGAGGAAATCGTCACCGAATCGGAGCTCGAGGCGGTCCTCTCGAAGCCCGACCCATCGGTCTACATCGGGTACGCACCCACGGGTCAGATGCACATCGGGCACTACACGACCATCCGCAAGCTCGTCGACTTCCTGGAGGCGGGGCTGGAGGTGACCGTCCTGGTGGCCGACCTCCACGCCCACCTCGACGACGAGAAGACGCCGTACGACCTCCTCGACGAGCGGTCACGGTACTACCGGGAGGCGATCGAGCAGATGGTCGCCGCGGCCGGTGGCGACGCGGAAGCGATCCGCTTCGTCCGTGGCACCGACTTCGAGCTCGATCGGGAGTACGTCCTCTCGCTACTGCGCATGGCCACCACGACGACCGTACGTCGCGCCCGTCGCGCCGGCAGCGAGGTGGTCAGGGAGAGCGATAGCCCGAAGCTCGGCAGCCTCATCTACCCCCTGATGCAGTCGAACGACGTCGAGCACCTCGAGGTCGACATCGCCTACGGTGGCATCGACCAGCGAGGGATCTACATGCTCTCGCGGGAGGTGCTACCCGAGCACGGCGGATCGAAGCCGGTGTGCATCTTCGCCCCCCTGCTGTCCGGCCTGACCGGTGAGAAGATGAGCGCCTCCGAGGCCGAGACCTCGATCCGCATCACCGACGATCCGGCGGCGATCCACGAGAAGCTCGCCGGGGCCTACTGTCCGGCGGGCGAGCTCGAGAGCAACGGCGTGATGGAGTACCTTCGCTACCTGATCTTTCCCATCCTCGCGGAGGAGGACCGACCGTTCGTCGTCGACCGCCCGGAGCGCTTCGGTGGTCCCCTCGAGTACGCGAGCTACGAGGCCGCCGAGGCGGACTTCGTCGACGGCGAGTTGCACCCACAGGACCTGAAGCAGGCCGTCGGCGACGAGCTCGAGCGCACCCTCGCGCCCATCCGGGCGCACTTCGAGGCCAACCCGGCGATCATCTCGTCGGCATACCCCGACTGAGAACCCGTTCCCCTCAATTTAAGAGGGGGAACCGTGTTGGGTGTATCCGAGAAGGCCCATGGAACACGATGGGGTGGGCGACCGTGAGTGATGCTGGCACCGTCCTCGTGGTCGACGACGAGACCCTCCTCGCCGACCTATTCGCCTCCTGGCTCGAGTCGGACTGGGACGTGCGGGTGGCGTACGACGGCGAGTCGGCGCTCGAGGCGCTCGACGAGTCGGTCTCGGTGGTCCTCCTGGACCGCCGGATGCCGGGGCTGTCCGGCGACGAGGTCCTCCACCGGATCCGCGACGCCGGCTACGACTGTCGAGTGGTGATGGTGACGGCCGTCGATCCGGACTTCGACATCGTGGAGATGGGCTTCGACGACTACATCGTGAAGCCGATCTCCAAGGAGGACCTCCAGGGCACGGTCGCAACCGTGGCCGACCGGGCCGAGTACGACGCGGACATCCAGGAGTTGTACGCGCTGGCCTCGAAGAAGGCCCTCCTCGAGGCGGAGAAGTCCGACCGCGACCTACGCGAGAGCGAGGAGTACGAGAAGCTCAACCGCCGATTCACGGAGCTCCGGCAGAAGGTGGACGAGCTCCGCGAGGACCTCTTCGAGGGTCACGACGACTTCGTGGGCGCCTTCGAGCGCCTCGAGGACGGCTGAGCGACCGACGACCTCACCGGGTCTGCCACTCGTCTTTGTCGCTGATCACCCGCGTCTCGGCCTCGCCCTCGGACACCTCGTTGACGCGATCGTAGAACTCCGGCTGCATCCCGGCGGGGAACGTGATGATCCCGATCCAGGAGCCGTCTGGCTGCCACTCCTCGTCCTCGAGCTCGCCGAACTCCCGCAGGCGCGCCTGGGCCGACCCCGCGTGGGCCGCGGGGACCTGCACGGCCACGGTCATCTCGTCGAAGCGGATCGGGATGACGGGTCGGAGCGCGTCGAGCGCCTCGTCGATCTGGGTCTCGACGGACTCCATGGGGTCGATGCGAAAGCCCGCCTCCTCGAGCGCCTGCTCGATCCGCTCGGGGGGGTGGGGCGCGTCGTCCATCTGCGGGTTGACGGCGTTGCGGCTGATGTGGGTGATCAGCTGGCGGCGCTTTCGCTCTTGCATCTCGCGGCGCTGCTCGGCCGTGATCTGGATCTCCCCCCGTCGGATGAGCTCCGGGATGATCTCGAGGGGGTCGGTCGTCCCGAAGACCTCCTCGAGGTCGTCCTCGCTGGGCCGGTCGCCGCGGCTCGCGTCCTCGAAGACGTCCTCCGCGGCGATCACGTCCTCGAGAGATCCCTCGAACTCGTCCCGGCGGATCGCCAGGGCGGCGTCGGGGTCGACGAGCGCTTCGAACCGGGCCCCGTGGGACTCGAGCCGGGCGACGACGGCCTCGTCGAGGGATATCATGCGCTTGTCGGATGGACCAGGGCCCTCATAAAACCGCCCGCCGCGTCACTCGGGCGCGTAGTCCGGATCGAGGATGTCCTCCGCCTGGATGTACTCGAGGATCTCCTCGTCGGTGAGGCGGATGAACCGACTCGACTCGACGTCGACCGTGGCGAGCCCGACGTCGAGGGGCGTTATCGACCCGTCGTTGATGCGCGCCAGCGCCCGAAGCCCGAGGCCGATGCCCGCGCCCAGGTCCATCCCCTCGTCGTAGACGTCCTCGAGGAAGTCCTGCAAGTCGGCGCGGTCGGCGCCGATGGCCAGCGCCTTCCACTCGTAGGGCGTCCCGGAGGGGTCGGTCTCGTACAGTCGGGGGCGACCCCCCTCGACGCCGCCGATGATGAGCGAGACGCCGAACGGTCGAGCCCCGCCCACCTGGGTGTACTGCTGGATGTAGTCCGTGACGTACTTCGTGAGCGTCTCGACCCCGATCGGCTCGTCGTACCGGTACCGGTTCAGCTGGGCCTGCTGGCGGGCGTAGTCGACGAGCTGGCGCGCGTCCGCGACGTGGCCGGCGCTGGCGATGCCGATGTGCTTGTCCGCCTTGTGGATCTTCTCGACGCTCTCGCGCTCCATCAGCGGCGAGCGGATTCGCTTGTCGACGGCGAGGACGATCCCCTCGGCCGTGCGGATGCCGATGCTGGCCGTCCCCCGCTTGACCGCCTCTCTCGCGTACTCGACCTGGTACAACCGACCGTCGGGGGAGAAGATCGTGATCCCACGATCGTACGCCTGTTGTTGGGCTTGTCCCTGCATGGTTTCAAGTTATGTCCAGCGTTGTGGCGCCGATCGGCGTGGTCCCGCGCTCGAGGTCGACCGCCTCGCCGCGCAGGGTTGCCTCAGACTCCACGCCGTCGAACGTGACAATGTCGTGAACTGCGGGTTCCCTCGCGGTTCCTAAATAGTTTTCCTCGCACGCCCGGATGGTCCCGCTGACCCCCCGGATGGCGAGGCCGACCGGGCGCCCGTCCGCGCGCGCCACCGTCGCGATCACCGCGCGGGCCTCCTCGACGGCGTCGCGGGCGACGCGGACGATCGCCTCGCCGTGGGTTGCAGCCACGCGGTACCGCAGCACCTCGAGACCGACCCGAGCGCTACCGACGTCGCCGAGGAGGTCGCGTAGCGCCCGCCAGAGGGCCTCCTGGACGGCATCGCGGTCGGGGAGCTCGCCGGGTGGCCCCTCGATCCCCAGGGCGAGGTAGCGCCATCGCGGGCGGAGGTGCTTCGGCCAGGTGGCCATCGAGGGCTCGTACTGGCTCCGCCCTTTTACGCGTCGCGCTTGCCACCCGAGGTGGGCTAGGGCGATTCGCCACCGGTGCGGTTTCGCTCGGCCAGGGTCCCCCACCGGGCGAGCCCACGGTCGACCGCCTCCCGGGGGACGCCGACCACGCCGCCCAGCGCCCGGAGCTGACGGGGGCCTCGGATGGCCAGGTGCGACGTCGGCCTGGCCGAGACGACGTAGTCGACGCCGGCGTGGTCCACCACGCGCCATAGGGCGCGAAGCCGCTGCAGGTACCACACGCGGCGGCCGCCGGCGTCGCGGAGCGGGCCGAGCGGAATCTCCACGGCGACGTCGTTGTCGGCGGCGGTTCGCGCCGTCCCGGGCTCGAAGAACGGCCCGCCGGGGGTGATCGGCCGGGCGAGGACGTCGACGTGTGGCTGGGCGGCGACGAAGCGGTTGATCCGGGTGGTCCCGCCGGCGACGCCGACGAGCGGGTGCTCCTCTCTGAGCCCCGGGAGCATTCCGCTGGCGTCGTCCGGCACGTCGGGGTCCAGCTCGACCCCGGGAACGACGTCGAGGCCGTACCGCTCGGCGACCGCCGATATCGCGGGCCGCTCCGGCAGCTCCCTGACGTCTCGCACGACGACCCCCCCGTAGCCCGCATCGGCCGCCGTCGCGACCAGGCGTGCGACCGTCGAGGTTCCCTCGGGGTAGGCCACCACCGCTTCGTACGAAGCCGGCGTCATGGCTAGAGGGCACCCTCGGCGACGTAGGCCCGGAGGTTCTCGATGGCGGCGGCGGGCTTGGCGGGGTAGGCCTCGAGCTTGAATCGGAGCTCGATGCCGGCGCCGAGGACCGCCTCGCCGTCTGCGTAGGCCCGCTGCTTGTCCAGGCGGACGAAGAGCTCGCAGTCGTCCGTCACGCGCGACTCGAGATCGTCGAGGACGCGCTCGAGGGCGCTCGACGCCCCGAGGGTGGCGAGCAACCCCGCGATCGCCTCGCCGTCCTCGAGGGTGACCTCGTAGACGTCGATGGGGTGACCGTAGTGTCCCTCGGTGGTCGTCACGCGCACCTCGGCGCCCGCGTCGTCCGCGGCGAGCGCCGGGGCGATCGCCTCGAGCGCGGCCTCGACGCGCGCGGGCACTTCCGTCGCGTAGCGAAAGGTCCTGACGTCGACGCGGTGCACCGGAGGGTCGGCCATGGGCCGCCTGGCGCGGGCTACTCCTCCGACTCCTCGGGGGCCGGCTCGAGGAGGTCCGCCGGCACCCCCGTCTCCTGGCCGTCGTCGAAACTCACGGTGTACGTTTCGTCCCCGAACATCGTCTCGACGACCTGCGTGATCGACCCGGTCTCGCCGTCGTGCTCGCTGTGTTGGTCCCGGAGGATCACGCTGTCGCCCTCCTCGAAGCTCATGGCGGGCGTTTCACGGGGTGCGATGAAAAGGACCGCGATTCGACCCCCCGCAAACAGGCGTATATGCCCGGCCACCGATCGGCCCGACATGGTCGGTCTCGTGACGCGTCGGCGCGAGCACCTCGGCGACGACCGGTTCGACGTCGTCTTCTACGAGGTGAAGGACGTCACCGGTCGACGGGTCGACCCCGAGGCGTCGGCCGTCAACATGGTCTCCTGTCACGGCGACAGCGCCCGGGCCGACGACCCCGCGTACGTGGCAGTCGACGACGAGGGACGCCCCGCCACCCGCGATCGACGGTACTTCGACTGGGGGTACGTCTGCCCGACGCACCCCGAGTACCGCGAGGGGTTGCTCGAGCTGGTCGACCGCTGCGTGGCCGTCGCCCCGGACGTCCGCCTCGACGACGTGGGCTTCCCCCGGCAGGAGTACTGCCACTGCGAGCGCTGCGACCGACACTTCGCCGAGAGCGGGTTCGCGGACCGACGCGCGTGGCGCGCCGACGTCGTCTCCGCCGTCGTCACCGACGCGCGCGAGCGCGTCCCGGGGCGCCTCTACCTGACGCTGTACCCCGACCCCATGCCCGGACACCTCCGCGCCCGAAGCGGCCTCGACCTCGAGCGCCTCGAAGCCCTGGTCGACACCTTCGTCGTCCCCATCTACGACCTGGCCTACACGACGACCTACTGGCTCGAGGTGCTCGCCTCGGGCTTCGCCGACCGGCTGCGATCGCCGTTCATCGTCGAGCTGTACGGGCCGGAGGTCGACCCGGACCGGCTGCGCCACGCGATGGCCGTCGCGAACGCCTACGCCACGGGGGTCGCCGTGGCGTACGACGACGATCGCGCCGTGGAGGCCGTCGAGGCGGGCTGGCTCGAGTGATCACCGCCGCGGGTTGAGGTGGTCGGCGATCTCCTCGCGGACGATGGCCCCGCAGTAGCGACAGCGCACCCCGTCCTCGAGCACGTCGAACTGGCTCTCGATCGGCTCGTCGGTCGCGGTGATGCAGTTGCGGTTCGGACAGGCGAGGATCCCCCGGACGGCGCGCGGGCGATCCACGCGTCGCTTGTCGACGACCTCGAAGTCGCGCACGATGTTGACGGTGGCCCGAGGCGCGATCAGCGACAGCACGTCGAGCTCCTCCTGGCTGAGCTCTCGACCCTCGATCTTGAGGATGTCCTTGCGCCCGAGGCGCTCGCTCGGCACGTTCATCGCGATGCTGAGCACGGTTCCCGCCGAGCCGTCGATGCCGAGGATGTCGAGCACGTTCAGCGCCTGGCCACCCGTGACGTGGTCGACGACGGTCCCGTCGCGGATCTTGCTCACGCGAAGCTCGCGCTCGCTCATCGGCCCACCCCCAGGAGGTCCAACAGCGCCATGCGGACGGGCACCCCGTTGTGCGCCTGCTCGAAGTAGACGGCGTGGGGGGTGTCGTCGAGGGCGGGGTCGATCTCGTCGACCCGCGGGAGCGGGTGCATGACGACCAGGTCGTCGCGCGCGGCGGTCAGGGTCGCCGGGGAGATGCGGTACTGGCCGGCGACCGCGTGGTACTCGGTCTCGTCGGGGAAGCGCTCGCGCTGGATGCGCGTCACGTACAACACGTCCAGCTCGGGGAGCACGGGCTCGACGTCGGCGTGTTCCTTCACCGCGGCTCCTGCCCGATGGAGGTCGAAGCGCACCTCCCGGGGTAGCTGCAGGCTCTCCGGGCTGATGAAGTGCTGTTCGACGTCGAACTTCGCGAGGGCGGTCGCGAGCGAGTGCACCGTCCGCCCGTACTTCAGGTCACCCAGGATGCCGATGGTCAGTCCATCCAGGTGGGCGTGCTTGCGAATGGTGTACAGATCGAGCAGGGTCTGGCTCGGGTGGTGCCCGGCGCCGTCGCCGGCGTTGATGAGGGGAACGTCGACGAAGTCGCTGGCCATGCGCGCGGCCCCCTCGCGGGGGTGGCGCAGGACGAGGCCGTCCGCGTAGCCGGCGAGGACGCGTAGTGAGTCCGCGAGGGACTCCCCCTTCGAGACGCTCGAGCTCTCGACGCCGCCGAGGTCGACGACGTCGCCGCCGAGGCGCTTGGCGGCCGCCTCGAAGCTGAGGCGGGTCCTGGTGCTCGGCTCGAAGAACAGCAGCCCCAGGATGAACGAGCGGTCCGCCGACGCCTCGCCGGCGTCGAACGCCTCTGCCCGGTCGAGGACCGCCTCGATCTCCTCCCGGTCGAGCTCGGTTGTCGTGACGAGGTCGGTGCACTCCATCGGTGAAGCGCGCGCGCCAGGCCATCAAAAAACCCCGTCTGCCACCGCCGCCCGTCGGCTATCACTGACTGCTAGTGCGGGACAAGCGTTAAGTACGGGTTGTAACATACCGTGACAACGCCAGATGACCACGTTGGCCACCGGGATCGACATTCTCGACCGACAGCTCGACGGTGGGATTCCGAGCGGGTCCGTGGTCGCGCTCAAGGCGCCCGCATCGAGCAACGCGGAGTTGCTGCTGTACCAGCTCACCGCCGCGAGGCGGTCGCTGTACCTGACCACCGTGCGCTCGTCCGCGGCGGTGCGCGACGGCATGCGGATGACGAAGGCGCCCACGGGCGAACCGACCATTCGAGAGCTCACCGGAGCGGAGGTGCTCGACCAGGCGAACCGGGCGATCGGCCGGCTGAGCGAGGACACGACGCTCATCATCGATCCCCTCGACCCCATCGAGGAGCGCGAGCTGAGCCGGTTCGTCACGTTCGTCAACGACCTCCAGACGCACCTGCAGAACACCGGTGCCTTCGCGGTCCTGCACTGCCTCGACGACGGGGTCCCGCCGGACAACCGGAAGTACACGCTCAGCGCCGCGGACGTCGTCTTCGACCTCACGGTCGAGGTCCGAGGCTCGACCCTCGTGAACCGCCTGACCGTCCCGAAGAACCGCGGCGGCGTCCCCATCACCGAGGAGATCAAGCTCAAGCTGGTCGACGGGGTGGCCGTCGACGTGAGCCGGGATATCGCGTAGGATCGACTCGGTCGGCTACTCCTCGAGCTCCTCCATCGCCTCCTCGAGCTCGAAGCCACCCATGTCGCCGAACTGGGCGGCCGTCGGTTCGAGGACCTCCTGGACGACGATGCGGTCGACGTCGAGGTGCTCGAGGAGCTGGTCAGCGATCTGTTGCTTCATGAACAGCCACTGCTGGTTCATGGTCAGCTGGGGGGTCGCTTCGATGTACAGCGACTCGACCGACTCGGCCTCGGGCGCCTCCTCCTCGTCCTCATCGGCCTCGGGTTCGACCTCGTCCGTTTGGAACCAGAGGTCCAGCTCGATGTCCAAGAACGCCTGCAGCAGTCCCCTGGCGAGCTCCTCGCGGTCCTCGACCTCCTCGAGGACCTCGAACTCGTACTCGATGTCCTCGCCGGCGAGGGGATGGTTGAAGTCGACGCGGGCGCGCCCGCCGATGATCGTCTCGACGAAGCCGTGCTGGCCGTCTATGTCGACGTGGGCGCCGGGATAGCGGTCGTCCTCGGGGATCTTGTCGGCGCTGACGGTCCGGACCTCCTCCGGGTCGACCTCGCCGAACGCCTCGACCGCCGGGACGACCACCGTGTCGGTGGCGCCCGGGTCCAGGCCAATGATCGCCTCCTCGACGGGACCGAAGAGGTGACCCTCCCCGAGCACGACGACGCGGGGCTCGAAGGTCCGATCCTCGTCGGCGACGCCCTCCTCCTCGGCCACCTCGGGGTCGGTCGTGTCGACCAACTGGCCACTGTCGACGGCGTAGGCCGTGTAGGCGACGCGGACGACGTCGCGGGGCTGGAGCCCTTCGGGCTCCTCCTCCGCGTCCTCGTCGGGCTCGTCCGCCCCCTCGGCCGCGTCGGCCGCCTCGTCTTCCGTGTCCTCGTCACGCTCGTCCGCCCCCTCGGTCGCGTCGGCCTCGGGCTTCCCGTCGGCCTCCGCACCCGCCACCCCGGCGGGCTCGTCCTCGGCTGTCGCTTCCTCCGCCACCGCCTCGTCGTCCGCCCCCGGGGCCGCCTCGGGCTCGTCGGCGTCGGCCTCGTCGGGCGCCTCGTCGGTCTCCTCCGTCATTGGTGTGACCTCCACCGGTTTGCATTTAAGAATCACGTTCTTGGAAACGGGGCCGTCGTCCGCCCGGTGGCGCTAAGTGTCGCCGCGGCGAGCCCCCGGTGACGCGATGGAGGAGGTCGAACTCAAGCTCCCCGCCGAGAATGCAAACCTCGAGGTGCGCCTCCGGCGGGTCGGCTTCGAACGCCGCGGGCGGTACCGGCAGGTCGACCGGTACTACGCCGTCCCGCATCGGGACCTTGCCGTGACCGACGAGGCGTTGCGACTGCGAACCGTCGAGGACCTCGATGAGGGGGCGGTCGACCACCGCGTCACCTACAAGGGCCCCCGCGTCGGTGGCGCGGGCGCCAAGGCCCGTCGGGAGATCACCACCGCGGTGGAGTCGGTGTCGGCCGCCGAGGCCCTCCTCGAGGCGATCGACTGCGAGGTCGCGGGGGAGGTCCGGAAGGTCCGCGAGCGCTACGCCCGCGGCGATGCCACGGTCGCGCTCGACGAGGTCGACGGGCTGGGGTCGTTCGTCGAGCTCGAGCGCGTGGTCCCCGCCGCGGACGTGTCGACGGCCCGCACCGAGATCGAGTCCCTGGCGGCGGCGCTCGGGCTCGACGGTGCCGTGCCCATCGAGCGAACCTACCTCGAACTCGTCCTCGAAGATGAACCGCAGTAATATCACTGGCGCTGAGCCTTTTCGCAAGTTATAGAACCGGCGGGCAGATACCGACCCGCAATGGTTGAGCGGAACGTACGGGTGACGACATTCGACCGCCCGGCCGTCGGCGATCAGTCCGTCGAGATCGTCGAGCGAAAGGGGCTCGGTCACCCGGATTCGCTGTGCGACGGCATCGCCGAGAGCGTCGGCCAGGCGCTCGCCAGGGCGTACCTCGAGCGGTTCGGGCGGGTGCTGCACTTCAACACGGACGAGACCCAGCTGGTCGCCGGTACCGCCGAGCCGGCCCTCGGCGGCGGCGAGACGTTGCGACCCATCTACGTGCTCATCGTCGGCCGGGCGACCAAGCAGTACCGGGGCGAGCCCTTCCCCGCCGAACGCATCGCGCTGCGGGCGGCCCGGGCGTATCTCGAGCGGACCGTCCCTCGCCTCACCGTGGGCAGCGACGTCGTCCTCGACGTCCGCCTGGGGGAGGGGAGTGGGGACCTGAAGACGGTGTTCGGGGGCGAGGGGCGGTCGATCCCCGCGGCGAACGACACCAGCTTCGGCGTCGGCCACGCGCCCCTGAGCGACACCGAACGCGTCGTCCTCGAGACCGAGCGCCAGCTCAACGACCGCTACGCCGAGGCCACTCCCGCGCTCGGGCCGGACATCAAGGTGATGGGCAAGCGGGAGGACGACGTCCTCGACCTGACCGTGGCGGCGGCCATCATCGACGAGCACGTCGCCGACGTCGCCGAGTACGAGGCGGCGGTCGACGGCATCGAGGCCTTCGTCCGCGACCTGGCGTCGCGCGAGACCGACCTCGACGTCGAGGTGGCCGTCAACACCGCCGACGACTTCGGCGAGGAGTCCCTCTACATCACCGTCTCCGGGACCTCCGCGGAGAACGGCGACGACGGGTCCGTCGGTCGCGGCAACCGGTCGAACGGGCTGATCACGCCCAACCGATCGATGAGCCTCGAGGCGACCTCCGGCAAGAACCCCGTCAACCACATCGGCAAGATCTACAACGTGCTCGCGACGGAGATCGCCCGGACGACCGTCGAGCGGGTCGACGGCATCCGCGACCTCCGGATCCGACTGCTCAGCCAGATCGGCCAGCCCATCGACCAGCCGCAGATCGCCGACGCACACGTCGTGCCAGAACCGGGCGTCTCCGTCGAGTCGCTCGAGGGCCCCGTCGCCAGGGAGGTCGACCGCGGCCTGGCGGAGATCGACCGAATCACCGAGCGCCTCATCGCCGGCGAGCTGACCACCTTCTGAGCGCGGTGCCACCCCGAAATCGCTTAGGGCCCACCCCGCCCCGAAGCAGTCGTGACGACCGTCTGCTTCGTGACGCCGCCGGGCGAGGCGCCCGCGGAGGGCCTGCTCGGGTACGAGACGGTCCGGCGGGCCCTCTCGCCGTACGACCTCGAGCGACCGTACGACAACGCCGTGTGCGTCGAGACGGTCAGCCTGGGCTCCGCCGTCGCGCTCGTGGCCGACCTCGACTGGTACCTCCGGCGGACGGTCCAGGACGTCCTCGTCAAGGAGCCAGCGGTCAGCGATCGCGAGTGGCTCTCGCGCACGCTCGCGGAGGCGCTTCGCGCGGAGGCCATCGAGCCGGCCGACACGCCGGAGGTCGTCAAGATCTACGGCGTCGAGGAGGGTAGGCTCATCGAGCCGATGTACGCCGAGCGCCGCCGCGACGGCACCCTGCCGGGGTACGACCTGCGGGAGGTGGAGGGGACCGTCGTCGTACGCGTCAGCCCCGAGGAGTTCGGTCGGTGAGGCTCAGTCGTCGAACCACGCGAGCGCGGCCTCGAGGTCCGACGTGGGGCGACCGCACGTGCGACCGCGGCAGGGGTAGACCGTCGGTGCGTCCTCGCGCCGGTCACGCCCGCGCCAAATCGGTGGGAGCGCCGACAGGCCGAGCTCGGTCGCAGCGGCGTTCGCGGCATCGCCCGGCGGTCGCCGGGTGACGACGAGGTCGGGATCGACCGCGTCGAGGCGGCGGCGCCAGTCGGTGGGGATTCGATCGCCGACGATCGTCAGCGAGGGCGGTCCCCGGTCCCAGGCGTCCACGGCGAGCGTGACCGAGGGTCGGCCCCGTGGCCCGACGGTGTGATCGGCGACGACCGCTTCCAGCACCTCGGCGGCAACCTCGTCCGGCCGGAACAGGTCCGCGACGGCGAGCACCTCGATGGCCAGCCCCACCGGGGATGGGGTCGCGCCGTCAGCCGGGTCTCGCAACTCGCCGGGGGGCCCATCGGTCACACCCACTGGCGAGAAGCGCAGCCGCCGGTCCTCGGGATCCCAGCAGGCCTCGAGCAGCCCGTCGACCATCCGGAGACCGAGGCTGAGCGAGTCGGCATCGTCGGTCGCGCGGTAGTGGTGAAACGCCCCCCGGGCGACCGCCGCGTAGTCCTCGAGGAAGGCGGGCACCGCGACGGTCCCGTCGCGGTAGACCCGGTGCAGGCGGCTATCCGCGATGAGCGACCGTTCGACGAAGCGCAACGCCTCGTCGCCGCGGTCGCGAAGCGTCCGGTCGTCGAGGACCCATCCGGCGATGGCGAACCCGCTCGCCGCGAGGCCAGTCCAGGTGGCGAGCACCTTCTCGTCGCGCGCAGGTTGGGGGCGGTCGGTGCGCGCGTCCCGCATCGCGGACGCCGCTCGATCGAGGGTGGCCTCGACCCCCTCGGTATCGAGCCCGAACGCCTCGGCCAGCTCGTCGACCGAGCGTGCGAGGTGAGGGACGCTTCCGGCGGCGACGTCGGGGTCGTCGTCGATGCCGAATCGCGCACACGCGAGGTCGACTGCGAGGTCGTCGTCGAGCGCCTCGGCCACGGCCTCCCGCGTCCACGCGTAGGTGGTCCCCTCCTCGCCGTCGGCGTCGGCGTCGAGCGAGCTGTAGATGCCCCCCTCGGGGTGGCCGAGGTCGCGGTCGAGGAAGGCGCCGGTGTCCGCCGCGACCGCGGCGAACGCGGGCTCGTCGAGCGCCACCGCGGCGCGCGCGTAGCACTCGAGCAGTTGGGCGTTGTCGTAGGCCATCTTCTCGAAGTGGGGCACCCGCCATGCGCGGTCGGTCGCGTAGCGGTGGAAGCCACCGGCGAGCTGGTCGCGGATGCCGCCTCGGGCCATGGCGTGCAGCGTCGTCTCGAGCGCATCGGCGTACCGATCGCGACCGGTCCGGTCCCACGCGCGAAGCAGCAGGCGCAATCGGGTGGCATTCGGAAACTTCGGTCCGGTCTGGCCGAAGCCGCCGTGGGTCCAGTCCACCTCGCGGAGGAGGGCCCCCGCGTGCTCCTGCAGGGGGGCCGCGAGTTGCTCGTCCTCGGAGGCGCCGTCGGTCTGGGCAGTCTCGACCGCGTCGGCGATGCGGTCCGCCCGCCGCTCGATCGCCGCCCGGTCGCCCTCCCACGCCGTGGCGATGCGGTCGAGCGCCTCGATGAAGCCCGTCTGCCCTCGGCGGGCTCGCTTCGGGAGGTAGGTGGCGAGCTGGAAGGGGCGCCCGTCGGGCGTCAGCCAGGCCGACAGCGGCCAGCCCCCCCGGCCGGTCGTCGCCTGACACGCGAGCTGATAGTACCGGTCGAGGTCCGGGCGCTCCTCGCGGTCGACCTTGATCGGCACGAACGCCTCGTTGAGGCGCTCGGCGACCGCGTCGTCCTCGAAGCTCTCCTCGGCCATGACGTGACACCAGTGACAAGCTGCGTAGCCCACGGAGAGGAAGATTGGTCGGTCGAGGCGCTCGGCCGCATCGAGCGACGCTTCGTCCCATGGCTGCCAGTTGACGGGGTTGTCGGCGTGCGCGGTGAGGTACGGGCTCGTCGCCCCGGCCAGCCGGTTGCGCTCGAGCGCCGTGACCATGGCCCGCCTACGCCGGGTCTCGCCTTAACGGGCCGGCCTTTTTTAGCGAACCGAGCGTCACCCTCCGCATGGCCCCCGAGACCGAGGAGCCCCGGACGGCGTACGCCGACGCGCAGCGCCAACTCCTCCGGCGACACGACCTGGGTGACGCCTCGAAGCACGTCTCCATCGGCAAGCCGGTCGAGCAGCTGCACTACCTCGAGGCGGGCTCGGGGCCGCCCACGGTGTTGCTCCACGGCGTCGGCGTCTCGGCCGCGACGTTCGCCCCCCTGCTGTCGGACCTGCGCGACACCGTGACCGGCTACGCCCTCGATCGACCCGGCCGTGGGCTGTCTGACCCGTACCGCCACCGCGACGGCGACGTCCGCCGCTTCACGCGGCGGGTGCTGGATCGGTTCCTGGACGAGCTGGCACTCGACCGCGTCAACCTCGTGGGGAACTCCTTCGGCGGGTTCCAGGCGCTGGTGTACGCGCTCGACCGACCGGAGCGAGTCGACCGGCTCGCGCTGCTCGGCGCCCCCGCCGGGCTGACCCGGGACCTCCCCTGGTCGTACCGCCTGCTGGGGGTGAAGCTGGTCAACCGCCTGCTGTTTCGCCTCGGCACCGCGGACTCTCCGTCGGCCCTCCGCGAGCAGCTGTCGCCGCTGCTCGTGCTCGACGACCGAGCGCTCGACGACGAGCTCGTCGAGGCGCTGTTCCACGGCGATCGGATGCCCGAGCAGCGCGCCAGCCTCCGGTCGCTGACGGAGGCGACCGCCGGCGTTCGCGGCGTCGCGAGGGAGATGCGCATCCGCGACGAGGTCGTCGACCTCGAGGTGCCCACGCTGTTCGTCTGGGGTGACGGCGACGTCTTCTACCAGCCGTCGGTGGGCCGCCCCGTCGCCGAGGCGATGTCGGACGCCAGCTTCGTCGAGCTCTCCGGTCACGGCCACGCCCCCTGGCTCGAGCCGACGGACGAGGCGGCGGCGAGCACCGTCGCGTTCCTCCAGGGGTAGGCCATCTCGGTACGCTTTTGCCGCGCTCGCTGGAGGCTCCGACATGGCCGAATCGGTCCTCCTGATCGGTGGTGGCGGCCGGGAGCACGCCATCGCGTCGGCGGTCGCCGCGAGCGAGCGCGAACACGAGCTTCACGCCGTCGCGGGCAACCGGAACCCCGGCATCGTCGCCCTCGCGGACAGCTTCGAGTCGGTCGACGAGACCGACCCGCGAGCGGTGGTCGACCGCGCCGAGGCCGTGGACGCGACCGTCGCGCTCGTCGGTCCCGAGGCGCCGCTCGCCGCCGGCGTCTCCGACGCGCTCGAGCGCGCCGGCGTCTACGCGTTCGCGCCCAGCCAGGCCGACGCCCGCATCGAGACGGACAAGGCGTGGCAGCGGTCGTTCATGCGCGAGCACGACATCAGTGGCTGCCCCGACTTCGAGACGTTCGACGACCCCGAGTCGACAGCGGCGTACCTCCGCGAGGTCGATGGCGACGTGGCGGTCAAGCCGACCGGCCTCACGGGCGGCAAGGGCGTTCGGGTGACGGGCGACCAGCTCTCGACGGACGAGGCCGTGACGTACGTGCTCGAGTCGGGCTTCGACGAGTGGGTCGTGGAGGAGCGCCTGGTGGGCGAGGAGTTCACCCTCCAGGCCTTCGTCGCCGACGGTGACCTCCGCCTCACCCCCGCCGTGCAGGACCACAAGCGGGCCTTCGAGGGCGATCGGGGGCCGAACACCGGCGGTATGGGTAGCTACAGCGACGCCACGGCGGTCCTCCCGTTCATGACGACGGCCGAGTACCAGGCCGCGGCGGGCATCCTGCGCGAGACGGTGTCGGCCCTCCCGACGTACCGCGGCGTCCTGTACGGCCAGTTCATGCTCACCGCCGACGGCCCGAAGGTCGTCGAGTTCAACGCTCGCTTCGGCGACCCCGAGGCGATGAACACCCTCCCCGTCTTGCAAACCGACTTCCTCGAGATCGCGACCGCCCCCCGCGAGGGGCGGTCGCTGCCCGCCCTGGCGTTCGACGACCGCGCGACCGTCTGCAAGTACGCCGTCCCCGAGGGCTACCCCACGGATCCCGCTGGGGGGACGCGCGTCGCGGTCGACGAGTCGACCGTCGCCCGCGTCAACGCTCGCCACGCGGAGGCGGGGGCCGAGGTGCGGCTGTTCTACGCCAGCGTCGACCAGCGCGACGACGGCCTGTACACGACGACGTCGCGCTCGTTCGCGGTCGTGGGCCTGGCCGGGTCGATCACCGATGCCGAGGCGGTCGCCTCGGCTGCCCTCGACGGCGTCGGCGACGGTCTCCGGGTCCGCCACGACGTCGGCACGGACGAGCTCGTGCAGCGTCGGATCGACCACATGGCGGAGCTACGCGGCTGAGGCGACCGTCTCGCCGACCGTCTCCTCGACCTGCGTCGCCACGAGCACGAGGCCGACCGCCGCGAGCGCCCCGGCGACGATGAAGGGTACGACGAAGCCGAGCTCGACGAGGAAGCCGGATACCAGGGGGCCGAACGCGACCCCGAACCCGAACGCCATCGTCAGCACCGAAAGCGTCCGCCCCGACTCGCCCGTCGGGGCGAGGTCACCGGCGAGTGCCAGGGCGGGCGCGAACACCATCGCACCGGCGACCCCCTGGAGGAACCGGGCCAAGAACATGAGCAGCGAGTCGAGCACCACTCCCTGCACGAGGGTCGTCGGCACGAGGAGGGCCATGCCGGCGACGATGAACCGTTTGCGACCGTAGAAGTCGGTCGCCCGTCCGATTGGCGCCTGCAGCAGGATCTGGGCGATGACGAACGCGGCGAACTGCGCGCCGAACCACACGGATCCCTGCCCGAGGCGGGCGTTGATGAGGTCGCCTAGGGTGGCGAACAGGGCGATACCCACCGCCATGAAGAACGACGCCACGCCGAGGGTGAACACGGGGTCGAGGAGGTGCTCGCCGGTGCGGTCGCGGACGGGAATCCCCGCCGGACGCGACCTCGCCGCGGGCGTCTCGAGGGGTGGGTCACGGATGAGCAGCGCGACGAGGAGGAAGCTCACCGTCGCCGTCGAGGCGGCAAGGATGAACGACGCGTCGAAGCCGGTGATGGTGACCGCCGCGAGCGGGATCCGGTACGGCCCGCCGGCGACGACCAGTCCCGCCCCGAGCGGACCGACGCCGAACCCGATCAAGCGGAACGTGTTGTACGTCCCCATGTTGCCACCGCGGTTGGTCTCGCTCGCCAGGTCGTTCACCAGGGCGACGGTGGTGGGGATGATCAACGCGCCGGCGATGCCCTGGAGCACGCGCAACACGAGCAGGTGCCAGTAGGCGCTGGCGAAGGCGTACGACAGGCTCGCCAGCCCGATGATCGCGAGGCCGACGAGGACGAAGATCTTGCGCCGACCGGTCCGGTCGGAGAGCCGGCCGGTGAACGGCTGGAGCGGACTGTTGACGAAGCCGAACAGCGAGAGGACGACGCCGGTGAGGGCGACCTCGGTGAGACCGAACGTCGAACCCGTCACCAGCTCGCTGGCGATGAACAGCGGGAGGACCACGACCAGGAACGAGTTCCCGACCGACTCGGTCATCCTGGCCAGCGCGAGGATGAGCACCTGTCGGTCGACGCCGAGGCTCGTCGCCATCACCCACCGTCCTCCGCCGCCGCCCGCATGTGGTGGCACTCGACCGTGGGCCGGTTAGTGGGTTGCGGTCCCGTCGCGCTCACCCGTTGGCCGCCCGCTCGCGCACGACGCCCTCGCGGACGACGCGGTGGTTCGGCACCACGTACTCGACGTCGTCGTCCTCGACCCGGGTGGCGAACATGTCGATCTCCTGGACGACGCCCGTGGCATCGCCGATGGTGACCCGGTCGCCGATCGTGTACGGCTCGTGCAGGAACAGGTAAACGCCCGCGGCCCCCGACGCCAGGAGGTCGCGCAGGGCCACGGTGCCGAGGAGGACCACTCCGATGGCGTAGACGGTGAGCAACACGATCAGCGCCAGCGTGTGCACCCCGACCTGGCCGAGGGCGATGAGCGCCGCGACGAAGATGATCGTGTACTTGACGACCGCCGGGATGACGAGCACCTCGGGGAGCTTGATGCCCTGCAGCCGCTCGGAGACGAGTATCTCGACCTTGTCGGCGACGATGATGCCGAGGACGACGACCAGGATCGCGACGAAGAGGTGTGGCAACCAGGCGGTCGCGAGCGACCAGAAGACGTCGCCCTGGATCGCGCCGATCTGGAGGAACGCCGAGAGGACCGCCGCCACGTAGGTGAACGCCGCGACGAGGCGACCGATGACGTGCACGGTCGAGGTGCCCATACGCTGGAGCCACCGCTCCGTACCGGTCCCCTCGACGACGGCGTCCACCCCGAGGACCTGCAGGACCCGGACGGTGATCCGACCCAGCAGGTAGCCGACGACGATGCCGACGGCGAGCACCAACGCCGCCCGCACGACCGGGTCATCGATGAAAGCGAAGCCCTCCCGGATCGACTCAATAGTCCTCTGGATCCAGCTCAAGGATCAGCTCACCCCCCTTGAAGGCGCGCACGAGGCCGTCGCTTTCGGAGAGGGCAATCGCCACCGCGTTGGTGTCGCGGCTGATCGCCCCGGCGGCCATGTGGCGTGCACCGAGGCCCTTCGGGATGTCGATGCCCTCGGCCGAGGGCTCGAGGTAGCGGTACGCGCTGACGATCTTGCCCGAGTCGCTGATGACGAAGGCGCCGTCGAGGCGGGAGAACTCCTTCAGCATGACCTTCACGATGGGGTCGCCGACGTTGACGTGGGACTTCTCGAACGGATTGTAACTCAGCGGCCGGCTCTTGTTCATCACCTTGCCCGCGTCGCCGACGACGAACAGCGCGCCGACGGGCGCGCCCTTCTGGCCCTTCCGGCCGAGCTCGACGGCCAGCCCGAGGACGTCGCGAATCACCGCCGCCTCGGGTCGCGAGTTGACGAGCAGGTCGTAGACGCCGGAGTGGACGTCGGCACCGACGCGTACCCGCGCGACGGTGTCGATGTCCTCGTCGAAGACCGTGGCCGCACAGATGGCGATGTCACCCTCCTCGACGTATCCCGCCTCGAGGGACCCCTCGATGCCGAAGTCGACGCGGTCGTCGAGGTCCCCGAAGCTGATCGGCAACTCGACGAAATGGTCGGCGTCGACGGCGTTCTCCGGACCGAGGACGACGACGGTCACGTCCTCGACCTCCTCGAACCGGTCGTAGAAGGACGCGCTGGGGTCGAAAAGAAATACCGCGTCGACGTCATCGAAGAGGCGCGCGAACGGGTCCGACACTGAAGCCATCGGTTCCACGTGTTGCTTGCGCGATAAAAAGGGTTCTGGGCCGTTTCCAGCGATGAGATTCGAACCTGTCACCTCGCGACCGCGGTCACGGCCATTTAATACCTCCCGGGACCGCCACCGGGATGATGGTCGACCGGTCCGATGTCTGCGTGCTCCTGCCGACGCTCAACGAGGCCACCACGATCGGATCGGTCATCGAGGGCCTGCACGAGGCCGGCTACGACCGCATCCTCGTGATGGACGGGGGGTCAGAGGACGACACCCGCGAGATCGCCGAGGACCACGGCGCGGAGGTCCGCGTCCAGAGCGGCTCGGGCAAGGGCCAGGCCGTCATCGAGGCGGTCGCGGGGATCGACGAGCGCTACGTCCTCATGCTCGACGGGGACGGTACCTACCGACCGGCCGACGCCGACCGCGTCGTCGAACCGGTCGTCGAGGGCGACGCCGACCACGCGATCGGGAACCGGTTTCACGACATGGAGACCGGGGCGATGACCCGCCTCAACCGCTTCGGCAACCGGATGATCAACCGGCTGTTCCGGTTGATCAACCGGCGCGAGCTGCACGACATCTTGAGCGGGTACCGCGCCTTCTCCCGGGATTCCGTTCAGCAACTCGACCTATCCGCGGAGGGGTTCGGAATCGAGGCCGAGATGACCGGCTCGGCCATCCGGCACGGCCAGCGCATCGAGGAGGTCCCCATCGTCTACAAGCGCCGGCCCTCGGCGTCTGAGACCAAGTTGCACCCCGTCCGCGACGGTGCCGTCATCCTCACCACCCTCTACCTCATCGCCCGGATGAACAACCCGCTCATGTTCTTCGGCAGCATCGGCGTGCTCTCAGGGGCGTTCGGCGTCGGCCTCGGCCTCTACGTTGGCTACCGGTGGTACTTCGCGGGGGTCTCCCACAACGTCCTCGCCATCGTCTCGTCGTTCTTCATCCTCTTCGGCTTCCTGCTCGTGATGTTCGGCGTCCTCTCGGACATGATCGTGCGCCTGCACGAGGAGCAGCGCCAACGCATCGAGCACATCCGCGAGGCCGTCGACGAGCTCGAGTGACGACCGCGCACCCGAACGACGGCGCACGGACGTCCGACGACCGCTGGGCCGTCTCGCGTGGTCGCCCCGCCGTCGGGCGGGTCCACCCGAAATGCGTCGCACGTCCGTCGGACGGGCCGGCAACCGGCAGCTACGCCTCGACCACGTCGTGACGCCGCAGCTGGCACTGGCGACCGCCTCGCGTGAACACCGCGAGGTCCGCCGGCGACCACGGCGGCACCGCGACGAACAGTCGCTCGGCCATGTCGTCCTCCGTGCGCGGTGCTAGCGGTCCCGTCGGGTGCGAGACGAACAGCCCCGGCGTCTGCCCCGGGGGGACGGCCACGTCGACGCCGAAGACGGCCTCGACGGAGCGACCCGCCTCGGGGTGGTAGAACTCGGCGAAGACGGGACCGTCCGGATCGAGGTCGGTCAGTCCGAGCTCGCTCGCGGGTCGGACGGCCAGACGTACCGTCACCGACCGCGGGTCCGCCTCGGTCGCGAACTCGAGCAGGACCGCCACCAGCCCGGTCGTGACGTGGACCGTCGGCGGATCCTCGCCGGTCGGTCGGGTCATGCCCGACGAATCCACCCGACGGCCGCGCGGGCCCACGCGCGTGGGAGTCGTCGTCGGGCCGTCTCGAGCGCGCGCTCGAACGCCCCTGTCGGCACCGGCTTGAGCGGGTGACCGTGGCCGACCAGCAGCCGGCGCGGGGCCACCCCGGCGAGCGGGGCGGTCGGTGGTCTGATCCGGCTCATCGGATGCACGCCGACGGGTTCGTCGCCCACCGTGTAGTACCACGCCGTCCCCACCGCCTCCGGGACGAGCAGGGTACGCGCCGCCGGTGCCCACAGGGCCGCCTCCTGTTGGAGGCGACCGTCGTAGAGGGTCCGTACCGACCAGTCGCTGCCCTCGAGATGCGGTTCGAGTGGCTGCGCTGGCGCCGGTAGCTTCGCGTCGACGCGCGCGAATCCCGTCGGTGCGAGCACCGGCGCGTCGTGGCGCTCGGCGACGGTGGCGGCGTCGCGCGTGTGGCGGTCCATCAGGACCACCACGCCGTCGACCGAGCCCACCGACGAGAGGAGGTCCTCGAGGCCGTCGAAGGCGACCGGCTCGACCACGAGCACCCCCTCGCCGACGGTAAGCACGTGACTCGCCCGATGGAGCGCCTCCTCCGGGTGGGCGATCCACGTCGCCCCGTCGTCCCAGCGGCGGATCGCGGGGTCGCTCATCGGTCCTGCAAGGGGCACGACACCCATCAACCCACCGACGCATCGCCTAAGACCCCACCGGTCGTCGGTCACCCCGTGATCCGCCGACTCGCGTGGCTGGCGGTCGAGGCCGGTCCGCCCACGCCGACGGTCGACTTCTACGAGCGTCTCGTCGGTCTCCCGCCGGACGGGACCACGGCGGTCGACCCGGCGCGGCTCGTCGCCAGCTACCGCCTCGGGGACGGCCGCCTCGAGCTGCGCTCGCCCGACGGGAATCCCCCGGTGGGACGACACACCCACTTCGCCATCGAGGTGGCCGCGAACCGGTACGACGGGCTGTACGGTCGCTTCGAGCGCCACGGCCCGGTCACCGAGCGGACCTTCGGCGGCAACCGGTCGGTCTACCTGCTCGACCCGGCCGGCCACGTCGTCGAGTTCGGCGAGCGACCCGAGCTCGACGGAGCGTTCGGTGACATCTTCGAGGTCGTCCTCGAGGTCGAGGACCGTGACCGCGCCTGCGACCGGTACCTCCGCCTCGGTCTCGAACCCGTGGACCAGGGGACCGATCGCCCCCGGGTGCGCCTCACCGGGGCGTTCGATCTCGAGCTCTGGGAGCCCCATCGGGGCATCGCGGGCGCGCGAGGTGGTTCGAACGTCGAGCTCGGCCTGGTGGTGGACGACCCCGAGGCGGCGGTCGCCGCAATCGCCGGGTCGTCGGCATCGCCCGACGCGCACGACGGCGGCGGGCTGGTTGTGACGGATCCCGACGGTCACCGGCTGGTGTTCCTCGAGACCTGAGGGATCTGATTACCCGAGCCGGCTCGTGTCCACGCCGACGCCGGGGGGCGCGACGATCAGGAAGCCGCGGAAGTGGACGAGGTCGCCGCCCGTCTCGTGAATCTCGCGGGCGAAGCCGGCCGCGAGCTCGTTGAGGTCGCCCTCGATGGCGAGGACGAGCACGCGACCCGCATCGATCGCGGCCAGCCACTCCTCGTCCGGGGTCGACCCGTCGAGGACGCCGAGCTCAACGTCGCCGGCGTCGCCGTGGTCGCCGTCGGCCTCGTCGATGTGCTCCTCGATGGCTCGGAGGTCGAGCTCGAACTCGTCCATGGGACCTCCCTCGCCCGGGGGCGCCAAAACCGCTCCGGCCGACTGGATCAGGTCGCCTCGCGCGCTGCCCGCTCGCAGAGGTCCGCCCAGGCGTGGCGCTGCTTGAGGTGTATCTGGAGGACCTCGGCGTATTCGGTCACCATCGTGTCGGCCTCTCGGACGCGCTCCTCGCGCGAGTCCCGACCCGATCGGCCACCGACGCCGAGGCCACCGGTGATGCGCGAGAGGAACCCCCCGCCGTCGCCCGACGCGGGTGCGCCCGGGTAGCCGCTCGGGATCTCGTCGGCGGCCGCCACCGCCTCGGCCAGTCCCTCCGCGGCCGGGACGAGCCTGGCCGCCTCGGGATCTCGGGGGTTCTCGAGCTCGAAGCTGACGACGGACATGATCAGGTCCCACTCGGCCGTGGAGAACGCCGACTCGTGGACCCGACCGACGAACTCCCGGTCGACGGCCATCCGGTGGCCGACCAGCCACTCGTGCGGGATGGGCGTGGCCATCTCAGGCGACGTCGGCACCGTTGACGGCGACGGCGGCCTTGAGTGGGTCGCGAAGCGTCGCGTGGACCTTGCAGAGGGACCGGGCGCCCGCGATGAGGCGATCGCGCTCGTCCGCGTCGAGGTCGGCCCCGAGCTCGATGTCGAACCGCGACGCCTCGAGCTTGCCGTCCTCGTCGAGGTCGCCCTCGACGTCGATCTCGACGCGCCCGAGCGAGCCGAGGTCCTCGCGCTCGGCCGTGACGCGAAGTGCCGGGATGAAGCAGGCCGCGTAGGCGGCGAGCAGCGACTCGATCGTGTCGGGTGCCGCCTCGCCGCGGGGATCGATGTCGACCGAGAACTCCCGGACGGTGCTGGTGCTGGCGAAGCCGCCGTCGGACACGGTGGTGACGCTCGTTGGCATCGGTCGACCGCTACGGTCGGGAGGCCCTAAGCCGTACCGCCTCGGTGGCTACACCAGCTCGGCGAGGTCGACCGTCTCGTCGCCCTGGAGCACGACGACCTCCGCGTCGGCGCCCGTGGCCTCGACCTCCCGGACGAATCGGTCGGTGTCGACCTCGATCGGCGGGAACGTGTCGTAGTGCATGGGGAAGACCACGTCCACGTCCAGCCAGTCGGTCGCGATGGCCGCCTGCATCGGCCCCATGGTGAAGTGGTCGCCGATGGGCACCGCGGCGGCGTCCGGCTCGAGAAACGGCGCGATCACGTCGCGCATCTCGCTCATCAAGGCGGTATCGCCGGCGTGGTAGAAGGTCAGGCTCTCCTCGTCCGAGACCTGTGTCGGCACCGTGTCGCTGACGACGAAACCACCCGGCATCCCCGCGTCCTGGTCGTACTCCATGTTGATGCCGTTCGTGTGGTACGCCTGGACCATCGTGACGTAGGCGTCGCCGACCTCGACGGTCCCACCGATGTTCATCCCGATGGTCTCCCGGGGGGTGGCCTCCGCGTCGACGAAGCTGGCGATTTCCGGCGAGGCGACGACGACGGCCGCGTCGGCGAACGCCGCCACGTCGGCGATGTGGTCCGCGTGACCGTGGGTCAGCAACACGTAGTCGGGGTCGTCGACCTCGTCGGGGGTGAGCGACGTCTTCGGGTTGTCGAAGAACGGGTCGATCAGGAGGTCGGTGTCGCCGACCGATACGTACCATGTCGAGTGCCCGTGCCAGGTGAGTCGCATCGGTCCTCGGTACACCCGAGAGGGCCTTATAGCTGCATGGGGCGGTCGGATTCGACAGCCCCTTAGTTGCCGACCGGGTCACCAACGCACATGGGACGCTGCATCATCTGCGACGCCGAGGTCGAGGGCGCCGACATCTGCGCCTTCCACGAGGAGGACGTACTGTTCACCTTTCGCGGCGACTCCCCCCACGAGCTCGTCGAGGGTCGGTACTACCTGGGGGAGGTCGACGGCCTCGCCGACTTCGGCGTCTTCGTCGATCTCGGCAACGGCGTCACCGGGCTGTTGCATCGCAACCAGCTGGATCGCCGCCTCGAGTCCCTCGGGTGGGAACCCGGGGACGAGGTCTGCGTGCAGGTGACCACGGTCCACGAGGACGGCCAGGTGGACCTCGGACCCTCGATCCGGCAGTCACCCGAGGAGTTCCGCGGAGCGCTCGAGCAGGCCACCGGCGAGGGACCGGCGCCGGAGCCGGCGGGGCGAGACCGACCGAGCCAGCCGGATCAGTCGGTGGTCAGCCGGGACCTCGAGCGGGTCCAGATCCGGTCGCTCGATGGGTACTTCGGTCGCGAGGTCTTGCTCGAGGGGATCATCGAGGAGATCAGGCAGACGGGCGGGCCGACGGTCATCGCCCTCAAGGACGAGTCCGGAACGGTCGAGTGCGCGGCGTTCGCCGGTGCCGGCGTGCGGGCGTATCCCGACCTTGAGGTGGGCGACGTCGTCCGCATCCGTGGCTCCGTCGAGCGCCGCTTCGGCGACCTCCAGATCGAGGTCGAGAACGTCGAGCGACTCGTGGGCGAGGCCGACGACGAGGTGACCCAACGGGTCGCCGACGGCGAGTTGCTCCCACCGACGATCGACACCCTGTCGCTCCTGTACGACGACGCCGCCAACCTGGCCATCGAGCCGGACATCCGCGAGGCGGCCGCGGAGATCCGTCGGGCGATCGAGCTCGACCATCCGGTGCGCATCCGCCACCCCGTGACGGTCGACGGCTTCGTCGCCGGCGTGGCGCTCGAGCGGGCGGTGGAGGCGGTCGCGGCCGACCCGAGCCGACCCCGCGAGCGGTTCGGCGTGGTCGACCGGCGACCCGTGCGCGACCCGCCGTTCGGCCTCGACGCGGCCATCGACGACGTCCTCAAGGCCGACCCGGAGATGGACCGACCGCCGTTCGTCATCCTCGTCGGCCTCGGGAGCACCGACGACGAGCGACCCGCGTACGACCTCCTCGAGACCTACGGCATCGACTACTACGTCATCGACACGGCCAGCCCGGACCCGACGGTGCTGGACCGGGTCGACCCGTTCGTCAACCCATGGTGCGGCGATGGGACGTTCCCCATCCCGCCGACGACCGCGGTGGCGGTGAACGTCGCGGGCCTCGTCGCCGAGGACGCCCGCGACGACCTCCACCACCTCCCCGCCGTGAGCGCTCGCGACCCGCCCGGGACCGCGCGCAGGCTGCTCGAGGAGAGCCCGTACGACCGCGACGACGTCCGGACCATGCGTCAGGCCGTCTCGCTCGAGGCCTACTACCAGCCGGGCCGGCCCAAGCGCGCGCTCATGCACGAGATCCTCTTCGAGCACCGAGCCGGCGCGGTGCAACCCTTCAGCGACCAGTTCCAGGAGAAGCTCGACCGGGCGGTCGAGACCGCCGTGCACAACGCCACGGTGCACCGCCTCGACGGCCACGCCGTGGCCGTCCTCGACGTGGACCGCTTCGGCAACCGCTTCGAGTTCCCGCCGGTGCCGGTGTTGCTCGAGGGTCTGCTCGAGGCGACGGGGCTCGAGGCCACCGTCGCCGTCGGCATCGGTGCCGACTTCGTGGAGGTCGTCGCCGAGGCGGACGTCGACCTGACCGCGCTCGCCGACGGACTCGCGGAGGCGGTGCCCGACGGGGCGCTCGCCGTCCGCGGCGGCCCCGACGGTCGGGTCCGCTTCCTCGCCGGCCGCCGTGACGACGTGAGCGCGGCCGCCGTCGACGCCGTGACGCGAGCGCTGCGGGCGTAGGCGACACGCTTTTCGGTCGGTCGACCATGGACCGGACTAATGTCCCGTGGCCAGCGCGCCGAGGTCGACGACCCCTTCGAGCGTGTCTGCCAGACGATGCTCGAGGACGTCCTCGCCGGGCGCGTCGATCGGGAGGACCTCGAGGCGAGAAAGCGCGAGCGATGCCGTGAGTTCGGCGGGACGGCGGTCCCCTCCAACGGCGACATCCTCGCCCGAGCGAGCCCGGACGAGCGCGAGGAGGCCGAGGCGGTGCTCCGGCGAAAGCCCGTCCGGACGGCCTCCGGGGTGTCCCCGGTGGCGCTCATGACGAGCCCCGCCCGCTGCCCCCACGGCAAGTGCCTCTACTGTCCGGGCGGGCCGGACTCGCAGTTCTCGAGTGCCCAGAGCTACACCGGCCACGAGCCAGCTGCCGCTCGGGGCGACCAGGTCGACTACGACCCGTACCGCCAGACGACGCTCAGGTTGGCCCAGCTGCGCCACATCGGCCATCCGACGGACAAGGTCGAGCTGATCCTGATGGGGGGAACCCTGCCCGCGCGGAGCCACGACTACCAGGCGTGGTTCGTCCGTCGGGCGCTTCGCGCGCTCAACGACTTCGACCCGGTCGACCCGCCACTCCCCGAGGCGGCGGCCGCGGTCGAGCCCCCGACCGACGTGGCCTACCTCGAGGACGTCGCGGCCCGAAACGAGCGAGCGGCGGTGCGCAACGTCGCGACCACCTTCGAGACCAAGCCCGACTGGTGCGGCGACGAGCAGGTCGACCGGATGCTTCGCCTCGGGGGCACGAAGGTCGAGCTGGGGGTGCAGACGACCTTCGAGCGGCTGAACCGCGAGCTCAACCGCGGCCACGGGACCGACGCCTCGATCCGCGCGAACCGCCGCCTCCGCGACGCCGGCTTCAAGGTGGGCTTTCACATGATGCCCGGCCAGCCCGGCATGACCGAGGCGATGGCCCGCGACGACTTCCGCCGGCTGTTCGAGCGTCCCGAGTGGCGACCCGACTACCTCAAGATCTACCCGACGCTCGTCGTGCCAGGGACGGTCGTCTACGACTGGTGGCGACGCGGCGAGTTCGACCCGCTCGACACCGAGGCCGCCGCCGAGCTCGTCGCCGACGTCAAGGCGATGGTGCCGCCGTACGTTCGCATCCAGCGCGTCCAGCGCGACATCCCCGCCGACCTCATCGCCGCCGGCGTGCAGAAGTCGAACCTCCGCCAGCTGGCGCGCGACCGCCTCGAGGCTCGCGGCGAGCGGTGCCGGTGCATCCGGTGTCGCGAGGCGGGCCACGCCGACGACCCGGCGCGGGCGGACCGCCTCGAGCAGACGGTCGAGTCGTACCCTGTCGCCGGCGGTCTCGAGCACTTCATCGCGGTCGAGGACCCCGTGACCGACGTGCTGGTGGGCTTTTGTCGGCTCCGCTTCCCGGGCGACCCCCGCCGACCGGAGCTGGCTGACGCCGCCGTCGTCCGCGAGCTGCACGTCTACGGCAGCGAGGTCCCGCTCGGCGAGGCGACGGGGGGCTGGCAGCACCGCGGCATCGGTCGTCGCTTGATGCGCGCGGCCGAGACGACCGCCGCCTCGGCGGGCTACGAGAAGCTCGCGGTGATCGCCGGCATCGGGGCCCGGGCGTACTACCGCGAGAAGCTCGGGTACCGCCAGGACGGCCCGTACGTGAGCACCCACCTCGGGTGAGGTATCGGTCGGTCCGATGGCGCAGGACTGTTATCCCCGTCGCGCGCACCGGCGGCCATGGAGCCCCGCCGGGAGCTCGCCAGCGTCGACATCGCCGCCGTCGTCCGCGAGCTCGGCGACCTCGCGGGCGCCTACTTCGACAAGGCCTACCTCTACCCGGCCTCGGACCTCGTGCGCCTCAAGCTGCGCCACCCCGACCGCGGCCGCCTCGAACTCCTTGCGTCCGTCGGCGAGACCAAGCGCATCCACCTCGCCGATCCGGCACGGGTCCCCGCCGCACCGGATCGCCCCCCCAACTTCGCGAAGATGCTTCGCAACCACCTGCGCGGGGGCACCCTCGCGGGCGTCGAACAGCTCGGCTTCGACCGCATCGTACGGCTCGTGGCCGACGTCCCCGACGGCGAGGTGGCCGTCGTCGTCGAGCTCTTCGGCGAGGGCAACGTCGTCGCCGTCGGGACCGACGGGACGGTCGTGGACTGCCTCCGGACGGTCCGGCTGCGCTCGAGGACCGTCGCCCCCGGGCAGGCGTACGAACCCCCCTCCCAGCGCGTCGACCCGTTCGCGCTGTCGCGGGATGACCTGGCCGCGGAGTTCGACGACTCGGCGGCCGACGTCGTCCGGACGCTCGCCGCCCAGCTCAACCTCGGCGGGCGCTACGCCGAGGAAGTCTGCGCGCGCGCCGGCGTCGAGATGAACGCCCCCGCGGCCGAGGCGGACGCATCCGTCGTCGATGCCCTCGCCGGGGAGATCGAACGGCTCGCGGCCGACCTCGAGGCTGGTGCGTTCGAGCCCCGCGTGTACGAGGACGACCACGGCGTCGTCGACGTCAGCCCGTTCGAGCTGGCGGTGCTCGCCGATCTGGAGGCGCGCGCGTACGAGACCGTGTCCGGGGCGTTCGACGACTACTTCCGCCACCTCCCGGAGCGAGTCTCGGAGACCGACCGGGCGGACGCCGGGGCCGACGCCGAGCGCGAGCGCAAGGAGCGCATCCTCGAGCACCAGCGGGCGGCCGTCGAGGGTTTCCGCACCGAGGCCGAGACGCTCAGGGCGCAGGCGGAGGCGCTGTACGCCCACTACGACCTCGTCGACGAGGTCATCAGGACCGTGCGGACCGCTCGCGAGGACGGACTCCCCTGGGACGCGATCGAGGCCCGCCTCGAGGAGGGTGCCGAGGCCGGCATCGAGGCCGCCCGCGCCGTCGTCGACGTCGATCCCGAGGCCGGCCGGGTGACGGTGGATCTCGACGGATACCGGGTGGCGGTCGAGGTGGCCGAGGGGGTCGAGCACAACGCCAGCCGACTGTACCGTGCGGCCAAGGCGACCGAGAAGAAGGTCGAGGGGGCGCTCGCGGCTATCGAGGAGACCGAGGCCGACCTCGAGGCCCTCGAGGCGGACTCCTCGACGACGCCGGAGGCGAGCGACCACGAACCGCGAGACTGGCTCAC
Organism: Halobacteriales archaeon; assembly: GCA_046543335.1. Taxonomy (GTDB): domain Archaea; phylum Halobacteriota; class Halobacteria; order Halobacteriales; family SKSH01; genus CAZCYF01. The sequence goes on from JBKGZP010000002.1 coordinate 92,878, forward strand.
TCGATCGTCGATCCCGATCAGAGCACCCGAGCACTGGTACGAGCGTTTTCGCTGGTTCCACACGAGCGACGGCTTCCTCGTCGTCGGCGGGCGCTCGGCGAAGCAGAACGAGGAGCTCGTGCACAAGTACACCGAGCCCGGCGACCTCGTCTTCCACGCCCAGGCGCACGGCGGACCGATGGCGGTCCTCAAGGCCACCGCCCCCGACGAGCCCGCCCGCGAGGTCGACTTCCCCGAGGCGTCGCGCGAGCAGACCGCGCAGTTCGCCGTCTCGTACGCCTCGGTCTGGAAGGACGGCCACTTCGCCGGCGACGCCTACGCCGTCCGCCCGGCGCAGCTGACCAAGGCGGCCGAAAGCGGCGAGTACCTCGACACCGGCGCGTTCGCCGTCCGCGGCGAGCGGACCTACTACCGCGACGTCCCCGTCGGCGTCGCCGTCGGGGTCGCCTGCGAGCCGGAGACACGCGTGCTCGGTGGCCCCCCGGCGACGGTGCGCGACCGTGTCGCCATCTTCGCCGACCTCGAGCCCGGGCGGTTCGCCCAGGCGGACGTCGCCAAGCGGTTGTACCGGCGGTTCCGCGAGGCGTTCGCCGACGAGACCTTCGTCCGCAAGGTCGCCAGCCCCGATCGGATCCAGCCGTTCCTGCCGCCGGGTGGCTCGCGCATCGTCGACGTCGACGGGCGATAGCCACCTTCTTGGGCGGTCGCCCGGTTCGAACCCACATGCGCGTCGAGTCGGTCGACCCCGAGGATCCCGACCGCGAGCGGGTGGTCGTCGTCCCCGACTCGACGGAGGACCTCTGGCACCTGCAGTACGTCGTCGAGCCGGGCGACCTGGTCGCCACCGACATCGACCGGCGGGTGCAGCGCGACGACGACCGGCTCCGCGACACCGGCGGGCAGCGGGAGTCGATGTGGGCGACGATTCGCATCGAATCCGTGTCGTTCGACCGCTTCGCGAAGCGCCTGCGCCTCGGCGGCGAGATCGTGGCCTGCTCCCGCGAGGACCAGCTCGGCCACCACCACACGATCAACGTCGAGGTGCACGACCGCCTCGAGCTCGAGAAGCGCTTCAAGCCCGACCAGCGCGAACGCCTGCGCGAGGCCGAGGCCGCGACCGGCGAGCCGGACGTGCTGGTCGTCACCATCGAGGAGGGCCGGGCGGACGTCTTCGAGGTGGCCCAGCACGGTCCGGAGCACCGCGCGACGATCTCGACCGGCTCGGGCAAGCGCGGCGGCGAATCGACCCGGAGCGAGCTGTTCGCCGAGGTCGCCGCCATCCTCGAGCACACCGAGGTCGACGCCGTCGTCTTGGCCGGCCCGGGCTTCGCCAAGCAGGACTGCGAGCGCTACCTCCGCGACTCAGCCCCGGACGTGGCGACGGACCTCCGGGTCGTCGACACGAGCACCGTGGGCGAGCGCGGCGTCCAGGAGGTCCTGCGCCGGGGCGTCGTCGACGACCTCCGCCGGGAGACGCGCATCGCCGCCGAGGCCGAGTTGGTCGAGGACTTGCTCACCGGACTTCGCGAGTCGCCGGCGCTCGTCACCTACGGCCCGGCCGAGGTGGCCCGGGCGGCGGAGTACGGCGCGGTGGAGACGTTCGCGGTCGTCGACGACCGCCTCCAGCGCGAGCGCGGCGGCGACGGGTCCTGGTCGATCGACGTCGACGAGGTGATCCGAAGCGTCGAGCGCCGAGGTGGTACCGTGCGCGTGGTCTCCGCGGCGGCGGAACCGGGTCGCCAGCTCGAGAGCCTCGGCGGCATCGCGGCCGTGTTGCGCTACGCCATCGACTGAGCCACCTCAGGGCTCGCGCGTCACGCGGACGGTGAGGAGGTCCTCCGCCACGGACACGTCGCCGCCCCACGCCTCGGCGATGGTTGACTGCATGGTGGCCTCGCGACCCTGGCAGTGCGGGTAGAGGTGCGTGAGGTAGACCCGACCGACCTCCACGTCGCGGAGCACCTCCGCGAGCTCGCTCGGGCGGGTGTGGTTGCTCGTCTCGATCTCGTCCGGGAAGGCGCACTCGTGCACGAGGACGGCGCAGCCGTCGGCCAGTTCCACGACGTCCTCGCTGGGCTCCGTGTCGCCGGAGATGGTCAACCGATCGTCGAGGCGATACGCCAGGCACGGCACGGAGTGGCGGGTCTCGACGGCCTCGACGTCGAACCCCGCGATGCGATGGCGCCCGGGGCCGACCTCGCGCACCTCCAGCTCGAGGCGGTCTTGCATGTACGAGTGCACCTCGAGGAGCGCCTCGACGAGCGACGTCGTTCGCGACGGGCCGACCACGGTCAGCGACGCCTCGCCCGCGAGCCATCGCGCCTTCATCAGCGGTAGCAGGTCGGCCACGTGGTCGAGGTGGTGGTGCGTCAGGAGGACGGTCTCGACCGCCTCGTAGCCCACGCCACACTGCTGGAGGCGGTGCAACACGCCGCTGCCGCAGTCGACGAGCAGCCGACGGCGCTGGTCCTGCACGAGCACGCCCGACTGGAAGCGATCGCCCGACGGCATCGCCGCTCCCGTGCCCAGAAACGTCACCTCGAGGGTGGCGTCGGTCGAGTCCACGGAACGAGGTCATCCGGCCGGTGCCAAAAAGGGGTCGCCCCGGCAGCGCATCCTTGAAGGTGCGAGCGCCCCACACACGAGCCAATGGAGGCGGGCCCGTTCGAACGCGTGCGCGTCGGCCCCGACGACGGCCCGTCGGACGAGGCCCTCTACGGCCGGCTGTGCGGTCCCGTGGCCCGCTGGTGGCGAACGCGGTTCGACGACGGCGACGGGTCGGCGTTCACCCGCCCCCAGCGCGGCGCGTTGCCCGGCATCGCCGGCGGGACGCACACCCTCGTCGCCGCGCCGACGGGCACGGGGAAGACGCTGGCGGCGTTCGTGGGCATCATCGACGACCTGCTCAGACGCCAGCGAGACGGCGACCTCGAGCCGGGTATCCGGTGCATCTACGTCGCCCCGATGCGCGCGCTCGCCAACGACGTCGCGCGGAACCTGGCGCGCCCGCTCGAGGCCATCGCGGACGACCTGGGAGAGCGCGAGGTGGCGCTGACCTACGCGATCCGACACGGCGACACCGACGATGCCGCGCGCAGGCGCATGCGCGAGCACCCCCCGCACATCCTGGCGACCACCCCGGAGACGCTCGCCATCCTCCTGAACGCGCCGCGCCTGCGCGAGCACCTCCGCACGGTCGAGTACGTCGTCGTCGACGAGCTCCACGCGATCGCGAACCGAAAGCGGGGCGTCCACCTGGCCGTCAGTCTGGAGCGCCTCGAAGACCTCGCGGAGACCGATCCCGTCCGCGTCGGCTGCTCGGCCACCGTCGCGCCCCTCGAGGAGGCTGCCGCGATGCTGGTCGGGCGCACCGGCCCGGACGGCCCGCCGCGGGCCTGTCGACTCGTCGACGCCCGCGGGGGGCGGCCGCTCGAGCTCGCCCTCGAGGTACCCACGCCGGGGCTGCGCTCGACGCCGTACCCACGCCTGCAGGACCAGCTCTTCGAGCGGCTGCACGCCCTCGTCCAGGCGCACGAGACCACGCTGGTGTTCACCAACTCCCGCGCCGGAGCCGAGCGCATCCTCGCCGAGCTCCGCGAGCGCTACGACGGCTACGACGAGCGCGCAGCGTGCCACCACGGCTCGCTCGGGACGCGAACCCGCGAGCGCGTCGAGGCCGGCCTCAAGGCGGGGGAGTACGACCTCGTGACGACCTCGACGAGCCTCGAGCTGGGCGTCGACATGCCCTCCGTCGACCTCGTCGTCCAGCTCGGCTCCGCCAAGTCGGTCGCCACCTTGCTCCAGCGCGTCGGCCGGGCCGGCCACCACGTCGGGGCCACCCGCCGGGGTCGCGTGCTCGCGACCGACCCCTGGGAGCTGCTCGAGTGCGCCGCCCAGGTCCGCCTGGCGGCCGACGGCGACATCGAGGCGCTCGCGGTCCCCGAGGCGCCACTCGACGTCGCGGTCCAGCACGTCTACGGCATGGCGGTCGCCGGTCCGGTCGCCGAGACGACCGTCCTCGGGCGCCTCCGTCGGGCCTGGCCGTACCGCTCGCTGGCGGACGACGACTTCGAGGCGATCCTCGCGTACCTCGCCGCGGACGAGCCCGAGCTCGCCGCGCGCAACGTCTATCCGAAGATCTGGCGCGACCGCAACGACCCGCCCGGCGGCGAGCGCCACCGCGAGGCGTTCGCGCCGGGCGAGGCGATCATCGGGAGCCGCGGGCGCCTCGCGCGGATGATCTACTTCACGAACGTCGGCACGATCCCGGACGAGTTCGCCTGCCAGGTGCGCTCCCTCGAGGACGACGCCTGGGTGGGCGAGCTCGACGACGCGTTCCTCGACGTCCTCGAACCGGGCGACGTGTTCGTCCTCGGCGGCGACCGCTACGCCTTTCGGTATCGCAAGGGCGGGACCATCTACGTCGAGGCGACGGACGCCACCCCCACCGTCCCGCAGTGGGAGTCCGAGCGCCGGCCGACGACGGCCCACCTCGCCCGGGGTACGCGCGAGCTGCTCGGCGAGCTCGCCGCGGCGATCGAGGCCGGTGGTCCCGGCCGGGCCCGTCGGCACCTTCGGGCCGAGGAGACGCTGGCGGAGGGGGCCGTCCGGGCCATCGTCCGCGAGCTCGAGGCCCGAACCGCCAGCCTCGGTCCGGCCGGGCTCGCCACGGCCGACCGCATCGTGGTCGAGGAGGTGCTCGATCGAGCCGCCGACCGTCGGCGCTACTTCGTGCGCACCCGGGCCGGCGGCGGGGTCAACGAGGCGCTCGCCCGGCTCGTCGCCGACCGGAGTCGGGCGCGCACCGACGCGAACGTGCCCGTGGCCTTTGGCGACGACGGCTTCGCGATCGCCGTCCCGACGAACTGCCGCCTCGACGTCGTCGGTACGCTGCGCGAGCTGTCGACGGCCGACCTGGAGGCCGAACTGCGGTCGTGCCTGCGCGAGAGCGAGCTGTTCGAGCGCCACTTCCGGATGAACGCCACGCGCTCGCTGCTCGTGTTGCGACGGTACGGCGACCACGTCCGCACCCCCGCGGAGCAACAGTTCAAGAGCGACCTCCTCCTGGGGGTGGCCGAGCGGCTCCCGGCGTGCCCGCCGCTGGAGGAGACCTACCGGGAGCTCCTGGTCGACCGGCTCGAGGTCGATCGCGTCGGCACCCTGCTCGATCGCATCGAGGCAGGCGAGCTGGCGGTCGAGCGGGTCGCGCTCGACGCCCCGTCGCCGGCGGCGGAGGGTCTCCTGCGACGCCGGGGCAACGAGGGGGTCGTGGTGGTCCCTTCCGGCGAGACCCGCCAGGACTCGGCGCCGACGGTGGGCACCTCCGGGTCGTAGGC